>NZ_JAENKV010000030.1 GCF_016599045.1 Campylobacter sp. TTU_617
TTCCACTATCTTTTAAAGTAGAATAACCTATAATAGTTCCTTTAGTATGTCCTTTACTTTCTTCATTTAAAGAAAGTTCAACATTCTGTGAAGAAGTATAAGGAAGTATAAATAAGGAGTGTTCTTTATTCATTCCATAAGAAGCATTTTTAAAATCACTCTTTATATAATCACTTGCATCAGAGTATAAATTACCTTTTTCTTGCATAGCCATTCTTTGAGCTCTACTTGAAGAGCTTAGATAAAAGCTTTGCATAGAATTACCCATAACATTATCAATAAAGGTTGATCTTCTTGTTGTAGTAGATACTAAAGATCTAAAGGTTGCTCCTGATATAGAGGCATTAAGGTTAAAGCTTTGATAAATCTTTCCTGTTGTAGGATCATAGATTAAGTTTATATCTCCACTACCATTAGTTGTTATGTTGCTTACATTACCTTTATCAATTCCACTGATAACATCACTTATATCATCAAGATTATCTAGATCAAGATTAGCTTCATCTATGGTTATATTATCTGCACTTACATTACCTGAACCATTTCCACCTACAACTATAGTATCTAAGTTACCTGATTCATCTGAAGTTACAAGCCAATCTTCTATGACTATGCTACCAGATCCATTATTAGTAAGATTGTTACCACTACTATCCTTATCTATAGTTCCTTGGTTATTTACGAAGATAGTTCCAGTTGAACTATTTATGATTCCACTACCTATGGTTGCACCTTCACCATTTGAAATTTCAAGATTGTTATCACTATTATTAGTAATAGATCCACTTATACCTGTATCAGAAGTAGAAGTATTTGTAATAGAATCAAGCTTACCACCTTCCTCTACTACTATACTTCCTGTAATAGAACCATTACCTGTATTAGTAATACCACCTTCTACTTGAGCTCCTCTTTCTATCTTGATATCACCACCTATAGATCCATTATCTGTATTAACTATATCTCCTTCTATTTTAGTATTTGATCCACTTATAGTTATACCACCTGTAACAGTTCCTGAACCTGAATTTTCTATAGCTTTACCAGAATCTGAACCTATAGTAGCTCCATCTTTTATAGTTATAGAACCAGATATTTTTCCACTTTCATTTGAAATAGCAGCACCACTTCCACCTTTTACCATAGAGCCTTCACCAGATAAAACCATATCTCCGCTTAAAGAGGCTGAGTTACGTAACCTTATTCCATTAATACCACCTTGTATTACACCTCCATTAGAAAGTTCTATTTTTTGAGTACTTGAACCAATTCCTAAATAAATACCATATTTACCACCATAAACACCACTAACTGTAGCATCTTTTTTTGAATTTTTACCTCCATTTATATATAAATCTCCTAAACGTTGCCATTGACCTACTTCTATTCCAGATTCTTTACCATAAACTATACCTCCATCTTTTATGAAAAGTGTTCCAAATTTACCATAAGATACGGCTATGCCAGAAGCATTTGAACTTATAGTTCCAGTATTTATTATATTATCTATAGTTCCGCCTGATTCTAATTTTATACCAGCATCTGTTTCTTGATTACCATTGGCAATTATAGTTCCAGAATTTTTAAGAGTCTTTATATTACTACTTACAAATATACCAGAGTTAGCACCTTTTATGGTTCCGCTATTATTAAAAGTTTCTATAGTTGCTCCGTCAGCTATATTTACACCCTGATTGCTATTATTACTTATAGTTCCACTATTAGTTAGAGTTTTAATAGTTGCATCATTTACGTTTAATGCTCCATAGCTACTATTACCCTGAATCAATCCATTGCTATCATTAGTAAAATTAGTTATTGTTGCTCCACTAGCAATATTTATCCCTTGTTTATTAGTGCTACTTATAGTCCCACTATTAGTAAAAGTAGTAATCTCAGTATTACCAAGATAAATAGCCTCACCATTGTTTGAACTTATAGTACCTTTATTAGAGAAATTATTAATTGTAGATTTAGAACTTTCACTTCCCCAAACTACTACTCCAAATTTAGAAGAACCATTTCCAATAATACCTTCATTGATAAAGGTTTCTATGGTAGCACCACCTCTTCTATTTACACCTACTTGAACACCAGAAGTATTGCTTCCACCTATAAGGGTTCCTTCATTTTTAAAAGTGGTAGTTGAAGAGCCTGTTTGAAAAAGAACAGCTTGACTATTTTGATTAGAAATTGTAATGGTTCCGCCACTTCCTATAGTAAGAGTATTATTGCTTCCAGTTATAGTTTGCGTTTCAGTTTTTGAATCACTTATCGTAGTATTAGTATTTTGATAAGTAGTTGTTGATTTAGTTTTGCTATCATCATAAGCTTCTACATTAGCTGTAGCATAAGAATAAGAACTTAAAAAAGAGATTGTAACTAAAGAAAGAACTAGTTTTTTAGATGAATGAGAATGGTTTTTTTCAATCCCCCCCCCCCGAAATCTCTTTTAAACTATGTTTTTGATCCATTGTTTAAAACTCCTTTGATTGTTTATTTTAAAAAAGAAAATAAAAAAGTAATAAAATATAAATAATAAACTTTTTTGGAATAATAAAATATTTTTAATTAAAAGTTTATTAATAATAATTTTTAATTGATTATTTTTAGTATTTATATATTTAAGTTATTATAAGATTATAAAATAATTTAAAAAATTATTTATATTGTTTCAATTTATTTTTGTTTTTAAATCAAATACTACTATTTATATATTTATATTCTAAATTAATTTTTGTATTGTTTTAGTTATTTATTACTTTGTATTGCTTTTATGCTATTTGTATTTATTTTATATTGCTTTATAACCTATATGTTATTTGTATTATTTTATATTTTAACTTTCTATCATTTAATTTTATTCTATATTTAAAC
>NZ_JAENKV010000031.1 GCF_016599045.1 Campylobacter sp. TTU_617
TAAAGAAGTTTAAAAATATAAAACACTTTTACTTGATTAAAAAGTAAAATTATTTCTAAATTATTTAAATATTATTTTTTAATATATCTTTCAATGGTGAAATAGAATTTTTAATGTAAGGGGTATTTTAAAAAAATATGTAACTATCTCTAAACAATTTTAGCAAAAATCCTAAATAATAAGCTTTTAAGGCATATAAAACTACTTTTTATCTTTCCTATTTTAAAATTAAAATATCCCAAATATCCCAAAATATCCGTTTTATCCCGAGATAGTGATTAAGTGCTGTTTAAAAGGCAGATAAAAGTGAGGTTTGATTTTAAATTTTATATCCCAAAAATGTTTTTTGCTCTCTAGGATAGTTACATTTTTACTTAAAATAAGTTTATATTTTATTATTTGTGTAACTATCATTATAAAACACTATATAATCATAATTTAACCACTTTTTATATAAAAATAGTATGTAACTATCTATAGTTTTAAGTTTTGGAAGATAGTTACATAGAAAACTTAATATTATTGTAAAATTAGATAATTATTTTATGGAGCACATAATGAATAAAATTGATAAAATCGCCAATTTTTTAAATAGTAAATCTAAAAAGTGTTTAGCTATAAATGGATCTTGGGGTATAGGTAAAACATATCTTTGGAAACAAGTTGAAAAAGAAATTACCTTAAACTTTGATAATAAAAAAGTCATTTATGTAGATCTTTTTGGTAAAGAAAACTACAAACAAATATTAGAAGAAATAGTTTTTAAATTATATGGAACTTATAATAATACTTCAAAAATAGCAACTAATACAATAACCAATTTTGTAGAAAAATTAAGTTGTGGTTTTATAAATATAAATCCTGATTCTATCTTTTCTTTTTTGAAAAAAGAAGATTTTAAAAATATTATTGTGTGTTTTGATAATGTAGAAAGAAGATCTGATAAACTTTCTTTAAAAGAAATTCTAGGACTTGTAAATTTACTCAAAGAAGATAAAGAATGTAATGTTGTTATGATTTTTCATATAGATGAATTAGAAGAACAAAACAATAATTTAACTGCAAACAACAAAGAAGAAGCTAAACAAGGTAATAGTGAAAACTGGTACCAAACTTACAAAGAAAAAGTTATCGATTATGAGATTAATATAGATGATAATAGCGAAGTGGCTAAGAATATTATTTCTAATAAAATAGAATGTGATAAAGAAATACAAAATATAATTTTTGAATGTTATCAAAATTCATGTAATAATAATTTACGATTACTATTACGCTTTATAGAACATATAATTTATTTTAATAAAGAATGCTTTATGAAAATCAAAAAAGAAGATTATAGTAATGAAATATTTTTTGGCGGACTGAAAATGTATTATGATATTTTGTTAAATCATATCAAAAAATATTATTCTTATAATACTAATGAAAACCAATCTCGAACTATATTAAAAAATATTTTGAAGATCTTTGTTATTTAAATCAAGATGATTTAGATACTTTGAAATTTCATTTTGAAAGTGACTTAAAAGAAGAGGCTAGAATTTATTTTGATAAATGTAGAGATAAATATTTATATAGTAATTTAAATGATATAGATTTTGCAAAGTATATAAAAGATTTGTTTCCAAAATTTAAAAATTATATATACGGCAATGGAGCTTATTCTTCTATTTCTTACTATCAATATTTTTTTATTATTTACAAAAAAATAACAGGCAAAGAATTAAATTGTAAAAAAGATATTGAAAAATTTGTTATTAAAGAATTGGTCGAATATAAAATTAATATATCAGACCGCTATGATCCATTTTATAGTGATATTTATCAACAGATAGAAGAAATGATAGAGGAAAATGAAGAATATAAAAATTATTATAAAGAATTGCAAAATGAAAAATATCAAAATATAGATATTGATTTATTTTTAGACAATCTTTCATCGGATGAAATTAGAGAAACATTTTATTCTGATACAATTAAGCAATATAACGATTTTGAAATTGAAAGCATAGTAAAGTCTTTTCAAGCAAATAGTGATTTTTATCATGAATTTTTTATCTTTTTTTCTAGTGCAATGGATGTAAAAAAACAAGAAGAATATGATCGTAATGATAATTTATTTCAAGCCTATTTAGATTTTTTAGAATTAGATGAAAATAAAATTAAAAAGGAAAAAATTCTTAAAACTCTTGAGCGTCAAGAGCATAATTGTTTTTTATTGCAAATACTTAAAACCTAACCTTTCAAAATAAAATATTTTCTTTGCTTTTTAATATTTTGTTTTGTGTTTAAATTCTTTGAAATTAAAACAAATTATTAAAATGCAAATGCAAGAAGTGATTGAAAAGCTAAAAGATATACTTGCAAGTGAAGGTAAGCGTGAATTAAAAACAAAAGATATAGCACAAGAATTAGGAATTAATCCTGATACTTTTAATTCTATGAAATTTAGAAATTCCATTTCTTATTCACAAATATTAAACTTCTTGCAAGAAAGAA
>NZ_JAENKV010000032.1 GCF_016599045.1 Campylobacter sp. TTU_617
TAAAATTTGCAATTTAAATAATTGTGATAAATACAATTTTATAATTTTCTAGTCTATATATTCTATCAAAGTATCTGTTTAATTTTACATCATCAAAACTTTAGTACTTAAGATAATTTTCATTGGTTATTTAATGATTTTCCCATTTATATTTTATTACATTATTTTCAACATATACCCTTTTCTTCTTTGTTTTTTGATATTCGTAGATATTTAAATTTAAATACTAAAAATTTAGATATATTGATTTATTCGATAAGTTTTGCATTATATTTAAAAACGTAAATAAAACAAAGTCTTTATCTTTCAAATTTGCTTCTTTATGCAAAATAAAATTAAAGTCTATAAATCATCTTTTATTTGATTTAATATGATTTTTAAGCTTATTGTAGTTTTTATTTTATAAGACAAATTTAAAAAATTATAATTTAATATATATAAAACTATAAGAGTTTTTAGGACTTTTTAATACTTTTGCTAAGCCAAGCTTTGCAGAACTTTTATCCCCTAAAGTAAAGCCCATTTTTTTATTATATTTAATTTTTAAATATAAATCTGTATCAAATTCATTATTGGTTAAAAAAATGATACTTTCTTTTAGTTCTTGATGAAATTTTTTTCCTGGGAAAAAATTTAAAGCTTGTTCGTATTCTATATTTTTTATATAAACAGCTATTTTACTATTATAAGATGTAATTTTTTCTCCTAGAATGAAATTATTTCCTAAAATATTATTTTTAAAACCTAATTTATTTTTTTCATATGATGGAATTATAATTTGATGAGGAATATTTTCTATAATGCTTATTTTATTATATAAATTAAAATTATTCTCTAAAGCTTTTTCAATATAATATTTTGGGCGTCTAAAACTTAAGAGTAAAGGAGCGAATTGTAAGTATTTTTTGGCAATATTATTGTTTTCAATTCCAAGCAAAGAGAATAGTACTTTAGATAAAGTATCACTAAAATCTTCCTTAAAAGATCTTGCATAATTTCTTAAATTTTTACTTTCAAAAAATAGCCATAATATATAATGATTAAAGAAATCAAAAAATAAGGTCCATTCTGAGCTATTTTGGCTTCTTGATAGTTTATCTAACATATAGCTTGGTAATTGAGAGGTGCTTCCTTGCAATCCCATAAAATTAACTATTATTTCAATTAAAACTTGTTGATTTTTTTTATTAAATTTAATAGCTTCAATTTCTTTATTAGGATGCTTTAAACTAGGATTTGCTCTTAAGAAAATATCTTTTTTATTATAAGTTTTAAGGAGTTTTCTAATTGCACTATAAAACTCACACCCTAAAAACTCATCTCTCACATCAACTCCTTATTACCATTTACAATAGGATAAGTAAAAATATCTTCACTTTTTAAACATTTGATTTTTAATTTAAAAAAAGAATTAATACTTGTAAAAGAACTAAAGAATTTAGATAAAACTAAACCTAATCTATAAATATCCCCTA
>NZ_JAENKV010000033.1 GCF_016599045.1 Campylobacter sp. TTU_617
CTTGCGCCTACTTTATTTGTAGAGTATTTTGCATCTGCATAAGATACCCAAATACCTTGTCCATCTCTTAAATTTAAACCTGTTCCATTAGCATTAAATAAAGAAGCACAATCAACCCCTTTTTCTGTAACTTCAACTGAATTTTTAGAAGTGGTATAAAACTGAGTTGTTCCTGTATCGTTTTCATCTTTAGTTTCATTTGTTTTGCTATTGTATCCATGAACAGAATCTAAAGAGTATAAAGGTCTGCTGGCTGTGCCTATGTTAAGACCGCTGTTAAGGTTTGCTTTGATAGCTACTTCTGTTGATTGGGCTGCTGGGATGTGCATACCTGGATCGATGAAAATATTTTGTGGGCTTCTTGAAGAATCAATGCTTTGAGTATCCCAGTCTATATTCCACCCTTGAACAACAAAGCCAGAATTATTAACGAAATTTCCGTAAGCATCAAGTTTAAAATCTCCTGAACGTGTAAGATAATTTGTAAGACCGCCATCATCACTTACCATAAAAAATCCATCACCATTGATCGCAACGTCGGTGTTTTTATCTGTGGTTTGAACTGAACCTTGAGAGTGAATTCTTGTTGTGGAGCTAACTGAGGTACCAAGTCCGATTTGTAAAGGGTTTTGTCCCCCTCTTCCATCAGTTGGAGCTGTGGCTATTTTTACCGTTTGGCTAAACATAGTTCCAAAATCAGCACGAGAATATTTAAAACCTGTGGTATTAACGTTTGCAATGTTGTTACCTTCAACGTCCATTGCAATTTGGTGTGCTTGAAGTCCGCTAACTCCGGACCAAAGTGATCTCATCATAATTAAATCCTTTATAAAGTATTGCTTAAAATTATTCGAAAAAATACTAAGCAATTTTTGTTCCAAAATTTGTTTTGAATTTATTTTGGGTGGGTGGGTGGGATAATGTCACACTTTGTTTCGCATTGAAAATGCTGAAATAAAGTGTGACATTGAAATTTATATCAAAGTTTAATATAAGTTATAGCCTCATCTATACTTGATATATTTGCATTTTCTATTTTTACACCATTTAAAACTATGCTTAATTTTGTTTTTTGATCACCATTTCCCCAAAATGCTGCTGTTTGATTTGTTTTTAAATTTGCATCAAAAGCACTTACTCCTAAAGAGTTTGTAGAGTATTTTGTGTTCCTTTCTCATCTGTGTAAGCAGTGATATTGAAATTCATATTGTGAGCATTAAAATCTAAAGTTGGACCAGTATTTGTTAAAGTCGGACTTTTAGATGTTTCATTAACATTAGTGATAGAAAAAGCTCCTGAAGAATTTACAACTACTTTAACATTTTCATTTACATCAGCTGCGGCAAATGAACCACTTCCATCATAATCAACCCCATATCT
>NZ_JAENKV010000034.1 GCF_016599045.1 Campylobacter sp. TTU_617
CTCATATCAATCACATAACGAAATTTTGCTTTACCTGAAGTAAGATTTTCATAAGCTTTATCAATTTCGTTTGGCTTTATAAGTTCAATCTCTGGATAAATTTGATGCTTTAGTGAAAAATCAAGCATTTCTTGAGTTTCAGCAATACCACCTATTAAAGAGCCATAAACTTTTTTTCCAGCTTTAAATATAAGTTCTTTTATATTGATATTTATTTCATTTTCTAAAGGAGGAAGTCCAACAATAGCCATTTCTCCACCAAATTTAAGTAATTCTATATATGCAACAGGATCATAAGCAGTTGGTATAGTTGAAATAATAAAATCAAATCTTTCTTTTACGATATTTTTATCAGTGCTTGTATAAAATGAACTTACACCCATTGCTAAAGCATCAGCTTTTTTATTTTCATTTCTAGCAAAAACACTTACTTTTGCACCCATTTTAATAGCGTATTTTACAGCCATCATACCAAGCCCACCAAAACCAGCTATAGCTACACTTGATCCTTCTTTAACATTAGAAAATTTTAAAGGTGAATAAGTAGTAATTCCTGCACAAAGTAAAGGTGCGACTTTTTCCATAGGAGCATCTTTTGGCACACAAACAGCAAATTTTTCACTAACAACAATATTATTTGAATAGCCTCCATAAGTAATTTCATCATTGTGGAAGCAATCTTTGCTATTATAAGTATAAATTGTTTTTCCTTGTTCGCAAAATTGCTCTTGTGAGCGTTTGCAAGCATCACATTCTCCACAAGAATTTATCATACAGCCAACTCCTGCATAATCACCTACTTTAAATTTGCTTACATTTTTTCCTACAGCTATAACTTCTCCAGCTATTTCGTGTCCTGGAACGCAAGGATATATAGCTTCACCCCATTCACTTCTTGCAGTATGAATATCACTATGACAAATTCCAGCATATAAAATTTTAATTAAAATATCATTATCACCAATGGCATGACGGCTAAAATCAAAAGGTGTAAATTTAGCATCTTTACTAAGCATTGCATAACCTTTACTTTGTATGCGTCCATTATCTAAAATAGTATATTTCATTTTATCTCCTTTATAGTGTTTTATTTTTTAAATTTGTTAATACTCTTTTATGCTTATAATAAATTCAAACATTCTTAATTTTTTATTTATAGTAATTAATGCCTCCTTTATTAAGTGTTTAAATTTTTATCTTTAATAATTAAATTTATCCTTATATACTAATATCTATATAGCTTATACTTATTGTTCATACTTATTGTTTTAGCTTAAATTGAATTAAAG
>NZ_JAENKV010000035.1 GCF_016599045.1 Campylobacter sp. TTU_617
ATAAAACTTCAGTTATATTTGTTTTAAAAAAATAAGTTTTTATATTTTCTTGTTAAAATTTCCTAAATATAGAATAAATAAGTTGTTTTTGTTATATAATAATTTATTATTTTTAGTTCTGAAGGATTTTTATGAAAATAAGCAGTGTTAAATTTAAAATCTCTTTAATAGCTAATATTATAGCTATTTTGTGTTTAGTTGTTTTGGGTATAGTTACTTTTTATTTTTCAAAAGATGCTTTGAATAAAGCAGAATTTAAATCTCAAAGTAATGTTTTAAAAGTAGCTCAAGAATCCATCATCAATTTTCAAAATAATAATTCACAAACTCTTGAAAATTTCGCTAATAGAATTTTAAAACTTTCCTATAATCAATTAGATAACCAACAAGCTTTGATGGAAAATATAGGAGATGATTTAAAGTTTTTAAGAGAAGCTGGAAAATTTTTAGCAGCTTATATTGCGCAACCAGATGGTGAGCTTGTTGTAAGTGATACAGATTCTGATGCTAAAGGAAAGAATTTTGGTATTTATGGTAAAGCTGATAATTATGATGCAAGAACAAGAGGCTATTATCAGGAAGCTTTAAAAACAAATGGAATTTATATAACCCCTTCTTACATAGATGTTACTACTAATTTACCTTGTTTTACTTACTCAAAAGCTCTTTATAAAGATGGTAAATTTATAGGAGTTTTAGCAATTGATGTCTTGGTAGAAGCTTTACAAAAAGAATTTGAAACTAAGCCAGGCAACTCTCTTTTATTTGATAAGAATAATCAAATTTTTATTGCTACACAAAAAAAACTTTTAGATTCTTCTGTAGATCATACTCCAGTAATCAATGCTTATAAAGAAAACGGAGATTATAAATTCTTTTCTTATGGATTAAAAGGAGAAGAAAGATTAGGTATTTGTGCTAAAGTATCTGAATATACTATATGTAGCACAGAAAGTGCAGAAGTAGTCAATGAACCAGTTACAAAAATGGCTTTTATTCAAACAATAGTAGTTATTATAATGGTAGCTTTTGCTTTAATATTTTTATATCTTGTTAATAATTATTTCTTATCCCCGCTCACCACTATCCAAAATGGTCTTAACTCATTCTTTGATTTTATTAATCATAAAACAAATAATGTATCAACCATTAATATAAAAACAAATGATGAATTTGGTCAAATAT
>NZ_JAENKV010000036.1 GCF_016599045.1 Campylobacter sp. TTU_617
AAATTTATTGAATTTTATTCTTGCTAGAAAGTAGTTTAATAATTAAATTTATTTATTACTCATATTAATTCACTAAAGAGCTTTTGCTCTTTAGTTATTAAAATCTCTTTTTCTTTACATCATCAAGTATATTACTTGCTATATCACTTACTGTATTAGAAATAAGTGCTGATTCATTTGCAATCTCAACATTATCTTTAGTAGTTTGATCTATGTGAGCTACACTTTCATTGATTTGAGTAATACCTGTAGTTTGTTCTTTTATAGATTCAGCCATATCATTGATAGATTGAACAAGTAAATTAGTATTAGCTTCTATTTCACTTAGAGATTTTTGAGTTCTCTCTGCTAGTTTTCTAACTTCATCAGCAACAACAGCAAATCCACGTCCATGTTCTCCTGCACGTGCAGCTTCAATAGCAGCATTTAAAGCTAAAAGATTGATTTGATCTGCAATATCACCTATTATACTTGTTACATTTTTAATTTCTTCACTTTGAGTAATAACATCACTTGTTTTTTGAGAAACATTTTGCATAGAAGAAGTGATTTGTTCTAATGCTGCTGCTGTTTCTTCTAATGAAGCTGCTTGAGAATTTGAAGAATTAGTTAAAGATTGAACTGCAGTTTGAAGTTTTCCACTCTCATCTGCTAATGAATTTGCAAAGTCAGAACTTTGTTTTAACATTTTAATGATTTCTTGTCCTAATGCATTTGTAGTTACTTCAACAGCACCTTTAGCATCTTTAACTTCTGTTGTAAAATCTAAGGCTCTATAACTATTAAATACTCTTTGTATTTCATTCATATTAGAACCTATTTTTTCTTGTAAAACATCTAAAAGTTTATTAAGAACATTTTTAAGTTCAATTAATTGTGGATTTCTTGGATTAGCAGTAATTCTTGCAGTTAAATCTCCTTTTTCTACTACTTGAACAGTTGATACACTTTCTTTTACTGCTTGATTATCTTGTTCTAAACCTTGTTTAGTTTGAAGAATGTTTTCATTGATGGCATTAGATATTTGACCAAATTCATCATTTGTTTTTATATTAATGGTTGATACATTATTTGTTTTATGATTAATAAAATCAAAGAATGAGTTAAGACCATTTTGGATAGTGGTGAGCGGGGA
>NZ_JAENKV010000037.1 GCF_016599045.1 Campylobacter sp. TTU_617
TCGATATTAGAAAATAAATTTAAAGGTTATAAATGAAATTAGCAATTAATAATCATTCCATAAAAGCTATAAGCGTGGTTTTACCTAAAAATCCTCGCACTTATGAAGAAGAGCTTAATTTTGTTAATTTAAGTGAAAATAAATTTAAAATTTTACAGCAAAATAGTGGTATATTTAATCATTTTATAAGTGATGAAAATACCTATGCAAGTGATTTAGCAAGCAAGGCTTTAGAAGAATTATTAAATCAAAATTTAATTAAAAAAGATGAAATTGATGTATTGATTTTTGCAAGTTTTACTCCAGATTTTCTAGCTCCAGCCTGTTCTAGTTTGGTGCATAAAAATTTAAAATTAGCCAATCATACTTTGTGTTTTGATATTAGCGTATTTTGCTGGGGATTTTTACAAGGTCTTTTGAGGGCTTTTTTATTGCTTGATCATTTAAATATAAAAAAAGTTGTTTTGCTTTGTGCAAGTGTAAAAAGCAAAAAAATTAATCCAAAAGATAAAATTACTTTTTTAAATACTTCTGATAGTGCTAGTGCTATTTTAATAGAAAAAACAAATACTAAGCAAAAAGCGTTTTATTCTCAAAATATTTTTTCAGAATTTGCCTTAGAAGAAACTTTACCACTAAAAGCTTTTAATGAAAATGGCAATGATTTTATGAAGACAGATGGTAATTTATTTTTTTCATTTATTATGGAAAAATTTCCAATATTTTTTGAAGATTTTTTTAGTCATTTTAAACAAAAAAAACAAGAAATAGATTATTTTTTATTTCAAAATGCCAATAGCTTTGTTCGCGATAAGCTCTTTTATACTCTAAAGCTTAAAAATAATTTTGATGATAGTTTAAAAGAATATGGAAATACTCTGATCAATAAACTTGTTTTAGATCTTATTTGCCTACAAAAACAACTAGAGAGAGAGGGGGGGGGGGATTAAGAATTTGTGCTTAGGCTCTTTTGGAACAGGAATTATTTTTAATATTTTAAATTTAAAGATCGATTTTAATACATTAAAAAGTTTTATAAAAATCTTAGAATAAAATATTTTCTTTATATTTTATAAAAGGTTTTTAATGTATAAAAATG
>NZ_JAENKV010000038.1 GCF_016599045.1 Campylobacter sp. TTU_617
GGGGGGGGTATAATCAAATTTTAAAATCATAAACTATTATTATAGAATAAATTTTATATTAATTTTTATAATTAATATAATAACCATTTTTACTTATAAAGGAACAATAATGCAAGATAATGCTTCACATAGAATTAAAAATACTCTCTCTTATAAACTTGGACTAGCTTTAATTAATTTTGATAAAAAAATAAAAAATAATAATATTCTGGGGGGGGGGATTGAATATTTAAAGCTTATAAAAGAACTTTACACCTTAAAAAGAACGCATCAAAAAGAAAAAAAACTTTATAAACAAATTATACAAGCTTTTCCACAATTAACTTATATACCTTTAAAAGATTGTAAAGATTATAAAGAAGCTTTAAAGCTTAAACTACATCTTTGTTATTTTTTGGGAGAAACTTTAATTAAAACTCACAAGAATTGGTATAAAGGATCTTATCTTTTCTTACTTAAAGAATTTAAACAAGCTAAAAATAATTATACAAGTATTAAAGAACTTTTGGATACTTTAAATTTATATACCACTTCTTTAAACCCTAATGTTTATGAAAACATATTAAATCATATTGATTTTTTTACAAATAAAAGTTATCAAAAAAAGCTTCATAAATTAATTAATCTTCATAAAGATTATGAAAGTTTAATAAGTGTTATATTAAATAATCTTAGCTTTGTTATAAAACACTTTGAAATTATAAACGAATGGCTTAGTTCAAATGATTTTAAAATAAGATATAAAGATGAAAATCATCCTTATCCTTCTTTACTTGATTCAAATAAATTAAAAGATATAAATGAAGAATTAAATTATCATACTATTGATGCTAATCTTGCTTGGGATTTAAACTTACCTTTGCCTGATAATTATGAGTTT
>NZ_JAENKV010000039.1 GCF_016599045.1 Campylobacter sp. TTU_617
TTAAAACAAAATCAAACAGCAGCATTTTGGGGAAATGGTGATCAAAAAACAAAATTAAGCATAGTTTTAAATGGTGTAAAAATAGAAAATGAAAATATAACAAGTATAGATGAGGCTATAACTTATATCAACACTTTCACAGCTTCTAATGACACAAGACAAGGCACAGGAGTTAAAGCGGTTAAAAATGCTGATGGTAGTGGTATAGATTTTATCAATGATAACTCAGATGGCACTACAGATAGTATGAAAAATATCAATCTTGTAGTAAATTCTGATAATACAGCAGGTGAAGTTTGGACAGCGACTTGGACAGATGGTGCAGATGGTGCAGAAGGTTCATTTACATTTACTCAAGTACAACAAAACAATGCTTCTTTATGGACAGCTACAAGTGGAAATATTGGAACACAAGATAACCTACAAGGTGGTAGAAATGCACAAGTTATAACAGCTCATAAATATATCTATAGCTCTTCAGCCCAAACTCTTCCTCCTATGTATAATCCTGATGGAGGTTATTCTTATGTTCCAGGAACAAATAATGGAGGAACTCCTACTTGGAATGGCACAGATACAAATGTTATTGGTTCGCAAAATTATTACAATGCGGTAATGAATGGCTCTTTATTAAATACAGATGTAAGAACCTTCCATACTACTGAAGATTTAAGAGAGCTTTTACAAAGAGATGCAAGATATGGGGTTGATTATGATGGAAGTGGTTCATTTGCCGCAGCTGATGTAAATGAAAATGTTAAAGTAGTTGTAAATTCTTCAGGAGCTTTTTCTATCACTAATGTTAATGAAA
>NZ_JAENKV010000003.1 GCF_016599045.1 Campylobacter sp. TTU_617
ACTTGATTCAAATAAATTAAAAGATATAAATGAAGAATTAAATTATCATACTATTGATGCTAATCTTGCTTGGGATTTAAACTTACCTTTGCCTGATAATTATGAGTTTATGTGGTTTTTTAATTCTTGTAGTGGTTCTAATGCAATGTATAAATTTTTTGAGTATTGTAATATTAAAGCTCTTGCTCATCCAGCTTTAACTGGAAAAGTTATGTATAAAGATATGTATCATTATATTAGAGATTCGGAGTATTCTATAGCTGTAGTTCCTCCTATAATGCAAAATTTTTATAATGGGCAATTTCATATGAATAAGAAGCTTTTACATTTATATTTTAAACATACAGATATAGTTTTTATAGTTAGAGATCCTATAAGTATTTGTAAGACAGCCTTAAATCATATCCATAATTTCAAAGTTTATAATAGCATTTCTTTTGAGATGAAAAATGTCAATCTTAATGAAAATAAAAATTATGTTTTTCCAAAATTATATTATGCATATTCGGAAAATAAACCAAATGTTAAAGATCTTGATAAAGTTTTAAATAATAATGAATTTTATTTTACAGTAAGCAAAAGAATTAATTTTTTTAAAAAAGTAACAAAAAATATTAGATGTATAGAATTTTCCCAGATTGGTTTTGATAATGCATATAATACTTTTTTAAATTTATCAAAATATTATAATTTTGTAGTGCCCAAAGATGAATCTGTGTTTAAAAATAGAGTTGATCGAGATAACGGAAATTTAATAGTTTTACCAGTGGAATTATATTTTGATTATAAAGATCACAAAACTACTTTTTTAGTTGCAACAAAGCAATTAATAATTTCAAATTCTAAATACAGTCAATTAAGAGATATCACTTTTGATATAATTAATTGGAATTTAACTTATAATAATATTGTAATTTTAGTTAATAATTTTGATTTTAATTTTTTAAAACAAAATAGTAAAATAAAAGATACTTGTAGAGATAAAATAAAACAATATATTCAAGCCTTAGAGTTAAATGAAAATCAAAGAATAGAAAATTCTCTCAATGAAGAACAAATTTTAGAGTATTTAAAAGAGCAAAAAGACTTAAGGAATAGATTAAAAAATTTAATAGATGATAATTTAGCTTATGTTAAAGAAAATCATCCAGAATACATAGAAAAATGGAAATACTATAAAGAATTTGAAAAAATGTGTGAAGAATTAGATGGAGGGAGTTAAAAAATTAATAGTAAAAATTTTTATCCTATAATAAAACCTATTACTTTTAAAGGTTTGATAAAAAATAAAAGATGAAAAAATTATTTCCATCCTTCTATATAATTTTTAAGTTTTCTTCCAACTTTAGGGTGTTTTAATTTTTTAATAGCTGAACTTTCTATTTGACGCACTCTTTCCCTAGTTACATTAAGTTCTTTACCAATTTCTTCTAAAGTTCTATCGCTCTCATCATCCATTAAGCCAAAACGCATACGAATGACAGCTTTTTCTCTATCATTGAGCTGATCTAAAACTTCATCAATTTGTTCTTTTAAATCATCTTTTAAAATATGATCCATAGGAGAGAGTGAATTTCTATCTTCTACAAAATCTCCAAATTTTCCATCATCTTCATTGCCTATAGGAGCTTCTAATGATATAGGTTCTTTTGTGATTTTAATTACTTGTTTAACTTTATCTACACTTAAACCCACTTCTTTAGCTATGATGCTTACATCAGGTTCTTTGCCATTTTTTTGTAAGTGTTCGCGTATGATTTTATTGATTTGATTAATAGTTTCTATCATATGTATAGGAATTCTAATTGTTCTTGCTTGATCGGCAATTGCTCTTGATATAGCTTGTCTTATCCACCAAGTAGCATAGGTTGAGAATTTATAACCTCTTTTATATTCAAATTTATCTACAGCTTTCATAAGACCTATATTACCTTCTTGTATAAGATCCAAGAAAGGCAATCCTCGATTTGTATAGCGTTTTGCGATACTTACCACTAAACGTAAATTTGATTTAGCCATTCTTGCTTTAGCCTCGTCTGAAATTTTCTTTCCACGTTTAATTTGTTCTAAAATTTCTTTAAGATGATTTTTTTCAAGATCAAATCCTTTTTTACTAGCCTCTTTAGTTTGAAAGAGTTTTTTTATTTCCATATATGTGCTAACCATGGTAGTTTCTAGTGATTTTTCAGCAATTTCTTCTTTGCTTAATTTTGTAATATCTTTTAAAATATTTGCATGACGTGTCTTAAGTTCTTCTGAAAACATTGGTAAGCGATATTCTAAGCGTTTAAGCTCTTTATCAAATTCTTCATCACTCTTAAGAGCTGTTTCCATTGACTTTACAATCTCTGAAATAAGTTTTGAAGTAGGGCCTAAATCCATAAGTTTTTCTTTGAGAATATTCTTTTTAAAAGCAATGCTTAATTTATCAAGTAATTCATCATTATTGCTTTCCTTGTCTGTTTTACTCACTTTAAGCCAATCTTTTTTTGCTTTTTCTAGGGCTTTGAATTTTTCTATAACTTTTAAAGTTCTTTCATCTTCTTTTTTCTTATTTTTTTTATTTTTGTCATCATTTTCATTTTCTAATTCTTCATCTTCTTCAAGCTCATCATTTTTATCATCATTTTTATCATCATCATCAAAACTTTTAAAAAGTTCTTTTACTCTTCTTTCTCTATTGATAAGAGGTTCTTTATAATCTAAGATAAAATCAATCAAATAAGGAACAGAACAAAAAGCATCAATTATAATATCTTCGCCTAGTTCTATTTTTTTAGAGATTTCTACTTCTTCATCTTTACTAAGCAGAGCAATTTGCCCCATTTCCCTTAAGTACATACGCACAGGAGAATCTGATCTACTCCATTCCAATAAATCATTTTCATTTGCTAAATCAAATTCGCTTTCCAAGCTTGTATCTTGAAGCTTTTGTTTTTCTTCTTGCAATCTTTTAGCATCTTCTATATTTTTAATCTGAGCAATTTCAGCCGCTGAAAAAAGTTGAACTTTATATTTTTTGATCAAAGTTTGTATTTTTTTGGCTATAGATGCGTTAGGTTGTTTTGAAAGATATTTAACTAATTTTTCATAAGTAATATAATCTTTTTCATTTTCTTTAAATAGCTCTTCTAATTCTGCTTCTTGGGTTTTTGCGCTCATTAATTTCCTTATTTCAGTTTTTACATTGAATTTAATATTTTAGCTAAAAATTTCTTAAAAATTTATATTGTATTAATATCATTTAAATTTTGAAAAATTTTTTGGAACACTCTTTGCTTAAACATTTTTTGAAAATTAAAAATATAGGTGAAAATATGCAAAATGGATATTATCAAGCAACCGGTGGTATGGTAACACAGTTTAATAGATTAGATGTGATTACAAACAATCTTGCTAATATTAATACAAGTGGTTATAAAAGAGATGATGTTGTTATTGCAGATTTTAAAAGGATTTTTAAAGAAACTCAAGATGAGTTGCCTATACAAAATCATACAAGAGATGCTTCAAGATTTGCTAATACTACGATCGATAGAGTTCCTCAAATTGATCAAGAATATACAGATTTTACAATGGGTTCTTTAAAAACTACTAATAATCCTTTAGATCTTGCAATAACTAGAGAAGATGCTTTTTATTTAGTGCAAACAAATAATGGCGAAGTAAGACTCACAAAAGATGGAAATTTTCAGCTTGATGATGAGGGTTATTTGGTAAATAAACAAGGTTATAAAGTTTTAAATTCTAATTATTTTAACAATCCCCAAAATGCGTGGATTAAAGTAAATGAAAATGCAAATTATATCAATGTTGATAAAAATGGAAATATTTCTGTTGATGGGAATCAAAACTCAAGATTGTTTATTGCTCAAGTAGATGATATAAGAGCTTTACAAAAAGATGGCGATAATGTATATAAAATCGATGATTTAACAAGAATTAGAGATTTAGATAATTCAAATGCGATAAGACAAGGTTTTTCTCAAGGATCAAATGTAAATCCTGTAACCGAAATGGTAAGTCTTATAGAGGCCAATAGAATGGTTGAAATGTATCAAAAAGTTATGACAGCGCATATGGATGATTTAAACCAAGATGCTATCAATAAACTTGCAAGCGTTAAATAAATAAAAGGATAAAACTATGATGAGATCACTTCACACTGCTGCTACAGGTATGATAGCACAGCAAACACAAATTGATGTTACTTCAAATAATATTGCAAATGTTAATACAGTTGGATTTAAAAAATCAAGAGCTGAATTTGCTGATCTTATGTATCAAACTATGAAGTATGCAGGAACTTCAACTTCTGCTACTACTCTTTCTCCTTCTGGTATAGAAGTGGGCGTTGGTGTGCGTCCAACTGCAATTACTAAAATTTTTACAGAAGGAAGTTTTAAAGCCACTAGTACAGATGGCTTAGATATGGCTATTGCGGGAAATGGATTTTTTCAAGTGCAACTTCCTGATGGAACTATAGGTTATACTAGAAATGGACAATTTACTAAAGACAATGAAGGAAATATAGTAAATTCAGATGGATATAGACTTTTACCTGAAATGACTATTCCAGAAGGAGCTATTGCGATCAATGTTGCTACAGATGGAACAGTTTCTGTTATGCTTCCAGGAGAGCAACAAGAAACCCAAATTGGACAAGTAGAGCTTGTGCAATTTATCAATCCTGCAGGACTTCATTCAATAGGTGATAATCTTTACTTAGAAACGGGTGCAAGTGGAGCTCCAGTTGCTGGAATTGCTGGTCAAGATGGCTTAGGACAAATTAAACATGGTTTTGTTGAACTTAGCAATGTTCAACTTGTTGAAGAAATGACAGATCTTATCACAGGTCAAAGAGCTTATGAGGCAGGTTCAAAGGCTATTACAACAAGCGATGATATGTTAAGCATTGTTAATCAACTCAAACGTTAATATTTTAAAAATTTCCAAATAGTTATTTGTATTATTTGGAAATTTTCTTGCTTATTAAATATTATTATTTAAATCAATTATTTAGGACTCAAAATATCCTAAATAGATATTTTGAAATTATTTCTTTTAGTTACTAAATTAATATTTTTTTTATTAAGCATAAACTATAATAAAACTTTTATCTTTAAATTTTTTGGAGGAAATAATGAATAGAAGGGATTTCATTAAGAACACCGCTATTGCAAGTGCTGCAAGTGTTGCAGGGCTTAGTGTTCCTAGTTTTGCTTCTAATGAAGAAAATTGGAAATGGGATAAAGCAGTTTGTAGATTTTGTGGAACAGGCTGTGGAATTATGATTGCTAGAAAAGATGGCAAAATAGTGGCTACAAAAGGAGATCCAGCAGCTCCAGTTAATAGAGGGCTTAATTGTATCAAGGGTTATTTTAATGCAAAAATTATGTATGGAGAGGATAGATTAGTTACTCCTTTATTACGTGTTAATGAAAAAGGCGAATTTGATAAAAAAGGTAAATTTAAACAAGTTTCTTGGCAAAGAGCCTTTGATGAAATGGAAAAGCAATTTAAAAAAACTTACAACGAATTAGGTGTTAGTGGTATAGGTATATTTGGAAGTGGTCAATATACTATTCAAGAAGGATATGCTGCATTAAAACTTGCAAAAGCTGGTTTTAGAACAAACAATATCGATCCAAATGCAAGACATTGTATGGCGTCTGCGGTAATTGGATTTATGCAAACTTTCGGTATAGATGAACCTGCAGGTTGTTATGATGATATAGAATTAACAGATACTATTATAACTTGGGGTGCAAATATGGCTGAAATGCATCCTATTCTTTGGTCAAGAGTAAGTGATAGAAAATTAAGTAATCTTGATAAAGTAAAAATAGTAAATTTAAGCACTTATTCTAATAGAACTTCAAATATAGCAGATATTGAAATTATTTTTAAACCAAATACAGATTTAGCAATTTGGAATTTTATTGCTAGAGAAATTGTATATAATCATCCAGAAGCAATAGATAAGAAATTTATTGATAAACATTGTGTTTTTGCTACAGGATATACTGATATTGGTTATGGTATGAGAAATGATCCAAATCATCCAAAATTTAAAGAATCAGAAAAAGATATAGTTGAAAAAGAAAATGTGATCACTTTAGATGATGAAGAAGCAACTTCACTTGCTTATCTTGGTGTTAAAAAAGGCGATAAATTCTATATGAAACATAGAGCTCAAGCTAGTGACAATTGGGAAATTAGCTTTGAAGAATTTAAAAAAGCTTTAAGCCCTTATACACTTGATTATGTTGCAGAAGTTTCAAAAGGTGATGATAATGAATCTTTAGAAGATTTCAAGAAAAAACTTCAACAACTAGCAAATTTATATATTGAAAAAAATCGCAAAGTAGTAAGTTTTTGGACTATGGGCTTTAATCAGCATACGCGTGGATCTTGGGTAAATGAGCAAGCTTATATGGTGCATTTATTACTAGGCAAACAATCAAAACCTGGAAGCGGAGCATTTTCTTTAACAGGACAACCAAGTGCTTGTGGAACAGCTAGAGAAGTTGGAACTTTTGCACATCGTTTGCCAGCAGATATGGTTGTTGCAAATCCAAAACATAGAGAAATTTCAGAAAAAATTTGGAAAGTTCCTGCAAAAACTATCAATCCAAAACCAGGTTCTCCTTTTGTTGATATAATGAGAAATTTAGAAGATGGAAAAATAAAATTCATTTGGGTTCAAGTAAATAATCCTTGGCAAAATACTGCCAATGCAAATCACTGGATCGATGCAGCAAGAAATATGGATAATTTTATTGTAGTAAGTGATTGTTATCCTGGAATTTCAGCAAAAGTAGCTGATCTAATTTTACCAAGTGCTATGATATATGAAAAATGGGGTGCTTACGGTAATGCCGAAAGAAGAACACAGCATTGGCGCCAACAAGTTTTACCTGTAGGTGAAGCTATGAGTGATACTTGGCAAATTATGGAATTTGCAAAAAGATTTAAACTCAAAGAAGTATGGAAAGAGCAAAAAGTAGATGATAAATTAACCTTGCCAAGTGTTTTAGAAGATGCTAAAAATATGGGATATAACGAAGAAGATACTTTATATGATGTTCTTTTTGCAAATGCTGAAGCTAAAGGTTTTAGCACAGAAGATGAAGTAGCCAAAGGATTTGACAATACTGATGCAAAAGGTGATGAAAGAAATATCATAGGAAGCGATGGTAAAGAATTTAAAGGTTATGGATTTTTCGTTCAAAAATATCTTTGGGAAGAATACCGCAAATTTGGTTTAGGTCATGGTCACGATTTGGCAGAATTTGACACTTATCATAAAGTAAGAGGATTAAGATGGCCAGTTGTTAATGGAAAAGAAACACAATGGCGTTTTAATACTAAATTTGATTATTATGCAAAAAAAGCTGCTCCAAATTCTGATTTTGCTTTCTATGGAGAATTTGACAAAATGCTTGCTAAGGGTGATTTAATCGCTCCAAAAGATGATAAAAAATATAGCATTAAAAATAAAGCAAAAATTTTCTTTAGACCATTTATGAAAGCTCCTGAAAGACCAAGCAAAGAGTATCCATTCTGGCTTGCAACGGGTAGGGTACTTGAGCATTGGCATAGCGGAACTATGACTATGCGTGTTCCTGAGCTTTATAGAGCTGTTCCTGAAGCACTTTGCTATATCAATGAAATAGATGCAAAAAATTTATCTTTAAATCAAGGTGATTTAGTTTGGATAGAATCACGTCGTGGTAAAGTAAAAGCACGTATAGATATGAGAGGTAGAAATAAACCACCTGTTGGACTTGTTTATGTGCCTTGGTTTGATGAGAATGTTTATATCAACAAAGTAACTCTAGACGCTACTTGTCCATTATCAAAACAAACCGATTATAAAAAATGTGCGGTTAAAATTACTAAGGCTTAAATTTAATGCAAAGAAGAGAATTTTTCATAAAAAGCTTTAAAAATTTGTGCCTTTGTGCCGGAGGTGGTTTTTTAGCTACTTTAGCTTTAAATGCCAAAGATAGATATTATCTTAGGCCTCCAGGTGCAGATGATGAAGAAGTATTTTTATCAAAGTGTATTCGTTGCGGACTTTGTGTTAATGCTTGTCCTTATGATACCTTAAAACTTGCTTCTTTACTTGATGCACCCCAAAATGGAACACCTTTTTTTGAAGCAAGAAAAATTCCTTGCTATTTATGCGAAGATATACCTTGCATTAGAGAATGCCCTACAGATGCTTTAGATAAAAAGTATCTTGAAAAAAAAGATGGGGTTTATGAACTTAAAATGGGTATAGCTATTATCGATAGTGCTTCATGTGTAGCACATTGGGGGATTCAATGTGATGCGTGTTATAGAGCTTGTCCTTTGATTGATAAGGCTTTAAAGCTTGAATTTAAGAGAAATGAACGCACAGCAAAACATGCTTTTTTATTACCTATCGTAGATCATGAAGTTTGTGTAGGTTGCGGACTTTGTGAGCTTGCTTGCATTACACAAGAACCAGCCATTAGAGTTTTGCCAAGAAAATTTGTTTTAGGTAAAGCAGGATCTCATTATGTTAAAGGTTGGGATAAAGAAGATGAAAAACGTTTAAATGAAAGCAATGAGGAAAAAAAATTAGATCAAAACAAAGCACAAGATTATCTTAATAATGAGGAAATGTTATGAAATATCTAATATTAAGACGTTTTACTCAGATTGCAATTTTAGTTCTTTTTAGTTTTACTAGTACTCATTTTATATTAAATGGAAATTTAAGTTCTTCTGTTCTTTTTTCAACTATTCCTTTAAGCGATCCTTTTGCTATTTTACAAATTTTCTTAGCGAGTTTAAGTATAGATATAACTATGCTTTTAGGTGCCTTGGTGGTTTTTATACTTTATGGAGTATTTTTAGGTAGAGCGTTTTGTTCTTGGGTTTGCCCTATAAATTTAATTACAGATTTTTCCGCTTTTATGCGTCAAAAATTAAATTTTAAAACAAGTAAATTTTTAATTTTAAATAAAAATTTGCGTTATTTTATTTTAGTTTTAGTATTGATTTTATCTTTTATATTCTCTTTACCTGTATTTGAAAATTTTTCTTATATAGGCATTATACATAGAGGAATTATTTTTGGTGGAACTTCTTGGATTTTTGTTGCTTTTATCATTTTTTGCATAGACACTTTCTTAAGTCCTAGAGCTATTTGCTCTCATATTTGTCCTTTGGGAGCTTTTTATGCTGTAATTTCTCGTTTTGCGATTTTAAAAATAAAGCATAATGTAGATAATTGCACTAAATGTTATCGTTGTATCAATATATGTCCAGAAAAACAAGTTTTATGGATGATAACAAAAGAAAGTTCTAGTGTAACTTCAGGAGAGTGTATACGATGTGCAAGATGTATAGAAGTTTGCGATGATAATGCTTTAAATTTTAATATATTCGATTTAAGGAAAAAATAATGAAAAAGAAAATATTTTTAGTTTCAACTGCTGCAGCTTTATTTTTGGTTGCCTGCGGAATCAATAGCGGTATAAGTTCAGAGCAAATTGGGCTTAGAAAAGCAAGTTTAGAAAATGAAAATAAAGTTGTTTTAGCAGATATTAACTATAGTGCAGCTCAACCAGGAGAAGCTAGCGTTTATGATAGATCTTATGAGAATGCACCTCCATTGATCCCGCATTCTGTAGAAGATTTATTGCCTATTACAAAAGATAACAATTCGTGTTTAAGTTGTCATGATAAAGCTATAGCAGCAGATGTTGGTGCTACTCCGATCCCTCCAACTCACTATTATGATTTTAGACACGATAAAAATACAGGCGATGTTATCAGCGATACAAGATTTAATTGTACTCAATGCCACGTGCCACAAAGTGATGCTAAACCTATAGTGGGAAATACTTTTAAAGCAGACTTTACAAATAAAGATTTACTTAAAAAATCAAACCTAATTGATGTAATCAATGAAGGAGTTAAATAAAATATGGTAAGGATATTTTTTATCCTTACTTTTTTTATACTTTATTCTTTTTCTTATGAGATAAAACTAAGTTCAAATATAAGTTCTCTAAAAAAAAATGGAGATTTTTTATATATTGGAACCGACAAAGGCGAAGTTTTCTCTTTTGGTTTAAAAAACGATAAATTAAAAAAGCTTTTTATTCTACCTAAGATCAAAACTTATTATGATGAAAGTTTTTCTCAAATTTATGATATAGATTCTTTAGAAGACAGTTTATTGATTTTAAGTGAAGGAAGTTATGGAAAAAAAGATTTATTTGTTTATAAAGACAAACAACTCACAAAACAAAAAATTCAATTAAATGATATAAGAAAAGTTTTTTTTATTAACAAATATACCATTCTCATAGCTTCAATAAGTTCTGAAATTTATCTTTTTGATATAAAAAATTTAACTTTATTAAAAAAATTTAAATTTTCACAATCAGCTTTAGGAAATTTGCAACTTAATGAAGATAAGAGTATTTTGGCATTAGGTTTTGAAAGTGGAGAAATAGAACTTTTTGATTTAAAAGAATGGAAAGTATTGTACAAATATAAACAAATTCACAAAGACAATATCTATCAAATAGATTTTAAAAAAAATATTATCTTAAGTTGTTCTACTGATAGACGTATAGGCATTATAAAAAACAATAAAGAAAATTTTTTACAACAAAATTTTTTAATTTATGCTTGTTCTTTAAGTCCTGATGGTAAAATTGCTGTTTTTAGTGATAATAATGACAATAAAACAAAGGTCTTTGGCACAGATACTTTAAAACAGCTAACTTTTTTTGATAATGAAAATTTAAGCGTTGAAAATATAATTTTTATAGATAATAAAAATTTTATTCTTTCTGGATTTTCAAATATACTTTTATTTAGGAGTTTAAAATGAATCTTTCTAGTGTTTTAATTTTAACAAAAGAAGAAAATCAAGAAAAATTGATACAAGATATCAATCAAGTTCCAAATTGTTCAGTTGAAATGAGTGAAAATGGTAAAATTATAGTAGTTATAGAAAGTGAAAATTTAGAAGATGAGTTAAATTCTTATAAAAAGCTTGAAAAACTTTCTAATATAATTAGCATCAGTATGGTTTTTTCTTATCAAGATTTAGATGACGATATACAAAAAGCTATCAATAGTGGTGCCATAGAAACTATAGAAAAAAATGAAAAAGCGGAAAATATAGAGTATTATGGAAGTATTTTTAGGAGATTATCTTAAAATGATTTTTTTAATCCCTTTGCTTATATTTTTTGCTGTAATTTTTGGAATTGATTATTTATATTTTTCTGATGAAGATTTAGCCATAAAGGAACAAAAAGAAATAAAAGCAGAAGTAAATAACTCTTTAAAACAAGAATACTTAAAGCAACTTTTTAATACTGAAAATTAATTTAATCTTTAAATTTTATATTTTTTAGTAAATATAAATTTGAAAATTTAAATTTTATCTACTTTTTAAATCCCTTAATTTTTTATTTCAAAAATTATTTAATTTTATTTTTGTAATTTCTAAAGTTATAAAAAAATTATCAAATGATGCTTAAAACACTCATACAACAATATAAAAAGTTATCACTAAAAATAATCAATTAAAAATTATTATTAATAAACTTTTAATTAAAAATATTTTATTATTCCAAAAAAGTTTATTATTTATATTTTATTACTTTTTTATTTTCTTTTTTAAAATAAACAATCAAAGGAGTTTTAAACAATGGATCAAAAACATAGTTTAAAAGAGATTTCGGGGGGGGGGGATTGAAAAAAACCATTCTCATTCATCTAAAAAACTAGTTCTTTCTTTAGTTACAATCTCTTTTTTAAGTTCTTATTCTTATGCTACAGCTAATGTAGAAGCTTATGATGATAGCAAAACTAAATCAACAACTACTTATCAAAATACTAATACTACGATAAATGACTCACAAAACTCTACGCAAACTATAACTGGAAGTAATAATACTCTTACTATATCAAATAGTGGTTCAGTTATAGTTACTAGTTCTAGTAGTATAGCTGTTGATTTCCAAAAAGATTCTTCAACTACCACTTTTAAAAATGAAGGAACTCTTATAGGTGGAAGCAATACTTCTGGTGTTCAAGTAGGTGTAAATAGAAGTGGTGGTGCTACCATAGAAACCTTTGACAATCAAGGTATCATAGGAAATGGTTCTTCTAAATTTGGAGTAGTAGTTTGGGGAAAAGATGATTCTAAATCTAGTATTACTAATTTTAACAATAGTGGAACTATAAGTTCAAACAATGGTGAGGCTATTTATCTTGGTAATACTGAGATTACTACTTTTACTAATAGTGGGACTATAAATTCAAATAATGATAAAGGTGTTAATATTAACGCTAATGTTACTATAGATAAATTTGAAAATACTGGAATCATAAATTCAACTGGAATTATAAATCAAAATAGTCAAGGGTATAAAAGTGGAAGTGTTAATATTATCGGAGATGATAAAACTACTAATGTCGGTATAAAAACTTTTAGCAATACTGGAACTATAAGTTCTACAAATACCCATGGTGTAAATATTAGAAGTGCTACCATAGATAATTTTAGCAATAATGGAATTATAAAAACTGATGGAACAAAAGTAAATGGTAGTGATACGCGTATAGATTCTGGATTAAGAATGACTTATACTCATATAAAAAGCTTTGAAAATCAAAATAGTGGTAATATATCAGGTTTTATCGGTGTTTTACTTAATGGTTCAACGATTGAAAATTTTACCAACAAAGGAACTATAACTGGAATACAAGATAGCACTAAATCAGCAGGTATTATGGTAGGAGTTATTAATAAAGGTGATGCTTTTTCTACTATCACTCAACTTGATAATGAAGGCGTTATAACAAGCAAGGGACATGGTATTATCATATCAAATGGCAATAAGGTAGAAACTCTTACCAATAAAGGAACTATAGAAGCTAGTTTAAATGGTATAATGTTTCATAGTTATAATGATGCAACTGGTACAACAAATATCGGTAAAATCACTATAGAAAGTAATGGCGTCATTAAAGCAGGCAATGATGCAATCCACATTGATGGAAGTAAAGATGGCATTGAAGGCGAAGGTATAGACGTAAAAGGTAGATTAGAAGGTGGTAATGCTGGTATTTATATAGGAGCAGGCAAACAAGTAAATACAAGTATCACTGTATCTGGAACCATTCAAGGTAATAATGGCGGTATTATTAATACAGGAACCATAGGACAAAAAGATGTAGATGTTCAAACACACGGCATCACCATTGAAAATGGTGGAACTATTACTTCTACAAATGGATATGGTATTTTAAATACTGATAATGGAATTATCTATGGTAATATTGTAAATAGTTCAAATAATGATTTAACCTTAAAAAATGATTCTAGTGCAACCATTACAAGTGGTGTTACTAATAAAGGTAGCGGAACTATCTTCGTAAATAATCAAGGAACTATAGATAAAAATGATCAAGGATATAACTTAACCAATGAATCTACTGGTAGCATAGTCATAGAAGATTGGCTTGTAACTTCAGATGAATCAGGTAACTTAGATACTATAGTTGTAGGTGGAAATGGTTCAGGTAATGTAAGTGCAGATAATATAACCATAGATGAAGCTAATCTTGATCTAGATAATCTTGATGATATAAGTGATGTTATCAGTGGAATTGATAAAGGTAATGTAAGCAACATAACAACTAATGGTAGTGGAGATATAAACTTAATCTATGATCCTACAACAGGAAAGATTTATCAAAGCTTTAACCTTAATGCCTCTATATCAGGAGCAACCTTTAGATCTTTAGTATCTACTACAACAAGAAGATCAACCTTTATTGATAATGTTATGGGTAATTCTATGCAAAGCTTTTATCTAAGCTCTTCAAGTAGAGCTCAAAGAATGGCTATGCAAGAAAAAGGTAATTTATACTCTGATGCAAGTGATTATATAAAGAGTGATTTTAAAAATGCTTCTTATGGAATGAATAAAGAACACTCCTTATTTATACTTCCTTATGCTTCTTCACAGAATGTTGAATTATCTTTAAATGAAGAAAGTAAAGGACATACTAAAGGAACTATTATAGGTTATTCTACTTTAAAAGATAGTGGAATATATGGTGTATATGCAGGTTATGAAGATACAAAAATGAGTTCAACTTATTTTAATATCAATAATAGAACTTATTATGCAGGTTTAAAATACTTTAATACCTTATTTACTACAGAAAAAGGACAAGAAGTTTATATTAAAGCTCAAGGTAAAACAGCTTTAATTAAAAATGATTTAACTAAAAAAATAGGAAATAATGAAGCTAAAGCTGAACCTAATTCTTATGCTTATGGACTTAATGCTAATTTAGGTATGAATTTTATTAAAGATAAAGATATATTCTCACCTGAAGTTGGTTTAGCCTATGAAGGAGGTTATACAGAAGCTTTTTCTATGAAAGATACTATAGGTCAAGCTACAGTTAATGGAGGAGAGAGAACCTATGCAAACTATTTAAATCTCTTCTCTACTAAAACAAGCTTTACATGGTTTAGAGATTGGTTACCAAATTTAAAAACCTCTTTAACTCTTGGAGCTAAATTTAATATCAATCCTAGTGTAAAAGCTAAAGCTAGATTTGGTAGTGTTAAAGTAAGTGATACATTTGATCTACCAAGAGTTCAACAATATATCACAAGCTCTTTTATCATTCCTCTTAATGAAGCATTCTACTTTAGCTTAAACTACAATGGAATGTTTGATAAAGATGGTAATACCCATACAGGATATGCTCAATTTAATTATGTGTGGTAAAAGAATATAAATAATTCTAAATTAGAATAAATATAAATAACTAGTTTAATCTCCTTAACCCTAAATGACTTTAAGTTGTTTGGGGTTGTATTGATTTTATCTTTTTCAAGACGTATAATTATCTTTTTATCAAATTTATATCATAATATAAAGTTAAAATAAAATATTTTATAGGAAAACTATGTTTGATAAAATTTATTATTATTATTTTAATGCTAATTATGAAAAATGTTTAGAATTAAGTGAGAAATTTTTAAAAGAAAATTCAAAATTTGCTTTAGAATTTGCTATGCTCTCATCTTATAAACTTTCGCTTTTTAAAAAAGCTTTATACTATGCTCAAGAGCTTTTTTCTATCAATCCTACAAGTTTTAATGGTCTTATGCTTTCTAAAAGCTATATTGAAAATTTAAGATTTGATGAGGCGTTAAATCTATTGCAAAAACTTTTAGATCGTAAAGATGATTTGCAAAATGAAATTAATCTACAATTAGCTTTTCTTTATAAATTTATAAATAAATTTGATGAATCTGAAAGAATTTTTAAAGAACTTCTTTCAAAAGATTTGTATAATCTGGATCTATGGAAAGATTATGCAGAAATTTATTTTAAGAATGACTTTATCAAAGCATTAAACGCACATGAAGAATTATATAATTTTATGCAAAATTTAATAGATAAATTACAAAATGGAACCCTTATGGGACGCTATAGTCCTAATTTAAATAATCTTCAAGATAGACTCCATAGCAAAACCAAAGAAAATCTTACTATCTCTAAGATACAAGATTTTTTAACTCATCAAATTTTGCCACAAAAAGCATATTTGCTTTTTAAGCTTTTTAGGGTGAGTGATTCTTTAAAACTTTTTCAATCCTTAGAAGAAGCAAATCAGCATCATGCACAATTTTGGCAAAATTATGCTAAAGTATTGGAATTTAGTGCTAATTATCAAGGAGCTTATAATGCGTATCAAAAGTGTTTAAGTTTAAATACTCACGCAACTTATCAATTTGATCTTGCATATCTTTTAATGCGTATGGGAGTGGATGATAATTTTGAAGAGGGTAAGAAATATTATGAGAGTAGATTATTTTATGCGCATAATGAAACTTTTTCTACTTATCATTATAATGAAAGTGTAAAAGCTTTTAATAAATTTGGTGTCAATGCTTTTAAAGATAAAGAAGTTTTAGTATTTTGCGAGCAAGGTTTTGGGGATACTATAATGTATGCAAGATGTTTAGAAAAGCTTTGTAAAATTGCATCAAAAGTTTTATTTGCTCCTCAAAGTGCAATGTATGAAATGTTTAAAAATCAAATAAAAATTTTAAATTCAAATGATGATATTTTTAATAATTTAAAAGTTTTAAAAAATTTACCTAAAAAATTTGATTATGCTATCCCTATTTGCTCTTTGCCTTTTTTAATTGATATTAAATTAAGCGAAATTAAACAATTAAAAACACCAATATTAGCACAAAAAAAGCCACAAAATAAAAAGAAAAAATTAGGTATTTTTTATTTTACTCCTAATGCAGAGGGTTCTGATTTGTTAAGAAATTTTAAATTTGAATTATTATTTGATGTTTTAAAAGATTTAGATTATGAAATTGTTTCTTTTCAAATGCAATCAAACGAAAATTTACCTAAAAATATAGAGGATAGAACTAAAAAAATAAAAAATTGGAATGATACTTTAAATAATCTATCTGATATTGATTGTATGATCAGCATTGATAGTGCGATTGCTCATTTAACTTTGGCTATGGATATTCCAACGATAGTTCTTTTGCATCCTAGATTTGATTGGCGTTGGGGGAAATTTGAAGATCCTAAAAGTTTCTTTTGGCCAAAAGCAAAATGTTTTATTTTAAAAGATGAAGAAGAAATAAAAAGAAATTTACAAAAATTAATTAAAGATATTTTACATTAAAGCTTGTTTTCTATAAGCTTTAATTTTATATTTCTTTATAACTTAATAGATGTTATAAAATGTGATTTTATAAATTAAAAATAAAAATTTAATTTTTATGAAATTAAAAGTTGTAATTAATAGTGAAGATAAATATTTTTATTTAAGATTGGTGGAAGCGAGGGGAATCGAACCCCTGTCCAAAAATAATTCCACAAAGACCTCTACATACTTAGTAAAGATGAAGAATTCACCAAATCAAGCTCATCTTCCAAAACTTTAAGATTTGGCTAAGACTTTTATTTCATCTTTGATGTGTCAAATCAAAGACTACACTATCTTGTAATGACCAAATTTTAAACTAGATAGTATCGTTTAAAATTCGGGCTCAACTGAACTTACGCAGCTTTAGCGTAAGCAGGAGCAAATTTTACGTTGTTTGCGTTTAATTTTATTTAGGCTTTTAACGCTTTGCCCAAAGCGGTATGCCATCTTTGCAAACTTACTCCTGTCGAAGCCAAGTCGCTCCCATTATTTAGAAATGATATTTGGAACATTAACAATTAAAGGATTAAAAATAGCTAAAACAGAATCATCATTTTCATAAGATCTGCAATATTTTTCAAATTGATCACTCATTAAAAGCATCCAATCTGTAAATTCTTCACTTGCAGGTCCTTCAAAACGACTTGCTTGAACCATCATTTCTTCGCAAAATACACAAAAATCTGTAACTTCTTGAAGTTCTAAACGCCTTGCTGCCCAAGCAGTATTATGTGCTAAAGTTTCAAGTTCTTTTATGGCTTCTTTATATTTTTGTTTATCTGTGCCTAATTTTATAATTAATGGTTCAAAGCGATCGCACATGGTTCTAAAAAATTGCAAAAATTTCTCTATATCATCAATTTCATAATCTAATTCTAATTTTGTTAAAATTCCCATTTTTAAACCATTATTCTAAAAATTCACTTTAAATTTTATCGAATTTTAGCTAAAAACTAAATTTTAAAGTTAATAGATATTTTTAAATTTTTGGCAAAAAGTTTTAATTTATTTTTGATAAATTTCTTATAAAATATAAATAATCTTTTTATAAAAATTAAAACTATACTTTGTTAAAATTCTTCATTTAATTTTTCAAAGCAGTTTAAAATGGATAGAATAGTAGAAATAGAAAAATTTTCTTTAGATGAAACTTATGAAACCTCTCTAAGACCCTCAAATTTTGATGGATATATCGGTCAAGAAAAGATTAAAAAAAATCTTCATATTTTTATTAGTGCTGCTAAGAAGCGTAAAGAATGTTTAGATCATATTCTTTTTAGCGGACCTGCAGGACTTGGAAAAACAACTTTGGCTAATATCATTTCTTATGAAATGAATACAAATATCAAAACAACAGCAGCACCTATGATAGAAAAAAGTGGAGATTTGGCTGCTATTTTGACAAATCTTAGTGAAGGTGATATTCTTTTTATCGATGAAATTCATCGTTTAAGCCCTGCCATAGAAGAAGTGCTTTATCCAGCTATGGAAGATTATAGGCTTGATATTATTATAGGAAGTGGTCCTGCCGCACAAACAATAAAAATTGATTTGCCTAAATTTACTTTAATCGGTGCTACAACAAGAGCAGGAATGCTTAGCAATCCTTTAAGAGATCGTTTTGGAATGCAATTTCGTTTAGAATTTTATAAAAATGAAGAATTAGCTCTTATTTTGCAAAAAGCCGCAAATAAACTTGGCAAAAATTGCGATAAAAAAGCTGCACTCGAGATTGCTAAAAGATCACGTTCTACGCCAAGAATTGCTTTAAGGCTTTTAAAAAGGGTCAGAGATTTTGCTGATGTAAATGATGAAGAAAATATTAGTGAAGAAAGGGCTAAAGAGGCTTTAAATTCTTTAGGTGTTAATGAGCTTGGTTTTGATGCTATGGATTTAAGATATTTAGAACTTTTAACTTCTGCAAAGCAAAAACCTATAGGACTTGCTAGTATTGCTGCTGCATTAAGTGAAGATGAAAATACTATTGAAGATGTGATTGAACCTTATTTACTTGCTAATGGTTATATAGAAAGAACAGCCAAAGGAAGAATTGCAAGTGCAAAGAGTTTTAAAATTCTAAAACTAAATTATCAAAAAAATTTATTTGAGGATTAAAATTATATGAAAAATGGCAAAATATTTTTAATATGTTTTATCTTGGTTGTTTTAGTGCTTTTGCTTTATCTTTTTAAAAATTTTTTACTTGTTATAATAATTGCTATTTTAATGGCTGTAGCTACTTCTAATTTGCATTTAAAATTTTTAAATTTAGCTAAGGGTCATAAATTTTTAGCTACTTGTATGACTACTGCTTGTATTGTTATCCTTTTCTTTGCTCCTTTTGTTTATGCTATGATAGAATTTGTTAGAGTTTTGAAAAATTTTGATATAAATACTATTACTTATACCTTAGATTATATCAAGAATTATGAGTTTTCTCTTCCTGAATCTTTTAGTTTTTTAGAGCCAAAAATAAAAGAGTTTTTAAGTAATATTGATCTTAATACTTTTTCAAAGCAATTTTTAGCTTATGCTTCAATTTTTACCAAAAGTGGTGCTAAGTTTTTAATTGATATGGTGTTAATTTGTGTATTTTATTTTTTTGCAAATCTTTATGGAACAGAGCTCGTAATTTATATAAAATCTATTGTACCTATTGAAAAAAAAGAACTAGAAGATGTTTTAAGTGAAGTAAGTAATGTTATGGCGGTAGTACTTTATTCTATGGTTATTGTTGCTATTTTTCAAGGAGCATTGTTTGCCATTATTACTACTATTTTTGGTTATAATGGATTTTTAATGGGTGCTATTTTTTCGATAAGTTCTTTGATCCCAGCTATTGGAGGTGCTTTAATCTATGTACCTATTAGTCTTTATGAATTTGCTATGAACAATCAAAAAGCTGCCTTTTGGATTTTTGGATATTCTGTTTTAGTAATATCTTTTTTGGCGGATACTTTAATTAAACCTTTAATTATAAAATGGATCAATAAAAAGCTTGTTAAAACTCCTACTAATATCAATGAATTTTTAATCTTTTTAGCAATGATAGCTGGAATTTCTAGTTTTGGATTTTGGGGTATTATTTTAGGCCCAGCTATTTTAACTTTTTTTATTTCAACTATAAGACTTTATGTAATCTTAAAAGATAAAAATTTAATTTAAAAAAATAAATTAAAAAGTTTAAATTATTAATTTTTTAAACTTTTTAATTATTTAATTGTTTGATTTCTTTTTTAAATATTTCTCCACGTTCTTTATAAGAGCTAAATTGATCTAAACTTGCACAAGCAGGGCTTAATAAAGCAATTTCATCTTTTTTTAGTTTTTTAGAAATTTCTTTTATAGCTTCTTTTAGAAAATGACATTGATAAGCTTTTATATTATAATCTTGAGCGTAAGAATTAAGTTTTTGTATATTTGCTCCTATGATATATAGTGATATATCTAGTTTTTTCATAAAATTAAACAAGTTCTTAAATTCCATTCCTTTGTCATCACCACCTATAATAAGATAAATTTTTTTATCCTTATAACGTTTAAGAGCTTCTAAAGTAGCGCTTTCATTAGTTGCTTTTGTATCATTTATCCAAATTCTTCCTAGATGATCTTTTAATTCTTCTAATTTATTTTCTTCCATTTTAAAAGTAGATAAAAGTCTATAGTTAATGTCTTTAAGGATTATTTTTTCTATACTACAAGCTATAAGAGCGTCGATTAAAAAAGGCTTTTTAAAATTAATTTTTTTTAAGTCAATATCCATTTTTTCTGCTAAATCTTCTTCGTTCTTGTAAGTGATTTTATCTGCTTTTGTAGGAATATCAGCATAAATTTGAGGAAGTACAACTTTATCACTTTTTTGCATTCTACTTAAAACGCTAAGCTTTGCTTCCTCATAGGTTTTAAAACTTCCGTGCCAAGAGATATGATCTATGCTTATAGGTAAAAGAGCATAGATTTCAGGTTTTGCTATTTTTGTATAATGAAGAGTAAAAGATGAAGTTTCAAGTATCCATAATTTTGCATAAGGGTTTAAATCGGCTAGGGGTATTCCTATATTTGCACCCATAACAGCACCTACAGACTTTAAGAGATGTTGGGTTATTTGCGTTGTTGTTGTTTTTCCATTTGTTCCACTTATCCAGATACTTCTTGGCATAATATCGTAAAAAAAATCATATTCACTGATTAAATTTCTAGCTTGTTTAACAAGGATATGATCTTTGGGAAAACCAGGGCTTGCAATTTCAAGAGAGCTTAAAGATGGATTAAAATAATTTATAGGCAATAAATTATTATTAAATTCATCTTTTAAAGGTTTTTTAAAATTATCATCATAAATATCAAAACCACCTAGTTTTTGGGCTATAGCTTTAGTAGTTTTTCCGTAGCCAAATAAAGATTTTTTCATCTTAATTTTATTGAAGCAAGAGCGATTAAGTTAGTAAGTAAAGCTATCATCCAAAAACGCACAATAATTTTATTTTCTACCCAGCCAACTTTTTCAAAATGATGATGAATAGGAGCCATTTTAAATACTCTTTTATGAAATATTTTAAAACTTCCAACCTGTAAGATAACAGATATAGTTTCAAGAACAAAAACAAACCCTACAAGTAAAAGTAAAATTTCATTCTTGCTAATAATTGCTAAAAATCCTATAAAAGCTCCTATGCTTAAGCTACCGCTATCTCCCATAAAAATTTGTGCTGGATAGCAGTTATACCATAAAAATCCCATTAAAGCCCCAATTAAAGCTGCACAAACAATTGAAACTTCTCCAAGTCCTTGAATTTTAGGTAAAAGTAGATACTCGCTATAATTAAGATTTCCACTTAAATAAATAAAAATTGCTAAAGTTGCAAGAGAAAATATGGAAGGAACCGTTGCCAATCCATCAAGCCCATCTGTTAAATTTACCGCATTAGAACTTGAAATTAGAACTAAAATCCAAAAAACTATAGCAAAAAGAGATAAATCAAAAAGAGGATGCTTGTAAAAAGGGATATATAAATCTGTATTAAATCCATAAAAATAAAGCGGTACACAACAAAGTAAAGATGCAATGATTTGAGCCATAAGTTTAGCTCTCGCGCTAAGACCACTATGATTATTTTGATAAAGAATTTTACCTAAATCATCAATAAAACCTATAAGAGAAAATAAAATAAGGCATAAAAGTGCTAAAATAGCAAAAAGATTATCAAATTTAATACATGCTAAACTAGCAATGACAGCACAAGATATAAAGATAATTCCGCCCATTGTTGGGGTTTTTGACTTTATTTGATGACTTTGTGGAGCGTGTTCATATATAGGCTGGTTAGCATTTTTTGTTTTTGCCCATCTTATAAATTTTGGAATAATAAATAAAGTAAGGCAAAGAGCAATGAAAAATGCAAATCCTGCACGCACACTAATATAAGTAAAAAAAGCATAATCACTAAAATAAGATAAATAATACAAATTTAAAGCCTTTTTTTGTTTTTAAAGTTTAATTTTAGTAAAATTAAGCAAAAAATAATCTTATAAAGAGTTTAGAAAAATGAAGCAAAAATGTATTTTAGTTATAACAGATGGCATAGGACACAATCAAGATCGCGAATTTAATGCTTTTTTTCATGCTAAAAAGCCAAATTATGAAAAACTTTTTAAAGAGGTACCTCATACTCTTATTAAAACAAGTGGTTTAGCAGTAGGTTTGCCAGAAGGCCAAATGGGTAATAGCGAAGTAGGGCATATGTGTATAGGAAGTGGGCGCATTATTTATCAAAATTTAGTAAGAATCAATAAAGCCATAGAAGATAATACTTTAAAAGATAACTCTAATCTTCAAAATCTTTTAAAAAAATGTAAAAAAATTCATATTATAGGTTTATATAGTGATGGAGGAGTGCATTCAAGTCATACGCATTTTAAAGCTTTACTTAAAATTTGCAAAGAGGCAGGGAATGAAGTTTGTGCTCATATAATAAGCGATGGTAGAGATACAAATCCTAAAAGTGGTCTAAATTTTATTAAAGATATAACAAATTTTTGTCAAGAAAAAGATATACAATTTGCAAGCTTATGTGGAAGATTTTATGCTATGGATAGGGATAAAAGATGGGAAAGAACGCAAAAGTATTATGATTGTTTATTAGCTAAAGTATTAAAAAATAATGATTTTGTTGATTATATTAAAAATTCTTATGAAAAAAATATTACTGATGAGTTTTTAGAACCTACGATTGATCCTAAATTTAATGGAATTGATGAAGAAGATGGGCTTATTTTTATTAATTTTAGAAATGATAGAATGAAACAGATTATTGAAGTTTTAAATGATGAAAATTTTAAAGAATTTAAGCGTGAAAAAATTTTTAAAAATTTACTTACAATGACTATTTATGATGATAAGTATAATATTCCAGTATTATTTAAAAAAGAAAAGATTGATAATACTTTAGCCGAAATTATTTCTTTAGCTGGTTTGAGACAACTTCATACTGCAGAAACTGAAAAATATGCTCATGTAACTTTCTTTTTTAATGGAGGTAAAGAAGAGCTACTTGAAAATGAAACGAGGGTTTTAATTCCAAGTCCTAAAGTAAAAACTTATGATTTAATGCCTCAAATGAGTGCCTATGAGGTGCTTGAAGTGGTATTAAAAGGTATAAAAAATCAAGAGGATTTTATAGTTGTTAATTTTGCTAATGGTGATATGGTAGGACATACTGGAGATTTTGAAGCAGCTGTTAAGGCAGTAGAAGCTGTAGATGATTGTTTGGGAGAAATTATAAAAAAAGCTAGAGAGCATGATTATGCTTTTGTTATTACAAGCGATCATGGTAATTGTGAAGCTATGCAAAATAATAAAGGAGAATTACTTACCAATCATACAACTTTTGATGTTTTTGCTTTTATTGAGGCAAAAAATGTTACAAAACTTAAAGAAAATAAAGGACTTAGCAATATAGCTGCAAGTATTTTAAAGATTATGGGGCTTAGTATTCCAGAAGAAATGAATGAAGCTTTATTTTAATTTAGGTATAAATTAATTTAATTATAAAAAAGCATTGTATAATTTTAAAATTAAAAGGAGTAAAAATGAAATTTAGTGGAAAAAATGTTTTAATTACAGGATCAAGTAAAGGTATAGGATCTTATATTGCAAGAGTTTTGGCAGAATTTAATCTTAAGGTTTGGATTAATTATAGAGGAGATCATAAACTTGCAGATGCTTTAAAAGAGGAAATTGAATCAAAAGGTGGTAAAGCAGCTGTAATTAAATTTGATGCAAGCAAGGAAGATGAATTTGAAGCTGCTATTAAGACCATTGTAGAAAGCGATGGAGAGCTTAGTTATTTAGTAAATAATGCAGGAATTACAAATGATAAACTAGCTTTAAGAATGAAATTAGAAGACTTTACTGAAGTGATTAATGCAAATTTAAATTCAGCATTTTTAGGCTGTAAAGAAGCATTAAAAATAATGAGTAAAAAACGTTTTGGAGCCGTTGTAAATATAGCTTCTATAGTAGGTGAAATGGGCAATATTGGACAAGTAAATTATTCTGCTAGTAAAGGTGGGATGATTGCTATGACTAAATCTTTTGCAAAAGAAGGAGCAAGTCGTAATATTCGTTTTAATGTTGTAACGCCTGGATTTATCAAAAGTGATATGACAGAGGTTTTAAGCGAAGAGATTAAAAAATCTTATGAAGATAATATACCTTTAAAACGTTTTGCTGAGCCTTACGAGGTTGCTTATTGTGTGGCATTTTTACTTAGTGATTATGCTTCTTATGTTACAGGAGATTCTCTTAAAATTAACGGCGGGCTTTATATGTAATGATAAATCAAAAAACTTATGAAATCACTTCTTGTGATGATGTTGAGCTTAATATAAAAAGGGAATCAAAGCTTGAATTTAAGCTTTGGTTTGATGATATCAAAGAAGTAAAGGCCTTAGTTTTTATTAATCAAGGCCTTGGGACTGATTGTAATGATCCTTATTTAGATTTTATTGCTAGAGATTTGATTAAAAATTTAGATATTGCCATTGTGGGGGTTAATTATCATTGTATAGGAAATCGTCCTCAAACAGGTTCTAGTTTTTATTTAGATGATATTGATAAGCTTATTTTAAATGAAAGTTGTAAAGCTATTAATTTGCCACTTCCTTTAAGAGTTCAAGAAATTGATACTTATGAAAAAATGAGCGAAGTATTTCATTTTATCAATCAAAGTTTATCTAAAAGAAAAATTGAAGGAAAATTAAATCCTAGCTATTTTTTAAATCTTCATGTAAGCTTACAACCTAGTAAAAATGAATATCAGAATTTTGGTATTATGCAAGCACAAGATTTAATCAATGCTTTGCTTTTTATCAAAACAAATCCTCCATTTAAAATTTCTGGGGGGGGGGGATTTGCCTGTTATAATGACAGGAACTTCTCACGGAGGATATTTATCACACCTTGCAGCTAAAATTGCTCCTTGGCTTATAGATGGAGTCATTGATAATTCTAGCGGAGCTAAATTTCCTTGGAGGGTTGTTGGTTTTGGCAAAGAGATTGATTTTATGCAATATGCCGAATTTTCGACTTTTGATTTTTTTCATCATATTAATACTCATTGTTCTACAAAAACATTTTGGACTAGTAATAAAGAATCAAAAAACTTTTTTTCTTCAGCAAGAAGAAAAATAAGAAACATTTTAGAAAAAGATCATTTAGTAATACAGGGTGAATATCCTCATACAAAATATATTAGTTATTTTTCTGTAAAAGATGAATACCTTTCTTTGGAAGAAAAAAGAATTTTATATAAAGAATTTAAAGATTTAAATTTTGATACTCAACTTTATGAAATTGATCAAAAAGATATAGATCATAAATTCATAAAAAATTTAACTCACGGAATGGGAATACCTACAAAACTTTTAATAAAAAAAGAACTTCCGCCTCTATTGGAAAAAATTTTTTTAGAAAATAAGAAAGATTTTAAAGATAAAAGTATTTCTTATCCGAGTGAAGATTTAATTTATACTTTTAGTGAAAATGATAATAAAATAAGTTTAAGAATTATGAAAAAGTAATATTGTATTTTTAAGCTTTTTAGGATAAAATACGCTTTATTTTAAATTCAAGGAGATAAATAATGGCAACTTTTGATGATGTAAAATCAGTTGTAGTAGAACAATTAAGTATTGATGCAGATGCAGTAAAAATGGATTCTAAGATAATTGAAGATTTAGGTGCAGATTCCTTAGATGTTGTTGAACTTATTATGGCTTTAGAAGAAAAATTTGGTATAGAAATCCCTGATAGTGATGCTGAAAAGCTTATTAAAATCGAGGATGTTGTAAATTATATCGATAATCTTAAGAAATAATTTTAAATTCTTACAATAAGGAAGTTATTCTTGAAAAGGGTTGTGGTTACAGGTATTGGAATGATCAATGCTCTTGGTCTAAATAAAAATGACTCTTTTGGGGCAATTTGTGAAGGTAAAAGTGGTGTTGGAAATATTACTCTTTTTGATAGTAGTAATTTTCCTGTAAAAATAGCTGCTGAAGTAAAAAATTTTAATCCACTAGAAGTTGTTGATGCTAAAGAAGTAAAGAAAATTGATCGTTTTATACAACTTGGAATAAAAGCTGCAAAAGAGGCAATGCAAGATGCTAATTTTAATGAAAAATTCCAAGAGGAGGAATTTGGCGTTGTTTCAGCAGCTGGAATAGGTGGTTTGCCTAATATAGAGAAAAATTCAATTATTTGTTTTGAAAAGGGTGCGCGTAAAATTTCTCCATTTTTTATCCCATCAGCACTTGTTAATATGTTAGGTGGTTTAATTTCTATAGAGTATTCTTTAAAAGGACCAAATATTTCTTGCGTAACAGCTTGTGCAGCAGGAACTCATGCTATAGCTGAAGCTTATAAAAGTATAGTTTTAGGAACGGCTAATAAAATGCTTGTTGTAGGTGCAGAGGCAGCTATTTGTCCTGTAGGAATAGGTGGTTTTGCTTCAATGAAAGCTTTATCAACAAGAAATGATGATCCATTAAGAGCTTCAAGACCTTTTGATAAAGAAAGAGATGGTTTTGTTATGGGAGAAGGAGCTGGAGCTTTAGTTTTTGAAGAGTATGAAGAGGCCAAAAAAAGAGGTGCTCATATATATGCTGAACTTATAGGATTTGGAGAAAGTGCTGATGCGCATCATATTACTTCACCTACATTAGATGGTCCATTAAGAGCTATGCAAAAAGCTTTAAAAATGGCTGGTGATATTAAAATTGATTATATTAATGCACATGGGACTTCAACTCCAGTTAATGATAAAAATGAAACAGCAGCTATTAAAGCGCTTTTTGGAAATGATATTCCTTTAATAAGCTCTACTAAAGGTCAAACAGGACATTGCTTAGGAGCTGCTGGAGCTATTGAAGCTGTTATTAGTATTATGGCATTAGAACAAAATATTATTCCACCAACTATTAATCAAATTGTTAAAGACGAAGAATGCGATCTTGATTATGTGCCTAATAAAGCTAGAAAGACAGATTTAAAGGTTGCTATGAGTAATTCATTTGGTTTTGGTGGCACGAATGGTTGTGTAATTTTTAAAAAAGTAGATAATTAATAATGGCTTCATATTTAGATTTTGAAAAAAATATTGAACAAATTGATCAAGACATTATTAATGCAAAAAATAAAGGTGATTTTGAAGCTGTTGCTATTTTGCAAAAAAATCTTGAAAAAGAGATACAAAAAACTTATAAAAATTTAAGCGATTTTGGACGTTTGCAACTTGCTAGACATCCAGATCGCCCTTATGCTTTAGATTATATTCATCTTATTTTAAATGATGCTCATGAGATTCATGGTGATAGGTCTTTTAAAGATGATCCTTCTATTGTTTGTTTTATGGGCTACTTGGGACAAAAAAGACTCATTGTTATTGGAGAACAAAAAGGAAGAGGGACTAAGGATAAAATTTTAAGAAATTTCGGTATGCCTCATCCTGAAGGATATCGTAAGGCTTTAAGGGTTGCAAAGCTTGCTGAAAAATTTGAAATTCCTATACTTTTTTTAATTGACACTCCAGGAGCATATCCAGGAATTGAAGCTGAAGAAAGAGGTCAAAGTGAAGCTATAGCACGTAATTTATATGAATTAAGCGATCTTAAGACTATTACTATTGCTATTGTTATTGGAGAAGGTGGCAGCGGGGGAGCTTTAGCTATAGGAGTTGCAGATAAACTTGCTATGATGAAAAATTCAGTTTTTTCTGTTATTTCTCCAGAAGGGTGTGCGGCAATACTTTGGAATGATCCTTTGAAAAATGAAGTAGCGGCTAAGGCTATGAAGATAACAGCAGATGATCTTAAATCTCAATCTTTAATAGATGATGTTATAGAAGAACCAATAAATGGAGCACATCGTAATAAAGAAGCAGCAGCTGTTGCTATAGCAAATTATGTTAAAAAGTCTTTAGAAGAACTTGAAAAAATTGATAAAAGAGAACTTGCTTCTAATCGTATGCAAAAAATTCTTAAACGTGGTTCTTATACTGAATGTTCTAAAATATAGAATTAAATTATTTTATATTGCCAATATATAAAATAATTTATACTTGTTTTTAATCTATTTTTAAAAATAAAAATTTCTATACAGCAAATTTTTATTAACGCCCATTTGTAGAATTTGAAGAAATAAGTTTTTTTTACTTTTCTCTTTGTAGTGTGGGAGTCAAGTTAGTTTGCTAAGCTAAGTAAACTATGGACTTCACACTTTATATTGTTAAATCTAATAGGTATTGCTATCATAACATCAAAAAGAAGTTATTTAGTTTGAAAAAATAAATTTCTTAAAAATAATTTTATTAAAATGAGTAGTTTTTCTCGCTGCTGAGAAATCAAAAATCTCTATTATTTTACCAATTATAAAAATAACTTCATAAATCTATTTTTATCTAATTTTATTTGAATTTTTATTTTATTTATTAAATAAATTAAATATTTATTTATTATTAAAATAATTTTAAGTTAGTTCTCCTATAATTCAAAATTGATATTTAATATCAATTTTATTTTAAAGGAAATATTTTGAACAGGAAATTAAAATATCAAAAATTTACAAAAAAGAAATTATTATATTTTTCTTTATTTTTAAATTCTTTTGTATTTGCACAAGAAGGATATAGACTTGATGAAGCTGTTATAAGCGCAAGTGGATTTGAACAGAGTATAGTAGATGCACCTGCATCTATATCTGTAATTACAAAAGAAGAATTAAATCAAAAACCTGTCAAAGATATAGGTGAAGCCATTGCTGATATTCCAGGTGTTGATGTAACTATGAATAAAACAGGAACTTATGATTTTAGTATACGTGGTTTTGGTTCCACATATACCCTTGTACTAATTGATGGAAAAAGGCAAAGTGTTGCAAATGGTTTTTATGATAATGGTTTTGGAGGGAGTGAATCAGGATATTTGCCTCCTTTATCAATGATTGAGCGCATAGAAGTTATAAGAGGCCCTGCATCAACGCTTTATGGAAGTGATGCTGTTGGAGGTGTTATAAATATTATCACTAAAAAAAATCCTGATAAAACAGAAGCATCTATTGAATTTAATACGCTTTTACAAAATCATCCTAAAAAATACGGCAATGCAGGAGGATTAAATCTTTATGTAGCAACGCCAATTATTGATAATAAATTTTCAGTTTCTGCTAGATTAAAGTATTATGATAAGAAGGATTCTGATTTAAAATGGCCTACTCCAGTATATCAAGGATCATCTGAAAAACCATCTAACTATCAAATTGCTAGTCATTCTCCAGGAGCTTTTTCTACATTAGGTTTTGGAACTAGATTTAATTTAAACATTAATGATAATAATGATGTATATTTAGATTTAGAGCGTTATATTAATGAAATAGGTGTAAATTCAACAAGTGGTAGAGCAATAAAAAGTGAAAGAAGATTGTTTAAAGATAATATAGTTTTAAATCATGATGGAACATATGATTCGTTTTCAACTAATTCTTATTTTCAATATGGAAGTACTAAAGATATAGATTTGCATAGTCAAATTTTTGTAGGAGAAAGTAAAGCGGTTGCACCATTTAATTTTGACAAATATGGGAATTTTGTTACAAGTTTTGGGGCAAGATTAGATTATGAAATGCTTAAAAATGATTCTTCATCTGCTGGAAGTGAAATTAAGGGAAAAAATTTAGATCAAACATTGGCTGCTTTATATGCAGAAAATGAATATTTTATTACTAATAATCTTATATTTACAACAGGATTAAGATATATTTATAGTGATTTATTTGATTCGCAATTTACCCCAAGAATTTATTTAGTTTATAACTTAAATGACAATACAACTTTAAAAGGTGGAGTGGCAAAAGGTTATAAAACTCCTGCAGCAAAACAACTTACAAATGGATATTATAATTATAGCAATGGAACTGCTTCTTTTGGAAATCCTAATTTAAAACCAGAAGAAAGCATAAACTATGAATTAGGTATAGATTTTAGAGTGTTTAATTTTGCGCATTATTCTATAACTGCTTTTATAACAGACTTTGAAAATCAAATTTCTAATGAATATTTAGATGGAACTTTAAATGGTATAGATTGTAGTAGTGGCACATGTATAAGACCTATAAATTTAGGAAAAACTAGAACAAAAGGTATAGAATTTGCTTTTAATACCAAATCTTATAATGGCTTTAGTGTTAATTCTACTTATACTTTTATGGATAATCGTTATAAAGATGGTAAAAAAAATATTTATGGCGGTGATAGGATAGAGAATTTACCAAGACATATAGCTATGATAAAATTAAATTATAAAAAAGATAAATTTAATACTTATATAAAAACTAGAGCAAGACTTGATACTATTAGCAAACCAAAAGGAGGAAATACTACGCCTTTACCTTGGAAAAAATACAAACCTTTTTATATAGTTGATATTGGATTAAATTATAAAGTTAATAAAAATAGCATCCTTAATTTTTCTATACAAAATCTCTTTGATAAAAACTTTTTTGATCCAGGTATTACAAGTTATACAACAAGTGGATTGCCAGGAGGATATGCAAATCGATATCAAGATTACACCGAAGGTAGGAGTTTTTGGGTAAGCTATAAATATGATTTTTAAATTTATAAAAAATTAAATAATTTGAATTTATAATGATTTATTATAAATTCATAGCTTAATAAAAGTTTTTAAAGGAATATTATGAATTTAAAAACACTTAAAGAAGAAAAATTTATTTCTTCACCTTATATAAAACCTAAAAGATACACTTATGAACATAAAGGCAAAAAGTATTCTTGGGATTTTATTTGTGCTAAGGATAGCGTGTCTATTTTATTGTATCATATAGATTTGCAAAGTTTTATTTTTGTTAAACAATTTAGAATTCCGCTTTGGTATTATCAAATGAATTCAAAAGAATATAAAGAAAATAAAAATTTAGGATATACCATAGAACTTTGCTCTGGATTAGTTGATAAAGATTTAAGCTTAGAAGATATTGCTAAAGAAGAATGTATAGAAGAGCTTGGTTTTTGCCCTAAAAAATTAGAAAAGATTAATGAGTTTTATTCAGGCTTTGGATCTGGGGTTAGTAAGCAAAATCTTTATTTTGCAGAAGTGAGTCAAAAAGATAAATTAGGTCAAGGTGGAGGCATAGATGCAGAGGAGATTGAAGCTGTTTATGTAAAAGTTTTAGATTTTGATGATTTTTTGAAAGATACCATTCGTAATTCTTTGCTTGATTATTCTTATTTTTGGTTTATGAAGAAAAAAGCTAAAATATATAATTTAGCTTAAAAATTTAAGCTAAATTAATTTTTTTGATAAGATAAGCTTGTTTCTTTGAGCATTTCTTCGAAAATATCGAAAAGTTCTAAAGAAGCATTTTCTGCATTTTGACATTTTTCTGTAATTCTATTTTGCACTATCTGTGCTGATGAGTCTTCAGAGTGAGCTATATTGATTGCAGAATTCATATTTTCATGAACTTTTTGATGAGGTTCATTAATTTTTGAGAATATTTTACTATGACCAAATCTTTCTTTTCCTGTACTTGCCAACCATTTTCCTAAGCGACATGAGGTGTGATCTGCAAGTTGATTTCCTGTTTTTTCAAAAATTTCTTTATAACCATTAAGTTTAAAAGCAACATGATCTAGTTTGGCTAAAGAAATAAAAGCTTCAGAAGTTATGTCTTTTGCATTAGCATTTGTTAAATTAGATTCTTGAATTAATTCGCTAAATTTACTTGAAAAATTTTGTATATAAGAATTAGAATCAGTGGAAACTTTTTCTACTTGTTCACTTTGTGAATACATTTCATTTGCGTTTTGTTTTAATAAATTTATATTCATTTCAACTTCAGCAGTAGCTTTTTGTGTTTTTTCGGCAAGTTTTCTAACTTCATCTGCCACAACAGCAAAACCACGTCCATATTCTCCAGCACGTGCAGCTTCTATTGCTGCATTTAATGCCAAAAGGTTTGTTTGATCTGAAACATCTTTAATTAAATTGATAACATTAGTAATTTCATCAACACTTCTATGAAGAGTTCCAGCAGTATTGCGAGATTTATTTGCTGATTCTATAATTTCTTCTAAAGAAGAGGTTATAGAATGAGTAATATGATCAAGTTCATCCATTTTGCTAAGTGAGTTTTGAGAATATTGTGAAATAATTTCAGCTTTATTAACATTATCTAGCATATTATTTTGAACAATACTAATATTTTTAAGAACTCCTTCTAATAAAATTTTCAAAAGATCTGTTTTAAGTTTTGATTCTAAACTTTCTTGTTCAAGAGAGCTAACTTTTGTCTTAAGATTTAAATTCTCATTTTCTAGATGTTTTATTTTTTCTTTATAGATTTTAACTTCTTCTTCAAGAAATTTGAGATCATTTTGATTATTTTTTGAACTAAACATTATAACTCCTTTTGGTAATTTGAAAGATATTCGTTGAGCTGATCTTTAAGTATTAATTTTTCTTTTTTAAGTTTTGAAATTTCCATATCATTTAAAAAAATAGTCCCATTCTCAGCATTTTTAATTTTTTCATCTAATTGATTGTGTTGATCGAAAAGTTTATCAAAGTGAGCATCTTTACCTTTTAATGATGATATCAAGTCCCTGAATTCATGTAGCATGGTTTTCCTTTATTTTTCTAAAATAAGCTTAATTAATATTATATCTTATAAAAAGGAGACTTAGACTTAAAAAAATATAAAATTTATTTATAATAAAAATGAAGATATTAAGGAATTTGTTTCCTTAATATTATTTAGAGTTTTGTTTTTTAAGAGTTCTTAAAGTAGAAGCTGCAATTCTTATTCTTTTTGTTGTACCATCTTCTAGAGTTATACGAACTGTTCTAAGATTTGGTAAAAATCTTCTTTTTGTTTTATTATTAGCGTGACTAACATTATTACCGACCATAGGTCTTTTACCCGTAACTTGACAAATTCTTGACATTAGTTTTTCCTTAAGCTTGAGATTTATTTTAGCTGTATTTTTCTAGTAAAAACGAAATTGTATCTAAATAAACTTAAAAATTCAAATTATTTATATTTTTTTAATTTATAAAAGATAAAATTTTTCTAAATTAAATTATTTATATTAATGTAAAAATGAGGTTAGAAATGTATGTAGCCCCTAGTATATTATCTGCTAACTTTTTAAAACTTGAAGAAGAGATTAAGGCAATAGAAAAAGCAGAAGCTGATCTTTTGCATATTGATGTAATGGATGGACATTTTGTTCCAAATTTAACATTTGGCCCTTGTGTAATAGAAAGGATTTCAAGTATTACGAAAATTCCTTTAGATATCCATTTAATGGTAAATGATGTAAGTAAATTTGTAAATCTTTTTATCCCTTTAAAGCCTAAATTTCTTACTTTTCACCTTGAAGCAGAAAATCATCCTATGAGACTTTGTGAATATATAAGATCTCAAGGAATTCATCCTGGTATTGTTTTAAATCCACATACACCCGTAGATTCTATCAAACACATATTAGAATTTGTTGATATAGTACTTTTAATGAGTGTTAATCCAGGATTTGGAGGACAACAATTTTTGCCATTAATATATGAAAAAATTAAAGAATTAAGAGAAATGATTGATAAAAAAAATGCAAAAGTTTTTATAGAGGTAGATGGAGGTATAAATGGTTTAAATGCTAGTGATTTAGAAGCTTGTGGGGCTGATATATTGGTTGCAGGAAATCATATTTTTTCTTCTAATGATTATGCAAGTGCTATTAAATCATTAAAGCTTGAATTTTGAATTTACAACAAATCGATTTAATTATTAATAAACTTATTAAACAAAGTAAATCTTATGAGTGGGTTATTAATGAATTTTCTATGATTGATGAGTTAAAGCATTTAAATTTAGATTTAAAACTTTTAGAGTTTATGGGTATTTCATTTAACCTAAATAAAGATAATACGCTTACTTTAAATTCAAGAATTAGAAATTTTAAAGAAGAAATATTTTGTATTGTTGATATAGAAAGTACAGGCGGTATTAAAAATGGGGAGATTTTAGAAATTGGTGCTGTTAAGATTCAAAATTTTAAAGAAATTGATCGTTTTTGTTCTTTGATAAAAGTTGATGAAATTCCTGATAAAATCACTGAATTAACTGGTATTGATTTGGATATGGTAAGAAGTGCCCCTAATCTTGATATTGTTTTAAAACAATTTAGATCTTTTTTAAAAGATAGTATTTTTGTAGCACATAATGTTCGTTTCGATTATAGTTTTATTTCTAAAGCTTTAAATAATCATAATCTTGGAATTTTGCTTAATCGACGAATTTGCACTATAGAATTTGCACAATGTTGTATTGAAAGTCCAAAATATAAACTTGAAGCTCTTAAAGAGATTTTAGGTATACAAAATATTCATCATAGAGCCTTAAATGATGCTTTAGCTGCAGCTGAAATTTTTAAATATTGCCTTAGTAAACTTCCTTATCATATTAAAACTACAGAAGATCTTATAAATTTTATTAGAACTTCTCGTTTAAAAAACAAAAATTTACTAATAAAAAATAAAAACCTATAAGAATTAAAATAATTAAATTTTGGAATTTCAAAGTTTGAATTTGCGTTTGTTGCGAACAATTAAAAAATTTTACTAATAAAGATATTAAAAAGTTCTAAAATTTATTTTGAAGTTAAAATATAATAAAAAGTCTAAATTTTATTATAAATTTAAAAATAAAGATTATTTTTATCTTGAGTTTAAATTTTAAATTATTTTGAAATAATTATAGTAGATTAAGAATTTACAAATTAGAATTTAACTTTTATATAAAAATTATTTAATCAATTTATTTTTTAGAATCAATATAATAAATTTTAATAGGAAAACTTACTGCTATATCTTTATCTTCTGCTTTTAATATAAGAGGATAATCAATTTGAATTAAATTTTTATATTGTTTTAAATTATCAATGAAGTTATATAAAACTCTGGGATTTTTAATATTTGCTTGTATTAATAAATAATTTTTTAGGTAAGGAGTTGATTGATTGATGTCTAAAGATTTTATTTCCACATTTTGAAAATAATTTTTTACAAAATTTGTAAAGTTTTGGATATCAAATTGATGTTTAAATTGTTCTAAGCTTGTATGATTTTCTTTGCGCAAAAGATTTAATTTATCTTCGCTTGCTTTAAGTTCTTTATTGGTTGAGAGAAGTTGTGAATTTTGAATACTTTCTTTTATAATAATTTCTTTATATTCTTTAAGTATGGGCAAAAGTAAAAATAAAATTAATCCAGTGCATATTGTTATAAAACTAAGAGAATAGACAAGAAGTTTTAAAATATTTATTTCTTCAAAACTTTTATCTTTCATTATTATTTCCTATTTTTGTATTAATACTAATAAAACGATACCAACCATTATTAAGTTTATAATAATTTGTATGACTTTCATCAAAAACACTTTTCAAAGGGGTTTCTAAAAGTAAAATAAACATTTCTTTTGTCGGAGTAACGCCTGAAAGCTTTAACGAGTATTTATTTTGCTCTAAACTATCTAAAGTAATTGCATTTGTTTGAATAACCATATCTAAAATGTTTTTAAGGCTTTCTTTAGTATATAGATTTTGTGCATAAAAATTATTTGCCATATAACTTTGATTGAGTAAAATTTTATATAAATTTTCATTTTTTGAAATTTGCTTTTCTTTTAATACCATTTCTTGTTTTTTGTCTTCTATGGAGCTATAAGTAAAACTTACTTTAAATAAATAAATAAAATAAATAAATAAAATAAATAAAATTCCAAATATAAATAAAGCAAACCATGTTTTATCAAAAAGCGTCCAAATAGGTTTCTTTCTTGGTTGTATAAAACTATATTTCATAAGAGTTTATTTCCTCTTGCATTAAAGTTATCATCCAATCTAGGGTATTAATTTTTTCAAATTTTGGCTCTAAAAAGATTTCATTTTCTATTACTTCAAAAGCAGTAAGAGAAAATTCTTCATCACTAAAAAATATAAGCTCATCAATAAAGCTATTGGAATATTTATCATCATTATAAAATTTTTGGATACTTGAAAAGATATAATTGCAAATTTCCATATCGTGACCAAAATTATTTAATTCTTTAAAATCAAGATGATCATTTTGTGGTATATCTTCTTTATTTTCATTTTCTAAAGAATCATATTTTTCTTGTATGTTGATTTCTTGATCGTCTTTAGAAAATAATTCTTCATTTAGAGAATTCGATTGATTTTGAAAGTTAGTTTGAATGAAGCTTTTTTCAAAAACTTTATATTCTCCAAACAAAATGTCTTTTCCTTTGCAAATCATTAAAGTTAAAAAGTTATCATAATTATGTATATATAAAGTTGTTTTCTCTAAATTTAAATTCCTTTTTGTAATATGATAATACAACAAAGCAAAAGGAGAATACAAAAAATCAATCCCACTATATTCTTCAAAAAGTTCATTAAAATATTCTATATGTTCTGTAGCAATATAAATTTGTGCATTATTCATAGGTAGACATTTTATGCTCATTTTGCCTACATTAAATTTATCAAGATTACTATTTAAACTTGGAATTAATCCTTGTTCTTGATTGTTTAAAAATAAACCCACATAATATATAAAATATTTTTTACTTAGTGTTTTGATGTATTCTAGAAGTTTTTTTTCATCATCAAAAGTTTTTTCTTGAGTATTAATTAAATTTTTATTTCTATAAATTTTTGCTTTTAAAATTTGTTTATCTTCTTTTAAAAGAATAGCGATAAAAAGCTGAGGAAGATATTTTTTTAAAAAAAACATTAACTAACCTTGAAACTATCCATATTGTATATTTTTTCAAATTCTTTTTTTAAAAAATCTTTTGCTTGATTTTTTGATAAATTAGAAATATCTAAAGGATCAGAAAGTCTATAAATGATTTTGCTAAAAGGTTTTGGTAAAATCATTTGATCCCAACTTGAAAATTTCCAAAAACGATTTGTTTCATAATTTAAAATTCTAATTTTAACATTTTTTTTCTGTGCAATTAAAATAGCTCCATCTGAAATACTATGAAAAGGCCCTCTTGGTCCATCAGGAGTAATTACTATATCGTCTTTTTGATCTAAAACTTTAAAGGCCGATTTTAATGCTGTTCTAGCACCTTTAAAAGTGCTACCTCTTATAGAATGAAGACCATAAAATGAAATAATTTTTGCAATTTTTTCTCCATCTCTGTGCAAAGAAATCATCACATAAGCTTTTTTATCTTTAAATTTAAAATGTCTAAAAGCAAAAGGCATTAATGCTAAGCGTCCGTGCCAAAATAAAATAACATAAGGATTTTCATCTACTTTTTCCCCTTTATATTCTTTGGAGCAAGTTAGAAAAATTAACCATTGCAATAAAAATATTATTCTAGTTAAAAAAATATCTTTAAACAATTTCCCCATAAAGCACCATACGTTTAGCATCTGTAATTTTGACGCGTTTTAATTTTCCTAAAAATTCTTCACTTCCTTGAATTTGGACTAAAAAATTATTATCAGTTCTACCAGCAACAGCTCCGTTGGTTCTTAATTCTTCAAATAAAACTTCCATTTGCTTACCTTTTTGCTTAAGGACAATTTCATCTAAAATTTCATTGTGTCTATTTTGCAAAGTTGTAAGTCTTAAAGAGGCAATATCTTCAGGAATTTGATTTGGCATAGAAGCAGCTTTAGTAAGAGGTCTTTTAGAATATTTAAAAGAAAAAAGTTGCTCAAAACGAACTTGCTCTAAAACATCCATAGTTTCTTCAAAATCTTTATCACTTTCACCTGGAAATGCTACAATAATATCTGTTGATATACTAACATCAGGACAAAGTTCTCTAATTTTAAACGCTCTATTTAAATACCATTCTTTATTATATCCTCTTTTCATAGCTTTTAAAACATTATCAGAGCCACTTTGTAATGGCATATGAATAGACTTGCAAATTTTAGAATTTTTGGCAAAAACTTGTAAAAATTTATCATCCATATGCAAAGGGTGAGGGCTAGTAAAGCGAATGCGCTCTAAACCTTCAATAGAACTAAGTTCTTCTAAGAGATCTGAAAAATCCATTTTTTTATGATTATTGCGAAATTTTTTACCATAATTATTTACATTTTGTCCAAGTAAAAATACTTCTTTTGCTCCTTTTTGAACCGCTTTTAAAGTTTCTTTAAAAATAATATCAAATGGAATTGAAATTTCATCCCCGCGTGTGTAAGGAACTATACAATAAGTGCAATGTTTATCACAACCTATGGAAATGTTAATATAAGTTTTATAAGGACTATTTCGAAAATCAGCAAAAGTAAATTCACTCTCATCATAATCAATATCTATTCCTATAAATTTAGGAGTTTTAATAGCTTTTGTGATTTTTGAAATATTTCTTGCCCCTAAAACAAAATCAACATAAGGAGCTCTTTTAAAAATTTCATTTCCTAAATGAGAAGCAGTGCAACCACAAACGCCTATTTTGGCACCATTTTTTTTAACTTTTTCAAAGGCTCCAATTTCAGAAAACAACTTATGAACAGGTTTTTCTCTTACAGAGCAGGTATTAATGAGTATAAGGTCTGCTTCTTCAATATTCTCAGTTAAGGTATAGTTTTCTTTGTGAGAGAGTTCAGCAATTATATGTTCTGAATCTCTTACATTCATAGCACAACCTAAAGTTTGGATAAATAATTTTTTTTCACTCAAAGAATATGCACCTCATACATAAAATCTGATTCATCAAGTCCGTATTTAATGGTTCTATGATAAACACTAAAACCCTTTTTTTCAAAATATTCTACAAGAGAAATTAACTGTTTATGGGAATTATCTTTATCAAAGTAAAAAAATTTTTGCCCTTCTTTTATAACTGCTTCTTCAATTTTTTCTAAAGTGATATTTTTTGGTTTTTCGTTGATTGAATTTCTTGCTAATTTTATTTCCATAGTTTTTCCTTAACTTCTTTTAAATTTATTATTATATCAATTTTACTTTTAATTAAACTTATTAAAGATATAATTTTTATCTTCTTTAAGCAAATTAATGAAAATTTCCCAAAAAAGGCAATATAGAAATGGAAAAAATTACAGATATTATAGAATCTATTGCTAATGAAAAAAATTTAGATTTAGAAAGTGTTAAAGATAAAGTAATTATTGCATTAATTAACACAGCTAAAAAAATTTATGGTCAAGAATATGATTTTTTTGTTGATAAAAAAAGTTTAAAACTTTATCAAAAAATTACCATTATAGCAGATAATGATGAGAGATTAAGCGAAAATAATGAAAGTTTTATTGCTCTAAGTAAAGCTAGAAAAGAAGCTGGAGAAGTTGAGGTTGGAGATGAGCTTACTTATGAGTGCTCTTTAGAAAATTTAGGAAGAACAGCAGTTAATATTTTACATAAAGAACTTGAATATCATATCCAAAAACTTTTAGAACAAACTATTTTTGAAAAATATAAAAATAAAGTAGGTCAAATAGTTTTTGGTAGTGTTGTGCGTATAGATAGTGAAGAAAATACTTATATAGAAATTGATGAATTAAGAGCTTTTTTACCAAGAAAAAATCGCATCAAAGGAGAAAAATTTAAAATAGGGGACGTTGTTAAAGCAGTTATTCGCCGTGTCTATATTGATAAAGGTATTAAAATAGAACTTTCTAGAACAAGTCCTAAATTTTTAGAACGTTTGCTTGAAGCTGAAGTTCCAGAGATTAAAGATGGTTATGTTAGTATACAAAATTGCGCAAGAATTCCAGGAGAGAGAGCAAAAGTTGTTTTAACAACAAATATGAGCAATATTGATCCAGTGGGAGCTACTGTTGGTGTTAAGGGTGTGAGAATCAATGCGGTAAGCAAAGAGCTTCATAATGAAAATATCGATTGTGTAGAATTTTCAAATGAAATTGAAATTTTAATAGCAAGGGCTTTAGCACCTGCTATTATTAGCTCTGTTAAAATTAAGGATAAAAAAGCTATTGTAAGTTTAAATAATGATCAAAAAAGTAAAGCTATAGGGAGAAATGGAATTAATATTCGTCTTGTTTCTATGTTAAGTTCTTGTGAGATAGAACTTAATGTTCTTGATTCTAAAAATAATGAAAGCGCAACAGAAGCATTTAAAAATTTGGAAAATTTATTTAAAAATGTATAATCAAGCTATTATTTAGCTTGATTTGCTTGATCAATAGCTGCAAAGAGTTTATTTAAAATAGTTTCTTCATTCTTTTTGTATTGATCTTCTCTCATTTTTTGCCATGCATAAACACCGAAGTTATTTTTAACACTAGAAAGATCAATATCTTGATTTTGTAATACTTCTTTTTCTTCTTTAGCATCATCTTTTTCTTTATTTTTTATTTCATTTATGCTTGCCTGAAATTCGTCACTTGAGAAATTTTTTTCTTTAACCTTGCTAAAAAATATGGAATTATTTTGGCTTGGATTTATAATCATAACTTATCCTTTAATTGATTTATAGAATTCAAGCAAATATTATTCCATATTATTTTTTTCTTTTAATTTGGTTAAAAGAAAATTTATCTTTAGCAAAAAAAAGACTTAAAATTAGTGCTGGCAAAACAAATAAAGCACAAAATAATGCATTAAATTCTATCCCAAGATAGCTTAAAACAAGTCCTCCAATAAAAGATGCTAAAGCAATACCAACATTAAAAGCAGCTTCATTAACACTTACTGAGCTATCAATAGTTTTAAAGGTATGCCTTTTGGCCTTAATAATGCTTAAAATCTTTAAGGCACTAATACTTGAGAATGCAAAAAAACCAATCAAAGCTATATTTAAAACAATTAAAATTTTAGAATTCATTGTAAAAAATACACTTAAAAATATAATAATTTGAATGCTTAATATAATTCTTAAAGAGCGAATTGATCCGATTTGACTAACTATTTTTCCTCCCCATAAATTTCCTAAAATTGCACAAATTCCATATAAAAGTAAAATATAAGCACTATCTTGAATTTCAAAACCACTTTTTTCTAATAAAAGTTTTTGTAAGTAAGTATAAAGAATAAATTGAGCCCCACAAGTGCAAATAGTAATAATATAGGTTTTTATCAAATTTGCGTGAGAAAAAGCGGGGATAAGATTTTTAAAACTCATTTGGTTTGGATTAAGATTTTTAGGCATCATTTGTAAAATTCCTATAAATGCTAAAATACTAATTATAAAAATTAACAAAAAGATAAATTTAAATCCAAAATAATGACTAATAAAAGTTCCAAGTGGAACCCCGCTTACTAAAGCTATAGTTAATCCGCTAACCATAATAGCAATAGCTTGGCTTTTTTTATTTTCTGGAGCTATTGCACTTATAGCTAATGTAGCAATAACAAAAAATACCCCATGTTGAGTTCCTGCTATAAATCTCGCAAAGGCACTCAAATAAAAATTTGTACTAAAGAAAATAATTAAATTAGCAAAAGCAAAAATAGCTATATTAATTAAAAGTTGCATATGTCTTTTATAAAAACTCAAAATTATGCTAATTAAAGGAGCACCAATTACTACCCCTAGTGCATAAAGCGTTGTAAGATAGCCCGCAATTTTTGCATCAATATTAAAATAATTTTGAACATCAACTAAAACTCCAGCCATAACAAATTCAGTAACACCCATACAAAAAGCACTTAAAGCAAGGGCAAAAATAGCTTTCTTATAATTTTGCATTTTTGTCTTTTTGTATATGATTTAAGTATAGAGCAAATTTAATTGCTTCTTCATAACTTTTAGTTTTTGCTTTATTTTTATAAGCTATATCAAAAGCAGTGCCGTGATCAACACTAGTGCGTATGATAGGCAAATTTAAACTTATATTAATACTTTGTTCAAAGTATAAAGCCTTAAGTGGGGCAAGAGCTAAATCGTGATACATAGCTATAAGTCTATTGCAAGATTTTAAAGAATTTTTAGTAAAAGCTGTATCAGCTACTAAAACTTCTGGAAGATAAAAAGAATGGGTATTAAATTGAAGCAATTCTTCTTTTAAAACTTTATTTTTTAAAGCATTTTGCAATAGAGTTTTTTCTGTAATATTAAATTTTTTCAAAAAAGCATTTTTTTGTTTAGCATTAGTCTTTAAAAAACTTAAATAGGCATTGCTAAATTCAATAGCTTTTTTGATAAACTCTTCTTCTTTTCCACCTATAACACCGTAATCACCAGCGTGTGGATTAAATCCTAAAACTCCAATTTTTTTAAAATATGTTTGCTCATAAAAATTAATAAAAAATTTAACCAAAGGAATAAATTGAATTTTTCTACTTACTTCTTTTAAAGGAATATGATCGCTAAAAAGCCCTACAAAAAGTTTAGAGCATCCAAGCATCATAATAGCTTCTTTTTTATAAAAAGATCTTAAAGCTTCTGTATGTCCTCTAAAAGGTATATGTGCAAGTTGCCAAGCTTTTTTATGAATAGGAAGGGTAATTAAGGCTTTTGCATATTTTGCTTTTACAAAATTATTAGCTGCTTGAAAACTTAAAAAAGAGTAAAGTCCGCTTTTAGCATCAATTTTTCCAATATTAATATCGAAATTTGAATCAACTTTTGTGTAAAGTTTGCTTTTGAAGCAAAAAATTTTATAATGTTTATTTTCTTCTTGAAGAAAAAAATCTTCCTTATCATTTTTTTCAAAAATAACTAAATTATAATTATCAAGGGTTAAATTTAAAATTTTTAAAGCTTGGGAAAGTAAATTAGGGTGGATAAAATAATAAGGTGTGCAAATTTTTGAAATGATAGGATGAGCTTTAATTAGAATTTCGCAAGAAATTCCATTAATATCACCTATGCTTATAGCTAATTTATCCATTCATTAAAGCCTTCATTTCTAAAATAGCTTCTTTAAGACCTACAAAAACAGATCTTGCAATAATACTTTGACCTATATTTAATTCGTCTATAGCTTTAATTTTTACTATTTCTTGAACATTTTTATAATTAAGTCCGTGCCCTGCAGCAACTTTTAAGCCTAGTTCTTTTGCCTTTAAAGCACAAAGAGAAATAGCATTTAATTCTTCTTTTAATTTTTGCTCTAAAATTTTAGGGTTTAAATCAAGTTCTTTAATTTTATATGGAGTTTTTAAAATATTGCTAAAAATTGCATTGTATAAATTAGCATATAATCCTGTGTGAAGTTCTATAAAATCAACTTTTAATGAAAAAGCTTTTTGGATATTTTTTAAATTAGGATCTATAAATAAAGAAATTTCAATATCTGCTTGTTTTAATTTTTCTATACTAGAAATTAAATTTTTATGATCCAAACAAAGCCCACCTTCTGTGGTGAGTTCTTCTCTTTTTTCTGGAACTAAGGTAACGCGTTTTGGTTTTAAAGTACAAGCAAGATCAAGAATTTCATTATTTAAAGCACATTCTAAATTAATAGGGTTTTTACAATGTTTGATTAAATCTTTTAAATCTTTTTCATTAGTGTGGCGTCTATCTTCTCTTACGTGAATAGTAATTTGATCGCAAAAATGACAAGCAAATAAAGCTGCTTCTAAAAGATTTGGATCATTTACTTTTCTAGCTTCTCTTAAAACAGCTATATGATCAATATTTACCCCTAAAAGCATAGTATTCCTCCATTTTTTAATTATATTGTTATTCAAGTTTTTTGAAATTCAAAAAAGTGAAATTTATCATTAAAATTGAAAAAAAGGTATTTAGCTTGTTGTAAAAAATTTTCATAACTTTTAATACTTTTATTTTGAGTGTATTTTAATAATTTTTCAAAACCAAAGTGCAATAAAGCTTCTTTTTGTTTTTCAAAGGAAAGAATTTTAAAATTATAAAAATTACAAAGTTGTTGTAAATGAGTAAAATTAACATCATAAGTAAGATCGCTTTTGCCAAAAAAATCTTGCAAATTACTTGTAAAAGGATCAAAAATTTTATGATTTTGATAGATTCTTAGACTTAAAGAATTTGGATTTAATGTTCCATAATCAAAGCTAGCAAGAATAAACTTTTTACAAGCTTTATTTAAATCTTCAAAAAAGTCTTCTAAAGCAAAACTTAATTCTCCCTTTGAAAGTTTCAATTCTTGACATTTTGATTTGGTATAGCTATCTATATTTGAAAAATAAATTTTATAATCCTTAATAAAGGCCATTTTATCTTCATTGATTAATTCACAAGAGAAACTATCAAAAAGTTCATTGCAAAAAATAAAAGCATTTTCAAAATTACATTCTTTTAAGGAATTTTTATGATGAAAGTCTATATTTTGTAAAGTTTGTTTTTGTAAAGTTTGTAATCTTAAATGTGGTTCTACAATATAAAATTCTATTTCTTTAAAAAGCTCTGGTCTAAATTCAAGTAAGGCGCTTAAAAAATCTTTACTTAAATACCCTTCATTTGCTCCTATCTCTACAACCTGCAAAGGAGGAGTTAAAATTTTTTTATCAATTAAATCTAGAAAATGCTGAGCAATTAAAGTCCCAAAAAGATTTCCTACGCTAACAGCAGTAAAGAAATCTCCCTCTTTGCCTATTTTAGTAGCTTTTTTGTAGTAGTTTTGATGTAGCCAATTTTCAAAAAATTCACTAAATTTTTTCATTGTTTAATAAAGCGTTATATTTTTCAATAAAATCAATAGGATCAACTTGTTTTTGATTAACAATAATACCAAAATGTAAATGAGGCCCACTTACTCTTCCGCTATCTCCACTTAATCCTATAATTTGTCCTTTTTTAACCTTATCTCCAGTTTTCACTAAAATTTTTGAAAGATGATAATATTGAGAATATATTCCATATCCGTGATCAATAATTATAGAATTTCCAGCATAGTAGCGGTTTTTAGCAAGTTTGACTATACCTGAATTTGCAGCTTTTATTTGTGTTCCAATTTTTGCTCTAAAATCAGTACCGCTGTGATAAGAGGCTAATTTATCGTTAAAAATTCTTGCTTTACCAAAAGAGCTTGTAATAAAAGAATCAAGAGGTTTTTGAAAATTTGCACTTATAAAGGTATTTGGAGTGTAATTAGCATAAATTAAAGAAGCTTCTTTAAATTCATTAGCAATTTGTTTTTGTTTTTCTTTAGAAGGAAAAACTTTATTTGGTGCAACTTGTAGAAATTCTTTTTTATAACTACCCTCTAAAGAATTTATAGTGTATATTTGTTCTTTATTAGTATAAATTGCTTTAATAATATTTTTTTTAGTTGGATTTTTATAAGGGAGTGAAAATATTATCACAACTTTATTTTTATCATTTGGATGGATGAAAAAATTAATTTTTTTATCATTTAGTGTAATTTGTTGTAAATCTTTTTTATCAAATTCTAAAAATAAAGCTTGTCCTTTAATGAGATTAATATTTTCTTCTGCAAAAAGAAATTGTAAAAAAAATAAAAAAATAAATATTTTTTTCATAAACTCACTTCTTTGATATCTGCAATTTTTAAAAATTCATTATAAATTTGATATACAAGCGCTTGGCGATTATTTTTTATCTTTTCATCATCAACATTTATCATTACTTTATCAAAAAAGTTATCAATAAAAGGTTTTAAAGCAAACAAACTAGTCAATTTTTCTTCTATATCATTAAAGTTTAAGGTATTTAAAAATGCTTCATAAAGCTTCATTTCTTCTTCTTGCGTAAAAAGTGTTTTTTCTAACGGATACTTTGGCTTTGAAGCTATATTAGCAAGACGTTTAAAAGTGCTAAAGTTTTCATTAAAATTTTCTTTTTGACTAAGTTTTATTAAAGCTTTAATAGCATTATTAATATAAACAATATTAGTATTTTTAGAACTTAATACTGCTTTAATAAAAGAGGCATTAACCTCATAAAAAGTATAGAGTCTTTCAAAAATAAAATCTTTTAAAATTTGTATATTAAATTCTTTGTAATTTTTGCTAATTTTTGAAAATAGCATATCAAGATCTAAATCTTTTTTTGTATTTAAAATAATTTTTAAAACTCCACTCGCTGCACGTCTTAATGCATAAGGATCTTTACTTCCGCTTGGAAGTTTTCCTATGGAGAAAAGTCCTAAAAGTGTATCGAGTTTATTAGCTAAAGATACTATACTAGAAAATTCATTGCTTGGAAGTTTAGAATTTTCTCCATCAGGTAAATATTGTTCTTTGATAGCTAAGCAAATTGCTTCATTAAATCCCATAGCTTTAGCATAATAAGAACCCATAATGCCCTGTAAATTTGTAAATTCATAAACCATTTGCGAATTAAGATCAGCTTTTGAATATTGTATAGCTGTTTTGATATCTTTAATATTTAAATTATTATAAATTTGACATAGAATTTCTGCTATATACTCTTCTCTTAAGCATTTATCTTTCATTGAACCTAAATTTTCAAGATAAGTAATATGCGAGAGTTTATCTGGATTTAAACCAGTTTTTAAATCATTTTTCCAAAAGAACATAGCATCGCTTAATCTTGCACGCAGAACTCTTTCATTGCCTTCTATAATTTGTGTGTAGTCTTTACAAACTGAATTGCTTACGACTATAAAATGATTGCTTAGTTTTTCATCTTTAAAAACAGCAAAATAACGTTGATTTTCTCTCATTGAAGTGATAATAACTTCTTTAGGAATTTCAAGATAATTTTTATCAAAGTTTCCTAATAAAGCACTAGGATATTCAGTAATAGCAATAATTTCATCAAGTAACTCATCATCTTGTGTAATATTGATAAAATGTTTTTGTTCTAAAGCTTTAAATTCATTAAGAATTTTTTCTTTTCTTTTTTTGGGATCTAAAATAATATAATTTTCTTCTAAAATTTGAAAATAAGCTTGTATATTGTTAAAGCTTAACAAATCATAACTAATACTTCTATGGATAAAAGTTTTATTTGAGCTTTTAACTCCATAAAGTTCAAATTCAAGCACTTCATCATCTAAAAGACAAGCTATAGATCTTATGGCTCTAATAAATTCAAAAGTATGAGCTCCCCACCTCATACTTTTGCCAAAATTAAGGCTTTTTAAAAAATTTTCTATCATTAAAGGTAAAATTTCTTGACTTGTTTTCCCTTGGATATATTTTTTATAATATAAAACCTCTTTTCCTTTAAGCTCTTTAAATTCAAGTTCTTCTTCACTTATACCTGCTTTTTGTAAAAAGCTAAGTCCAGCATTGCTTAACTTGCCATCTTTATAAGCTATATTTTTAGGAGCTCCTATAAATTCTACAAAAGAATTTTCTTGTTTTTCTTTGAAATTTTGATGAAAAAACACTAATCTTCTTGGGGTATAATAAAATTTAAATTCACTTTCTAATTTATAATTTTTTAAAACTTCATTCCATTTTTTTTCTATGTTTGGAAGTTCTTTTAGTAAGGGTAAAGCGGGTAATTCTTCAACTCCGATTTCTATCAATAAATTTTTACTCATTGCCAACTCTTTATAAATTTAATTTTAATTTTATCTTTTTTTATTTGAAAAACTTATAAATAATTTTCTAATAAAGCTTTTAATTCTAAAGCATTACTAAATTCATCTTTTAAAATTTCTTTTGCATACCATTTTGCATTAAAATAAATAACATTGGCATTTTTGGCACATTCTTTATCCTTTAAGCTATCACCTATAAAAATGCTAGTTGAAAAAGGTGCTTCTGCTTTTATAAGATTTAACATCATAGGATCTGGTTTTGGACTGATTCCTGCACTTACTCCTAAAATTTTACTAAAGAAATTAATAATATTATGTTTTTTTAAAATATCAGCTAAAGAGCCTTGAGGAGCATTTGTTGCAATGGCTAAATAACAAGATTTATTTTTTAAAAATTCTAAAATTTCATAAACTCCTTCGTATAAATTCGCACTTTGATCATAGTGTTTTAGAAAATATTTTTCAAAACCTTCTTTAAAATTAGGATGATTTACATCATCAATATTATAAAGTTCTTTACTCCAATTAATTCCTGGTGTATTAATAATTTGATAAATAGTTTCTTTAGGAAGAGGACTTAAATTTAGATCTTTTCTAATTTCATTTACCGCAGCACTTATAGCATTTGCACTATCAATTAAAGTTCCATCCATATCAAAAATAACATTAATCACATATACTCCTTTAAATAATTTTTATATTTATCTTTCTTGTAATTTTGGTTTTTTTTAAGTTTTTCTATAAAATGAACTTGTTTTAAAAGATCGTTTTGTTCCATAGAAAAATTTAAACAGGTGTTAGCAAAATTTTCTAAGTTCTTAATATAGTTTGAACTAATAAAAACAAAAGGATCTTTTTTAAGAATTTGGGCATTTTTTAAAACTTTTTCTCTAAATTTTTCTAAATCAAAATTTTCTTTTTTTAAAGAAAGACTTGCTTCATTAAAAAATTTTTCTAAATTTCTTATATATTTAATTCTTATTTTTTTTTCTTCATTTTTGGTCAAAATTATCCTTTAAATATTTTTTTGAATACGACATTCTACAGCTTGTTGAACTAAATTTCTAGCTAAAACTTTTTCTGATTTAACAATGTGTATGTTTTTATCGATATTTGAGAAAAGAAATTTTTCTAAATTTCCATTGATATGAATAATAATATCAATAGGTTTTGAAAAACCTGATAAAATTTGGCAAAGCATAGCTAATTTATTTTCATTACTAAAAGTAATGATTACAACAGCACATTCTTCTATATTGGCAATTTTTAAAGTCTCTTTTTGAGCTACATTTGCAAAATAAACATTTTCTCCACGGCTTAGACCAAGTTCTACTAAATTAAGATCATTTTCTAAAACTATATAAGGAATACCGGTTCGTTTTATTTTTTGCACAACTTCTTGTCCTAAATTTCCATATCCAAAAATTACTAAATGGTTTTTAAGAATCGTTTGATCTTGAATATTGTGATTTAAATTAGGAGTTAAAGTTATATCTTCTACTATATTTGTAATTTTTCTTATATTATTTAAAATAAAAGGTGTTAGTATCATAGTTATAATAGAAGTTACAATGAGAATTTGGCCAATTTTAAGATCAAGCATTTCTTTAGCTTGTAAAAGTGAAAAAATTGCTAAAGCAAATTCTCCTATCTGACAAATACTAAAAGCAGTTTTTAGGGCTACACTTTTTTTGGTGTATAAAAATAAAAAACCAAAAACAATTATAAATTTAAAAGCTAGAACTAAAAAGGTAAGACATAATATAATAAACCAGTTTTCAAAGACAACATTAAATTGAATTTGCATTCCCATTGTTATAAAGAATAACCCTAAGAGCAAATCTCTAAAAGGGATCAAATCTGCTTCAATTTTATGTTTGTATTTGGTTTCTGCTATAAGAACTCCTGCTATAAAAGCACCAAGTGAATAAGAAAAACCAAAATTATTCGCTAAAAAACTTGCTCCAATTACCATAAAAAGTATAGTTACTATAAAAGTTTCTTGAGAAGAAGTATATATAACAAAACGAAAAATTCTATCAACTAAATATTTACTTATTAAGTAAAGTAGGGCAAGTAAAATGATAGCACTAATAAAAATAGTTAATACTAATTGAGATACATTGGTATTTTGTGAAGAAAAAATTTCAACAATTAAAAGTAGAGGAATTACAGCTATATCTTGAAAAAGCAAAATTCCAAGTGCTTTTTTTCCATAAGCTTCATTAATGTCTGCATTATCATTTAAAATTTTTAAAACAATAGCCGTAGATGAAAGGGCAAGGGTAAAGCCTGCAATCATTGCTGTTTCATTTTTAAGTCCTAAAAGTAATATAACTATAAAACTACAAATAAGCCCACAAGTAAGCATTTGCAAACTACCATTTAAAAATACTTCTTGTTTCATTGCTAGAAGATGTTTAAAAGAAAATTCAAGCCCTATAGTGAACATTAAAAAAACAATACCAAATTCAGCAATATCAGTTAATTCGTGATTTCCATTAAAATGATAAATTTGGCTAATAATTATTCCAGTAACAATATAAGCTATTATTGTAGGAATTTCAAATTTTTTGAAAATTACATTTAAAACAATGACACTAGAAGCAGCAATTAAAAAAATTTGTAAAAAATTTTCCATTATTTTTTCTCATAGAAAATCAAATCAAAGCTACTTTGGTGTTTTATAACAGCTTTTGATTTACCTCCATTTTCTTTTTTGCTTAATTCTAAACGCAGTTCGTTGATTAAACTTTCAAATTCTTGAATTTGATTTTTAAGTTTTAAAATAACATCAACTCCTGCTAAATTAATGCCCATATCTCTTGTGAGTCTTAATATGAGTTTGATACGATCAATATCTCTTTGAGAATAAAGTCTAATTTTTCCATCTGTTCTGCTAGGCTCAACCAAACCTTCTCTTTCGTATTGTCTTAAAGTTTGAGGGTGTATGCTAAGAACTTTGGCAACAACGCTTATTAAATAGACTGGTTCATCATAGTTGTGTTCCATGTTAATCCTTTAATTTCTCTTTTAAAAGTGTAAGTAAATTTTGATCTAAATCATCAGTGTTAGGTAAAATAATATTTAAAATTAAATACATATCTCCATAAATTTTTGTTTTTCTATTTTGCACTCCATAACCCTTAAGACGAATTTTTTGACCATTTTTAGAATTAGGAGGAATACTAAAATTCACCTCTTTTTTTGGGGTTTGTATGCTAACTTTCCCTCCAAATAAAGCTGTTTTAAGGCTAATATCAAATTTTCTTGTAAGATCATCGTCATCTCTTTCATAAATAGGGCTTTTTTGAATTTTTACTTTAATAATTAGATCTCCAACTTTTAAACCTTTTTTTCTACCTTTTCCTTTAGCTCTTAATTTTTCTCCATCTTTTATTCCATGGGGAATTTTGATTTTAATATTTTCTCCATTGTAGTTAAAACTATATTCACCCCCTAAAATACCAATTTCAAATGGAATTTCAATATTGGTATTAGCATCTAAATCCTCTTCAAAATCTCCAAATCCACTAAAATTACTTCCAAATCCTTGTGAGTTAAATCCTTTAAACCCACCCCCTTGACTTCTTGCAAAAAGGTCATTAATTATATCATTAATATCAAATCCACTGCTATTACGTGAAAAATCTTGAAAACTTTGTCCGCCAAATATACTATCTCCATATTGATCATATTGTGCTCTTTTTTTGTCATCGCTTAGAATTTCATATGCGGCGTTAATTTCTTTGAATTTTTCTTCAGCGCCTTTTTCTTTATTTATGTCAGGATGGTATTTTCTTGCTAAGCGACGATAAGCTTTTTTTATTTCATCACTACTTGCATTTTTTGATACGCCTAAAGTTTCATATAAACTATTCATAATTTTCCTTAATATTTAAAACTATAAAATAAACTTTTTTATTAAGATTATATCATAAACTTTAGTCTTAGTCAATCAAGTTTTATAAATTTTTATACTCAAGTTTTCATTTACAATTTTGTAAATTTTTAGATTTATACTTATACAAATTATATTAAAAAATAATTTTACTATTGAAAGGAAATAATTATGAAAAAAATATTTTTATGCGTTACTTTGGCCAGTTACTTATTTAGTGCAAATATTATTTTTAATGAGGCAAACTCAAATCCAGATCGTGTAAATCCTGCTAATGGCTCTAATATAGTTTTATCTTATCATGATGCTATTAAAGATGTAAAAAAATCTGTTGTAAATATTTCAACTTCTAAAACAATAGAATATTCAGATAGAGCCAATCCTTTAGAAGAGTTTTTTAATGATCCTTATTTTAAACAATTTTTTGATTTTGATTTTCCAAAACGTAGAGGAAAAAGCGATAAAGAAGTCGTTAATTCTTTAGGATCTGGGGTAATAATTTCTAAAGATGGATATATAGTTACAAATAATCATGTCGTAGAAGATGCAGATAATATTATGGTAAATTTACCAGGAAGTGATGCAGAATATAAAGCTAAACTTATAGGAAAAGACCCGAAAACAGATTTAGCTGTAATAAAAATAGAAGCAAATAATCTTCAAGCTGTAACTTTTTCGAATTCTGATGATTTAATGGAAGGTGATATAGTTTTTGCTCTTGGAAATCCTTTTGGTGTAGGTTTTAGTGTAACAAGTGGTATCATTTCTGCTCTTAATAAAGATAATATTGGTCTTAATCAATATGAAAATTTTATCCAAACAGATGCTTCTATAAATCCAGGAAATTCAGGGGGAGCTTTAGTGGATACAAGAGGTTTTCTTGTGGGAATTAATTCAGCAATTCTCTCAAGAGGAGGTGGTAACAATGGTATAGGATTTGCTATCCCTTCTAATATGGTTAAAGATATTTCAAAAAAACTAATACAAAATGGTAAGGTTGAAAGAGGAATTTTAGGTGTTACTATTTCAGCTTTACAAGGAGATACTAAAAAAGCTTACAAAAATCAAGAAGGAGCTTTAATTACAGATATTCAAAAAGGATCCTCAGCAGATGATGCTAAACTCAAAAGAGGTGATCTAGTTATAAAAGTAAATGATAAAATTATTAAAAGTCCAACAGATCTTAAAAATTATATTGGAACTTTAGAGCCTAATCAAAATATAAGTATAACCTATGAAAGAGATGGAGTTGTTAAACAGGTAAGTTTTATTTTAAAAGGTGATAAAGAGATTAAAACAAATCAGACTAATATTATTGATGGCTTAAATTTAAAAGAACTTAATGCCAATTTAAAAGCAAAACTTCAAATTCCAAGTGATATTAATGGTGTTTTAGTAGATGAGGTTAAAAATAAAAGCAAAGCAAAAGATGCAGGATTTAGAACAGGAGATATTATAGTTGGAGTTGAACAAATTGAAATAAAAAATTTAAAAGATTTAAGCGAAGCTTTTAAAAAAATAGGAAAGAAAGAATGGATTAAAGTTTGGGTTTATCGTAGTGGTTTTGTTACATTGCTTGTTATAAAATAATAAATTTAATTTATAGTATAATTTATTATTTAAATTTTTAAGGAATATTTATGACCCATATTCTTATGATAGAAGATGATTTAGAATTAGCTGAAATTATAGCTGAATATTTGGAAAAATCTGAAATGAAAGTTGATATTGCTCATGAGCCTTATATAGGGCTCTCAAAGCTTGCTTTAAAAGAGTATGAGCTTGTCATTTTAGATCTTACTTTACCAGGACTTGATGGGCTTGAAGTTTGTGAAGAAATTCGTAAAAAATATGATATCCCTATTATTATCTCAAGTGCTAGGCATGATATTAGTGATAAAGTTAATGCTTTAGAGCTTGGAGCAGATGATTATTTGCCAAAGCCTTATAATCCTAAGGAGCTTCAAGCAAGAATTAGAAGTCATTTAAGACGTATTTCAAATGCTAAAAATACCTTTTCTCGTGCCAGCAAAGATCTTGTTTATGATCAATATAAGCATGCTATTACAATGAAAGGACAAGAATTAAATCTTACAAATGCTGAATTTGACATTTTAAGTTACTTGATCAAAAAAGAAGGTGGTGTGGTAAGCCGCGAAGAACTTGTTTATAATTGTAGCTCTATTAGTGAGGATTCAAGTAATAAAAGCATAGACGTTATTATAAGTCGCATTCGTCAAAAAATGGGAGATGATCCAAAAACACCTAAATATATTCATTCTATAAGAGGTATAGGATATAAATTAACTCAATGAATAAATCATCAATTTTTTATGTTATTACTTTTATTTTTATTTTTGCTGGAGTTAGTGTTATTTTAGCCTTTTTATGGCTGATAGAATACGATCAGCAAAATTATACCAATGAACTTAATGCTAAATATTCTTTAATTGCTAATGCAAGATTATTGTATTTTAGTGGAATTATTAGTGAAAAAGAATTTGAAGAACAAACTAAAAATTATAAAATGAATGAAATTACAGAGCCAAAAAATATCAGAAAAATATTATTTTATGGTGAAGTATTGGCAAGAGCGCAAACAAATAATGGTCTTATTGAAATAATATCTTATAACAAAGAAGTTTATCTTAATATCATTTTTAATGGTAAAATTTTTCTCTATAATGATCAAGATTATCAAAGTTATAGATATTTTACGATAAAAGTTATTGCAGTAGTTGTAATATGTATCTTGATTTTACTTTATATTTTTATTTTTAAAAAATTAAAACCTTTAAAAGCTTTAAAAAAACAAATTGATAAATTTGCTCTTAATAAGCTTGATACAATTGAAGATGTAAGCAATGGGCAAGATGAAATTTCTCAAGTTGCTAATGCTTTTTATTTGGCTATAGTGCAAATTAGAAAACTTAATCAATCGCGTCAGTTTTTTTTAAGAAATATTATGCATGAGCTTAAAACTCCAATTACTAAAGGTTTAATTACACTAGAAATGCTTGAAGATAATAAATATAAAAGTCGCTTAGAGGGAATATTTAATCGTCTTGAAATTCTAATTAATGAATTTGCTGCGATTGAGCAAATTACTTCAGGTGCTGCTTTTATCAATAAAAAAAAATATAATATTTTAGATATTTTAGATGAAGCCAAAGAAATAGCAATGAACGATGATAAAAATATTAAAATTTCTATAAAAGAAAGTTTTTTTGTTAGTGTTGATTTTAAACTTTTTACAACAGCAATTAAAAATATGATTGATAATGGAGTGAAGTATTCTAAGGAGCATTTTTTGCAAATTGAAATTTCAAAAGATTTTATTTGTTTTAAAAATTATGGAGATAAACTAAATAACTCTTTAGAGTATTATACTCAGGCTTTTACTCAAGGTTCTAAGCAAAAGGATAGTTTTGGTTTAGGACTTTATATTGTAAATACTATTTTAGAATCTCATTGTATAAAACTTGAATACAATTATCAAGATGGAGCAAATTTATTTTATTTTAAAAATTTGGAAAATATTATTATAAAAGATTAGTTTAATTCTTTTGAATAAGCTTTTGTAAAATATTTCCAATAAAAAGCAGCAAATATAAAAATAATACCAAGCAAAGAAGTAATCATTTGCAGATTTAAACCCCAATCAAATAAAATACCTATAAAAATAGAAACAATAGCACTAAAAGTAAGATAAACCATATCTGTGTAAGCTATAACTCTTCCATAATATTCTTTATCGCAGTTTTTTTGCACCATAGTATAAGTATAAGCCCAAAGAGATGAGGTAAAAAATCCTGCTGCTATTAGACCTAAAAAGGAAAGATAAAAATTAAATTGAGTTAAAGCCCAAAATATGATACCTACTCCTTGTCCAATATAAAAATAAACAAGAGTTTTGCTATTGATAAAACGACTTAAAATAATTGGTCCAATAGCTAAAGAACAAGCTCTAATTGCATTAATAAAGCCTATTACTAAAGCAGCAGATAATACTTCTTTATATTGATGTTTGGCTAAGAGTGTCACTAAAGCATCATATGCAGTAATGCCAACAAAGGCGTGAAGCATTATAAGATGTAAAATAATTTTTTTTCTAAAGATATATAAGAATCCATCTTTTATCATAAAGATGAAATTATTTTGTTTTTTACGTTCAAAATCTGGAATGATTAATTTAGTAAGAAAAAAGATACCAATACCAATAAGAAAAACATCAAATAAAAAAGCATTTTGAATTCCAAGAAAATTAATAAAAATTCCAGCCATAGCCATACCAGCAGTATAAGAAACAGCCCATATAATGCTATGCATTTCATTAACGAGTTTTAATTCCTTAGCATTAAGTATTTTAGCAAGCAAACTCATTTCTGTTTGAAAATAAATTGAAGCAACGCAAAGTCTTAAAAAGATTAAAACAAATAAAAGCCAAAGCATACTAAGATCTTTAACAAAAATAAGCATAAAAATAGATATCAGTTCAAGACTTGCCATCGTTAATAATAATTTTTTAGGTTTATTTCTTTCAACGATGACCCCATTAATAGGCGCGAGTAAAACTCCTGGTAAAAAAGCAAGCATAGCACTTATTGAAATAGCCCAAGTTGGAGCATTTAAATTTACTAAAAGAGTATAAACTCCAGTTTGAGAAAACCAAGCTCCAAAATAAACGACAAACTGCACACTTGCCAAAATTCGTATGTTTTTATTATTTTTTAATAAATCTATATAATTCATAACTTATAATTATAACACAATTTTATATTTTTAAATGTTATAATATTTATTAGAGATTATAAATTAAGGAATAAGTTTTGAAGAAAAGACTTGAAAAAAAAGAAGCCCTAGATTTACTTGAAAATGCAAGCTTAATAGAACTAGGAGAGATGGCCTATAAAAAAAAATTAGAATTACACCCTGAAAAAATTACAACTTTTGTAGTAGATCGTAATATTAATTACACTAATGTTTGTTGTATTGATTGTTCATTTTGTGCTTTTTATCGTCATCATAAAGAAGATGATGCTTATATTTTAAGTTATGAAGAAATTGGTAAAAAAATTGAAGAGCTTAAAGCTATAGGTGGAACTCAAATTCTTTTTCAAGGTGGAGTTCATCCAAAACTTAAGATAGAATGGTATGAGGATTTGGTAGATTGGATTAAAAAAACTTACCCTGATATCACAATCCATGGTTTTTCTGCTGTAGAAATTGCTTATATTGCAAAAGCTTCTAAAATTCCTATTATTCAAGTTTTAAAAAGACTTCAAGACAAGGGTCTTTTTTCCATCCCTGGAGCTGGAGCTGAAATTTTAAGTGATAGAGTAAGAGATATTATAGCTCCAAATAAATGTGATGTAAAAACTTGGCTTGAAGTTCATAAAAACGCACATAAAATTGGCATGAAAAGCACTGCTACAATGATGTTTGGAACCGTAGAAACAAACGAAGAAATTATTGAACATTTAGAATATTTAAGAGAGCTTCAAGATGAAACAAATGGTTTTAGAGCTTTTATTTTGTGGAGTTTTCAAAGTGAAAATACTCTTTTAATTAAAAAACATCCTGAAATTTTAAAACAAAGTTCTAATCGTTATTTAAGATTACTTGCTTTATCAAGACTTTATTTGGATAATTTTAAAAATATTCAAAGTTCTTGGGTAACTCAAGGTTCTTTAATAGGACAACTTGCTTTAAAATTTGGAGCCAATGATTTAGGCTCTACTATGATGGAAGAAAACGTTGTTTCAGCAGCTGGAGCAAGTTATAAAATGAATCAAGATGAAATGATAAGACTTATCCAAAGCTTAGGTGAAAAAGCTGCTAAAAGAAATACGGCTTATGAAATTTTAGAAAGGTTTTAATGAAATTAGAATATTTAAATTTTAAAAATACAAAAATTCCTTTGATTTTTGAAGAAAATAATGATCTTCCGATTATAGTATTAAAATTAATTTTTAAAAATTGTGGTAGAAGTTTTGATTTGATACCAGGAACTGCAAGAATGTTGGTAAGAATTTTAAATGAGGGAGTAGATGATAATTTTTTTAAAGAATTAGAATTAAAAGCTATAAATCTCTCAGCTAGTAGCGGGTTTGAAACTTTAGAAATTAATCTTTCTTTATTAAAAGAGTATAAAGAATTTGCCTTTAAGTCTTTAGCTAATTTATTAGAAAAACCTCGTTTTAATGAAAAAATATTACAGAAAAATAAATTTCTTGCTTTAAGCGAATTAGCAAGTAAAAATAGTGATTTTGATTATTTGGCAAAGAATTTATTAAATTCTAATACATTTGATTATAAAGAATTTCAAAGCCCTAATGATGGAAATGAAGAAAGTATTAAGCAAATTACACTTAAAGATTTAAAAGACTTTTTTAAAAGACATTTAAATCTTAGCAATCTTATTATAACTTTAGGTGGAGATTTCGTAAAAAAAGATATACAAAAATTATTAGAACTTATTTTAAATCCTTTAGTTAAAGGAGAAAAAATTCCAGATAAAAAATTTAATCTTACCTCAAAGATAAAAGATGTTAGTTTAGTGCGTAAAGAAAGCGAACAAGCTTATATTTATTTTGCTTCTCCATTTTATGGAAATATTAAAGATAATGATATTTATATGGCTAAAATTTCCCACTTTATATTAGGGCAAGCAGGTTTTGGTTCTAGAATAATGGAAGAAATTCGCGTTAAAAGAGGACTTGCTTATTCAGCATATGCTATGCTTGATTTAAATTTATCATATAATCGTATTTTTGGATATTTGCAAACAAAAAATGAAAATGCACAAGAAGCTAAAAAGATTATAAAACAAGTTTTTAATGAATTTGTTGAAAAAGGAGTTAATGAGGAAGAATTAAATCAAGCTAAAAATTTTTTACTTGGCAATACTCCTCTAAGATATGAGAGTTTAAGCAAAAGATTAAACATAGCATTTTATGAATTTTATAGAGATTTAGAATTAGGATATTATAAAAATGAACTTCAAAATATAGAGAAAGTTAATTTAAATGAAATTAATGCTTATATTAAAAAGCATAATGAAATTTTACAACTTAGTTTTGCAAGTTTAAAAAATGAAGATTAATCTTAAGGATTTTGAACTTTTTAAAAAATTAAGGATTAAAAATATTATTGATTTGGCTTTAATATTGCCTAAAAAAATTGAAAATTTAAACTCTACCCCTTTTCCAAAACAAGGTGAAATCTGTACTCAAAAAGTTAGAATTAAGAGTGTAAGTTTAAGAAGAAATCAAATTTATGGAATTTGTGAGTGTGAGGGATGGAAAATAGATGTTCATTTTGTTTTTTTTAATCCCAGCACTTGGCATATAAAGCTTTTAAAAACAGGTGCTTTTTTAATTTTTAGTGCAAAATTAAATTTTTTTAATCAAAACTGGCAATTTAATAATCCTAAAATTATAAATAAAATAGGGGGATTTATACCAAAGTATCAAATTCCTGGTATTAGAGATGAAAAAATTCAAAATTTAATACAAAATTATCTTAGTTTTGAAAGCTTAAAAGAAAGCAAGCTTGAAGAAAAATATATTCATCTACTTCTTAATTTACATTCCTATGATGAGAAATGCTATATTTTATATCAAAATTTTTCAAAATTTGAAAAAGATTTAAAATATATAGAGATTTTTAATTTTTTAAAACGATTGAGAAATAAAAGAAAAACTTATAAAAGTTATGAATTTGAAATTTTTAAAATTGATTCGTGGATAAAAAATTTACCCTTTAAATTAACTAAAGATCAACTTATAGCTTTAGAAGATATTAAAAAAGATTTAGAATCTAAAGAGGCTAAAAGACGTGTAGTTATGGGAGATGTTGGTTGTGGTAAAACTTTAGTTTTATTAGGTGCTGCTTTAATGGTTTATCCAAGACAAGCTATTTTGATGGCACCAACTAGTATTTTAGCAAGGCAACTTTATGATGAAGCATTAAAACTTTTACCCCAGTTTATAAATGTTTTATTTGTCAGAGGAGGCAAAAAAGATAAAAATTTAGAAGAAAATATTAAAAAAGCTCATTTAATTATAGGAACACACGCTCTTACATATTTAAAAGAATTTAAGGCAGTTTTAATTATGATTGACGAACAACATCGTTTTGGATCTAATCAAAGACAAAAAATTTATGAATTATCAAATGGAGAATTTAGCCCACATTTTATACAATTTTCGGCTACACCAATCCCTAGAACTCTTAGTATGATACAATCAGAACTTTTAAATTTTTCTTTTATAAAACAAATGCCCTTTAAAAAAGAAATTAAAACTTTATGTATTAAAAGTGAAGGTTTTGCTTTGCTTGAAAAAAAAATTAAAGAAGAGATTGAATTAAATCATCAAATTATTATTATATATCCTTTAGTGAATCCAAGTGATAAAATTCCATATCTTTCTTTAGAACAAGCTAGCGATTATTGGAAAACTCATTATGAGAAAGTTTTTATTACCCACGGAAAGGACAAGAACAAAGATGAAATATTGCAATCTTTTAAAGATGAAGGCAATATTTTACTTAGCACTACAGTTGTTGAGGTGGGAATTTCTTTACCAAGACTTAGTACTATTGTTATAGTTGGAGCTGAAAGATTAGGACTTGCAACTTTGCATCAATTACGTGGTAGAGTTGGTAGAAATGGTGTTAAAAGTTATTGTTATTTATACACTAAGCTTAAAGAAATTCCTCAAAGATTACTAGAATTTTCTAAAACGCTAGATGGATTTGAGATTGCAGAACTTGATCTTAAAAATCGTTTAAGCGGTGATTTGCTTGATGGTTTTACTCAACATGGAAATGATTTTAAATTTTTTAATTTCAATGATGAGAGTATTTTAAAAAAAGCAAAAAAAGACTTAGAAAAGATAAAAGTATAATTTTTTATATTAAGAGGTTTAAAAACAACCTCTTGTATTAAAAGATTTATTAGGAATGATAAAGCATATTTTGAAAATGACTTGATATCATATTAGCTCTTTGTAATATAATATTTGCCGTTTCATCTGTATAAACATTTTTTAAACTTTCACTAAAAAGCTCTAGCCAAACTTCAAAAAATTCTCTTGGAAAAGGTGGTAATTCAATATGTGCTTTAAGCGGTTGTCCTTTATAATCTCCTTCTCCCAAAAGCATACCCATCCAAAAATTTCCTATTTTCTTTTTATGTTCTTGCCAACTTTGATTATCTACTCCTATGGCATTATTAAAAATAGGTCCCAATTTTTCATTTTTTCTAACTTTATCATAAAAAATATCCATAAGTTTTAAAATAGATTCTTGATTAATTGTTTCATAGATCATCTTTGTTCCTTTATTAATTTTTTATAGTTAATATATCAGATTAAAATGATTTAAACATTAACTTATGTTAAAATGAGGAAAAATGGAAGATTATTTAAATTTTTTATATAAAATAGGAAATATTAAAAAATATAAAAAAAATAATATTTTATTTTATGAAGAAGAACAAGCTAAAAATTTTTTTATACTTTTAAAAGGAAAAGTGCGCATCTATAAAAGCATAAATGATAAACAAATGACTTTGCATCGTTTTTTGCCTATAAGTTTTATAGCTGAAATGCCTGCTTTTAAAAGATTAAAATATCCAGCTAATGCTGAATTTGAAGAAGAGGGTGAGATTTTAGAAATTAATTTTGAAAAATTTTATAATTTATGTTTAGAGAATACAAAATTTAATTTTTTACTCATTGCTTCATTATTTGAGAAAATTAAAATTCTAGAGAAAAAGCTTTTACAAAATTCTTTAGAATTAAAAGAGAAAATAGCTTATTATATTTTGGAAAATGAGCAGAAATTAGATATAATCACTCAAAAACAAATCGCACTTGATTTAAATGTTAGAGTAGAGTCTTTATCTAGAGTTTTAAAAGAATTTAAAAACAATAATATATTAACAACTAATAAAGGTAAAATTATTATTTTAGATAAAGAAAAACTTATAAAAAATTTTAGCGTATTATTTTAAGGAAGCTTCGAATGGATTTTAATTTTTTATTGCATTATACTCCAGCTTTTGCAAAAGCAGCTTTTCTTACTATAAAATTAAGTTTTTTTGGAATTGTTTTTTCTTTAATCATCGGAGTATTTTGCGTTATAGTATCTTATTTTAAAATACGTATTTTTGAATATATCTGTAATATTTATATAGAATTTGCAAGAAATACTCCTTTGCTGATACAGCTTTTTTTTCTATATTATGCTTTACCAAAGTTAAATATACATTTAGAGCAAATGCCTATTTTAAATTTAATATGTTTTAGTGTTGATGAAAGCTTGCGTCCAGCCTTTGCTTGTGCTATAGCTGGACTTAGTTTTTTAGGCGGGGCTTATATGGCTGAGAGTTTAAGATCTGGTTTTGATGCTATAAAAAAACAACAATTTGAAGCAGGGCTTTCTTTAGGACTTACTTCTTTTCAGAATTTAAGATTTGTTATTTTTCCACAAGCTTTAGCCATTTCTATGCCAAGTATTAGTGCAAATATTATTTTTTTAATTAAAGAGACATCTGTTGTGAGTATTATAGCTTTACCAGATTTGGTAAATTTAATGAAAGGATTAAATTCTCTCACCTATAAAACAGATGAACTTTTATTTATGTTATTTTTGGGATATTTGTGTATTATTTTACCTTTATCTTTAATTTTATCTTATATTGAAAAAAGGCTAAGACATGCTTGATCTTTTAAATCAAGATACTTTTTTAAGATTAGCACAAGGACTTTTTGTTACATTTGAAATTTCTTTTATAAGTATTATTGTAACTTCATTTGGTGGTCTTATATTGGGAATTTTAATGGTTCTTAAAAATCCTTATATTTATGCATTTTGTCGTTTTGGTTTAGAATTTATACGTGTAATGCCATTGCTTGTTTGGCTTTTTATCGTTTATTTTGGGCTTTCAAGATGGCTTGGTATTGATTTAGATAGTAAAACTTCAGCTATTATTGTTTTTAGTATTTGGGGAAGTTTTGAGATGATGGATTTAGTGCGTTCATCTTTGCAAAGTATTCCTAAACATCAGTATGAAAGCGCTGCTTCTTTAGGGTTAAATTCTTTACAAAGTTTTATTTATATTATCATACCTCAAGCTTTTAGAAGATTAACTCCTGTTAGTATGAATTTATTAACACGTATGGTAAAAAGCACTACTTTTGCTTATTTAATTGGAAGCGTTGAACTTGTTAAAGTTGGACAACAAATTATAGAATTTCACAATAAAAATGATTTTGCCCCTTTTATTATTTATGGTTTAATTTTTATTATATATTTTATAATTTGCTATCCTCTTTCTTTATATTCTCGAATTTTAGAAAAAAAATGGAGCTAATGTGAGTATCTTAAAAATAGAAAATTTACAAAAATATTATGGCAATCATCATGCTTTAAAAAATATCAATTTGGAATTGCAACAAAAAGAAACTCTTGTAATTTTAGGACCTAGCGGATGTGGAAAATCAACTCTTTTACGTTGTATTAATGGGCTTGAAGAAATCGCTGATGGAAGTATTTATATCAATGGAGAAAAAATAACAAAAGATTTTAAAGATTGGACTAGAATTCGTCAAAAGATTGGAATGGTTTTTCAATCTTATGAGCTTTTTGAGCACTTAAGTGTAAGAGAAAATATACTTTTAGGACCTATAAAAGTTCAAAAAAGAGATAAAGAAGAAGTTTTAGAAGAGGCAAAAAAATGGCTTGATAAAGTTGGCTTATCTCATAAAATTGATTCTTATCCTAGAGAATTAAGTGGTGGCCAAAAACAGCGTATAGCTATAGTTAGAAGTTTGTGTATGAATCCTGAATTAATGCTTTTTGATGAGGTTACAGCAGCCTTAGATCCTGAGATAGTACGTGAGGTTTTAGAGGTAATGCTTAATCTTGCAAAAGAGGGTATGACTATGATTATAGTAACTCATGAAATGGCTTTTGCTAAAGGGGTAGCTGATAGAATCATTTTTATGGATAATGGCACTATAGTTGAAGAAAATTCTCCTGAAATATTTTTTAAAAATCCTAACACAGAAAGAGCTAAAAAATTTCTTAATTTATTTAGCTATAATAAATAATTTAACAAAATACTGATATCAAATCATCATTTGCAAGAGTGATTTTATATCTCTCTTGTGCTAAAATTTTAATTTATTTTTATATTAATCAAAAAGAGAATAAAGTTAAAATTTTAAGAATTTGTTTTTCTAAATTTTATTAAAATCTAAATATTACTAATTTAAAAATGTATAAAACTTATAAGTATAAAAATATCATTTTAATTAAGTTATAAAAAGAATATTATTAAGTTTAAAATATTTTATAAAAATTTAAAAAAAGTTATATTAATTATTTTATATTTATTTCATTTTAAAAGTAAGATAAATCTATTTATTATTAAAATAGATTTAATACTTGCAAACTATTTTGGATAATTAAATTGGATTTTTTAAATTTCTTTTAAAAAAGGCTATAAAAATTAAGATAAAAGTAAAAAATATAAAAAATATAAAAATTTTGGTATAAATATAGGATCTCCGTTTACATGAGAATGAAGACCTGATAAATAAAAATTAACTCCAAAATAAGTCATTAAAATAGAATAAAATTCTAAAACACTTACAGCTATAAAAATAAAAGGAGAATTAAATTTTGACAAAAGTCTTAAATGAAGAATTATAGTATAAATTATAATGGAAATTAAAGCCCACGTTTCTTTTGGGTCCTAGCCCAGATACCTTTCCTAACTTTCATTTACCCAAACTCTACCTAAAATTTCCTACGGTAAGTAAAGCAAGTACTATAATCATAGCCATTTCATTAATACAATGAATATTAAAATAATTTGATCAATTTGATTTTTTTAAATTTTCTTAGGATAAGTAAAATTAAACTAAAAATTCCCAAAAGAAAACAAAAAGCTAATCCATAGCTTGTGGTTATGATAGAAACGTGAATATTGAGCCAATAAGATTTTAAAACAGGAATTAAATTTGTAATTTGTGGATCCATAAAGCCAAGATGAGCTGCAAATAAAGAAATTTTAGCCATAATATTTGCAATACAAAGAGTTAAAAAAGATTTTTTATAGAAAAGGATTCTGTAAATTGCACAAATTAAGACTATATAAATCATACTTTCATAAGATGTTCTAAGGAGCGTGTTCTCCTACATACCATCTTAAGATTAATGCAAAATATGAATTAAAATAGCTATTAATGTTAAAAATACAATATTTTTTTAAGTGTGTTAAAAATATTTTTATTTTTTAAAATTTCATAAAAGATTGATAAATAATCTAACTCTAAAACAAAGATAAATATAGCTTAAATTTTTAAAAAAATCAAAATGATTCATAAAAATCTCTGTTTTTATTTTTAAATTAGATGGTAGAAGATTTACTCCATAATATTCTTGAAATTTTTTTATATTAATTTAAAGCCTGTTTTGCGACATTCTTCACAAGAAATTTCTTTAGAGATTGTGTGTTTTCTTAGTTTTTGTGGATTACCTAATGCTTTATAAAATTCTTCTTTACTTTTAAAATCAGACACGTTTCACAATATGAACCTGCCGGTTGAAAAAGCATATTTTTTCCATAGTTAGCTACATAAGAATTGATTCCTCATACTTTTGAGTCATTTTCTACAAATTCTTCTAAAGCAGTGGAAAACCTGATGAAAATTAGGTATTTTTTGGTTATTTCAGGAGTTAAAAACTCACTCTATAATCTTAAGAATTGATTCCCTCTAGCTACTATTTTTCCAGTCATATTACTTAATTCCATTCTTAACGTGATAAGTTCCACGTACCAACCATTTATCAATAAAGCCATATTTTAGTCCTTGACGTACTAATTATTTAACATCATCAGGATAGATTCCTAATGGTAAGATTATGCAAGGAGAATTATACATAGGCTTTTTAAGTTCATTATTCATTTCTTTAAATTCATCTGAAAAATGAATGGTTTTTGCATGTCGTGATCTTTTTCAAGCTTTATATTGAGCAGGATGATATTCTCCGCATTTTTAAGTCCTGCGAATTTATTGGGAGTATCTAAAAATAATTTCATTCCTAAATGATAAGTTATAGAAGTGTTAGCAAGATGATTTTGCTCAGCGAATGTTGGGCTATTGAAAATTCTACTTACTCTTCTTCTCTATCGTTTATAGTATATTTTCCAACTATACGACTTCTTTTTTGTATTTAAACATAGAATGATTCTCTTTTAAATATTTAAAAAGGTATCTTCTTGATGGATATAACCTTCAATGTTCTTGGTGCTGTATTATTATTTTGCATTGTTTATCCTTGAATAAAACATTTGTATTCTGTTTTGCATTTAAGGGTTGCTTCCTAAAAATAAAGTTAATTAGCAATACCTAATATGAATTTATTCATAAGAATACTTTATAATTTAGAAATTTAAGAAAAATAACTAATAATAAACATTATTAACTATTTATTAACTTATATTTTAAATTTATTATAAATAAACCTAAAATATATTTAAATTAATATCAATATTAATTTAAATATATATAGTAGTTATAAATAAAATTTATACTTAATAACAAGGTAAAAATACTAAATATTTTGAGTCTTAAAAATTAATAGGATATCATTAAAATATATTTAATATAATATTAATTTTTAAGAATTATAGTATAAAAATCTATATAAAGCTTAAAAATTATAAATTTAAATTTATTCTATATTTTTTGTTTAAAAATATAAATATTATTTAATTTTATCTTGACAAAACTTTTTTTTTAAGATAAAATAACAACCTAATTTTTGCTGGTTTAGCTCAGTTGGTAGAGCAGCTGCCTTGTAAGCAGCAGGTCGGGGGTTCAAGTCCCTTAACCAGCTCCATTTAACAGTGTTTGACCAGAAAAAGCGTTTTGGTGAGTTACTCAAGTGGCCAACGAGGGCAGACTGTAAATCTGCTGGCTTTCGCCTTCCGTGGTTCGAATCCACGACTCACCACCATTATTGCTTGCGGGAGTAGCTCAGTTGGCTAGAGCATCAGCCTTCCAAGCTGAGGGTCGCGGGTTCGAGTCCCGTTTCCCGCTCCAAGATTATAAACTGGGAGCTGTATTTATTTTGAAACTTACAGTATATCTCCTAGATTTTTGTTGTCTATAAACATAATTTTTCTGAGCGCTCGTATGGCTCAGAGGTAGAGCACTCCCTTGGTAAGGGAGAGGTCGCGGGTTCAATTCCCGCTATGAGCTCCATTGATTTGAAAAAATTATACAATATAGACTTGCTTTGCTTAATTATACTTTAATTATGGAGGAAAAAAATGGCTAAAGAAAAATTTTCACGAAATAAGCCACATGTGAATATAGGAACAATTGGTCACGTTGATCATGGTAAAACAACTTTAACAGCTGCTATTTCTGCTGTTTTATCAAGAAAAGGTTTGGCAGAGCTTAAAGATTATGATAATATCGATAATGCTCCAGAAGAAAAAGAACGTGGTATTACAATTGCTACTTCTCACATTGAATACGAAACAGATAATCGTCACTATGCGCATGTTGATTGTCCTGGCCACGCTGACTATGTTAAAAATATGATTACGGGTGCAGCACAAATGGATGGGGCTATTCTTGTTGTTTCTGCTGCTGATGGTCCAATGCCACAAACTAGAGAGCATATATTACTTTCACGTCAAGTTGGAGTTCCTTATATTGTTGTTTTTATGAATAAAGCAGATATGGTAGATGATGCTGAGCTTTTAGAGTTAGTTGAAATGGAAATTAGAGAATTATTAAGTTCTTATGATTTTCCTGGAGATGATACTCCTATTATTTCTGGTTCAGCACTTAAAGCTTTGGAAGAAGCTAAAGCTGGCCAAGATGGTGAATGGTCGGCAAAAATACTTGATCTTATGGCTGCAGTTGATAGTTATATACCAACACCAACTCGTGATACAGAAAAAGATTTCTTAATGCCAATTGAAGACGTTTTCTCAATTTCCGGTCGTGGAACAGTTGTTACAGGTAGAATTGAAAAGGGTATTGTTAAAGTTGGAGATACTGTTGAAATTGTTGGTATTAGAGATACTCAAACTACAACAGTTACTGGTGTAGAAATGTTTAGAAAAGAGATGGATCAAGGTGAAGCAGGTGATAACGTTGGAGTTCTTCTAAGAGGAACAAAAAAAGAAGATGTTATCCGCGGAATGGTACTTGCTAAACCTAAATCAATAACACCTCATACAGATTTTGAAGCTGAAGTTTATATTTTAAATAAAGATGAAGGTGGTAGACATACTCCATTCTTTAATAATTATAGACCACAATTTTACGTAAGAACAACAGATGTAACTGGATCTATTAAGTTAGCTGAAGGTGTTGAAATGGTTATGCCAGGTGAAAATGTAAGAATTTCTGTAAGCTTAATCGCACCAGTTGCATTAGAAGAAGGAACTCGTTTTGCTATCCGTGAAGGTGGAAAAACAGTTGGTTCTGGTGTTGTTACAAAAATACTTAAATAATATATAAATTTTTAAAGTCAAGGTTTTTAAAATCTTGACTTTTATAAGGAATTAAAATGAGAGTTAAAATAGGTTTAAAATGTGAAGAATGTGGTGATATAAATTATAGCACTTATAAAAATAGTAAAAATACCACTGAAAAATTAGAATTAAAAAAGTATTGCCCAAGACTAAAAAAACATACTTTACATAAAGAAGTTAAATTAAAAAGTTAATCTTTTTAATTTTTATAGGGCAATAGCTCCAATGGTAGAGCGCCGGATTCCAAATCCGATGGTTGGGGGTTCGAATCCCTCTTGCCCTGCCATATTGAAGGTTGATATAAATGGAAAAATTAATCACTTATTTTAAATTATCGAAGACAGAATTAAGGAAAGTAATTTTTCCTTTAAAAGAACAAGTAAGAAATGCTTATATCACTGTATTTGTGGTTGTAACAGTAGTTTCTTTATTTTTGGCATTAGTAGATTGGATAATGTCATCAGTTATTTCTTTAATTATTAAATAAAGGAAACTAATGAATAATCATAAATGGTATGCTATTCAAACTTATGCTGGTAGTGAAATGGCAGTTAAAAGAGCTATTGAAAATTTAGTAAAAGATAATGGAATTGAAGAGCAACTTAAAGAAATTGTTGTTCCAACTGAAGATGTTATAGAATTTAAAAATGGAAAAGAAAAAATTAGCGAAAGAAGTCTTTATTCAGGATATGTTTTTGCTTGTTTGGATTTAAATACAGAGCTTTGGCATCGTATTCAATCACTTCCAAAAGTAGGTCGTTTTATTGGAGAATCTAAAAAACCAACTCCTTTAAATGAAAAAGACATTGATTTAATTTTGGAAAAAGTACATCATAAAGCAGCCCCTAAACCTAAAATTGCTTTTGATGAAGGCGAAAATGTTAGAATTATTGAAGGACCTTTTGCTAATTTTACTGGAATAGTAGAAGAATATGATATGGTTAGAGGGTTATTGAAACTTAATGTTTCTATTTTTGGACGTTCAACACCAGTGGAAATTTTATATTCTCAAGTTGAAAAGATAATATAATACTTTAGGTATTTAATTTTAAGGAGATATTGGTTATGGCAAAAAAAGTTGTAGGCGAAATAAAATTACAAATTGCTGCTACAAAAGCAAATCCTTCACCTCCAGTTGGTCCAGCTTTAGGCCAACAAGGTGTAAATATTATGGAATTTTGTAAAGCTTTTAATGAAAGAACAAAAGATATGGCAGGTTTTAATATCCCTGTTGTTATTACTGTTTATGCTGATAAGAGTTTTACTTTTATAACTAAGCAACCTCCTGCTACTGATCTTATTAAAAAGGCTGCGGGAATTTCAAAAGGTGCGGATAATCCGCTTAAAAATAAAGTAGGTAAGCTTACTCATGCTCAAGTTTTAGAAATTGTTGATAAAAAACTTGCTGATTTAAATACTAAAGATAAAGATCAAGCTGCAAAAATTATTGCAGGTTCAGCACGTTCTATGGGTGTTGAAATAGTTGATTAATATTTAAAATTTACCGCCAAAAGGCGGAAGCACTTTAAAAATGCGGAGAAAATAAATGGCTAAAATTACTAAAAGACTAAAAGAATTATCACAAAAAGTTGATTTAAAAAAGAACTATGTTTTAAATGAAGCAATTGACAATATTAAAACTTTAGCTTCAGCTAAATTTGATGAAACAGTTGAAATTGCTCTTAAACTTAATGTAGATCCAAGACATGCAGATCAAATGGTTCGTGGTTCAGTTGTTCTTCCGGCTGGAACAGGTAAAAAAGTTCGTGTAGCAGTTATTGCAAAAGATGCAAAAGCAGATGAAGCTAAAAATGCTGGAGCTGATATTGTTGGCAGTGATGAATTGATTGAAGAGATTCAAAAAGGTAATATGAATTTCGATGTTTTAATCGCAACACCAAATTTAATGGGTTTAGTAGGTAAAGTTGGTCGTATTTTGGGTCCTAAAGGATTGATGCCAAATCCTAAAACTGGAACAGTAACAATGGATGTAGCACAAGCGGTTAATAATGCAAAAAGTGGTCAAGTAAATTTCCGTGTAGATAAACAAGGAAATATTCACGCAGGATTAGGAAAAGTAAGCTTTTCTAAAGATAAATTATTTGATAATATCACTACTTTTGTCAAAGCAATTAATAAGCATAAACCAGCAGCTGCAAAAGGAAGATATATTAAAAGCGCTGCATTGAGTTTAACTATGAGTCCTTCGTTGAAGCTTGAAGTTCAAGAATTGCTAGATATGAAATAAGTTGCCTTAAATAAAAGGTAACTTAAAAATAAATATTTGAAGAAATTTTTTTTCTTGAAATATTTATTTTAGATTGAAGATAGTCGAGGTATTTATACTTAATTAGATTTTTATCTACTCTACTTGAAATCTCAATCGGAAAGGAGAAGATGTGACTAGAAGCGAAAAAGTTGAAATTATTGCTAAGCTTGAAGAAGGTTTTAAAGCTAGTGAAGCTATTATAGTTTGTGACTATAAAGGTTTAAAAACTAAGAAACTTGAAGAGCTTAGAAATAATGCAAGAGAAAATAATGTTAAAGTTCAAATAATCAAAAATACTTTAGCTAATATTGCTCTTTCAAATTCCGGTAAAACAGGCTTAACACTCAAAGATACAAATATTTATCTTTGGGGAGAAGATCAGTTAAGTGTTTCAAAAGTAGCTGCAAAATTTGAAGAAAATAACGAATGCTTTAAAATTAAAAGCGCTTTTGTGGATGGTGAAGTTGTTGAAGTATCTAAAGTTAAAGCTTTAGCTAAAATGCCTTCACGTAATGAGTTGCTTGCTATGCTTTTGCAGGTTTGGAATGCGCCTATTACCAACTTTACGATAGGTTTAAATGCTTTAAAAAATAAAAAAGAATCAGAATAAAGGATAAAAAATGGCAATAACAAAAGAAGATGTATTAGAATATATTTCAAATTTGAGTGTTCTTGAATTATCAGAATTAGTAAAAGAATTTGAAGAAAAATTTGGTGTTTCTGCTGCTCCTGTAATGGTTGCAGCTGCTGGAGGTGCTGCTGGAGGTGCTGCTGGAGGTGCTGAAGAAAAAACTGAATTTGATATTATTTTAACTGATAGTGGTGCTAAGAAAATTGAAGTAATTAAGATTGTTCGTGCTTTAACAGGTCTTGGACTTAAAGAAGCAAAAGATGCTGTTGAGCAAACTCCTTCTACTTTAAAAGAAGGTGTAGCTAAAGCAGATGCTGAAGCGGCTAAAAAGCAACTTGAAGAAGCTGGCGCTAAAGTAGAACTTAAATAGTTTTATGTTTAAGAAGACTTTTATTAAGTCTTCTTTATTTTTATTTTTTACCTAATATTTAGGTCTTCTTTTTTAAATTTACCATATGAGGTATGCAATATGTCAAATAATAAACTAGGAAATCGTTTAAGAGTAGATTTCTCAAATATTTCAAAACAAATAGAAATTCCTAATCTTCTACAATTACAGAAAAAAAGCTTTGATTATTTTCTAAATCTTAATAACAACGAAAGTGGTATAGAAAAAGTTTTTAAATCTATTTTTCCAATACATGATCCTCAAAATAGATTGAGTTTAGAATATGTTAGCAGTGAAATAGGTAAGCCTAAATATACCATTAGAGAATGTATGGAAAGAGGTTTAACTTATTCAGTAAATTTAAAAATGAAAATCCGTCTTACCTTGCATGAAAAAGATGAAAAAACAGGTGAGAAAATTGGTGTAAAAGATATTAAAGAACAAGAAATTTTTATAAGAGAAATTCCTCTTATGACTGATAGAGTTTCTTTTATTATCAATGGAGTTGAGAGAGTTGTTGTAAATCAATTACATAGAAGTCCTGGGGTAATTTTTAAAGAAGAAGAAAGCTCTACAGTTGCAAATAAGTTGGTTTATACAGCTCAAATAATTCCAGATCGTGGTTCTTGGCTTTATTTTGAATATGATGCAAAAGATGTACTTTATGTAAGGATTAATAAAAGAAGAAAAATTCCAGTAACTATGCTTTTTAGAGCTTTGGGTTATAAAAAGCAAGATATTATTAAATTATTTTATCCTATACAAACTATCCATGTTAAAAAAGATAAATTTTTAACAGAATTTAATCCAAATGATTTTATGGATAGAATAGAATATGATATTAAAGACGAAAAAGGTAAGATTGTTCATCAAGCTGGAAAAAGATTGACTAGAAAAAAAGCAGAACAACTTTTAAAAGATGGCTTAAAATGGATAGAATATCCTATCGAAGTTCTTTTAAATCGTTATTTAGCAAATCCTATTATCAATAAAGAAACAGGAGAGATTTTATTTGACTCTTTAACTTTGATCGATGAAGCAAAATTGGCAAAAATAAAAGAACAAAAAAGCTTTGACATTGCTAATGACTTAGCCAATGGAGTAGATGCTGCAATTATCAATTCTTTTGCGCAAGATAATGAAACTTTAAAATTATTAAAACAAAGTGAAAATATCGATGATGAAAATGATTTAGCAGCAATTAGAATTTATAAAGTAATGCGTCCAGGAGAGCCTGTAGTTAAAGATGCAGCTAAAGCCTTTGTTAATGATTTATTTTTCAATCCTGAAAGATATGATCTTACAAAAGTTGGTCGTATGAAAATGAATCATAAATTAGGACTTGATGTTCCAGAATATTTAACTATTTTAACCAATGAAGATATTATAAAAACAGCAAAATATTTAATTAAAGTTAAAAATGGAAAAGGTCATATTGATGATAGAGACCATTTAGGTAATCGTAGAATTCGCTCTATTGGAGAACTCTTAGCTAATGAATTACATTTAGGTTTAGCTAAAATGCAAAAGGCAATAAGAGATAAATTTACTTCTTTAAATACAGACATAGATAAAATAATGCCTTATGATTTAATCAATCCTAAAATGATCACTACAACTATTATAGAATTTTTTACAGGGGGACAGCTCTCTCAATTTATGGATCAAACAAATCCTTTAAGTGAGATTACTCATAAACGTCGTTTATCGGCTTTAGGTGAAGGCGGTTTGGTTAAAGAAAGAGCAGGATTTGAGGTGCGTGATGTCCATGCTACTCATTATGGTAGAATTTGTCCTGTTGAAACTCCAGAAGGTCAAAATATAGGTCTTATTAATACACTTTCAACCTATGCTAAAGTGAATCAATTGGGTTTTGTAGAAGCTCCTTATAAAAAAGTTGTTAATGGAAAAGTAACTGATGAAATTGTATATTTAACCGCTACTCAAGAAGAAGGAATGTTTATAGCACCTGCTTCAACAAAAATTGATTCAAATGGTAATATAATAGAAGAATTTGTAGAAGCAAGACAGGATGGTGAAACTATACTTGCAAGACGTGAAGAGGTGCAACTTATCGATCTTTGTTCAGGTATGATTGTCGGTGTAGCTGCTTCTTTGATACCTTTTTTAGAGCATGATGATGCTAATAGAGCTTTGATGGGTTCTAACATGCAACGTCAAGCTGTGCCACTTTTAACTTCTAGTGCCCCAATCGTTGGAACTGGTATGGAAAAAATTATTGCTAGAGATGCTTGGGAAGCTGTAAAAGCTAAACGAGGAGGGGTAGTAGAAAAAGTTGATAATAGAAGTATTTTTATTTTAGGTGAAGATGATAAAGGCCCTTTTATAGATCATTACACCCTGGAAAAGAATTTAAGAACAAATCAAAATACAAATTATATTCAACACCCTATTGTTAAAAAAGGTGATATTGTAAAAGCAGGTCAAATTATAGCTGATGGTCCAAGTATGGATCAAGGAGAACTTGCTATAGGAAAAAATGCACTGATAGCTTTTATGCCTTGGAATGGTTATAACTATGAGGATGCTATAGTAGTAAGTGAAAGAATTATACGTGAAGATACTTTTACAAGTGTGCATATCTATGAAAAAGAAATTGAAGCAAGAGAATTAAAAGATGGTGTTGAAGAGATTACTAAAGATATACCTAATGTTAAAGAAGAAGATATTGCTCATTTGGATGAAAGTGGTATAGCCAAAATAGGAACACATATAAAACCAGGCATGATTTTAGTAGGTAAAGTTTCTCCAAAAGGTGAAGTAAAACCTACTCCGGAAGAAAGATTATTAAGAGCAATTTTTGGAGAAAAAGCAGGTCATGTTGTAAATAAGTCTTTATATGCAACTGCTTCTTTAGAAGGTGTTGTAGTTGATGTTAAGATTTTTACTAAAAAAGGTTATGATAAAGATGATAGAGCTATAAAATCTTATGATAAAGAAAAAATGACTTTAGAAAAAGAGCATCACGATAGACTTCTGATGATGGATAGAGAAGAGATGCTAAGAGTGTGTGCTTTATTATCTAATTCTCCTTTAAATAGTGAGCAAAAAATTAACAATAAAACTTATAAGAAGGGTCAAAAAGTAGATATTAAAGAACTTGAAAAAATCAATCGCTTCACTCTTGCTTCTTTGATTAAATCTTATTCTAAAGAAGTACAAAAAGAATACGATGATTTGAAAAATCACTTCCAAAATGAAAAGAAAAAACTTAAGAGTGAACATGATGAGAAATTAGAAATTTTAGAAAAAGATGATATTTTGCCAAGTGGAGTTGTAAAACTTGTTAAAGTTTATATTGCTACAAAAAGAAAACTCAAGGTTGGTGATAAGATGGCAGGACGCCATGGAAATAAGGGTATAGTTTCTACCATAGTTCCAGAGGTAGATATGCCATATTTACCAAATGGTAAAAGTGTAGATATAGCTCTTAATCCACTCGGTGTTCCAAGTCGTATGAATATAGGTCAAATTTTAGAAAGCCATTTAGGGTTAGTCGGATTAAGACTAGGAGATCAAATTCAAGAAATTTTTGATAGAAAACAAAAAGATTTTATTAAAGAATTAAGAGCAAAAATGCTTGAGATTTGTTCTATTCCAAGACTTGAAAATGAGAGAAATTTTATTAAAAAATTAAGTGATGAAGAAATTTTAAATTATGCTAGAGATTGGAGTAAAGGGGTTAAATTTGCTACTCCAGTTTTTGAGGGAGTTAATATAGAAGAATTTGAAAAACTCTTTGAAATTGCTAAAGTTGATATGGATGGTAAAACAGAGCTTTATGATGGAAGAACTGGAGAAAAAATAGCAGAACGTGTTCATATAGGATGTATGTATATGTTAAAACTCCATCACCTAGTTGATGAAAAAGTTCATGCAAGAAGTACAGGTCCTTATAGTTTAGTAACCCAGCAACCTGTCGGAGGAAAAGCATTATTTGGAGGTCAAAGATTTGGTGAAATGGAAGTTTGGGCACTTGAAGCTTATGGAGCTGCGCACACTTTAAGAGAAATGCTCACAATAAAATCAGATGATGTTGAAGGAAGATTTAGCGCTTATAAAGCTTTAACTAAAGGAGAAAATGTTCCAGCAACAGGAATTCCTGAAACATTTTTTGTTTTAACTAATGAACTTAAATCTCTTGCTTTAGATGTTGAAATTTTTGATAAGGAAGAAGATAATGAGTAAGCTTAAAATTATAGAAATCAAGGAAGAAGCAAGACCAAGAGATTTTGAAGCTTTTCAATTAAGACTTGCTAGTCCTGAAAAAATTAAATCTTGGTCATACGGAGAGGTTAAAAAGCCTGAAACAATTAATTATAGAACCTTGAAACCAGAAAGAGATGGGCTTTTTTGTGCTAAAATCTTCGGTCCTATACGTGATTATGAATGCCTTTGCGGTAAGTATAAGAAAATGCGTTTTAAAGGTGTTAAATGCGAAAAATGTGGAGTAGAGGTGGCAAATTCTAAAGTGCGTCGTTCAAGAATGGGGCATATTGAACTTGTAACTCCAGTAGCTCATATTTGGTATGTAAATTCTTTACCAAGTCGTATAGGAACTTTACTCGGTGTTAAGATGAAAGACCTTGAGCGTGTGCTTTATTATGAGGCTTATATTGTTGAAAATCCTGGCGATGCATATTATGATAATGAAAATACTAAAAAAGTAGAATTTTGCGATGTTTTAAATGAAGAGCAATATCAAAATTTAATGCAACGTTATGAAAATAGTGGATTTAAAGCAAGAATGGGTGGCGAAGTTGTTAGAGATTTACTTGCAAACTTAGATCTTGTTTCACTTTTAAATCAATTAAAAGAAGAAATGAATGCTACAAATTCAGAAGCAAAGAAAAAGACTATCATTAAACGCTTAAAAGTAGTAGAAAATTTCTTAAATTCAAATCTAAATGCTAATACAGATAGCGAGGATGCAGTACCAAATCGTCCTGAATGGATGATGATTACAAATCTACCTGTTTTACCACCAGATTTACGTCCTTTGGTTGCTCTAGATGGTGGAAAATTTGCTGTTTCTGATGTTAATGATTTGTATCGTAGGGTTATTAACAGAAATACACGCTTAAAAAAACTTATGGAGCTTGATGCACCAGAGATCATTATAAGAAATGAAAAAAGAATGCTTCAAGAAGCCGTAGATGCACTTTTTGATAATGGACGTCGTGCTAATGCTGTAAAAGGTGCAAATAAACGTCCTTTAAAATCTTTAAGTGAAATCATTAAAGGAAAACAAGGAAGATTTAGACAAAATTTACTTGGAAAAAGGGTTGATTTTTCTGGTCGTAGTGTTATTGTTGTAGGTCCAAAATTAAGAATGGATCAATGTGGTTTGCCTAAAAAAATGGCTCTAGAACTTTTTAAACCACATCTTTTAGCTAAATTAGAAGAAAAAGGCTATGCTACAACAGTAAAACAAGCTAAGAAAATGATAGAAAATAAAACAAATGAAGTTTGGGAGTGTTTAGAAGAAGTTGTTGAAGGGCATCCTGTTATGCTTAATCGTGCTCCAACTCTACATAAACTTTCTATACAAGCTTTTCATCCTGTATTAGTTGAAGGTAAAGCAATACAACTACATCCTTTAGTTTGTGCTGCATTTAATGCGGATTTTGACGGGGATCAAATGGCTGTTCATGTTCCTTTATCTCAAGAAGCTATTGCAGAATGTAAAGTTCTTATGCTCTCATCAATGAATATTCTTTTGCCAGCAAGTGGTAAATCTGTTACTGTTCCTTCTCAAGATATGGTTTTAGGAATTTATTATCTTTCTTTAGAAAAAGCAGGGGCAAAAGGTGCTCATAAAATTTGCACAGGAATTGATGAAGTGATGATGGCTTTAGAATCAAAAAGTCTCGATATTCACGCAAGTATCCAAACTCTTATAGATGGACGCAAAATTACAACAACGGCAGGGCGTTTAATTATTAAATCAATTTTACCTGATTTTGTTCCAGAATATAGTTGGAATAAAGTTTTAAAGAAAAAAGATATTGCTGCTTTAGTAGATTATGTTTATAAACAAGGTGGTTTAGAAATTACTGCAAGTTTCTTGGATAAATTAAAAAATCTTGGTTTTGAATATGCTACAAAAGCTGGAGTTTCTATATCTATTGCAGATATTATTGTTCCTAAAAATAAAGAAAAAGCAATCAATGAAGCTAAAAAACAAGTAAGAGAAATTCAAAATTCTTATAATCTTGGACTTATTACCTCGGGTGAAAGATATAATAAAATTATAGATATTTGGAAAAGTACTAATAATATTCTTTCAAAAGAGATGATGGATTTAGTAGAAAAAGATAAAGATGGTTTCAATTCTATTTATATGATGGCAGATTCTGGAGCTAGAGGTAGTGCAGCTCAAATTTCTCAGCTTGCTGCTATGAGAGGACTTATGACTAAACCGGATGGTTCTATTATAGAAACACCAATTATTTCTAACTTCCGTGAAGGATTAAATGTTCTTGAATATTTTATATCTACACACGGAGCTAGAAAAGGTCTTGCTGATACTGCACTTAAGACAGCAAATGCTGGTTATTTAACAAGAAAACTTATTGATGTAGCACAAAATGTAAAAATTACTATTGAAGATTGTGGAACTCATGAAGGTATAGAAATCAATGAAATTACTGCAGATAGTTCAATTATAGAGACTTTAGAAGAAAGAATTTTAGGTAGAGTTTTAGCTGAAGATGTTATTGATCCTATTACAAATTCAGTTCTTTTTGCTGAAGGAACCTTGATTGATGAGGAAAAAGCTAAAACTTTAGGAGAAAGTGGTATTAAAAGTGTAAATATTAGAACTCCTATCACTTGCAAAGCCAAAAAAGGAATTTGTGCTAAATGTTATGGTGTAAATTTAGGAGAAGGAAAGCTTGTTAGACCTGGTGAAGCTGTAGGAATTATTTCGGCTCAATCTATTGGAGAACCAGGAACTCAACTTACACTTAGAACTTTCCATAGTGGAGGAACTGCAAGTACTGATTTGCAAGATAGACAAGTAAGTGCACAAAAAGAAGGTTTTATTAGATTTTATAATCTTAAAACCTATAAAAATAAAGAAGGTAAAAGTATTGTAGCCAATCGTAGAAATTCTGCAATTTTACTTGTTGAACCTAAGATTAAAGCTCCATTTAAAGGAATTATCAATATAGAAAATATTCATGAAGATGTTATTGTTTCAATTAAAAATAAAAAACAAGAGGCTAAATTTATTTTAAGAAAATATGATTTAGCAAAACCAAATGAATTAGCTGGAGTAAGTGGTAATATTGATGGTAAATTTTATTTACCTTATCAAAGTGGTAGTGAAGTTGAAGAAGACGAAAGTATAGTAGAAGTCATCAAAGAAGGATGGAATGTCCCAAATCGTATTCCTTTTGCAAGTGAAATTTTAGTAAAAGATGGTGATCCTATTGTCCAAAATATTAAAGCAAGAGAAAAGGGAACTTTAAAATTTTATATTTTGAAAGGAGATGGACTCGATAGAGTTAAAAATATTAAAAAAGGTGATATAGTTAAAGAAAAAGGCTTCTTTGTTGTAATAGCAGATGAAAATGATAGAGAAGCAAAAAGATATTATATTCCAAGAGAGTCAAAAATAGAATTTGATGATAGTACTTTTATAGAGGATCCAAATATTATAATTGTAAGTTCGACAAAAAAAGATAAAAATATTATTGCAGAATGGGATGCTTATAATCATACTACTATAGCAGAAATTGATGGAGTTGTTGCATTTGAAGATATTGAAGCAGGTTATAGTGCGGATGAACAAATTGATGAAGCTACAGGAAAAAGATCTTTAGTGATTAATGAGTATTTACCAAGCGGAGTAAGACCAACTTTAATTATAGTAGGTAAAGGGGATAAATCTGTTCGTTACCAACTTGAACCAAAAACAGTTATTTTGGTTAGTGATGGTGATAAAGTAGCTCAAGCCGATATTTTAGCAAAAACTCCAAAAGCAGCTGCAAAATCAAAAGATATTACAGGTGGTCTTCCAAGGGTTTCTGAACTTTTTGAAGCTAGAAAACCAAAAAATAGTGCTGTGATAGCAGAAATTGATGGAGTGGTGAGATTTGATAAACCACTGCGTTCTAAGGAAAGAATTATTATACAAGCTGAAGATGGAACTAGTGTAGAATATTTGATTGATAAATCAAAACATATTCAAGTAAGAGATGGAGAATTTATTCACGCAGGTGAGAAGCTTACTGATGGAGTTATTTCTAGTCACGATGTTCTTAAAATTTTAGGTGAAAAAGCCTTGCATTATTATTTAATTTCTGAAATTCAACAAGTTTATCGCGGACAAGGTGTTGTAATTTCAGATAAGCATATAGAAGTTATTGTATCTCAAATGCTAAGACAAGTTAAAATTGTTGATAGTGGTAATACTAAATTTATTGAAGGAGATTTAGTTTCAAGGCGTAAATTTAGACAAGAAAATGAAAGAATTATCAAAATGGGTGGAGAACCAGCCATAGCTGAACCAGTTCTTTTAGGAGTTACGCGAGCAGCTATTGGAAGTGATAGTGTTATCTCCGCTGCTTCATTCCAAGAAACGACCAAGGTTTTAACAGAAGCAAGTATTGCTGGTAAATTCGATTATTTAGAAGATTTAAAAGAAAATGTAATTTTAGGTCGTATGATTCCTGTTGGAACTGGTTTGTATCATGAGCAAGATTTTAAATTAAGAGAAAATATCGAATAGTTTGACTATTCGATATTTCTAAATATCTACTTTTATTTTATTTATCTTCTTTATTTTAAAGAAAAAATTAATTTTATTTTCGATAGACTGCTAAGTTTGGATATTAAAAAATGAAAGGAACTTAATATGGCTACATCTGAAAGTAGACGAAGCTTTATGGGTTTTGCATTTGGAAGTGTGGCTGCTGTGGGCGGCGTTTTTTCATTAGTTGCAATGAAAAAAACTTGGGACCCACTTCCAAGTGTAAAAGCTGCTGGTTTTACCACAGTTGATTTATCTGGAATGCAAGCAGGAGAACTTAGAACAATAGAATGGCGTAAAAAACCTATCTTTATTCTAAAAAAAGATGAAAGTATGCCAAAAGATGAAAAACGTGATGTTGTGGTCGATAATGCAGCATATACCGTTGTTATAGGATTGTGTACCCATCTAGGATGTATACCAGCTTATGCGCCAAGTGAGCAGTTATTTAAATGTGCTTGTCATGGTGGAGAATTTGATGTAAGTGGTAAAAATGTATTTGGACCACCACCTAAGCCTTTAGAAATTCCTCCTTTTAAAATAGATGGAACTAAACTTGTTTTAGGTGAAGAAGGTTCAGAATATAAAAAAATGATGGCGGAGGCTTAAAATGGCACATATTAGAAAAGCTAATGGCATAATGGACTGGCTTGATCAAAGACTTGCAATTTATAAATTATTAGATGTTTTAATGGTTAAATATTGGATACCAAAACAAATTAACTTTTTATGGGCTATGGGTGTTATATTAACTACTCTTTTTGCGGTGCTTTTCATAACAGGTTTATTGCTTGTTATGTATTATAAGCCAGATACAGCTTTAGCTTTTGATAGCGTAAATAAAACTATCATGCAAGAAGTGGATTATGGATGGCTTTGGCGTCATATGCACGGTGTTGCAGCTTCTGTAGTATTTTTAATCATTTATATTCATATGCTAACAGGAATTTATTACGGATCTTATAAAAAAGGTCGTGAAATGATTTGGGTTAGCGGAATGCTTTTATTTATAGTATTTTCAGCCGAAGCATTTAGTGGATATATGTTACCTTGGGGACAAATGAGCTATTGGGCTGCGCAAGTTATTACAAATCTTTTTGGAGGTATTCCTTTTATAGGCCCTGAACTTGTGATCTGGATAAGAGGAGACTATGCAGTTTCAGATCCAACTTTAACAAGATTTTTTATGTTGCATGTTTGTTTATTGCCTATAGTTATTATTGCTCTTATTGTTGTGCATTTTTATACTTTAAGAATTCCTCATGTAAATAATGAAATTTCAGAAGAATTAGATTTTGATTTAGAAGCAGAAAAATATATGGCAGGAGACACAAGAGGATCTAAAGTTATTCCTTTTTGGCCAGGATTTTTATCTAAAGATTTTATGTATATTTGCTTATTTATGATTTTCTTTTTTTACTTAGTTTGTTTTAAATTTGATTTTGCTATGGATCCTATTAATTTTGATCCTGCTGATGCACTAAAAACACCAGCGCATATTTATCCTGAATGGTATTTCTTGTGGTCTTATGAAGTTTTAAGAGGATTTTTCTTTGATATTGCTGGAATTAAAGCTTTTGATATAGGTTTAGCTGCTTTTGGTATAGCGCAAATTATTTTCTTTTTATTACCTTGGCTTGATAGAAGTGACGTAGTAAAACCTGCTCACGATAGACCGTTATTTTTTATATGGTTTTGGATTTTATTAATTGATTTAATTGTTTTAACTATTTATGGTAAGCTTCCTCCAACAGGTGTTAATGCTTGGGTTGGTTTTTATGCTTCTGTGATTTTTTTATTAATGCTTATTGTAGTTTTACCTATAATCACTATTTTAGAAAGAAAAGGAGCTAAATAATGAGAGAGCTAAAAATATTTTTAGTTGTAGTAGTATTTACCGGACTTGTTTATTGGGGTGTTGAACCTTATGCTCATTCTGTTATGAAACCTCATGTAGCTCCTGCAAATTTCAATTTTGAAGTTGAAGATATTGATTATGCAAAAAGTGTTATTGCATCAAAAGAATCTATATTAAATGAAGCACAAAAGTCAAATGATGAAAAAAGAATTCAAAGTGCAAAAAAAGATCTTGAACTTGCAAAAGAAGATTTAGTAAAAAATGAAAAACTTTGGAATGAAGTAAATAAAATTGATTTTTCTAAAGCAGATGCTAAAAAAGGAAAAGAATTTTTTGAGGGAAATTGTTTTGCTTGTCACGGACTTAAAGCTGATAATATGCCAGCAAATATTACAGATTCTTCTTTAGGGGTTATTCCTCCTGATTTAAGTTCTGCAGCAAATTTATATGATGAGAAATTTTTAGCTGCTTTGATTATGCAACCAGCACTTGCTTTAAAAGTGGAACATAAATTTAAAGACGGTTTTATTATGAGTGCTTATAATGTAGAAACATCAGGAGAAAGTCAAGAGGTAGTTAATGCAAATATAGCCAATGTTATTGCTTATCTTAAAGAAATGGGAAATAAATTTAAAACACAAGAAGATGCCAATATCAAAAAAGAAGTTGAGGCAAAATATGCGAATTTAACAGATGAAAAACAAAAAATAGCTTTAATCAATAAAGATATAGCTTTTGCACAAGATAGATTAACTTTTGTAGAAGCTTGTGGGCGTTGTCATGATGTTAAATATGATAATTTTTTCACTCCATCAAATCATAATGATTTAAAAAATTATCTTGGTTCTATTCCACCTGATTTATCTATGATGATACGTTCAAGAGGAGAACAATATCTTCATAATTTTATAAATAATACTCAAAAACTTCTTCCAGGAACTGCAATGCCAAGAGTAGGATTAAATGAAAAATCAGAAGCTGAAGTTATTTCTTATTTGGAAAAAGTAGGAGATAGTAAAAAAGAACAAAGAGAAAGCTTAGGAATTTATATAATGATTTTCTTTGTAATTTTAAGTATTTTAGCTATAGGGTGGAAACGAACTATTTGGTCTAAACTTCATTAAAAATTTTTATCACTTTTTTTAAAAAAGTGATAAAAATAATTTTATCTTCCTCATACTTTAATTTTATTAATTTTTAAATTCTATACTCTTATTAATTTTTTATTATTGGAGTATATTTATGCTAGAGAAAAAAATAATCAAACTGATCCTTTCGAGGTGGAATTACGGAGACTTTAAAGTTGTTTTTTGGGATAAAGAAGAATTAATTTTAGGTGATAATCAACCTAAATTTTCTTTGATTTTAAAAGAAAAAATTCCTTTTTTTGTTTTATTTAAAGATATAAGTTTAGTTTTTGCTCAATATTATATGCAAGGAAAGTTGGATATTGAGGGTGATTATGATGAGATTGCTAAAGTTTTGTATTATTTTTCTAATAAAAAATATTTAAAAAATAAAAATATCTCTAGCAAAATAACTCAAAAAAAAGAAAGTGAAAATATTAAAAGTCACTATGATTTAGGAAATGATTTTTATAAACTTTGGCTTGATGAAACAATGAGTTATTCGTGTGCTTATTTTAAAAATACCAAAGAAACTCTTTATGAAGCACAGCTTAATAAAATTGAACATACCTTAAAAAAGCTTAATTTAAAACCTAAAGAAAAGCTTTTAGATATAGGTTGTGGATGGGGATGGCTTTCTATTATTGCAGCACAAAAATATGATGTTGAAGTTGTAGGTATTACAATTTCTAAAGAGCAATATCAAAAAGCTAAAGAAAGAGTTAAAGAATTAGGACTTGAAAATCAAATAGAGATTAGACTTCAAAACTATCAAGATTTAGAATATAATAATTATTTTGATAAAGTTGTTTCTGTTGGTATGTTTGAACATGTTGGTAAAAAAAATTTAGATCTTTATTTTACAAAAGTAAAACAAGTATTAAAACCAGGAGGTTTGTTTTTGCTTCATTCTATTTTGTCAATGTTTGAGGGTAAAACTAATGCTTGGATAGATAAGTATATTTTTCCAGGAGGATATTTACCATCTTTAAGAGAGGTTATAAGTATAATGAGCGAATGGGATTTTCATCTTTTATTAGCAGAAAGCTTGAGATTACATTATGCTAAGACTTTGGATATTTGGGCTTATAATTTTAATTTAGTTATTAATCAAGTACGTAAAAAATATGATGAAGAATTTATTAGAATGTGGAATTTATATTTACGTTCTTGTTCTGCGGCTTTTAAAGTTGGAAGTGTAGATTTGTTTCAATTTTTAATCACTAAAGAAATCAATAATGAAATTCCATTAACTAAAGAATATATTTATAAGTAAAAACTAAAATAAAATTTGATAGAATTACCATTTTTGATTTCACACGTATCAATTCTTATTAGCTTTGTAAATAAAAAGGATACGGCGGAATAAAAGCTAAATTTTAAGGAGAAATTATGGTTAGTATGAGAGATTTGTTGGAATGCGGTGTGCATTTTGGACATCAAACAAGAAGATGGAATCCAAAAATGAAAAAATTTATTTTTGGTGAAAGAAAAGGTATTTATGTTATTGATTTGCAAAAAACTTTAAGATATTTTAGATATACCTACAATATAGTTCGCGATGCAGCTGCTGAGGGAAAAACTATATTATTTGTTGGAACCAAAAAACAAGCAGGTGGAGCTATTAAAGAATATGCTGAAAAATGCGGAATGCCTTATGTTAATCATCGTTGGCTTGGCGGCATGATGACAAATTTTGGTACTATTCGTCAATCAATAAGAAAATTAGAAGTTATAGAAAAAATGGAAGAAGATGGAAGTATTAAACTTTTAACAAAAAAAGAAGCCTTAATGCTTACAAGAAAAAAAGAAAAATTACTTGCATATTTAGGCGGTATTCGTTATATGAAAACTCAACCTGATATGATTTTTGTTATTGATACTGTAAAAGAAAAAATTGCTGTTACAGAGGCTAATAGACTTGGAATTCCTGTTGTAGCTCCTCTTGATACAAATTGTGATCCAGATTTAGTTACCTATCCTATCCCAGGAAACGATGATGCCATTCGTTCTGTTCAACTATTTTGTCAAGAAATGGCTGAAGCAATCAATGAAGGTAAAGCTTTAAGAGAGCAAGATGGATTAGAGCAAACAGAACAAAAAGATGAAATTTCTGAAAGTGAAAAAAAAGAAATTATTGATGAAGTAATGAGTGAAGAAGATTTTAAGGAGCAAGAATAATGGCTGAAATTTCTGCACAAATGGTAAAAGAACTGCGTGAGAGCACTGGCGCAGGAATGATGGATTGTAAAAACGCTTTAAAAGAAAGTAATGGAGATTTTGATAAAGCTGTTCAGATTTTACGAGAAAAAGGACTTGGTAAAGCTGCTAAGAAAGCAGATCGTTTGGCAGCTGAAGGTTTAATCAGTGTTAAAGTGAGTGATGATTTTAAAACTGCGACTTTAAGTGAGATTAATTCGGAAACAGATTTTGTTGCAAAAAATGATCAATTTATTATTCTAACAAAAGAAACAACTGAACATATACAAATTAATGATTTAAAAAATAACGAAGAACTTAAAAATAGTAAGATTAACGGAGTTTCTTTTGAAGATTACTTAAGAACTCAAATTGCTACTATTGGAGAAAATTTAGTTGTAAGAAGATTTGAAACCATTAAAGCAAATGACCAAAAAGGTATAGTTAATGGTTATATTCATACCAATGGTCGCGTTGGTGTTATCATTGCAGCAAATTGTGAAAATGAAGCAGTAGCTCAAAAATCAAAAGATTTCTTAAAACAACTTTGTATGCATATAGCTGCTATGAAACCTAGCTATTTAAGCTATGAAGAGCTTGATATGGAATTTATTGAAAATGAATATAAAGCTTTGGTAGCTGAACTTGAAAAAGAAAATGAAGAAAGACGTCGTTTAAAAGATCCAAATAAGCCAGAGCATAAAATTCCTAAATTTGCAAGTAGAAAACAACTCAATGAAACTATTTTAAAACAAGTTGAAGAGGATATTAAAGCAGAACTTAAAGCACAAAATAAACCTGAAAAAATCTGGGCAAATATCATTCCTGGAAAAATTAATAGTTTTATAGCTGAGAATTCTCAACTTGATAGTAAATTAACCTTTATGGGACAATTTTATGTAATGGATGATAAAAAAACAATTGAACAAGTAATCGCACAAAAAGAACAAGAATTTGGTGGAAAAATTCAAATTGTAAAATTTGTTCGCTTTGAAGTTGGTGAAGGCTTAGAGAAAAAGACTGAAGATTTTGCTGCAGAAGTTGCCGCACAAATGAGTTAATATGGAACTTTTAAGAGCGGAGAAAATCACCCATAGTTTTGATTATCCGCTCTTTAAAGATTTAGATTTAAATATTTATCCAAAAGATTGTATTGCCATACAAGGAAGTAGTGGATGTGGAAAATCTACTCTTTTGCATATTTTATCTTCTTTATTAAAACCAAATTATGGAAGTGTTTTTTATAAAAATCAAAATTTATATGACATTAGTGAAAAAGAAAAGATAAAAATAAGGCGTTATGAATTTGGCATTATTTTTCAAACTCACTATCTTTTTAAAGGCTTTTCAACTTTAGAAAATATAGAATTAGCAAGTATTTTATCTGGCTATGAGCTTGATAGAGTTTTACTAGAAAAATTAGGAATTGCAAAACTTTTAAATCAAAAAATTACTAAATTAAGCGGAGGACAACAACAAAGAGTAAGTATTGCAAGAGTGCTTTGTAAAAAACCAAAAATCATATTTGCAGATGAGGCAACAGGGAATTTAGATTTTGATAATGCTAAAAATGTAATTGAAATTTTAATTGATTATGTAAAGGAAAATAATGCTGCATTATTTTTTGTAACACATGATAATCAATTGGCTAAATTTTGTGATAAAACTTATACTTTAAACTCTTATGGAATTTGTTAATTATTTAGGCGATAAAAATGTAGTTACTTTTATGCTTTTGTTTGCAAGATTAAGTGGTCTTGTAGTTTTTTTTCCTTTTTTTTCTCATAATGTTATCCCTACAGTCATAAAAACTACTATTGTTTTATTTTTAACTATGTTTTTATTTCCTTTTGCAAAATTAGAAGCTTTACATTTAGATTCTTTTTTTATTTTGCAAATTTTAAGTGAAGTGATCTTTGGAATGATAGCTGGACTTATGTTGCAAATTATTTTTGCCATTATAATGATGGCAGGAGAGCAAATAGCCTTTACCATGGGTTTTACTATGGCAAGTGTTATTGATCCTTCTTCTGGAACTAATATGCCTATAACTTCTCAAATTTTACATTTGATTGCTTTATTATTTTTTCTTGCTTTCGATGGCCATCATTTAATGCTTTTATTTTTAAAGTATTCTTTAGGATCTATTACTTTAGGAGGATTTTATCCGAGTGAAAATTTACTAACATATCTTAATCAAGGTATTTTAAATATTTTTATCATAGGATTTACCATGTCTTTTCCTATTTTGGCGATCTCTTTACTTTCTGATGTTATTTTTGGACTTTTAATGAAAACTATGCCTCAATTTAATCTTTTAGTAATTGGTTATCCTATTAAGATAGCTTTAGGTTTTATAGTATTAATTGCAATTTTACTTGTGATGATGCAATATTTTAAGCAATTAATTATACAAGTTTTTTCAAATATGCAAACTCTATTTTTTGTATAAGGTAATAATAAATGAAATTATCATAAAATAAAAATTATTTTTCAAGGATAAAGTGATGAAAATTTTACTTTTAAATGAAAACCCTGTTGTATCAAAACTTGTAAGACTTAGTGCAAAAAAGATGTCTTATGATTTTGAAGAATCCAATACTTATGCAGATGATTTGGGAATATATGATATTATAATTATAGATGGTGATATACAAGAAGATATTGAAATGTTAAAACAAAAATGTTCTAAACTCATAGTTTTAACATCGCGTAGTCAAAAATTTGATATTAAAAATATAAAAATTTTACAAAAACCTTTTTTACCAACGGATCTTTTAAATCTTTTAAATAATGATAGTTTAGATACTGCTCAGGTTTTTCTTGAAGATAAAAATGAAGAACAAACACAGCAAAATAATGACAGTATAGAAGAAAATGAATTAAGTATTGATGATTTGACCTTGGATGAAGATGAGATAAATCAAAGAATTCAAGATGAAAAAGCAATTGATATAACAAATGAAGAAGAAATAACAACTAAAGATTTAAGTGATGTTTTAGAGTTAGTTCATAATGATGAAACAAATGATGACACTGAAAACAAAGATGAAAAGCAAAATGAAAATTTAAATGATGAAGATTTAAATTTAAGTATTCAAGAAGAAACTACAATAAATGAAGAAAATAATTCAAATAATCATACAGATTTAAAAAATCAAGATGAAATTCAAGATGAAAAAGTAGCGGATACAATAAGCAAAGAAGAGTCAATAGCTAAAGATCAAAGCGATAATTTAGAATTAATCCACGATGATGAAACAAATGATGACACTGAAAACAAAGATGAAAAGCAAAATGAAAATTTAAATGATGAAGATTTAAATTTAAGTATTCAAGAAGAAACTGCAATAAATGAAGAAAATAATTCAAATAATCATACAGATTTAAAAAATCAAGATGAAAAAGCAATTGATATAACAAATGAAGAAGAAATAACGACTAAAGATTTAAGTGATGTTTTAGAGTTAGTTCATAATGATGAAACAAATAATGACATTAAAGAAAATGAGAAGCAACAAAATATATCTCAAACAAAAACAGACCAACAAGAATTATTATCACATCAAGATGATGAATATCCTATAGTAGAAGAAGAAATTAAAGAAATTGATTTTGATGATTTGCCTAAAGATGCTGAATTTTTAGGACAAAATAAAGACGAAGAAAAAAACACAGAAGATTTTTTACCTATAGTAGAAGAAGAATTAAAAGAAAAAGAGAATTTAGATGAAAATATTATTAATCCTGATTTAAGTGCCCAAGATCAAATCAAAGAAGAACTCGCCGCGCTCGATGAACTAGATGACAATATAAAAGAAAATGATAGTACTAAAATATTAGATAATTTCAAACAAGAATCAATTTTGGGAGATGAAATTTTACCAGCGTTTGATAATGAAGAGCTTGTTGTTCCAAAGATACAATATGATGATTTTGAAGAATTAAAAGAAAGTGAAATTCAACAAGCTTTAGGAGAAAAGGTTACACAAGATTCTCAAATTTCTGACAAAACAGATAATCAAGATAGCAATAGAGAAAAAATGGTCAATGAATTAAGTCAAAGTATAGCTCAAACAATCTCTTCAAGTATTAAAGATGATACCTTAAAAGCAGCATTAAAAGGTATGAATATGAATATAAACATTAAAATAAGTTTTGAGGATACAAAAGGTTGAAAGGTTTTATTTTAGTTATATCAGGTCCAAGTGGAGCAGGTAAATCCACTCTTTTGAATAAACTTTTTAAAGAATTTAATGATGAGCTTTATTTTTCCATTTCTTCTACAACAAGAAAACCAAGAGAAGGAGAAATTCACTCAAAGCATTATTATTTTATTTCTAAAGATGAGTTTGAACAAGGTATAAAAGAAGGATATTTTTTAGAATGGGCAAAAGTTCATGAAAACTACTATGGAACTTCTTTAAAAAATACAATTGATGCATTAGAAAATGGCAAAATTGTGATTTTTGATATAGATGTTCAAGGTTTTAGTATCGTTAAGAAAAAATTAGCCAATAAGCTTGTTTCTGTTTTTATAACAACAAAAAATAAAGAAGAGTTAAAACAAAGACTTATTAAGCGAAATACTGATACAATAAACGTATTGCAAAAAAGATTAGAAAATGCAAGCGAAGAAATGAAATGGATTGAAAATTATGATTATTTAATTGTTAATGATGATTTAGAAGATAGTTATGAAAAGCTAAGGACTATTTTAAAAGCTCAAAAAATTAAAGTTCAAAATCAAAATTTAAATCAATTTCAAATTAATTGGAACAAAGGAGATTAATTATGCATATGCCAAGCGGAACCCAATGGTTGATTATTTTACTAATTGTTGTATTGCTTTTTGGAGCAAAAAAAATTCCAGAACTTGCAAAAGGTTTAGGAAAAGGTATTAAAACTTTTAAAGATGAGATGAATTCAGATGATGATACAGTAGTAAAAAATACTCAAAAGATTGAAGAAAAATCAAATGATACTTTGCAATCAGAAAAACAAAATAAAGATGAATTAAAAGCTTAAGGTTTATTTTGAAAAATATTGTTTTTGAAGAAATTTCTAAAATTTTAGAGTATGATTTTATACTTGAAAATCCCAAAGATAAGAATTTAGCTCATTTTGCCACTCCTTTAGCTTTTTCTTTGGCTAAAACTCTCAAAAAAAATCCTATGCTTATTGCTACGGAATTAGCACTTAAATTTGAAAATCATCCTTGTTTTGAAAAAGTTGAAGCACTTAATGGATATTTAAATTTTAAAATTTCTAAAGAATTTTTAAATATTTTAGCAACTAAGGCTTTAAAAGATCCTCAAAATTTTACCAAGGGAGAAATTAAAAATCAAAGTTTCTTGCTTGAATTTGTGAGTGCAAATCCAACAGGACCTTTACATATAGGTCATGCTAGAGGAGCTATTTTTGGAGACACTTTAACAAGATTAGCTAGGCATTTAGGCTATAAAATGGATACAGAGTATTATGTTAATGATGCTGGAAATCAAATTTATCTTTTAGGTTTATCGCTTCTTTTAAGTGTAAAAGAGCAATGTCTTAAAGAAAAAATTATATATCCTAATGAGTATTATAAAGGTGAATATATAGCTGAATTGGCTAAAGAAGCTTTTACTCATTTTGAAAAAAATTTTTTTAAAGAAGAAAATATACCCGTATTAGCTTCGTGGGCTAAAGATAAAATGTTAGATTTAATCAAAAAAGATCTTCAAAAAGCTAAAGTAAACATAGATCATTATTCTAACGAAAGTTCTTATTATAATGCTTTAGATGAAACACTTCAAGTTTTAAAAAAGAATGGAGGAATCTATGAAAAAGAAGGTAAAATTTGGCTTGCATCTACTTTAAAAGGAGATGAAAAAGATCGTGTCATCATAAAAGAAGATGGCAAAGGTGCTTATCTTGCAGCAGATATTGTTTATCACAAAGATAAAATGAGTCGTCCTTATGATAAATGTATCAATATATGGGGCGCAGATCATCATGGCTATATTCCAAGAATGAAAGCAGCTATGGAATTTTTAGGTTTTGATTCTAATAAATTAGAAATCATTCTTACTCAAATGGTATCCTTGCTTAAGGATAAAGAACCTTATAAAATGAGCAAAAGAGCTGGAAATTTTATTTTAATGAGTGAAGTTTTAGATGAGATAGGCACAGATGCTTTAAGATTTATATTTCTTAGCAAAAAATGTGATACACATTTAGAATTTGATATTAATGATCTTAAAAAAGAAGATAGTTCAAATCCGGTTTTTTATATCAATTACGCTCACGCAAGAATTCACCAAGTGTTTATTAAAGCTAAAAAAAATCCACAAGATGTTTTAAATGCTGATTTTTCTTCTTTGAATCAAGAAGGTATTAATTTGGTTTTTGAAAGCTTAAATTTAGAATCTATTTTAAATGATGCTTTTGAGTCAAGGTCTTTGCAAAAACTTCCTGATTATTTGAAGAATTTAGCATCAAATTTTCATAAATTTTATAATGAAAATCGCGTTGTTGGTGCTAAAAATGAAGATTCTTTATTAAAACTTTTTGCTTTAGTTGCTTTAAGTATTAAAACAGGTCTTTTTTTAATGGGAATCGAAGCCAAAGATAAAATGGAATAATCTGCAAAAAATTGCAGATTAGTTTTTAAAAGTCGAAAATTTCCCCAAGCCAACTTTCTCTTTTTTTCTTTTTATAATAGTTGTTGTGGTGATCATGTTGAGAATGTGAGTTGTAAGATTGGTTATAAGAAGCTATAGTGCTTCTTTCTATTATTTTATCAAGTTCTCCTCGATCAAGCTAAGCTTCACGGCATTTTGGATAATAATCAATTTAAATCTCATTTCTCACTCATCATAATCTATATTGCAAACTAGATATAATATTAACACTCTTTAAAAAATAAAAAATTATAATCTAAAATTAAATCATTTGTTTGAAATTGATAAAATACTATTTTTAAGATATAATAAAGAAAACTAAATAAAAATTAAATATTTAATTGAAGGTTTTAAAATAAGTGCTTCCAAGATGGGATAAAAAATATTGTATTGGTCATAAAATAATTGATTCTCAGCATAAAAAGCTTTTTGAACTCGCACAAAATGTTGAATCCGCCTTTTATCGTTATGTTAAAAGAGAAGAACTTAAACAATTACTTATTGAGCTTTTTTATTATATTAAAGAACATTGCGAAGATGAAGAACAATATATGAGAGAAATCAACTATCCTCATTATGAACAACATTGCAAAATTCATCAACAAACCATAAGCAATATGATAAGTATGATTAAAGATATTAAATCTACAAATGATCTTAAGGAAAAATTTTATAAAGCCATTAAACATAAATTTATAGAACATATAATTTATGAAGATATGGAAATTGCAAAATGGAAAAGTAGATTAGATTTTATAGAAAATAGAATTTTAGATGATGATTTAACTTTTGAAGAGTGTTTGGCTTATTATACTTGCGAATGTGAAGATTTTATTCATAAAGTTCCTTTGAGTATCCATTATAAAATTCAATCAGGTGCAACACAATTTAAATGTAAAAAGTGTAAAGCGATTTTAAAATTTTCCGATCAAGATAAAGAATAAAAGTTTTTATTAAAAGTGTAAATTTTAGGATAAATTATGTGCGAATTATTATTAGATGATGACGAGTATAAGCTAATTCCAAGATGGGATAAAAAATATTGTATTGGTCATAAAATAATTGATTCTCAGCATAAAAAGCTTTTTGAACTCGCACAAAATGTTGAATCCGCCTTTTATCGTTATGTTAAAAGAGAAGAACTTAAACAATTACTTATTGAGCTTTTTTATTATATTAAAGAACATTGCGAAGATGAAGAACAATATATGAGAGAAATCAACTATCCTCATTATGAACAACATTGCAAAATTCATCAACAAACCATAAGCAATATGATAAGTATGATTAAAGATATTAAATCTACAAATGATCTTAAGGAAAAATTTTATAAAGCCATTAAACATAAATTTATAGAACATATAATTTATGAAGATATGGAAATTGCAAAATGGAAAAGTAGATTAGATTTTATAGAAAATAGAATTTTAGATGATGATTTAACTTTTGAAGAGTGTGCTATCGATGATAATATTCAAAATTTAACCTTTGAAGAATGCCAAGTTTATTGCACTTGTAAATGTAAAAATTTTATTCACCAAGTCCCTTTAAGTATTTATCATAAAGTTCAAACTGGAACCACGCAATTTAAATGTAAATTTTGCAAAGCGATTTTAAAATTCCATCATCAAGATGAATGATTATTTTCTTCTATGAATTTTTGCGTGTCTTGTCATCATAAAGCTTTGTTCAAAAAATATCAGTAAAGTTACACTTACTCCTATAGCTAAAGCTAAGGTAACAGATAAAGTTGTAAAAGCATAGTCAAAAAAACTTATTAAATACGTAGTTTTTAGTTCCATATTTTCGCTTCTTATAAAAGAAATCAGATTTAATATTGCCTTATAAGCATAAATTCCAGGTATCATAGGTATAAGGGCTGGAAAAACTATAATTTCAGCAGGTGTTTTAAACATTTTAGCCAATGCTATACTTAAACATCCTATAAAAAATGAGGCTAAAAAAGTTGCTATAGCTAAAGTTTGAAAATGCAAATACTCAATCAAAACAAAACGAAATCCGTGTGCGATAGCAGCAAGCAATGCTGAGAGCATTAGGGTTTTTAAAGGAGGGTTGCAAGCATACGCAAAACCAAGTCCAGCTATAGCAGCAAAAAACATATCCCCAATTATCGAAGTAAGACTAATCATTTTAAAATTCCAAGATTTGAAATGCTTAAAGTCATATAAATTCCTATACTAATACAACAAACCAAAATCACCACGCTTATAATACGACTAAGTCCCATTAGAATGTGATCTTTAAGTATATCGATGATAGAATTTATAAAAAATACACCAGGAGTAAGATATAAAATGCTAGATCCTAAAGCAATATTAGATTCTTTAACAAGATCTAAATTTATACCTAAAAATACGATCCAAGAAGTGATAAAAGAACAAAAAATATATTGAATTTTTATATTTATTTTCAATCGTGTAAAAATATATCTAAAAAAAAGTCCTATCAAAGTTCCAACAAGCACAAATAAACAGCCACCAAAATCTCCACCAAAAAGCCTGCAAAAAGCAGAATTAGCAATGGATATAAACAAAATTCTACTAAGAGAAGAATGCTTTTTTTGTGAAATTATTTCTTTAAAAGTTTCTTGTGCATAATCTAAAGGATATCTTTTATCATAAATAGCCCAACTAAGCGCACTAAGATCGGAGATAAGTTTAAAATTTATATTTTCACTTTTAGTTGGAACCACGTAAGTTCTTTGTGAAGCTTTATCACTTCTATCTACAATATTAAGTGTAAAATGGTGAAAAAAGAAATTAATATGTATTTCATATCCATAAACACGTGTTATTCTCTCAACGCATTTTGCAACTCTTGATGTATATGTTCCAGAGCTTAACATTATGCCAACATACTCAATTAAAAAATTTGTTAAGGTTTGGATATTTGGTTTTTGCATCTTTATTGCTTTAAAAAATTATTTTTTTTTGAAATCTAAATTATAACAAAAATTTTAAAATTAAAGATTAATATTAATTTTTAATATTTTAATTCTATATTAAGAATTATAATTTAAAAAGCGTTATCATAAAAAAATTAACAAATAATTTTTTTTATAATTTTTTTGCTATAATTATACTTAACATTACAAAAATGTAACAATTTTAAGGAGATTAAATGAAAACGAAGTTTTCGGTTATTTTAAGTGCTTGTCTTCTTTCATCTTCTTTGCTTTATGCAAAAGCTGATGATGAGATCACAAAACTTCAAAAACAACTTGCACAAATTCAAAAAGAAATTGAGCAGTTAAAAAAAGAAAAAGAAGCTCAGGCTAAAAAAAATGAAGAAGTAAGAGCTGAGCTTGATGATTTAAGCGATAGAGCTGATGCAAATGAATTTCAAGCAGCTTTAAGTAAAGTAAAATTTGGTCTTGAATTTTCAACTGCTGTATCAAATACAAATTTCAATCATATCCCTTATACAGAAGGTGCAACAAGTGGATATAAAGATTATAGCGTTAATAACAAATGGATGATGGAGCTTCATTTAAATATGAATGCTGATATCAACGATAGAACTAAATTCTATGGACGCTTATCTATGGCTAAAAACTGGTCTCAAATGGGCTGGAGTGGTTTACCATATGATCTAGATGCAGGAAGAAACACTAGAACAAGTGGAGCTATACTTTATGTAGATAGAGCTTATCTAGATTACTATATCACTCCGAATTTAATCGCTACTATAGGACGCCAACCAGGGACAGATGGTCCAGGAAGTAACCTAAGAAACAATGCTTTAAGACAATCAACTTATCCAGCTTTAGCTATCAATGCTCTAGGTGATGCTGCGGTTTTAACTTATAAGCCAGAAAGCTTACAAGATTATAAAGTAGCTATGCGTGCTGCTTATGGTAAAACTTATCAATGGGATGAAGAAGGTAAAGTAAGAGACTGGATGAGTGATCAAAAAGATGCTGATGCTAATCTTTACTATGCTGCAGTAGAAGGGCAACTTCCTATAGAGGGTATGGGAGATAACTTATTACTTCTTAATGTAGCTTACATTAGTGATTTTTCACTTCCTATTGATGGTGGAGCAACAATTAATGCTTTAATTGGTGGTGCTGGTGTCAAAAATCTTGGTGATGCCACTATAGCAAATATTCATTTTGAAAACTACAAAGCTTTTGGAACAAATTTTAACTGGTTTACTTCTTTAGGGTACTACAATGGAAGCAATGCTAATACATCTTGGTTACCTAGTGTGCCTCAATTAGCAAATGGTTTAAAATTCAATGAAGAAGATGGTTATGCTGTGCATGTAGGTGGACGCTATGACTTCACTCAAGCTTTAAAAGTGGGTTATGAGTTTTTCTGGGGAAGCAGATACTGGTATACTATGAGTCGTCCAAGTATCAACGATCCATTAAATATCAGAATGACAAGAGGAACAGCTCACGATGTTTATGTGATTTATCAACTTGATAGATATCAATTCTTAAGACTTAGCTACACAAATATCCAAAATAAATGGGGAAATCGTGGAATTCCATTAATGGGAGCTAAAAAAGAGAAGTCAAGAGCTGACAATATTATGCTAATGTATAATGTAAAATTCTAAGGAGCTAAATGATGAAAAAAGTAATTTTTGCCTTATTTCTAACTCTTCCAATCTTTGCTTTCGCTAATGATTGCGATGCTTTGATGAAAAAATATGAAGCTCCAGAGCCTGAGTCAAAAACTATGAAACAAGTTGAAAGATGGATTGATAAAAAAGTAAAAGATCCAAAGGATGCTGCTGTTCTTTCAGAGTGTATGATTGCACGTGCTGCTGATAATCCAAATCAAGTTTCAGTTGCAGGTAAATAAAACAACAAAAACAAAAAGCGGTTTTATACCGCTTTTAATCATTTAATTTTTTAAGCTACAATTTCTAAAATTTTTCTTCCAAATTAAGGTCAGTATGCAAGAAATCATTCAGTTTATAGTTGATAGTGCTAGTTCTTTGGGGTATTTGGGCATTATTATTTTAATGACTTTGGAGAGTTGCTTTATACCTTTTCCAAGTGAAGTGGTAATGATACCAGCAGGTTATTTAGCTCATAAAGGTGAGTTTGATATCATTCTTTGTATCTTTAGCGGGGTTTTAGGCTCTGTTTTGGGTGCTTTGATAAATTATTATATTTGTTTTTTATGGGGTAAAAAATTTGTTTTAAAATTTGGAAAATATTTTGGTATCAATGAAAAAAAATTTGCTAAATTCGAAGAATTTTTTTTAAAATATGGAGAAATATCAACTTTTATTTGTAGGCTTTTACCTGGTATCCGTCAATATATCTCTATGCCAGCAGGACTTTCTAAAATGAAGCTTTTAAATTTTATTTTCTTCACAGCCTTAGGAAGTGCTATTTGGGTTAGCATACTTGCATTTTTGGGATATTTTATAGGAGAAAATGAAGAACTTATAAAAACTTATTTAAATCAAATTTTAATTTTTATTATAATATTTTGTCTTATCGTTGTTTTTATCTATGTAAAAGTTAAGATTAAAAAAATAAATTTTAAAAATTATTTTTTTAAAATTTAAATTTAAAAAGAAATATTAAACTTTATTTGCAAGTTTTTATACGATATTTATATCTCTATGCCGGCAGGACTTTCTAAAATGAAGCTTTTAAATTTTATTTTCTTCATAGCCTTAGGAAGTTAGTATACTTGCATTTTTGGGATATTTTTAGAGAAAATGAAGAGCTTATAAAAACTTATTTAAATCAAATTTTATTTTTATCTTATTATTTTATTAATGTAAAAAATGTAAAAATTTTCTAAATCAAAAGATTATTATCCAGTTTTTTATACTTATAAATTTATTTTTATATTAAATTCTTGCAATAAAATTTTTAAAGCTAAGTTTATAAAAATATTATTAAAAGTTAGGCAAAGCTTTATTTTAAGAAAATCTAAGCAAATTTTAGATATCATCAAAGTTTATTTTATTTTAAAGAAAGGAATTATTGTGCCTACCATAAATCAATTGGTTAGAAAAGAGCGTAAAAAAGTTTTAGAAAAATCTAAATCTCCAGCGCTTAAAAATTGTCCGCAAAGAAGGGGAGTTTGTACTAGGGTTTATACAACAACACCTAAAAAACCAAACTCAGCGTTAAGAAAAGTTGCCAAAGTAAGGCTTACAAGTGGCTTTGAAGTCATTAGTTATATAGGTGGTGAGGGTCATAACCTTCAAGAGCACAGCATAGTATTAGTGCGTGGTGGAAGGGTTAAAGACTTACCAGGTGTTAAGTATCATATCGTGCGTGGTGCATTGGATACTGCTGGTGTTGCAAAAAGAACAGTTTCTCGTTCTAAATATGGTGCTAAGCGTCCTAAAGCAGGTGCTGCTAAGTAAATTCAAAGACAGACAAATCCGTTTGATTTGATTTTGTTTGAGTAAAATTTAAAATTTGAAGGAAAAAAATGAGAAGAAGAAAATCTCCGGTAAGAGAAGTCTTGCCTGATCCGATTTATGGTAACAAAGTAATTACAAAATTTATTAATTCTTTAATGTATGATGGTAAAAAAAGTGTTGCAACAACTATTTTGTATGGTGCTTTAGAAGCTATCGATAAAAAAAGTGGCGAAAAAAAAGGTATTGATGTTTTTAATGAAGCAATTGAAAATATTAAGCCTATTTTAGAAGTTAAATCACGTCGTGTTGGTGGAGCTACTTATCAAGTTCCAGTAGAAGTGCGTCCTGCAAGACAACAAGCTTTAGCAATTCGTTGGATTATTTCTTTTGCAAGAAAAAGAAGCGAAAGAACTATGATAGAAAAACTTGCAGCTGAGTTAATGGATGCTGCAAATAGTAAAGGTGCTTCATTTAAGAAAAAAGAAGATACTTATAAAATGGCTGAAGCAAATAAAGCATTTGCTCACTATCGCTGGTAAGAAAGGGAAAAAATGTCAAGAAGTACTCCTTTAAAAAGAGTTAGAAATATAGGAATTGCTGCACACATTGATGCAGGAAAAACGACAACAAGTGAGAGAATACTTTTCTTTACAGGTATGAGCCATAAAATAGGTGAAGTACACGATGGTGCTGCTACCATGGACTGGATGGAACAAGAAAAGGAAAGAGGTATTACTATTACTTCTGCTGCAACAACTTGTTTTTGGAAAGATCATCAAATCAATCTAATTGATACTCCAGGCCACGTTGATTTTACCATAGAAGTTGAAAGATCTATGCGTGTTTTAGATGGTGCTGTTGCAGTATTTTGTTCTGTTGGTGGTGTGCAACCTCAAAGCGAAACAGTTTGGAGACAAGCTAATAAATATGGTGTTCCAAGAATAGTTTTTGTTAATAAAATGGATAGAATTGGTGCAAATTTCTTCAGAGTAGAAGAGCAAATTCGCGAACGCTTAAAAGCTAATCCAGTTCCACTTCAAATTCCAATAGGCGCTGAAGATAATTTTAAAGGTGTGATTGATCTTATCACAATGAAAGCTTTAGTTTGGGAAGATGAAAACAAACCAACTGATTATGTAGAAAGAGAAATTCCAGCTGAACTTAAAGAACAAGCAGAAGAATATCGTGTAAAAATGATAGAGGCTGTTTCTGAAACTTCTGATGAGCTTATGGAAAAATACTTAGGCGGAGAAGAATTAAGCATAGAAGAAATTAGAGCGGGTATTAAAGCAGGATGTTTAAATCTTTCTATGATTCCTATGCTTTGTGGAACGGCTTTTAAAAATAAAGGGATCCAACCTTTACTTGATGCAGTTATTGCATATTTGCCAGCTCCAGATGAAGTTGCAAATATCAAAGGAGAATATGAAGATGGCACAGAAGTTTCTGTAAAATCAACCGATGATGGAGAATTTGCGGGACTTGCATTTAAAATTATGACAGACCCTTTTGTAGGACAACTTACTTTCGTGCGTGTTTATCGTGGAAGTTTAGAGAGTGGATCTTATGCTTATAATTCAACTAAAGATAAAAAAGAAAGAATAGGGCGTCTTTTAAAAATGCACTCTAATAAAAGAGAAGAAATCAAAGTTCTTTATGCTGGAGAAATCGGTGCTGTTGTAGGACTTAAAGATACATTAACAGGCGATACTTTGGCAAGTGAGAAAGATAAAGTAATCCTTGAGAGAATGGATTTTCCAGATCCTGTTATTTCTGTTGCGGTAGAGCCAAAAACTAAAGCAGATCAAGAAAAAATGTCTATAGCTTTAAATAAATTAGCACAAGAAGATCCAAGCTTTAGAGTTTCAACTGATGAAGAAAGCGGTCAAACTATCATTTCTGGTATGGGTGAGCTACACCTTGAAATTATTGTAGATAGAATGCTACGTGAATTTAAGGTAGAAGCTGAAGTAGGTCAGCCTCAAGTTGCTTATCGTGAAACTATTAGAAAAGTAGTAGAACAAGAATACAAATACGCAAAACAATCAGGTGGTCGTGGTCAATATGGACATGTTTTCTTGCGTCTTGAGCCACTTGATCCAGGTAGTGGATATGAATTTGTAAATGATATTAAAGGCGGGGTTATTCCTAAAGAATATATTCCAGCTGTAGATAAAGGTATCCAAGAAGCTTTACAAAATGGTGTTTTAGCTGGCTATCCTGTTGAAGATGTTAAAGTAACTGTTTATGATGGAAGTTATCACGAAGTAGATTCTTCTGAAATGGCATTTAAACTTGCTGCTTCTATGGGATTTAAAGAAGGTGCAAGAAAAGCAGGAGCTGTGATCCTTGAGCCTATGATGAAAGTTGAAGTTGAAACTCCTGAAGAGTATATGGGAGATGTAATTGGAGATCTTAATAAGCGCCGTGGTCAAGTGAATTCTATGGACGAAAGAGGTGGAAATAAAATCATTACAGCATTTTGTCCTTTAGCTGAAATGTTTGGTTATTCTACTGATCTTAGAAGTCAAACTCAAGGACGTGCGACTTATTCTATGGAATTTGATCATTATAATGAAGTTCCTAAGAATGTTTCTGAAGAAATTATCAAAAAAAGAAATGGATAATTATCTTTAAAATTAGAATTTACCTTTTGGTAAATTCTAAATGTCCTCGTAGCTCAGCTGGATAGAGCACAAAATTCCTAATTTTGAGGCCGTGAGTTCGAATCTCGCCGTGGACACCATATAATAATTCTTAATCTAAAACTATCAAATAAATATCATTTTCAAGCTTTTTAATGTATCCAATTTACTATAATTGTATTTTTTAAAATTATTAGATTATGCACTTAAAATAAAAAAGTTAAATTTAGGCTTTTGCATAAATACAATAAATTATAATGACTTAATATAATAATTTAAACAAAGTAAAAAGGCATATTTTTTAATAAAAAAATATTTTTTAGATATATTTCATAGATTATATTTTTAAAAATCAAAAAAATATTTTAATATTAATTAAATTTAAGTTACAAAACTTTCTACTAATCTTTGCACTAATAAATTCCATCCATCTACTAAAACAAAGATAAGCAACTTAAAAGGTAAGGATATCATAACAGGTGGAAGCATCATCATACCCATTGCCATTAATACAGAGCTTACGACCATATCTATAACTAAAAAAGGAAGATAAATTAAAAAGCCTATTTCAAAAGCTGTTTTTAATTCTGAAATCATAAAAGCTGGCACAAGAACACTTAAAGGAACATCATCTATGGTTTTAGGGTTGGGTAAGTTACGAATTCTATAAAATAAAGCAAGATCTTTTTCTCTTGTATTTTTTAGCATAAATTCTTTAAAAGGTTTAACTCCTTTAGTAAAAGCTTCTTCATAGCCTATTTTCTCTTCTAGATAAGGTTTAACTGCTTCGTTATATGATTTTGTAGCCACAGGTTCCATAATGAAAAAAGTTAAAATAAGAGCAAGAGTTATTAAAATAGTATTAGGTGGCATACTTTGCGTTCCCATAGCTTGCCTTAAAAAAGAAAAAACAACAATCAAACGCAAAAAAGAAGTCATAACAAAGATAATACTTGGAGCTAAAGCAAGTATAGTTAAAACAATGATAATATTTAAAGTTGTTACAAGCTGATTTGGGGTATCAGGAGCGCTTAAGCTTAAATTTACAGTAGGAATTGTTGCTTCTGGAGCAGCAAAAAGACTTAAAGAAAATAAAAATAATACAAGAATTTGCTTCAAATTTTTTAACCTTTGGAATTTCTTTTTTTTGGTTTATTTATAATTTTAATTTTATCTTTAGATGATTTAAAACAAGTTTAACTTTGGTCTTTGATAAACTTTGCTTAACTTTAAGCTGGTAAAATACTTTATAAAATTTCAAATAAGGTTTTAAATGCAAAGTTCTATTTTAATTTTAGCTGCTGGACTTGGAACAAGAATGAAATCCAACAAGCCAAAAGTTTTGCAAAAGATATGTGGAAAAAGTATGATTTTACATATACTTGAGAAAGCTTTTAAGATAAGCGATGATGTAAGTGTAGTTTTATCTCACGAAAAAGAATTAATTGAAAAAGAAATTTTAGAGCATTTTCCAAAAACGCAAATTTTAGAACAAGATTTAAACCATTTTCCTGGAACGGCAGGAGCTTTAAAAAATTATACTCCAAAAGCAAAACAAACACTAATTTTATGTGGAGATATGCCTTTAATTAAAGAGCAAAGTTTAAAAAAGCTTCTTGATACAAGTTATAGTTTTAATGTTGCAATTTTTAATGCTAAAGATCCTAAAAATTATGGAAGAGTAATCTTAAAAGAGAATTCTTTAGAAAAAATTGTTGAATTTAAAGATGCAAATGAGGAAGAAAAAAATATTTCTCTTTGTAATGCAGGAGTTTATGCTATAGATTCAGAACTTTTAATGCAAGTTTTGCCTTTAATTGATAATAAAAATGAAGCTAAGGAATATTATTTAACCGATGCGATTAAGCTTGCTAGAGAAAAGGGTATTTTAATATCTCCTATTTTTGTTGATGAATTTGAATTTATGGGTGTTAATGATAAATTTGAGTTGAGTAAGGCTGAAGAATTAATGCAAGATGAGCTTAAGAAGTATTGGATGAAGCAAGGAGTAATTTTTCATTTGCCTCATACGATTTATATTGATTGTGAAGTTCGTTTTGAGGGCGAATGCGAAATTTATGAAAATGTTCGTATTGAAGGAAAAAGTCTTATTGTAAATTCTATTATTAAGAGTTCTTGTGTGATTGAAGATAGTGAAGTATTTAATAGCGATATAGGACCTTTGGCTCATCTTAGGCCTAAAAATATAATTAAAAATTCACATATTGGAAATTTTGTAGAATGCAAAAATGCAAAATTAAATAAAATTAAAGCAGGGCATTTAAGTTATCTTGGGGATTGTGAGATCGATGAAGGCACTAATATAGGTTGTGGTGTTATTACTTGTAATTATGATGGTATTAAAAAACATAAAAGCATTATAGGCAAAAATGTTTTTATTGGTTCAAATTCAGAACTTATAGCCCCTGTTAAGATAGAAGATGATGTGATTATAGCGGCTGGAAGTTGTGTTGATAGAAAAGTGGAAAAAGGAGCTTTATTTATTAATAGAGCCACTAGTAAAATAGTTAAAGACTATTTTTATAAAAAATTTCAATGAAAACTTTACTTTTAGCAATTAGTGGAAGCATAGCTTTTTATAAAGCTTACGAGTTGATATCTTTATTTAAAAAGGAAGGCTTTAAAGTTAAAGTTTTATTAAGCAATGGGGTTTTAAAGTTTGCTTCTAAAATGAGTTTTGAAGCTCTTTGTGATGAGGTTTTGTATGAAGAGAATGAAACTTGGAAAAATTCAAATAATCATATAGCTTTCAGTAAAGATTGCGATCTTATACTTTTTGCACCTGCAAGTGTTAATTCTATCAATAAACTTGCTTTAGGAATTTGTGATAATTTATTTATACAAACTTTAATTGCAGCTAAACTTCCTTTGATTATCGCTCCAGCAGCAAATACAAATATGTATTTACATTTTAGTGTGCAAAATTCTTTAAAGCTTTTAAAAGAGCAAGGTGTTTTGATAATAGATCCTATTTGCAAAAGACTTGCTTGTAATGATGAGGGTATAGGTGCATTAGCAGAAGTTTTAGATATTTTTAATATTACTAAAAGAGAGCTTTTAAAAGAAAAATTCTTTATAAATAAAAGCGTTGTTGTAACTGGTGGAGGCACAAGAGAAAAAATTGATGAGGTAAGATGTATTAGCAATTTTTCAAGCGGACTTATGGCTAAAGCCATAGCAGATGCTTTTTATTTTTTAGGTGCTAAGGTTATTTTTTTAAGTAGTATAGACTTTAAAACTCCTTATAAACTTTTTAAATTTGAAAGTTCGAAAGATTTAAAAGAACTTTTAATAAAAAATAAAAATGAAGATTTTTTGATAATGAGTGCTGCTGTCAGTGATTTTGTCCCCATAGTGCATAAAGGAAAGATTAAAAAAAATGATTATTTAAAAGGTTTAGAACTTAAACTTTTACCTAATGAAGATTTGCTTAAAAATTTAGATTTTAAAGGTAAAAAAATAGGATTTAAATTAGAACTTGATGAAAAAGATGCTATAAAAAATGCTAAAAATTCATTAAAAGATAAAAAGCTTGATATGATATGTTTAAATATTTTAAAAGAAAAAAATTCTTTTGGATCTAATTTAAATGAATTATTGTGTATTAGTGCAAAAGATGAGATATTATTTTCTATGCAAGATAAAAAAAGTCTAGCCTATAAACTTGCTTATAAATGTAAAGAGTTATGAGTATTATTAATCCAATATTACCTATACAAATTGAAGTTCTTGCTAAATCAGGTTATGGGCATTATACCTTACTTATTAACAATAAAAAAGTTCAGACTAAGAGTATGATTGAACTTGAAGTTGGGGTGCAATATTTAGTAGAGCTTTATAATGATAATGGTGGAATAATTGAATTTAAAAACCTTTATAAAAAACCTAATATAGCTTTTTTTGAGGAAGGTTTATCTTTAATAACAAGTCTTTTAGAAGAAGAAATAGATTTTAAAAAATTTATTTTACAAAATCTTATAGAATGTAAAGATAGACAAAAATATCATATTTTAAAAGAAATGCTTTTTGCAAGTTTTGAAAATATATATCATATTCCTTTTGTTTTTGAAAATAAAGCCGCTCTTTTGCAAATGAAAAAAGATAAATTTTTAGAAATTTATCTTTTTTTTAGTGTTTTTGGACCTTTAAGAATTCTTATTAAAGAAGATGAAATTTTAATTAAAACACCTTTTTTAAAAGTGCAAAAATTTTTAAGTGAGCATTTAAAATTACAGGTTTTACAGGATGTAAATATAAAACCTTTGTTTATATTTAAAAAATTATTTGATTTTAAAGGATGAAAATGAATAAATTAAAACACCTTGCCATTGTAATGGATGGTAATAGACGTTGGGCTAAAGCTAAAGGAGTTTTAGCAAAATTAGGCTATTCTCAAGGTGTTAAAACAATGCAAAAAATTATGGAAGTTTGCGTTGAGGAAGGAATTTCAAATTTAAGTCTTTTTGCCTTTAGTACTGAAAATTGGGGACGCCCAAAAGATGAGGTTGAATTTATTTTTAAACTTTTAGATCGCTGTTTAGATGAGGCTTTAGAAAAATTTGAAAAAAATAATGTTTGCTTAAAAGCAATTGGTGATTTATCAAGACTTGATAAAAATTTAAGAGAAAAAATAGCTTTGGTTGAAGAAAGAACAAAGCATTGTAATTTACTCTATATCAATTTAGCTATTTCTTATGGATCTAAAAATGAAATTGTTAGAGCTGCAAAACGGGTATTAGAAAAAGGTTTAGAGCTTAATGAGGAAAATTTAAGTAAGAATTTAGATTTGCCTTTAGATGTAGATTTGCTTCTTAGAGTGGGCAATGCTAAAAGACTTTCTAACTTTTTATTATGGCAATGTGCTTATGCTGAAATATATTTTAGTGAAACTTTATTTCCAAGTCTTACTAAAAGAGAGTTTAAAAAGATTATAAAAGATTTTAAAAATCGCGAAAGAACTTTTGGTTTATGATAGTTTTTTTGCTGATTTTAGGAGCAAGTTTAGGTTCTTTTTGTAAAGCTTTAGCTGATCGCATTATTTATAAGCAAAAGATTTTTTCTCCTAGATCTTTTTGTTTTAATTGTAAAAAGAAATTAGGAATTTTAGAATTAGTTCCTATTTTTTCTTATCTTTTTTTAAAAGCAAAATGTAAATATTGTAAAAATAAAATTCCTTTTGAGATATTTTTAAGTGAAATAGTCGGTATTTTTTTAATTTGTATTGCTTATTTTTACAATGTAAATTTATATGATTTTATTGTTTTTTCTTTTTTTATTTTCAATTTATTTTTACTTTCTTTAATCGATATAAAATTAAAGGCTGTTCCAGAAATTTTACTTTGGAGTGCTTTTTTTCTTGCTGGTTTTTATACTTTTAAAATAGAAGAAATTTTTTATATCTTTGTTTTTGAAAGTTTAAAAGAAGGATTTTTATTTTATGCTATAAGTTTTTCTGGAATTTTATTTTTATTTAAAAGTTTTATTCTTTTTTTAACTAATTTAAAAAGAGAAAACAAAATACTTGATAATCTAGGAGATGCAGATATTATTATAATTGCTTGTATAGGAGGAATTTTAGGTTTTAAGGATGGATTTATCACTTTATTTATTGCTTGTGTTTTAACTTTACCTTTTTTTATGATTAAAGTAAGAAAAGAGAAAGAACTTGCTATGATACCTTTTTTGAGTATATCTTTTATTTTAGTTTGGATTTTTAAGGTAAATTATGAAACTTTGTTATAAATATATTTTAAATCAATTTTTAAGTACAAATTTATCAATTTTTTTTACTTTATTTAGTATTGTTTCTATGGTATTTTTTATACAACTTGCTAAATTTACTTCAAGTATAGAGATTAGTTTTTTAGATCTTTTAAGACTTTATGGCTTTATGCTGCCAAGAATTTTGATTTTTACTTTACCTATAGCTTTTTTTATAGCTTTAACTTTGGCTTTTTATAGACTTTCTAAAGAAAATGAAAGTATAGTATTTTTTACATTAGGTTTTTCGCCTTTAAATTTAGCTAAATTTTTTCTACAGATTGCAAGTTGTGTAAGTGCTTTAATGCTTGTTGTGGCTTTGATTGTACTTCCTATTGTCTTTGAGCTTCAAGATAATTTTATTAACTACAAAAAAACTCAAGTTAAATTTAACTATAAAACAGGAGAATTTGGTCAGAAATTTTTAGATTGGATGATTTTTATTGAAAAAGAAGAAGCAAATGGATATAAAAATATTATTTTATATCATCCTAAAAAGCTAAAAACCGATAAAGAGCAATTTATCATTGCCAAAGAAGCCAAAGTATTATCAAAAGAAAATGGTCTTTCTTTTGAATTAAGCTCTGGTAAAATGTATAATTTTGAAGATAATCAAACTATGTTTATAGGAGATTTTGAAAAGCTTGTAATTAATACTCAAGTAGATAATTTAAATCCTAAAATAAAAAGTTTTTATGAATATTGGAGTGATATTTCCACAAATGAAGAAAAAGCAAAGGAATTTGTTATATATACTACGATCGCTCTTTTTCCTTTGGCAAGCACTCTTTTTGCTTTAAGTTTTGGTATAGTAACTTATCGCTATGAGAAAGGTTTTATTTATTTTGGTATGTTTGGGGTAATTGGTGTATATTTTGGACTTTTAAATATTTTTCATCAGCCGCCAATTTTATCTTGTATTTTAATCTTTTTAAGTGTATTTTTTATTTCATTTATATGTTTTAAGAAAATGATTTTAAGTCGTTATTAATGAAATTAAAGATTATTTTTTCTTATGATGGTTCGGCTTTTTTAGGATCTGCAAAACAACCTCATAAAAAAAGTGTTCAAGATAGTATTGAAAATGCTCTTTCTCATCTTGGAATTTACAATCCTTTTTTAATGGCTTCAAGAACAGATAAGGGAGTGCATGCCAATAACGCCACAGGTTGCGTGGAGTGTGGCAATCATTTTAAAGATTTAAATTACCTTAAAAATCAACTCAATAAATACACTCATCCTTTCATACATATAAAACAAATTCAAAAAGTAGAAAAAGATTTTGAAGTTAGGTTTGATGTTAAGGCAAGAGAATATCGTTATATATTTAATCACGATCGATTTAACCCTTTTTTATCGCGTTATGTTTATTTTTACCCCTCCTTCGACATTGATAAAGCAAGTGAACTTCTTGCTTTATTTAATGGAGAGCATAATTTTAAATTATTTCAAAAAGAAGGAAGCTCTATAAAAAATACAATAAGAAAAATGTATTTTACCAAGGCTTATACTTATAAGAGATTAAGTATTTTTACTTTTAGAGCTAATGGTTTTTTAAGAGCTCAAATTCGTTTAAGCGTGGCTAGCGTTTTAGCTGTCTTGGAAAATCGTTTAAGCAAGGAGCAACTTAAAGAACAAATTGAGGCAAAAAAAGAGCATTGCAGAGTTCTAGCTCCTCCTAATGGTCTTTATTTGCATAGAATTTTTTATTAATTAACATAAATTAATTTTTTTATTTTATTTTTTATATAAAATATAAGAAAAAAGGAGAAAATATGAGCGAATATTATGTATATATTTTACTTATCCATTTAATTTGTGCTATATTTTTTGTAGGGTATTTATTTGTTGATATTTTTATTATAAGAAAAATAAAAAAGAATTATGCTAATTTTGATTCTAAACTTTTATCAAATACGGCGATTAAAATTATGCCTTTTATAGTTTTAATATTATTTTTAAGTGGAGGAATGTTAGCGAGTTTTCATTTTAAACCACTAAATGGTTATTTTGCTTTAAAAATTTTTTTAGCTTTAGTTATTTTTGTTTTAGTGTTATTTTCTTTATCTTGTCGTTTTATATTTAAAAAATCAAATCCTTTGGGTAAGATGATACATCCTATTGTTTTTATCTTAGCTATAATGATTGTAATTTTAGCAAAATTGATGAATTATTTTTTTATATCTTTTTGAGTAAAACCCCGCATTCTAAATGTTTGGTATGAACGAATTGATCAAAAAGTGCAAATTTTATAATTTGATGAGTTTTTAAAAGAAAATTTAGATTTTCTTTTAAGCTTAAAGGATTGCAAGAAATATAAATAATACTGTCATAATTTTTTATTAAATTTATAACTTCTTTATCAAGTCCAGATCTTGGTGGATCAACTAAAACGTGAGAAAAGTTAAAATCATCAAGATTGATATGTTTTAAACGATTAAATTCCCTCTCTTTTTTAAAGGCTTTGCTAAGTTCTTCGCTTGAAAGTCTTATAAAATCAATATTAGAAATTTGATTTAATGTGCAATTTTTTAATGCAAATTGTATATTTTTTTTAGAAAGTTCTGTAGCTAATACTTTGTTAAAACAAGAAGCTAAAGCTATTGTAAAATTTCCATAACCACAATAAAGTTCTAATAAATCTTTTGTTTTTTCTTGTTTGAGTATTGTTAATACCCATTCTATCATTTTTTCATTTATTAGGGTGTTTGGTTGTATAAAACAATCATTGTCGAATTCATAAATAAATTCTTTATCAAAAATATTTAAATTTTGGGTAAGAATTTCTTTTTGAAAAACTAGTTTTTTCTTTTTACTTCTTGCAATAAGATTTAATTGTAATTCTTTACTTAAACTAGAAAGTTCATTTTCTATTAAATTTATATCTTTATGATAAAGTAATGTGGTACTTAATTCTTTTTTACTTGCTAGAAATTCTACTCCAAAAAGTTTTTCTTTTAATAAATATTTTTTTTTTATATAATTGAGCAATAAAGGCATAATATCGCAGATTTTTTTATCGCAAAAATCTAGAGTATTAACAATATATTTTTTCTTAGTTTTTTCATCAAACATAGCATAAAATATATCATTATTTTCGTGATAAAAGGAAAGTTCAGCTCTTGTTCTATAATGCTTAAAAGAAGATGGAAAAATTTGAAATTCTTCTTTATAGTTTTCTTTAAAAAGTTCTTTAATTTGTTTGATTTTTTCTTCTAGGGTATTGTCAATACATAATTTAGAAAAATCTTTCATTCAACTTTTTTTCCAATCATTCTTAGTAAAAATACAATAAGTATCAAATTTAAAGGTAAGACAATCCATACACTAAGCCCTAAAGAAATAGGCAAGTAACCAGTGATTAAAGAGATTGCGCAAATAAATAAAGCATAAGGAATTTGAGTTCTAACGTGTTCCATATGATCACATTTAGCACTCATTGAAGAAAGTATAACATTATCTGAAATAGGTGAGCAATGATTTCCAAAAATAGCTCCTGTTAAAACACAACTTATATTAATAACCATATAATGATGTAAAGAATTTGGATCAAATTGATTTAGTTGTGCAATAGCATATGCTAAAGGAACAGCTAAAGGCATTAAAATACTCATTGTTCCATAGCTAGTTCCTATGGCAAAAGAAATTCCAGAAGCAAATAAAAATATAATCGAAGGAAGAACAAAAGATGGTAATTCTCCAACAAGAAGAGAAACTATATATTTTGAAGTTCCAAGATCTTTAACTATACTAGAAAGAGACCACGCAAGTAAAAGTAAAACTATGGTAAAAATCATAGTTTTCCAACCATAAATCCAAGTTTCTATTGCTTCTTTTAAATCAAAAATTTTTCTTTTAACTCCCATAAAAATAGCAACAATAGCAGAAAATAAAGCTGATTGAAATAAAACTATGGAAGAATCTGCATTTCCAAAGGTTGTTCTAAAAGCATAAAAAGACAAAGGATTTTCTTTAACTTGTTTTAATTCATCTGCTTCTAATACGCTAAGTCCATTAAAATAAAAACCAACAATACAAAGAAAAATTAGAACAAAAATAGGAACAATAGCACTTGAAGCCTTGATATTAATATGTTCTTTTGGTGCTAAAAATTGATCTTCTAATTCAGCTGTATTTAACGCTTGAGATTTTATTTTTGGTGCTACCTCTCCTGTAGTTCTAGCTCTTATTTCTGCGTGATACATTGGTCCAAATTCTCTTTTCATTAGTGCTGTCATTAAAACAAAGAAAAGCATAAAAATATTATAAAATCTATAAGGAATAGTTTCTAAAAAAATTCCAAAAGCACTAATATCTTCTATACCTATATGTTTATAAGCATTTTTAATTAAAGAAACTTCAAGACCTATCCAAGTAGAAATAATAGCTATCCCAGCAACTGGAGCAGCAGTTGAGTCTATAATAAAAGCAAATTTTTCTCTTGAAATTTTAAATTTATCTGCTAAAGGACGCATAATAGGACCAACAATTAATAAGTTTGCATAATCATCAAAAAATATTAAAAGACCTATAAACCAAGTATTTACTTGAGCACTTATAGTAGATTTAGCTTTTTTTGCAAAATTTAAAGCTATAGCTTTGGCTCCACCCATTTTGGTAACAAGGGCTACTAATCCTCCTATACATAAAATTTGTAAAATAATTCCAGCATTTAAAGGATCTGAAGTTGAGTGTAAAATATAAGAAATCATTTTTGTAAATGATTCTAAAAGAGCATTGTAAATATTTAAAAATTGTATTTTTTGGCTTAAAAAAATATTGGAAGATAAACTTAAAAGAAAAGTCCCGCTTAAAACTCCAGCAAACAAAGATAAAATAACATCCTTTGTAATAAAAGCTAAAGCAATTGCTATAATAGGTGGAACGAGGGTAAAAAAACCATATAAATTAGCATTAACATCAGCATTTCCAAACAATACAAGGGGCATTAAAAAAATTAATACAATTCTCATGAGAACCTCTCTATATGAAAACCATTCCAAGTTTGTGTAATTGGCATAAGTTCTATTTCATTAATATTAATGTGTTCTGGAAGATTAATAATAGAAACAATAACTTTTGCTATATCATTTGCACTGATAAATTTGGTATTTTCATAAATTTGTTCTGCCTTTTTTTTATCCCCTTTAAAACGAATTTCTGAGAATTCTGTTTTACAAAGTCCTGGAGCTATATTGGTAACTTTAATATTGCTTGATCTTAAATCATTTCTCAATGCAAAAGAAAATTGTCTTACAAAAGCTTTTGTGCCACAATATACATTACCACCAAAATAAGGATTTGTTGCTGCTACTGAACCTATGTTAAAAATATAAGCATTTTTTTGTTTTCTAAGTATAGGAATGATTGCTCTTGCAATATATAAAAAACCTTTAATATTTGTATCAACCATAGTATCTATATCTTCTAAACTTAAACTATCAAATTTATCTTGATTAAGAGCAAGTCCTGCGTTATTGATTAAAACATCAATATTTTTAAATTCTCTAGGTAGATTTTTAAGTTCTATATTTATTTGCTCTTTATTACGCACATCTAGCACAATGGTATAAAGTTTGTCTTTAAATTCTTCTTTTAAAAGAGCTAGTCTTTCTTTGCGTCTTGCTATAGCTATAACTTTAAAACCTTCTTGAATTAAAGCTTTTACGCAAGCTTCTCCGAAACCAGAACTAGCACCTGTAATTAAAGCTGTTTTCATTCTAAAGAGCCCCCATAAAATAAATTTTCATTAGGCTTAAGACCTAAAGATTGCAAGTATTTAGCATTTTCTTCTTTTTTAGCAGCTAGAGCAAAATCTAAAGCATTAAAACCTAGATCATCTTTCTCAAAAAGTTTTGCACCTTTTTGAACTAAAAGTTTTAAAATTTCTACATTTGCATATGCTGCAGCGTGCATTAAAACATTTTTAGAAGTATGATCAAGTGCACAAAAGGTTATAAAATAGGGTGTATTGCTTTCTATATTAGCACTTAATGCCAGTTTTTCGTTATTGTTAATATATTTATGATTTACATCTGCTTTATTATTAAGTAAAAGTTCAATTATATCTTTTTTTTGGAATTCTATAGCATAAAAAAGAGGAGTTTTACCAAAAGCATTTCCTTGATTTACATTTGCCCCTTGTTCAATTAGAAATTTTGTATTTTGATAATTTTCTAAAGCATAGAAAATAGCACTTTCATATCCCTCATTAAGATCAGCGCCAAAATTTAAAAGAGTTTGAATAATTGTTATATCTCTTTGATTTAATAATGCAGATCTTAATGCTATAGTAAGCTCCGATTTAGTAGGGTTATTTGCATAAATAAAATCTTTTAAACAGATTTCATCACAATTTTTATTTTCAAGTATTTGCGATATCTTAGAAATCTTTTTTATAATTCTTGTTTCACCAACCGCCCAATTTAAAAATTCATTTAGAGCTTGTTTTGCTAAAAAATTTGCCATTTCTTTGTTTAGATTAAATGTTTTTTGATAATAATCTTCTAAAGGTTTTAAACCATCATTATATTTTTGCCAAAAAGATTGATAAAGTCTAAAATTTCCTATACTTTGATAAGCCCAATATTTAAAGTAAATATTTAATGCTTGATATTTTTTATCAAGATCTATTTTCTTTTGAAGTTCTTTTTGATAGTTTAAAGGATCAAGTGAAATTTTTAACAATAAAAGATTAAATTCTGTAAGTTTAGGTAAATAAGATATGCCTGAACAAGAACTATTGCTTCCTCTTATTTCATTAGAAATTTTATAAAGATCTTTTGTAAAGATTACATTTTTTAGAGACTCTTTGCAATTATCAATTTTATCTACAATACTTTGATCAGATAAGTCAATTTTTTGATTTAAAATATCATTACAATTAAAAGCCAATATATATGAAAAAGATAAGATAATGAAAAATAAAAATTTCAATTTAGTCCTTCTTTGTGTTAAAATTTAGGTTTAAAATCGACATTTGATTTGTAATTTTTACTTAAAATAATTATGTGAAGCAGGATAATATATTTTTCTTTATTTAAGGATAAATAATGTTTAAAATTTGTTTTAAATCCCCTTTTTGTTACTTATCTCTACATAGTGATGGAAATTTTTTAACCAAAGTTAATTTTTATGAAAACTATTTTGAAGATAAAAGTTGTAAGATATTAGAACAAGCAAAAGAAGAATTAAATCTTTATTTTTTAGGAAAATTAAAAAATTTTAAAACACCTTTAAAATTTACGGGAAGCGAATTTGAGCAAAAGGTTTATAAAGCTTTGCTTCAAATTCCTTATGGAACTTTACTTACTTATAAAGATGTAGCTTTGAAAATATCTCATCCTAAAGCTTTTCGTGCTGTGGGTAATGCTAATTCTAAAAATGATATTCCTATTTTTATCCCTTGCCATAGAGTTGTAGCAAGCAATGGGATTGGTGGATATAATGGTGGTTTAGAAATTAAAAAATTTTTAATTGAGCTTGAAAAATCAGTTAAATAAATTTGATTCTTCTATTTGATCTTGTAAATAAAGATCTTTAATATACCTTCTATCTTTATCTAAAATAAGACAATATTTAAAATCTTTATTTTTTAAATCAAAAATATGAGAATAAGAAAAATCACAAAATAAAGAATTTTTTAAAGCACATTTAAAACCTTTAATATTTTTAAAATTTTCTCTAAAAAATTCAAAATCATTTTCATTAAAAACAAAAATAAGAGCTTTATCACTTTTTCCAAATTCAGCAATTGTAAAATTATGATATATAAAATAAATCTGAAAAAAATCGAGTTTATTTAAATTAAAGCGAATATTATGTTTTTTTTCCTGTAAAAAAAGTATAAAATCAGCAAAAGTTTGTGCATAGATAAAAGGAAGCTTTAAATTTTTAAAATATATATTTTCGCAAATTAAATTGCTATAAAAAGGGCTTGAACTTTCTAATAATTGAAAATCAGCTTTATGAAGTTTTATAAAATTAGCACAAAGCTTTAAAATATAATTTTCATTACCACAACAAAAAATTTCATTTTTATCAGCTTTGATTAAAGAATTAAAATCTAAAAAGATATTTTCTTGTAAATTTTTTAAATGAAATATTTTTGAAAAATGAATTTCATTAGGATTGCATAATAAAAATTCACATTCTTTTTCTTCACATACAAAACGTAAAAGTCTAAAAATAGATGTTTCTAAATTTGAACTTTGTAAATAGAAAATTTCTTTATCAAGAATAGGAATTTCTTTTTCATAGATAATAACAAAAGCACCTTTTTTAATAGCTTCTTCTATTGCATTTTCATCATTTGAAAAAAAAGCATAAGCATATTTTACTTCATTTAAACTAAGGCTAAAGCCTTCAACACTTAAGACTTTGCCTTCATTGATAATTTTTGTATTTAGAAGTTCATTGAGATTTGAAATATTCATCCTATTAAAGAGCCATTTTTTACCAGTTGTTCAGGAGTGATTAATACAAGTTTATCTCCACTTTTAGCACTAAGTATCATACCATCACTTTCATATCCAAAAATCTTAGCTTTTTTAAGATTACTCAAAACACAAATTTGTTTTCCTATTAATTCTTTTGGATTGTAATGCTTGGCAATTCCCGAAACGACTTGTCTTATTTCTTTATTGTCAAGTTCAAGTTCAAATTTTAAAAGTTTATCACTTCCTTGTATTGCTTGACAGTCTTTAACCAAGGCTATTTTAATTTCAATTTTGGAAAAATCTTCTATTTTAATTTTTGCTTTGCTTTCTTCTTTTATTTCATTTTCTTTTTGACTTTTTTGTTCAATTTTAGGAAATAAAGCTTCACAAGGAGAAGCTTTAAAATCTAAAAGTTCATTATTTAAAATAAGCTTTTGATAAGTTTCATTTGATATTTCAAAATTTAAAGCATTGGCAACTTTTTTTGTGCTTTTTGGTAATGCTGGATTTAAAAGTATGCTAACTTGCGCTAAGATATTTGCACAAAGGGAAATTAAAGCATTTGCTTTTTCATTTGCATTATTTTTAACTAAATTCCAAGGTTCATATTTGCTTATGCTTAAATTTGCTACATTTAAAGCTTTAAAAAGCTCTTCTAAATAATGATTAGTTTGTAAAATTTCTAAAAAATTAATAGCTTCTTTTAAATGCTTTTTTGCTTGATTGTATTCTTCATTAAAATATTTTAAAACATCTTTGCATTCTATATAATTTTGAGAATATTTTGCACTCATTCCTATAATACGCCCAAGTAAATTTCCAAATTCATTACTGAGTTCTGCATTGATGTGATTGATTAAAGATTGTTCATTAAAATCTCCATCATTACCAAAAGATACTTCTTTAAGGAGAAAATATCTAAAAGCTTCCAATCCATAGGTATTAGCAATTTTTCTAGGATCTACTATATTGCCTTTAGACTTGCTCATTTTTTCACCATCTTGTATCCACCATCCGTGTACTGCTATAAATTTAGGCAGAGGTAAATCTACACTCATTAAAAAGGCAGGCCAGTAAATAGCATGAAAGCGTAAAATGTCTTTTCCTACTAAATGTATATGTGCAGGCCAAAATTTTGAATTTTCATTTTGCAAGGAACTTACATAAATAAAAAGCGCATCAAGCCAGACATAAATAATATGTTTATCATCTTTTAGTTCTTTTGGGAGTTTAATTCCCCAATTAAAACTTGTTCTAGTAATAGAAAGATCTCTTAAACCATTTTGAACAAAATTAATAAGTTCATTTTTTTTATTTTTAGGCAGTATAGGATCGGCTTCTTTATACCATTTTAAAATTTTATCTTGATATTTTGAAAGTTTAAAAAAATAACTTTCCTCTTTTAAAAGAGAAGTTTCTTTACCACAATCAGGACAACAAAGATTAATTAACTGTGTTTGAGTGAAGAAGCTTTCGCAAGAAATACAATAATGCCCTTCATATTCATCTTTGTAAATATCTCCTTTTTCATACATTTTTAAAAAAACATTGCGAACAAAATCAATATGTTTTTGATCTGTAGTTCTTGCGTATATATCATAAGTAATTTCAAATTCATCCCAGAGTTTTTTAAATTCTAAGCTTATTTTATCGGCATATTCTTTAGCGGAGTTATTACGATTTTTAGCTGCTTGTTCTATTTTTTGTCCGTGCTCATCTGTACCTGTTAAAAATTTTGTCTCATATCCTTGTAAGCGGTAAAATCTTGCCATTGTATCAGCTAAAATTGTAGTATAAGCATGACCTAGATGAGGTTTGTCATTTACATAATAAATTGGTGTAGTTATATAACGCATATTTTTCCTTTAATTAAATTTCTAAAAGTCAAAACCACCTTCATTTTTACCTTTTGACATACTATTATAAACTGCATCAACATAATTTTTACGTGTTTGACAAGTAAAAATTTCAGGGCAGTTATAACAAGAAGTGAAATTTTTTGTTTTTTGACAATTTTCTAGTTTTTCTTTATTTTGTTTTAAATTTTCTTCAAAACTATCAAGAGTAGCTATCTCTTCCATATTTAATTAACCTTGTTAAAATTTAAAAGTTTTTGAATTTCGTATTTTGATCCAAAAAAACAAGGTGTAGTAGAATGAATCGCGTTAAATTTAAGATCCAATAAAGAAGTGTTATCTCCATTACTTGTAAGACCTCCAGCTTTTTCAATAATAAAAGCCAAAGGAAAGACTTCAAAAAATACTCTTAATTTTCCATTTGGAGCATCCTCTGTAGCAGGATAGCTAAATAATCCACCTTTTTTCATTAAAATTTGATGTATATCACTTACCATAGCTCCAGAATATCTTAATCTATAACCCTCATTAAATAATTCTTGTATAAATTTTTTATGCTTATTGCTCCAAAATTTTTGACTTCCTCCTGTTGCGTTGATTTTTCCTTTTTCTTGCATATGAAGTTCTTGTATGAAAGTAAAATGATTGTTTTGATCTAAGCGATAAAGTTTTGGTAAATCTTCACAAATTACAAGCTCAAGTCTAGCTCCATATATACTATAAACAGCTGCTTTTAAATTTTTTGCATCAGCTTTTTGTTCATAAATGGCGAAAATAGAACCTATAGCAAAATTTACATCCATTAAAGAAGATCCATCTAAAGGATCATAGGCTATGATATATTTAGCTTTTTCATTGATTATTAATTCTTCTTGTTTTTCTTCGCTAATTAAAGCTTTAATATTAGGGCATTCTTTTAAGGTATTGGTAATAATTTGATCACTTAAAATATCGAATTTAAGTTGAGTATCTCCTGTGTTATTTTGAGTTTTTTCATAAGAAGTATCTGGAAATTTAAGTTCATTTGAAATTTTAATTACAGCTTTTTTTATAAAATCAAAAATTTCTTGCATATTTTTTCCTTATAGTTTTTTTGCGTGATTTAAAATATAAGTATAGATCCCCTCTATATCATCTAAATAAAGCCATTTAAGATTTTTATTTGTTATTTCTTTATAAGAAGCAATAGCATTTGAAAAGGCAAAATAACTTTCATCAATCTCTTTACAAAATACGCTAATTCTTGGAAGATCAAGTGTTTTTAAGCCTTCAACCAAACATATATCAAAATCTTTAACCATTTTAATGCTTTCTAAAATATTGCGCTCTTGGTGCGAGAAAAATGTTGTTCTAGTAGGACTTAAAACTATAACTTCAGCCCCGCTTTGAAAAAAGCGAAAACTATCTTTTCCGTTAAAATCAAATTGGGCTTTATCAGAAGGATCATGCTTTATGATTAATACTTTAAGATTATTTTGTATCATTTTTTGCGCAATCTTTGTTATCAATGTTGTTTTACCAGAATTTGAAGGTCCGCTAAAAGCCATAATAGATTTCGTCATTTTTTCTCTTTGGATATTTTTTAAGAATTATACCTTATTTAAAGCAAAAAATAGAGACAAAAAGTTATAATTACTAAAAATTTTAAGGCTTATTAATGAAAATTTTTATTTCAATATTTATTCTTTTTTTATTTAATGCTTGTTCTTTAAAAAATGACAAAATTACCGAAGTTAATCTAAAAACGCAAACTTTAATGTTTTCTCAAAAAAAGAAAATTGATGATGAGAATTTAAGTTTTGTAGTTACCTTAAGCTATTTAAATCCTATTTTAGATGAGAAAACAAAAGAAGATGAATTTGCATTACAAATTACCCCTAATTTATTAAATACAAGCCATTTAAAAGCTTATATTAATGATAAAGAAGCTATTATAGTTAGAATAAAAAAAGATAGTGAATATTTAAAATATTTATTTCAAAATGAATTTACTGACTATTTTAAATTTTCATTGCCTTCAAATCAAAATGAAACAAATCTTAAAGTCAAGATTTGTTTAAATCATTGTTTTGAATTAGATTTTCAAAAATATCCGAAATCTTTATATTATCGTTCAGAAGATATCGATACACAATATAATTAGCCAAAACTTTTTTTCCATAAATTCTACTTTCTTGATAAGGAACAAGCTCCATTGATAAAAATGGTTCAAATTCTCCTTTTTTAAAAAGATCCTTTCTTGCTAACATCCTTTTAGTAAATCCTATACCTCCATTATAGGCATAAGCGATAAAAAGAGGTGAATTTAAATGAGTTTCAAGATAATCTAAATGATGATTAGCAAAATAATAAGCTGTTTTAGGATTAAACATTAAATCTTGATCAAAATTATCAATTTTTAATTCTTTATTACCAATATGATTGGCTAAAAATGGCATAAATTGCATAATTCCTAAAGCATAAGAAGTTGAAATAGCAGTTGGAATAAAGCGACTCTCTTGTCTTGCAATGGCTAAGATTAAAGCCTGTCTTTTGGTATCATAATCTTTTATAAATTCATAATAGGGTGTTATAAAATAATGATTTTTAAATTTATAAAGCCTTTCTAAAATATAGGCATAAATAGGTAAAGTTTCTTGTGTATTGAACTGATTAGCAAGGTTTTTAAGTTTATCTTGATCAGCATTTGCAATTTCTTTTGCAAGAGCTTGCCAAGCAAAAGGATCTTGCATATTAAAGGAGTTTTTTTCTTTTTTTGGCTTAGGACTTAAAATTTTAGGAAAGTTTGAATTTGTAAGTTCTCGTGCATATAAATTATAAATATTTAACGAAGGACTATTTGCTAGATTGATTAAATCTTGCTTATTTTTTTTAATCATATACATCCAAAATAAAGCATTGTCTTTATTTTCTTGTTTATTAAAACTTTTATAAGCTTGCTCAAAAAAATTAAAAGCTAAATCTTTTTTATGATAAATTAATGCATTTACACCGAGAAAAAAGGCAGAAATTTCTTGAACATTTTCTGGTTTGACATTTAGCAATGATAGACTAAATTGAGGATTATCTTTTTTAATAACAATATTTTGAATAAATTGTTTAAAATTTTGAGAATGAGAGAGTTTGTTGATAAAAGATTCGCTTAAGGGATAGTCAATTTTCATAGAATAATTATAAAGTTTAAAAAAATTATCCACATCTTCTTTTTTATCTAAATAAGCAACAGGTTTTTCTTGATTAAAAGCAAGCAAAAGATTAATAATTTCTGGTTTTTCTTGTTGCATATTTGAGGCTAAAATTTTTCTTGTTTCATTATTTAAACTAGCTATAAATGCTACAGAATTTAATCTTACATTTTGACAGGTTAGATTGGCATCTAGGATATTATTTTTAGTGTAAGTAAAACATTGTTTATATAAAGGGTTGATATAAGTTGCAACAGGTACTATCTTTTCAAGTTCAGTTTTTATTTTTCCTATATAACGAAAAATATGAGAATTAAGACTTTGTGCTTCATTTTTACTTACATTATTTTCTTCTAAAAGTCTATAAATATAATAATCTTTAGCTAAAGAATTATCTTTTTGTTTTAGTTCTTCTAGATCATAAGAATTTCCAAATAAAAAATTAGACAATAAAAAAATTAAAAATATTTTTTTCATAAAAATTGTCTCACTAAATTTGAGATTAATATATTTAAAAATTGTAAAGCTAAAATAATTATTAAAGGTGCCAAATCTATATTTCCAATACGTGTTGGAAATTTTCTAATTATATTATAAGCGGGAGCACTTAATTTATATAAAATTTGAACAATAGGATTATAAGGATCTGGATTTACCCAGCTTATAAGTGCTGTGATAATTATTATCCATATATAAATATTGATAATAATTTGTAAAATTTGGATTAAAGAAAGTATTAGGGAATCTATAATCATTTTATATCCTTGCTAAGTCGTTAATGAAAGGTTTTATATAAGTATATAAGTCACTAAGTTCTGGACCATGAATGCTGCCTGTAAGAATAATTCTTAAAGGCATAAAAAAATTTTTTCCTTTTAAATTAGTTTTTTTCATTAATTCTTTTTTAAAATCTTCATAATCTTGAGGTAGATTATAATCTTTTAAATTTTCCTTAATGATTAAACATTCTTTTTTAAAATCTTCATAATCTTTGATAGAAAAAATAGTTTTCATTTTATTTTTAAGCTCTATCAAAGTGCTTGATTCTTGAGTGTAAAATTTAGCTAATTCTGCTACATCTTTATTTAAATTTAGAAGCTCGTTAAGTTTAGCATTTGACATTTTTTTAATATGTTCTCTATTGATTTGTAAAAGTTTTTTTAAATCAAATCTTGCAGGAGATTTTGAAATTTTTTTAATATCAAACCAAGCCAATGCTTCTTCTAGGGTAAAAATTTCATATGGAGTTTTATTACCAAGTAAAATTAAATAATTAATAATTGCATCTGGTAAAATACCATATTCTAAAAGCCATTTTACACTAGAATGCGCTTCTCTTTTACTCATTTTTACACCATTTTCATTAAGAATAATAGGTAAGTGTGCATAAATAATTTCTTTTTCATAGTTTAAACTTTTGCGTATATGTTCTTGTTTGGGTGTGTTTGAGACATGATCTTCGCCTCGTATAATACAAGTTATATTTTCGAGCATATCATCAACTGCACAAGCAAAATTATAAGTTGGGGTTTTGTCTGTTCTTAAAATAACAAAAGAATCAATATCATCAGGTTTAAAATTAAGCTCTCCTTTAATTAAATCTTTGAAATTTATATCATTTTTTGGTTTTTTAAGTCTTACAACAAAAGGTTTATTGCAGTTTAAAACATCAATATCTTTTAATTTTTCGCAGGTACCATCATAACGATAAGCTTGATTATTTTTTTTTGCCAATTCTTTTTTTTTACTAAGTTCTTCTTCAGTGCAAAAACAAGCAAAGGCTTTTTTTTCGCTTACTAATTTTAAAGCCATTTTTTGATGAAAATTTAAATTCTCGCTTTGTATATATAGATGTTGCCAAGAAATACCAAAAAGTTTTAAAAGTTCTTTAATTTCTTCATCTTTTCCTTCTATATTTCGCATTTTATCTGTATCTTCTATGCGCAAAACAAATCCATTTTTATCTTGTTTTGAGCAAATATAATTAAAAATTGCAGCACGTAGATTTCCTATATGCATATCTCCTGTAGGGGAAGGCGCAAATCTATACATCATAATAGCCTTTATTGTTTTTTAGTTGAATTTCCATTATATCAAAAAAAAATATATAAAAATTTAATATAATTTTATGTATAATTTGATTTATGTTAGCTTTTATTTTTTTTTCTGCAATTTTATTTATTTTTGCTTTAGCAAATGTATATATTTATAAAAGATTAATAGTTAAAATTTCCTTTTTTAAATATTTGCATAAATTCTTAAAATATTTTTTAATATTACTTTATATTTTGCAAATGTTCTTTTTTCTGTTTCGTAAAGAAGATTTTTTAAGTGATGAAATATATGAGATTTTAGCTTTATCATTTGCCCCTACTTATTGTTTCTTTTTTATTACTTTATTTTTAGATTTTATAAAATTTATCTGCATTTTTTTTGGGAAAAATTATTCTATATCATATAAATTTTTACGCATTATTTTTGAAATTTTTATATTAATTTTTGGAGGATTTTTAATATATATAAGCATAAATAATGCTCTTAAAATTCCTAATGTTAAAAAGAAACAAATTTATATTGATAATCTAAAACAAGAATTAAAAATAGCTATGCTTACTGATATCCATTTAGGAAAAAATCTTCATAAGAATTTTTTAGAAAAACTTATCATAAAGACTAATGCCTTAGAACCTGATTTGGTTGTAATAGTAGGAGATTTGGTTGATACTGATGTTATGTATTTAAAAAATTATATAAATATATTAAATGAATTTAAATCGAAATTTGGAACTTTCTATGTTTTAGGAAATCACGAGTATTATCATAATGTCAATAAGGTTTTGCAACTTTTAAATGAAAATACAAATATGCAAATTTTATTAAATAAAAATATAGATTTAGGGATCATTAACATTGCTGGAATAGGTGATTTGATGGGCTTAAAACAAGGTGTTTATGGTCCAGATTTAGATAAGGTTAAAAAAGATTTAAATAAAGATAAACCAAGTATTTTATTAACTCATCAGCCAAAAACAGCATTACTTTATGATGTGAGAGATTTTGATCTTATTTTAAGTGGGCACACTCATGCTGGACAAATTTTTCCTTTTGGAATTGCTGTAAAATTAAATCAAGGGTTTTTGTATGGTTTGTATTATTTAAATGAAAAAACAAAACTTTATGTAAGTAGTGGAGCTGGATTTTGGGGTCCTAGCTTAAGAGTTTTTGCTCCAAGTGAAATAGTATTATTAGAATTAAAAGGAAAGAAATGAGTTTTTCTAATCAAAGTTCAAGAATTTTTGGACTTATAGCTAGGATTAAATTTTTTAAACCATTGCAAATATTAATAAATAAAGCTTATATAAAATATTTTAAAATTGATATGAGCGAATTTAAGCGAGCACGTGATTATGAAAGTTTAAATGCACTTTTTACAAGAAGCCTAGAAATTTCAAGAAAATTAGAAGATGATTTTATAGCGCCTTGTGATGGAAAAATCATACAAATTACAAATTCTTTTTGTCAAAAAAAGTATGAATTTTTGTCTTTTAGTATTAAAGGGAAAGTTTATAGCATTAACGCTCTTATAAGAGATAATTTTGAATTAAAAGAGCTTGAAAATGGACTTGATTGTGTTAATATTTACCTTTCTCCAAAAGATTATCATCGTTATCACGCTCCTTGTAATTTAGAAATTTTAAGTGCTATTTATACTCGAGGAAAACTTTATAGTGTAAATGAAAAATATTTAAAAAGAATTCCAAATCTTTATAGTGAAAATGAAAGAGTATGTTTAAAATGTAAAAGTGAAAATAATTTTATCTTTTGGCTTATTTTCGTTGGAGCGCAAAACGTTGGAAAAATGCGTTTTAATTTTGATTCTAATATACAAACAAATACAAACAAGTATGATAATTTTACTACAACATATCATAATTTAAAAATAACAAAAGGGGAAGAGTTAGGAAATTTTGAGTTAGGCTCTACTATTGTTATAATAGCTCAAAAAGGATTTTTAAATTTCAAAATTCAAGAAAATCAAAATATTAAATTTGGTCAAAATATAGCTAATTTTATAAATTGAGTATATAATTTAGATTTTTAATATTTATTATTTTATTTTATAGTTAAGATACAATATTTTAGATTAATTTCTTATTTTGATGGAATTATTGTTTATTATTTGTAAATTAATTTAATTATGTTTTTTTTCTGCAGGTGTTTCATTGACCATTTGATAAATAAAAGCAAACACTTCAGCTACTGCTTTATACATATTAGGAGGGATTTCATCACCTAAATCAAGTTTGCTTAAAATTTCTATTAAATCTTCATCTTCTTTTATGGGCACTCCGTGTTCTTTAGCAAGAGAAATAATTTTAGATGCACTTTCACCTTTTCCACTTGCTAGAACTTTTGGAGCATTTTGCTGATCTTTTTTATAACCCAATGCCACAGCTTTTTTGATAGACTTTTTAATTTTACCCATAATGCAACTTTTATTTTTTTAATTAAAATTATATAAAATAAATATCAATTTAAATTAAAAAAAATTACAAATGTGCAAATTTTCTCTTATATCTTTCTAACATACTTTCATTACCGATAATCCCACCTTGGTGTATATATAAGATAGGTTTTTTAAAAGTAGTTTGATAATACATAAGTGTTTTTATGCCTAACATATCATAAAGTAAATCAAATTCAATATTGCATTCTTGTTTTAGCATTAAATAAAGCTTATAAAATTCTAAATAAGGTTTAGCAAAATGATATTTTTTAGGAAGTTTTAGTATATATAAATTAGAAAAATCATAATAAGGATCAAGGGTTAAAATTTGTTTTTTCAAATATATTTCATCTCCAACGCAAGCACAGGTAAAAACCTTTGATTTGCTATGTTTTGCTAAAAAAGCTGCAGATGTTCCGGTTCCAGAAGGTAAAAATATATCAAAATCTAAATTTAAACTTCTGCTTTGTTGATCAATTTCTTTTGCAAGATGTATAAAACCAGCTTCTGCTTCTTTATTTGCAACTCCTTCTTCGATAAAAATATCTTTTTCTTGTTTTAAGGAGAGAGCTTTTTCTCTACGATGGGAAAAATCTATATTTTGTATAATTGTAGCCTTATTTTTTAAGGCTAAAGCATAATTTCCGTGAGGATTTTGCTCCAAAAAAGAAGAGAGTTTTTCACAAACAAAAAAAAGTTGATAGTTATTTTGTCTGCAAAATATACTAAGGGCAAGCAAAGCATTGCTTTGGGAGCTTCCAAAACTAATAAAACGTTGATTTTTAGGATATTTTTTTAAAAGATAATGATAAAGTTTTCTTGCTTTATTGCCGTTAATTTCCCCTAATAAATCATCGCGTTTTATATAAAAATTAAAATTACAAAAAGAAATTTTTTCTATAGGACTATTTATATTCAAAGAACTTTTCAACTTCTTTAAGAGCATTATCATTTTTAATGCTAAATTTAATTTCTATCCTACGGCTCAATTCTTTATCTTCTATGCCATTTTTAATTATAGGATCAGAAAACGATCTTCCACTTGCCATCAAAAGTTTTTGCAATCTTGGGTCTTTATTAAAAGTATAGATAAAACTCATTACTTCATAGGCTCTTTTTTGAGATAAATCTAAATTATAAATATAAGATCCATCGCTATCTGAATGTCCTTCTATAATGATATTTTCTATATTATTTAAAATAGAGGGATCATTTAATATTGCATTAAAATATTCATTAAGTATTTTTTTAAGATTTGATTTTGCTTCATTTTTTAATATATAAGAGTCTCTATCAAATAAAATTTCTGCTGGCAATATAATTGCTCCAGTTTTTTCATTTATAGTGATATTAGAATCGAGTTTTGATTGAAGTTGTTTGCTTAAATTTTCTTTTATAAAATTTAAATTTTGAACTTTTATTTTAGCTTCTTCAAAGTCTTGTTTTAAATTTTGAAATTCTTCATCTTTTTTTTCAAGTTGGCCTAATAATATTAGAATTTGTTTATCTTTACTATCTAAGGTAGAATTTAACTCTTTGCTTAATTGTTGATAATTTGTTATATTTGCCTCAAGTTCTGCTTTTTGTTGATTGATGAGATTTATTGCATCGGAAGTTTTACTTAACTCTTTGCTTAATTTAAAAACGATATCTTCTTTATTTTTTAATTCTTCTTCGCTTCTTTTAAGATGTTGCTCTTGTTTGTTTAAATTCTTTTTAATTTCTTGTAAGTCGCTTTGGGTTAAAACGTATTTTACTACAATAGCACCAATTAAAAGAATAAAAACAAAAAGCAAACCAGCCATTAAATCAGCATAGGCTATCCAAAAATTATTTTCTTCTTTGTTTTGATTATCCATATTTTTTCTTTATTTGTTTTCTTCTTTGTTTTCTTCTTTGTTTTCTTCTTTGTTTTCTTCTTTGTTTTCTTCTTTGTTTTCTTCTTTGTTTTCTTCTTTGTTTTCTTCTTTGTTTTCTTCTTTGTTTTCTTGCGTCGCATTGCCATTTAAAAGTAAATTGTTATTTTCAAGTTTTGTAATTACTTCATTTGTTTCTTTATCAAGCTCTTCGATTTCTTTTTTTAAGGTATTCATTATTTCAATTTGTTCATCGATATTTTTTTCTTCTTCATAAATTTCTTTAAATTTTTGCATACCTTCAAAAAGACTTGTTTGAAAACCATTAAAGATTTTTTCTTGATTTTCGAGCATAGATTTTTCATAAAGTTCAAATCCCTTTTGAAAATTTTGAACTTTTTCATCAAAACTACTTAAAGTTTTATCAAAATGAGTGATTTTTTCAGAGCTGATATCTAATAAACGATTATAGTGTTCTGACATTCTTGTGCTAATTTCTTTTAAATTTTGATTTAAAATTCCAACTGCATTAAGCATTTCAGAATAAAGTCTACCAAGATCCCTTTGATCTCTTTGCGCTCTACTTAATTCACTCATTGTTTGTTTAATGTGTTCACTACTAAGTCTTATGGCTTTTTCTTCTACATTTAACATATCTTGAAAAATACTAAATTTTCTATCAATTGCATGATCTAATTCTTTGAAAAAATCATTATTGCTTACTTGTTTAAAAATAGCTCCGATTTTATCAAAATGTTCTAAACTTTCACGTAGATATCTTTGATCAATTTCTTCTTTTGTCCAAAAGAAATCATTTGTAGAATTTTTTTGACGATTTAATAATTTTTGAATTTTACTTGTTCCGTATTTTTCAAAAAATATCCACCATAATGCTAAAAAAATTCCATAAATAGAAACATAGAAAGCCGTCCCAACTCCATTTAAGAGTAGGGCTATTTCGTGTTCTAATGAAGCTGTATCATTGGAATTAAAATTTGGCATAGATAAAGCAATACTTATAAAAGTTCCTAAAATCCCCATCATAGGAAAAATTGCAGAACCTATAGAGGCAAAATTTTCATTTCTTGCGCCTTTAATATAATTATAAGCAAAATCATTAAAATTTGCATTTGATTTTGTATCTTTTCCTATGGTTAAAAAATGTTTCATAATATAGCGTTTTAAAGCTTGTTTAAATTCATTTTTTTGTTGTTCAAAAATACTATAAGCATATTCAGCATTATGCCTTGCAAAAATTAAAGCAGTTGTAAAAATAATTCCTGTCATAATAACAGTATGAATTTCAACTTTAAAATTAATTTTTTCAAAATATCCAAGCAAAATCAAAACATATAAGATAGCAGGAATTAAAACAATTTTTAGATAAACTAGATATCCTTTTTTTTCTTTAATCTCTGGCAAAATAAGTTCTGAAATTTCTTCTGATTTTATCTCCATATTGGACCTTTTTAGATTGATTTAATTGTAAAAATTAAAAAATACTCACAATTAAACCAACGATAAGGTTGGTTTAATTTCTATTAATACAATTTAAATTTTCAAATGCAATTTCTAAACGTTTGATCATGCTTTCCTCTCCAGATCTTAACCAAACACGAGGATCATAGTATTTTTTATTTGGTTTATCATCTCCTTCGGGATTTCCAATTTGTCCTTGCAAATAAGCTTTATTTTTATTTTCATATATACGAACACCATCCCAAAATGCCCATTGTGTATCTGTATCAATATTCATTTTTATTACACCATAGCTAATAGCATCTTGTATGTCTTTTAATTCACTTCCACTTCCTCCGTGAAAAACGAAATTGATAGGTTTAGAATGTGAAAGTTTAAATTTATTTTTTACATATTCTTGGGAATTTTTTAATATTTCAGGTTGTAATGTAACATTTCCTGGTTTATAAACTCCATGAACGTTACCAAAACTTGCAGCTATAGTAAAATTATCGCTAATTTTACTCAGTGTTTCATAAGCAAGTGCCACATCTTCTGGTTGAGTGTAGAGCTTAGCATTGTCAATATTTGTATTATCAACACCATCTTCTTCTCCCCCTGTACAACCTAATTCGATTTCTAAAGAAATACCCAAAGTGCTCAATTGCTTAAGATAAGAGCTACAAATATCTAAATTTTCTTCTAAACTTTCTTCGCTTAAGTCTAGCATGTGTGAACTAAATAGTGCTTGAGAATGCTGTTGTTTAAAGTCTATATTTGCTTTAATGAGTTCATCTATCCAAGGTAAAAGTTTTTTAGCAGCGTGATCAGTATGTAATATTACAGGAACATTATAGGCTTTTGCGAGCAAATGAACATGTTTTGCGCCACTAATTGCTCCTAGGACTTCTGCGTTGGGGCAATTTTTTCCCGCGTAAAATTTTGCCCCTCCATTTGAAAATTGAATAATAACTGGAGAATTTACTTTTTTTGCTGTTTCTAAAACAGCGTTAATAGAATTAGTTCCTACGACATTGACAGCTGGAATAGCAAATTTTTCAGCTTTAGCATAATCATAAATTTTATTAAGCTCATCTCCAGTCATAACTCCAGGTTTTACTATATCTAAAATTCCCATTATTTATATTCCACTTTTGCTTTATTAACAAGTTCTTGAGTTTTTTGTGCCATTATTTTTTTAAATTCTTCAAATTTGAGTCCGTTTTCAATTCCTTGTTTTACCTCGTTAAATGCTATTTGTTTTTTTGGTTGTGAATTTTCTTTTAGGATGATATGGTAACCAAAATTAGTTTTTATAGGGGTTTTTGTTATTTCTCCATTTTTAAGAGAAAAAGCAGCATCTGTAAAAGGTTTTACCATTGTTGATTGATCAAACCATCCAAGTTCTCCACCTTGAGAAGCCGATCCTGTGTCTATTGATTTTTCTTTTGCAATAGAACTAAATTTTTTAAGCAATGCTTCGCCTTTTAAATTTTTAAGTTCATTAATGATATTTACAGCTTCTTTTTCACTAGAAACTAATATATGTCTTGCTTGCACTCTTGCTTGTTGAACGTATTTATCTTTATTTTGCTCATAAAATGCTTTTACTTTTGATTCATCAACTTTAATAGAGCTAAGAATTTTTTCTTGATAAACAGCTAATAAAATACCTTCTTTGGCTTTTTCAAGCTCTTTTGCATAAAGAGGATCTTTTTCTAAATTCTGTTTTTTAGCATCTTCCAAAACAAGTTCTTGTGCAATATATTGTTGAATCAAAGCCTTTTTTTGTTCTTGTGGAAGATTTGAAAAATTTTGACCTCTTAACATTGGTGCGAAAAACTCATTTATTTCAGTATCACTAATATTTTTACCATTTAGCACAGCTACAGTGGCTGCATTTAAATTAAAACTTATTCCAGCAATTAATGATGCCGCAATTAAAGAAATTTTTTTCATTGTTTTGTTTTCCTTTTTTAAATTATTTGTAAATTAATTATATCTAAACTTAGTTTAAAGCTAATTAACTAAAATAAAAAAATGAAAAGAAATTTAAAAATTAAAGAACTTTTTTTAAAAAAATTTGATAAACCTGTAACAGAACTTAAATTTAAAAATCTCTATGAACTTTTGGTTTGCGTCATGCTCTCAGCCCAATGTACTGATAAAAGAGTTAATTTAATTACTCCTGCATTTTTTGAAGCTTATCCTGATATAAAATCTTTATCAAATGCTAAATTATCAAGTGTTAAAAGTTTCATTCAAACTTGTTCTTTTTTTAATAATAAGGCAGAGAATTTAATTAAAATGGCAAAAGCTGTATGTGAAAATTTTAATGGAGAGATTCCTTTAAATGAAAAAGATTTAAAATCTTTAGCTGGAGTTGGACAAAAAACTGCTCATGTGGTTTTAATCGAGTGGTGTGGAGCAAATTTTATGGCCGTAGATACTCACGTATTTAGAGTATCACATCGCTTAGAACTTAGTAAAGCAAAAACTCCAGAAGAAACTGAAAAAGATTTAACAAAAATTTTTAAAGATAATCTAAATTATCTTCATCAAGCAATGGTTCTTTTTGGAAGATATACCTGTAAGGCTAAAAAACCTCTTTGTAAAGAGTGTTTTTTAGCCCATTTGTGTAAAAGTCAAGATAAACTAATTTAATGGGCAAAGAATGGCAAGTATAAAAAAGCATTTATAATTAAAGCATTAATTATATCAATAAAAAATGCACCGCAAAGTGGTACAATGATAAATGCCATATGACTTGGCCCATAATGATTAGTAACTGCCTGCATATTTACCATAGCAGTTGGAGTTGCTCCTAGACCAAATCCACAATGTCCTGCTGCTAAAACTGCTGCATCATAATCTTTTCCACAAAATTTAAAGGTAATAAATATAGAATAAAGAATCATAGTAATAACTTGAAAAATTAAGATTACTAAGATTGGTAAAGCAAGGGAAACAAGTTCCCAAAGATTAACTGTCATTAAAGCAAAGGTTAAAAAAAGCGATAAACTAACATTTCCAAGAACGGAAACTTCTCTATCAAATACTTGATGAACTTTTGAAATAGAAAGAACATTTCTTAAAACAACCCCTACAAAAAGACAATATACAAAAGTTGGCAATGTAAAACCTGTGCTTGATTTAATCCAAGAGGATAAATAACTTCCTATTAATAAACAAAGGCCTATTAAAGCAAGAGATTTTATAAATGAAGTTGGAGTGATAAGTTTTTCTTTTTGAGGTTCCTCAAAGTTTAAAATAGCTTCGTGTGATAAATTATCTTCTTGTTTTGTTTTTAAATTATATTTATTGATTAAAAATCTTGCAACAGGACCACCTATAATACCACCAGCTATTAATCCAAATGTAGCACTTGCAATGGCAACTTCAGTTGCTGGTGTAAAAAAATAGGGAGCTTTTATAAATTCATTTGCCCAAGCAGCACCTGTTCCGTGACCACCACTCATAGTAATAGAACCTCCAAGCATTCCGATAAGAGGATTTTGCCCCATAACGCTAGCAACACCAATTCCTATAATGTTTTGAGTTATTAATAATCCAGATATAACAAATAGGAAAATAATTAATTTTTTCCCACCTTTTTTAAGAGAGGAAAAATCTGCCAATAAACCTATGCTGGCAAAAAAAGCAAGCATCAAAGGATCTTTAAATGAGTTATCAAATTTGATACTTATATTTCCAAAAGAATAAATAAGAAGTATAATAATAGATGCAATAGCACCCCCAACTACTGGTTCTGGAATATTGTAATCTTTTAAAAATTTAATTTTGTCTGTTATAAAAAAACCAAGTAATAAAACTAAAACTATGACAACTAATGTTGCATAGAAGTCAAAATTTAAACTCATATAAACTCCTAAAAATTATTTTATTTTTAATTTTAAAAATCTTTGCTTGAAAATATTATAAAAACTAAATAAAGTTTAATGTAAATTAAAATTAATGTTACAAAAATACAATAATTATTAAGAATAACTAAAGTATAATCTATCTTTACGAAATAAAATTTTATAAAAATATCAAAAAGATTTTACCATTATGAAAAAAAGTATTATTATTTTGTTTTTTGTTTTTGGCCTAGTTTTTGCCAATGATCATTATACACCTAGTGAAGAATTTAAAAAATATTTTAAAAATGAAGAATGTTCTTTGGTTTTGGATAAATTTTATTATCTAAATTGCTATGATTATGGTTATAAAGGAACAAAAGCAGTAGCTTATAAAGTAGAAGCTAAAAATTTAAAAATCGATCAGTTAAAAAATAGACCACGTTTTGAAGAAGATACAAATATACCGAAAAAATATAGAACTTATTGGCAAGATTATAAAAAAAGCGGTTATACAAGAGGTCATACTGCCCCAAATGCTTCTTTTCGTTTTAGTGTGGCTGCGCAAAAATCTGTTTTTTTAATGAGTAATATTACTCCACAAAATGAACAAATTAATAATAAAATTTGGAATAAAATAGAAAAAAGGGAAAGACAACTTGCTTTAAAAAATGGGAGTATCGAAGTTTTAAATTTGGTAATTTATCAAGATAATCCAAAATTTATTAAAAATGATATTGCCATTCCAAGCCATTATATTAAAATTTTAAAGGCGGATAATTATAAAGAGTGCTATCAAGTACCAAATCAAAATGTCAAAGATAAAAAAATAAAAAACTATAAGATTGATTGTAAAATGTTTTAGGTTAAAATCAATGCTTCTTACTATTTTATATATTATTGGAATATCTGCTGAAGGAATGACAGGCGCTTTGGCTGCTGGAAGATATAAAATGGATTTATTTGGTGTTATATTTATTGCTTTGGTTACTGCAATTGGTGGAGGAAGTATTAGAGATATATTATTAGGACATTATCCGCTTACTTGGGTAAAGCATCCAGAATATATTATTTTAGTTTGTTTTTTTGCTTTATTTGCTACAAGAATTCCACGTATTGTTACAAAACTTGAAGGTTTGTTTTTAACTCTTGATGCCATAGGGCTTGTTGTTTTTAGTATACTTGGTGCACAAATTGCAATTGAACTAAATTATGGTTATATTATAGCAGTATCTGCAGCGGTAATAACCGGTGTTTTTGGCGGAATTTTAAGAGATATTCTATGTATGAGAATTCCACTTGTTTTTCAAAAAGAAATTTATGCAGGAATTGCTATTATTACCGCAACAGTTTATTTTACATTAAATATATGGTTTGAATTTAGCGATTTAATATGCACTCTTGTATCGCTTTTATTTGGTGTGACTATAAGACTTTTAGCAATTAAATATAAATGGTCGTTACCTATATTTTCTTATAATGAGAATGAACAAGAAAATAAATAAAAAGGTTGAATTAATTATGAAAATAAAATTTTTATTTGTAGTGCTTATATATATTTTAGCAGGATGTGAGCATAAAAGCGAAGAGTATTATAAAGCTCATCCAGAAGAGGCTAGAAAGAGAGCTTTAGAGTGTCGTCATAATGCAATAATTAGTTTAGATTGTGTTAATGCATATAAAGTTGGTTTTCCTAGAGATGAGAATTTAACGCAAGAGTAATTTTTCTAATAAATCTTGCGGTTTGATAAATCCTATAATTTTCAATTTTTCTTGATTATTATCAAAAAAAATTAAAACTGGTGGGCCAAAGACATTGAAATGTTTCATTATTTTAATCTGTTCTTTGTTGTTTTCGCTTACATCAATTTTTATAAGAGTATATTCGCTTAATTCTTTAATTACTTTAGGATCTTTAAAAGTAATATTATCTAAAAGTTTGCAATTTTCACACCAAGTAGCAGTAAAATCTAGCATAATTTTTTTGGGGCTATTTTTAATAATATTTAAGAGCTCGTCTAAATTTGAAATATAAATAAAATTTAAAGAGTTATATTCTTGCGTTTTGCTAGAATAAAAATTTAAGGGTTCTTTAATATTAAAAATACCAGCCAAAAATGATGCGATACTTAAGCTGAAAATTAAAATAAGTAAAGATTTTTTAAAAGAATTTAAAAAATTTTTTGCTTTATCAAAAATACCCATAAAAACACAGAAAAAAACACCTAATATTCCATACCCTATTAAAATAAATCTAAAATCTAAAATTCTTTCTAAAATCCAAATAGCCATAGCAAGCATTATAAAACCAAAAAGAATTTTAATTTTTTGCATCCACTCTCCAGGTTTAATAAAACCAATTCCTAAACCTATAAACAATAAAGGAGTTCCCATTCCAAAACTCATAATAAATAGTGCTAAGCCTCCAAGTATAATATCTCCAGAATTTGCTATATAAAGCAAAGCTCCAGCTAAAGGAGCAGCTACGCAAGGTCCTACAATTAAAGCTGATAAAAATCCCATTGCAGCGATACTTATTATACCTTTACCTTGCTGGGTTTTTTTATGGATAAAATTTTGAAATTTATTAGAAAGCTCGAAATTAAAAACTCCAAACATTGCCAAGGAAAATAAAATAAATACAAGAGAAAAAGAGATTAAAATGATAGGTTTTTGTAGTATTCCTTGAACGCTTAAACCTAGATAGCTTGCAATGATTCCAGCAATTGCATAAGCTAAAGACATAAAAAATACATAAATAAAAGATAAAAAAAAGCTATATTTTTTTGAAATTCCTACCTTTGAAACAATCAATGAAGATAAAATAGGGATCATTGGCAATGTGCAAGGTGTTAGTGATAATAATAAACCATATCCAAAAAAAGTTATTAAAATAGTCGCTAAATTTTCAGTATTAATAAATTTCTCGATAATGCTTTCTTCAGAGAATGAATTTAATTTTTGTTGTTTTATTTTATTTATTTTTAAATAAGTATAAATATTATTTTTTTCTTTTAAAGAATAATCAATTTTTTGAGGTTGATAACATAAGCCTTGATTTGAACATCCTTGATAGGTTATTTGCAATAAACTATCTTTTTTTTGTGTATATTGATCTAGTAAGGTATTTGGTATAGCAAGAGATAAATTTTTATAATATATATATTCATTGTCTTTTGTTATTGGAGCTGGAAAATTTAATAAATCTGTAATATCTTTTTCATTAAGTTTAATTTTTATTTTGTCTTTATAAAGATAAATTTCATCTCCGAGTTTAAAATTAATATAAAGAGCTTGTTTATCTGAATCGAGTTTGATATTAAAAGCCTTATCAAGACTTAATATATTTGCGAAAATAAAATTAAAAAATATTATCAATAAAAAAATAAAACGCACTATTTTCCTTTAGTTTAGGTTTAAAATAAGATTATATTTTATTAGAGTTAATTAATGATATAATTTTCTTTTTACTCTTGACAAAATACTTGATATTTTGGCATAATCACAACTTCAGTTTTTAAAACAAGTCTCGTTAGCTCAGCCGGTAGAGCATCTCCCTTTTAAGGAGGGGGCCGTTGGTTCGAATCCAACACGGGACACCACTTAGGTCGCTTAGCTCAGTTGGTAGAGCGCCACCCTTACAAGGTGGATGTCATAAGTTCGAGTCTTATAGTGACCACCACTTCATTCTTTTGCGGCGGTAGTTCAGCTGGTTAGAATATCGGCCTGTCACGCCGGAGGTCGCGGGTTCGAGCCCCGTCCGCCGCGCCATTGTCTCGTTAGCTCAGCCGGTAGAGCATCTCCCTTTTAAGGAGGGGGCCGTTGGTTCGAATCCAACACGGGACACCACTTTATAGGGTTTGACCCTTTCGTCTAGTGGCCCAGGACATCACTCTCTCTGTGTGAAAACAGAGGTTCAAATCCTCTAAGGGTCGCCAAAATCTTATCAGGTCGCTTAGCTCAGTTGGTAGAGCGCCACCCTTACAAGGTGGATGTCATAAGTTCGAGTCTTATAGTGACCACCACTTCATTCTTTTGCGGCGGTAGTTCAGCTGGTTAGAAT
>NZ_JAENKV010000040.1 GCF_016599045.1 Campylobacter sp. TTU_617
TTAAAAACAAAAGATATAGCACAAGAATTAGGAATTAATCCTGATACTTTTAATTCTATGAAATTTAGAAATTCCATTTCTTATTCACAAATATTAAACTTCTTGCAAGAAAGAAATATAAGTATAAATTATTTCTTTTATAAAAACTCTCCAAAAGTTCAATTAGAAAGTGAAAATAAATATAAGATTTTAAAACTTTATAAAACAAATGTAAGTTTGAGTGGAGGTGGAATTAATGATTTAATAGATTATTCTAAACTTATCATAGATAAAAAACTATTAAGCTTCTTTGGAAGTAAAATTGTGAGTTTATGACTTGTTATGGAGAGAGTATGGAATCACTAATTAAAGATAGAAGTTATTTATAAGCTTTTAAAGAAAAGAGCTTAAAAATAAAAGCATTTGTGTGATTAACACAAGAGATGGACTTTTTATCAAACAAGTTTTCAAACAAGATAATGGAGTAATGCTTCATTCTTTAAATCCTTTATATAAAGACATTTTTTATAAAATGGAATTTGTATTAGTATGATTAGAATAATTCTTAACTTAAAATATTTTTAAGTTAAGAATTATTTATTTATTATTGATTAGAAAAATTAGATAAAATACAAGCAAGAACAAGCAAGAATATAAGATAAAGTATTTTATTTATATGCTTATATATGAATAACTTTCATAATGATTACAAGTTTATAAAATTTGCAATTTAAATAATTGTGATAAATACAATTTTATAATTTTCTAGTCTATATATTCTATCAAAGTATCTGTTTAATTTTACATCATCAAAACTTTAGTACTTAAGATA
>NZ_JAENKV010000041.1 GCF_016599045.1 Campylobacter sp. TTU_617
ACACGGCATCACCATTGAAAATGGTGGAACTATTACTTCTAAAAATGGTAGCGGTATTTTAAATACTGATAATGGAATTATCTATGGTAATATTGTAAATAGTTCAAATAATGATTTAACCTTAAAAAATGATTCTAGTGCAACTATTACAAGTGGTGTTACTAATAGTGGTAGCGGAACTATCTATGTTAATAACCAAGGAACTATAAGTAAAGATAGTAGCGGTAATAACTTAACCAATAATGGAAGCGGTGCCATAATCATAGAAGACTGGCTTGTTACTTCAGATGAATCAGGCAAATTAGACACTATAGTTGTAGGTGGAGATAATAAAGACAATGTAAGTGCAGATAATATCACTATAGATGAAGGTAATCTTGATCTAGGAGGACTTGATGATATAAGTGATGTTATTAGTGGAGTTAATCCAGGTAACGTAAGCAACATAACAACTAATGGTAGTGGAGATATAAACTTAATCTATGATCCTACAACAGGAAAGATTTATCAAAGCTTTAACCTTAATGCCTCTATATCAGGAGCAACCTTTAGATCTTTAGTATCTACTACAACAAGAAGATCAACCTTTATTGATAATATTATGGGTAATTCTATGCAAAGCTTTTATCTAAGCTCTTCAAGTAGAGCTCAAAGAATGGCTATACAAGAAAAAGGTAATTTATACTCTGATGCAAGCAATTATATAAAGAGTGATTTTTCTAATGCTACTTATGGAATGAATAAAGAACACTCTTTATTTATACTTCCTTAT
>NZ_JAENKV010000042.1 GCF_016599045.1 Campylobacter sp. TTU_617
TATTAATTTTAACCACTCTAAAACTCTAAAACAAATTTATCTTCTTTATCTTTAAAGGTAAAAACCTTTTCTTTACAAGGATAAGAAATAAAATTTTCTCTCATAAAAGATTTTCTATTTTTTAATTTTTCTAATACTATAGGTAATTCTTGTCTAAATAAAGCCTTATCAGTCATTCTTAATCCGTGTTCTAAACTTTTAATTAATTTTCCATCTATTTGATCTTCACTCTCTATTAAATGTAAAGTTGTATCAAAGCCTAGGTTTTTATAGATTTTATGAAGTTCTATTTTATCTTTAGCAGGAGCACCAATATCTTTTGCACTATGATAATGAATATAGATTATATTAGGATTTAATTTTTGCTGGATTAAAAGATGATTTGAATTTAAGATAGATCTAATAATATAATTATCATCATTTAAATAAAAAGGTGAATTTATATTGCGTGTCCAATATTTTTTTACATAACAATTTAAATCTACATTTTCCCTAGTAAATGCAAATTCAGGAATTTCAGTTTCTCTTCCTAAAATATGCCGTATATGAGGCATAGTAATTGCAGAATTATCAATCACCCCATCCACATACCAAGGGGCAATCTTAGCTATAAGCAAAGATAAGTATCCACCATAAGACCCCCCCCCATAAATTTTAGGTAAATTTGCAAATTCAGGATAGTTTTTAACTATATCTTTTAAGGCATTGATATGATCAATTGCTGCCATAATGCCAT
>NZ_JAENKV010000043.1 GCF_016599045.1 Campylobacter sp. TTU_617
ATCAAAACAAAGCTACAATATTTTGTGCTGATAGTGCTTATGCAATATTAGCTAAACATAATATTAAGCCTGATTATGTTTGTATGCTTGAAAGAACTGATTTTACGGCGGAATTCTTTAAAGATAGGTATGAGGGGATTGATGAAAGAGCATTGTTTATTCTTGCTTCATTAGTTCATCCAAAAGCACTTTCTTATCTTGATCAAAATAAGCGTTCTTATATGCTTGTCTCAAAACCATCTAGAATGTGTCTTGATTTTAAACTTCATTTATTTGGTTATCTTGGCGGTGGCCCGAGTGTAGCTTATATGAATTATTCTTTAGCTATGCTTTTAAAACACAAAAACATTATCTTAATAGGACAAGACTTAGCTTATGATGAGAATGGAAATTCGCATCCTAATGATTATAAACACGGATCAAATTTTGAGAGCGAAGAAGAATATATAGAAATAATGGCTTATGGCGGTAGTGGAAAAGTTGCAACGCATAGTATTTGGGTATATTTTAAGTCTTTTTTAGAACAAATTATTTATAAAAATACTTTTTCTATCACCTACAACTGCACAGAGGGTGGAGCAAGGATAGAAGGAAGCTTAGAAAAACCTTTTAAAGAAGTATGTGAAGAATTACTTATTAAAGATTTAGATAAACCTTTTAAAAGATTAAATGCTTTAAATAAAAATAAACAAGATGAATTATTACTTAAAGC
>NZ_JAENKV010000044.1 GCF_016599045.1 Campylobacter sp. TTU_617
TTACTCTACCAAAACCCTCTTACTGAACTAAACTCTATGTTAAACACTTATAATGATAAATACTTCTTATATCCTGTTCTTTATTTTTATGGTTTTGGAAATGGTATTTTATTTAAAGCCTTACTTCAAAACAAAAACCATAAACATATAGTAGTCTTTGAAAAAGAATTAGAAATCATTTATATTATGTTTCACTTAATAGACTTTTGCCATGAACTTAAAAATAATTCTTTAATAATATTTAATGCTAATACTCTAAATTTAAATGATTATAATGAGCTTTGCTCATCTAATCCTTTCTTTTCTTTTTCAAGAGTATATTTTTTAGAATTAAGCTCTGATTATTATGAAAAATATAAAGAAGATATATTAAACATTAATCAAAACATGATGAGTCATTTTAAAAAAGCAATATTCTCTTATGGTAATGATCCCTTAGATGCTTTACAAGGTATAGAACAATTTACTTATAATCTACCTAAAATGATTACAAATCCTACTTTTAAAGAATTACTCACTAAAAGATCAAATTTAAGTGATACAGCTATAATAGTTTCAACAGGACCTTCACTTACTAAACAACTTCCTATTTTAAAAGAATATCAAAACAAAGCTACAATATTTTGTGCTGATAGTGCTTATGCAATATTAGCTAAACATAATATTAAGCCTGATTATGTTTGTATG
>NZ_JAENKV010000045.1 GCF_016599045.1 Campylobacter sp. TTU_617
AATTTCAACTACTATTCCAACATAAAAGCATTTTTAGAAAGTAAAAAAGAATTTAAAATCTTTTATATAGATTGTAAAGAATTAGATAGTAAAATAGCTTTTGATACTATGAATAAATTAGCAAAAACCTTAGACTTTAATCCACCCAATATAAAAGACAAAGAAAAATTTGAACACAAACTTTGGAATAAATTTGCTCATTTACTTCCTTTTAATCTTTTACTTGAGAAAAAAACTTTTCCTTATTTATTAAAAAATATAGAATTAAGTATTATTGAAAAAGCAAAATTATTCAATACCCCCCCCCCTATATGTAGTATAGATATTAAATCTTTTATACTAGATAAAGATTATATTTACTATGAAAACTTAGGTATTTATATAGATGAAAATGATTTTAAAATTTTAAAAGAGCATAAAGAACTTTTTGAAGAAGTTAAAAATTATCTTTTAAAATTTAGTATATTTTTAAAAGAGCAAATTGAGTTTAAAGAAGCAAATTTTATAAATGAAAAAGATATATTAAATTATTTAAAAGAAAATAAAGATTTAAGAATATATCTTAAAAACATACTAGATTATGAACTTACTCATATTAAAGAACATCGTCCCGATATCATAGCTTCTTGGAAATACTATCAAGAATTTGAAAAGATGTGT
>NZ_JAENKV010000046.1 GCF_016599045.1 Campylobacter sp. TTU_617
ATCAAAACAAAGCTACAATATTTTGTGCTGATAGTGCTTATGCAATATTAGCTAAACATAATATTAAGCCTGATTATGTTTGTATGCTTGAAAGAACTGATTTTACGGCGGAATTTTTCAATAATAATTTTAAAGAATTTGATGAAGGAATAACCTTTATCTTAAAATCTGTAGTTCATCCTAATAGTGTTTTTTATCTTGAAAATACTCAAAGATCTTATATGCTTATAAGCTCTAAAGCACATTTTATGCGATATCTTACTCTTAATCAATTTGGATATATGCCAACTGGACATAGTGTGGCTAATATGAATTATATATTAGCTAGTCTTTTAAAATTTAAAAACATTATCCTAATAGGACAAGATTTAGCTTATGATGAGAATGGAAATTCGCATCCTAATGATTATAAACATAGTGCAAACTTTGAGAGCTCTTCTTATGAGCATATAAAAGTTAAGGCTTATGGGGATAATGATTCTTTTGTAAAGACACATTTTATTTGGAATTTATTTCGTCAAGAATTTGAAAGCGATATACAATTTACCAAAGAACAAGGAGTAAAAACTTACAACTGCACAGAAGGTGGAGCAAGGATAGAAGGAGCTATAGAAAAACCTTTTAAAG
>NZ_JAENKV010000047.1 GCF_016599045.1 Campylobacter sp. TTU_617
AAATGTTAGCTTACAAATTACAACAAAACAGATAAAGTTTTAAATCAATCTTTTAATATTAAAAAGTTTTTAGAATATTAAATATTTATTGGATTGGTAAGAGTTTTAAAGATAAGTATTAAAACAAAAGATATAGATGCTAAATCAAATATAAACTTACTTAAGGTTAAAGCTTATAAAATAGGTGCAAAATAATAGACTTAGAATTATAGGAAGAATAATACTAAAATAAAATAAGATGAGAAAAAACAACGAGCTTTATCACTGATTAAGTTTTAAAAGAAATTCTTAATATTAGCAAAATCTATTTATGATGAAAGATACAGCAAAATGTGTATTATTTCTTATGAAAAAAAAGAAGAAAAACTTTTTATAATTACTAAAAGAAAAAGATAATAAGATGATAGAATTTAATGTTAAAACTTTAAGATATAAATGGTTTGCAGAAGTTAAAAGATAAAGCCGAAGAGGCTTTTTTGTTTAGATAAGACTAGAGTTAAATGCTAAAGAAGTTTAAAAATATAAAACACTTTTACTTGATTAAAAAGTAAAATTATTTCTAAATTATTTAAATATTATTTTTTAATATATCTTTCAATGGTGAAATAGAATTTTTAAT
>NZ_JAENKV010000048.1 GCF_016599045.1 Campylobacter sp. TTU_617
ATGTTAATTAACAAATCCTATAAAATTAATTCTTGTGATGATGTTGAACTTAATATAAAAAGAGAAAGTAAGCTTGAGTATAGACTTACTTTTGATGATAGTAAAGATATAAAAGCTATAGTTTTTATCATAGGTGGTTTTGGAGCTAATGCTAATATATCTTTTTTAGATTTTGATAGAGAATATTTAGCTAAAAATTTTGATGTAGCTGTGGTTAATGTTTTTTATCATTGTTTTTGTGCAAGAAAAAGCATAGATGAAAAATATAATCCAAAAATTGTGCCCAATGAACAAGATTTATATCAAATTCAAAAACTTTTATCTAATATAGGTTTATCTCATATTAAAGCGGATGAGAAAAATTATTATAATCTTATTTATCCTGTTATAGAAGAACATATTAAAAAATTAAAAGAAGAAGGAATTATTGAAAAAAATATTAAAGCTTATTTAAGTTGTGATTTAATCCCACCAAATAACGAATATCAAAACTATGGCATTATGGCAGCAATTGATCATATCAATGCCTTAAAAGATATAGTTAAAAACTATCCTGAATTTGCAAATTTACCTAAAATTTATGGGGGGGGGTCTTATGGTGGATACTT
>NZ_JAENKV010000049.1 GCF_016599045.1 Campylobacter sp. TTU_617
AAGATGAATTATTACTTAAAGCTTATGCAAAAATTACAAAAGCCATAAAACATTCTAATACTTTTAAAAATGATTGTTTAAAAGAATATAATGAAATCAATGAGCTTTATTTAAATTTAGCAAATTTTATTCAAAAAAATAATCAAAATCTAAATTCAAACTCTAATTTAAACGATATAAGCGAAGAAGAAATCAATCAAATACTAAATGTTCTTATACAAAGAATTGATCAAGTAAAAACAAAAATAGAAAATTTAAAAAATTTAAATTTCTTTTATGACATACTGCAAGCTACTTTAATCCAATTTGAATTAAATTTAGCTAGAATTTATGTCTTAAAAGCAAAAACAAAAGAAGATTCTTTTAATAAATCTTTAATTTGGATTAAAGAACATTTAGAATGGCTTAAAATGATATATGCACATATTAATGCACTTGAACTTGCTTTAATAAAAAACATTAAGCCTTTAGAAGAAGAGTTATATAAAAGGGGACTTGAAAAATGGATG
>NZ_JAENKV010000004.1 GCF_016599045.1 Campylobacter sp. TTU_617
TATTCATAGTATCAAAAGCTATTTTACTATCTAATTCTTTACAATCTATATAAAAGATTTTAAATTCTTTTTTACTTTCTAAAAATGCTTTTATGTTGGAATAGTAGTTGAAATTTGTTGTAACTTTTTTAATTGGTTGCATCCAATAAGATAAACCCTTACAATCTGGTTTAGTATTGGTATTTCATAACCATTTTTTCCAATATAATATATAGTATCAAAGTTATCATCTAAATGATAAAAAATCTTTTTTTCACAAAGTCCGTGATTGATAAAAGTTTTAAATCTTGAAATAGGATCTCTTGTTAAAATGAGAATTTTAGTAGAATTAAAAATGCTTACTATATTTGAAATATATTTATTTTCTTTATTCCAAAAAATTAAATCCAAATAACTTTGTGAATTTTTAATCTTTTTAAGTTCATGTTTTGCGGTATAACAACGAGTAAGACTATCTTCAAAAGCAACATTTTTTTCAAATTACAAAATTACAAAAAATTTCCTAAAGCCCAATGAGCTGAAACACTATAAGAGCAAAGTATAAATTTATAATTTTTAGGCAAGGGCTTAAAGCATTTTGTATATTTTAAAACTATATGTTTTTCATAAGTTCTTAAAATTTTAAAATATCTATATTCTAACCAAGCTTTTAAACCTTTTTCTTTTAAAAGTTTAAAAGATTTACTTTGCGATAGTAGCTTCATAAAACTATCTCCAAATCACTTTTAAAATCTATTTCACACCAATTTCCATAAATTTCTATTGCTTTAGCATTATTAAATGTATCAATTAAAGCTTGCAGAAAACTTGTCATATACATATTGTTAAAATCTTTTCCATCATAAAAAATATTTTTATCAAGATTATCGTAAAAGTTTAAAACAGAAGGTAAAAAATTAGCACTAATTTTAAAAAGTCCTATGTATTGTCCTTCTATTTCATCATAACTTTTAGCCTTTTTTCCTAATTCTTTAATAAATCCTTTATTATCAAGTTTTAAAGTTTCAGCATCATCTAAAGGATTTTTAAATCTTTTTTGCCAAAGCTTTCTCCATTCTTTATCTATCACTATAGCCAAATCATCTTTAGCTTGCATAAGTTTTTCTATACTATCTTTAAAATAGATTATATCTGCATAAGAGACAATTAAATCTTCTTTTTGTTCTATGCATTTTTGCAAAAATTCTCTTGCACAAAAAAGAGTTTGAACCATATTTGTATGAGCGTAATTTTTATTTTCATAAAAATTATAAAGATTAAATTTATCCTCGATAAATTCTTTTAAAATATTAGATAAGTATCCTCCAACTACTGCTATATCAGAAATTCCAGCTTCTTTTAAAGCTTTAATTTCATAAGAGATTAATTCTTCGTTTTGATATTTCACCATACATTTAGGATTATTTTTTGTTAGAGGCATAAGTCTTGATCCAAATCCTGCTGCTAAAATAATTGCTTTCATTTGTTTTCCTTTATTGTATTAAGCCATTGTTTCAAAATTTTTGTATTATTGAGTCCATTTTTTCTTTCTATATGCCACATTAAACCAAAAATATTTTTATCCTTATGCTTAAAAGCTTCTATACTTTGATCTTCTGCTATAGCTAAAATTTCTAAATCCTTGCCTAAATTTACAATAGCATAATTATGAAAGGAATTGCTTATAAAAGAATTTTCATCATTTAAAATCACTTTGTGATTTCCTACGTGATTAGAAAGCATTTGCAATGAAGAATTAAAAAAATAAGCTATCATTTGCGCCCCACGACAAATTCCTAAAAGTGGGGTATTTGTTTTTAAACAATATTTAATAATTTTTTCTTCATAAATATCTCTTTTTTTAGACAAAAAACTTTCTTTAAATATACTTAAATCATTGCCTCCGCTTAAAATAACAGCTTTTAAGTAAGGAGCATAGCGTTTAAAATCTATTTCATAACTTAAAGCAAGAGGAATAAAATCTTTAAAAAGAGCAGAATTTGAAAATAAATCTCCCCATTCAAGCGCTAAGGCTTCTCTTAATTCTTTATATTTTTCTTCTTCTATTAATCTTTGTGTAATACCTATAAACAAATGATTTGCTCACTTTCACAATCTATGATAAGTTTCTTTGCTTTTAAATATTTTGCAAAATCAACCTCTCCAACACCTATAACAGCTGGTATTGCAAGTTCTGAAGCTCTTATAGCCATATGAGAATTAGCTCCTCCATAACAAGTAATAAAACCAGCGATATTTTTAGTAAATAAATAATCATATCCAGGATCTGCTGCATAAATAAGAACGATTTTACCCTCTAAATCAGTTTCATTTTCTTTTGCTGTTTTAGCATTGATACGCTTTTGAGTAATAAAATTTGGGATAACAGAGCTTGAAGAAAAAGCAAAAATTTGACTAGCTTTATTTAAAAGTGAAGGAAGTTTCAAAGCCAAGGTTAATTCATACTCTTTTTTATGACGTTTAATTTCTTCTAAAAACTGCTCTCTAGGATTTTGAGAATAAAGACTTGAATAAAGATTTAAAATACTTTTTATATCAAGATGTGCCATATCTTCTTTATCTATTTTATAATATTTTCCAAGCTCTTCAATCATGGAAATGCTTTTAGAAAGTAATTTTGTAAAATCAAATTTTACAAGTTCTCTTCCTTCAATAGCATTTTTTAAAAAAGAAAAAAACTCATCTGTATTTATGCTAAATCCATGCTCTTTTAAAAGATTTTGTAATTTCTCTTTTTTATCAATACTAAGAATGAAATCTGATTTTAAATTTTCTTCTTGCTTATAATTTTTTATATCAAAATAAGCTTTAAAATTTTCATCATATCTTGGAGATAAAATATTATAAGTTCCAGCTCTTAAATGTCCAAAAATTTCCAAAAACTCTTGCTTATTTTCTTCATTTAAAGAATTTATTTTAAAACTTAAAGTTTTACTTATGGTTTCTAAAGAGTTTAAAAAAAGCATTTTTTCTTCTTTGGTAAAAAAATTAATCTCAACTAAAGAATTTAACATTTGCATTGCTACAAACCCAGCTCTTGCAACTCCAGCAAAAGGTAAAGTTCCATAACGCTTGCATTCTTCTAAAAGCCAATAAATTTTATCAATCAAAGAAAAATCAGAATTAATAATATCTTCATAGCTTTGTTTTAATTTTTTTGATTTTTCAATATCTTTTAAATAAAGTCCTTTTTTAGAATCTATAATCTCATTTGTAAGTTCAAGTAAAGAAAATTCAAGTCTTTTAATCTCGTTTTCATTGAATCCTTCATTCAAAAGAGTTTTAAGTTTATTAGGAGTATTAAAATCATAACAAGAAAATACTATATCAAATTCAACTTTATCATGTAATTCGTGATTTTGATCAAGCTTATCAAGATAGAAATTAATTAATTTCTTTGCAATTTTTTCATCTAATTTTTTAGGAATAAAAGAATTAAAAGAAAGTCTTACATCAACATAAGGAATTCCTAAAAAAGAATGTATCAAAGGATGAGATCTTAAATCTCGATAACCATAATTATTTCTTTGATATGCCCAAATATTATCAGTAATTATTTCTTTATACAGACTTAAAGCCAATCTTTTTGGTTTTAAACCTATAATTTCAGCCGGATTCCAATCAGGCATTACACCAAAAAGTGCTTTATCTCCTAGAACTCTTGGACGTTTTTCTTGTAAAGAAATAAATCGTTTATAAAACCTTTCTAAAGATTCTTTTGGTAAAGCTTTAAAAAGATTTATTTTATTTTGCATTACCAAAGGTCTTACTTGCAAACAAAAAAGTTCGCTTTTACCTTTATAAGTTGCAAAAGCAAATTCAATATCTAAAAAATTACAAGAAAATAATTTCTCTAATTCCTTTATCATAGTAATAATTTCTTGATTATTTTCATCTTCAAATTCTAAATAATTTCTATAATGAAAATAAACACAAGCATTATTACTTGAACCATCTGTAATTGAACTATTTGAACCACTTTTATCATAAGAAAGACAATAATAAGGAGCAAAATTATCTTTATCTACACTAAAAGCTACGCCACAAATTTTAATATCTTCTAACATAGGTTGAATAAGAATTTCATCATTTTTTGAAGGCATAGAATTTCCAACTTCTTTTAAAGCTTTTAAAAGATCTTCTTTATCATTTGAAATATTTGCAAGGGATAAAAATGCCCCTGCATTAGAATTCATTGTACTATCTTCACTTTTTGAAGAACTACGAACAATAAGTTTTTTAGAATCCAAAGTCTTAATTTTCTCTAAAACTTCACTAACTTTATACTCAAGCTCGTTTAAAGAAGTGATAACAAGAGGCAAAACCTTTGCACTTTTTAATTTATCTTGTAAAATAAGTAAATTTTTTGCCTTAGTTTGAAATTCTAGCTTCATTATGATCCTTATTTTTTCTTAGCACTCCAACATCTTGTAGTGTATTTAATATCAAATTCTTTTGGAAGTCTTTCACTCATTTTTAAACTAATTTTTTCAAAAAGCTCTGCTCCCTCTTTTGTTTCTAAATCCCAATAAGGATTTTTAACGCTTTTCCAAGCATTAATATAATTTTCTATACTTTGATGAAAATAAAAATCTTCTTCTATATAAACTATATTATCAAAAAGATCCTTTCTACTTTCAATAATAGGTCTTTGATCTTCTCTTCTAGTTCCTCTTGTATAATTTGGAACAAATTCTAGAATAGTATCTTCAGCAATTTTTTGGATAGGATCATTTAAATCTCTGTGATTCCACATACAAGAAAAATAAGCATCTTTTTTTAACAAACGATAACTTTCTTCTAAAGCTTCATTTCTATCCATCACATTAAAACTACTTCCAAAAGTTACCCAATCAAATTGATTATTTTCTAAAGTAGAATCAACTCCTGTTGCTCTAACCCATTTTATATTTTGCCCTTTAGTTCTCTCTATGCCAATTTCTCTCATAGCATCATTTGGCTCTACTGAAACAACTTCACAAGATCTCTCAAGTAACATAATACTCAAATTTCCAGTTCCAGCACCAATATCAGCAACTTTTAAATTTTTATTAATATCTTTTGATTTTGCTAATGTAATTAACATATCTATAGTTTTTGGTGCATAATTTGGTCTATAACTATAAAATTTTGCATGTTTTGTATAATCCCATACTTGCTCTACTAATTTTTGCATTTTATTTCCTTTTTTCATTCTTAAACAAGCTTTGATGAAAAAAGGGAAATTATTTTATGCTTTTCTAGCTGTCCAAGCTCTTATTTTATAAGGAATTTCTATACTTTGCATATGTGAAATTTTAGCTTCTATCATATCTAAAATTTCTTTCCATCTTTTTTCACCTGCTTGTGCTTGTATATCATTTACAGAATGCCAAGCTCCAAGATAACGTTCTTTATCCCAAAACTCTTTGTAATCACACTCCATAAAAAAGCAATCTGTGAAATCTCCTGTTGAGACAAGAATTTCTTCCCACTTTTTAACATTTTGCGTCCCACTGCTCACACGATTAAGCTCTGGAACAATATTCTTAATTTCCGTTTCAATTTCATCAAAAACAGAACCTTTTACTATATGGCGTGGATTCCAAATTGCAGTGAAATACCCCCCCCCTGTCAATATACGATTAAATTCAGGGAGTGATTTTTTAGGATCAGTCCAATGGAAAGAACTTGCCATAATAACCCAATCAGCTATACCACCTTCTATATTAGTTTCTTCTCCACTGCCTTTTTTCCAAGTAATATTTGAACAATCTTGAGTATATTTTATCCCCTCTTTTCTCATATTATCATTAGGTTCAACTGCTGTAATATTTAAATTAAACTCATTGGCTAAAATCTTAGTTAATTTTCCTGTTCCAGCTCCAACTTCAACGACATTTAGATTTTGTTTATTTTTATCATTAATACAACGAATTAATTTTTCAATCAACATAGAACTATATGCAGGTCTATTATGATAATGTTTTGCAACTTTTGTAAAATCACCTTGCTTCATTGAAATTCCTTATAAATTTTAAAGTATAAATAAAAAATTAATTATACCCCGCCCCTATTAAATTTAAATTAAACAAGAAGGCAAATTTAGGGTATAAAATTATATAAATATATAATCACACTTTTGCTTTAAATACTTAAAAGCTAAAGCAAAGATTTAAATTGCTCTAGAGCATCAAGTTGTTCCCAAGGATAATCTTTTTGACCTACTTGCCCACGTGCAGCTACATCAGCATATAAAAAAGTTTCTTTGCTTGGTCTATCAAGATGAAATTTATCTCTTATCCAATTTGGAGTTAAAGCAAAATTTTTCATTATAAAATCACTTAAAACCTCATCATTTATCTTGGTATTTGTCCCCATGCAATCAACACTTACTGAAATTGGCTTAGCAACACCTATAGCATAACTAAGTTGAACTATGCATTTCTTAGCAAGTTTTGCTGCAACTATATTTTTAGCAAGCCATCTTGCTGCATAAAGACCACTTCTATCGACTTTAGTATAATCTTTAGAAGATTGTGCACCACCCCCAATAGGTGAATACCCGCCAAAACTATCAACGATAAGTTTTCTTCCGGTTAAACCACTATCATGTAAAGAACTATGATTAACATATTTTCCTGTTGGATTTATCAAAATTCTTGTTTTTTCAAGATTAAAGAGTTCTTTTGGTAAATTTGTGTCTAAAATAAGCTTCATTATCAAAGCTCTTAAATCTTCTATTTTCATACTTTCAATACAAGGCGCAGAAACTACTATAGTATGAATACTTTGTGGCTTGCAATTTTCAAAATTCTCTTTTGTTCCATAATCAATAGTTACTTGAGTTTTAATATCTACTCCAAGTTCATGTGGGTGATCTTTAGCATAAGCATAAACTTTATCACAAAGCATTCTCGCATAAGAAATTGCAGCTGGCATATACTCATCAGCTTCACAACTTGCAAAACCAAACATAATACCTTGATCTCCTGCACCAGTTTCACCATCTTCTTGATCAACACCTTGGTTAATATCTGGACTTTGCTCATTTAAAAATACCATAACCTCGATTTCATCAGGATGCAAACATTGCTCTTTGCTAAAATGTCCTGCTCCATCATAACCTATATTTCTTAAAACATCTTTTACTAAATTGTCATAATCTTGTTTATTAAGTTTGTAATTTGATTTAACCTCTCCTCCAATTACAACTTTATTTCCTGCGACAAAAACCTCACTCGCCACCCTTGAATTTTTGTCATTTTTCAAGAGTATATCCACTATTGTATCAGCGATTATATCAGCACACTTGTCAGGATGACCAGGGCTTACGACTTCTGAAGTGAATAGATACATAAAAGTCCTTTCTAAAAAATAAAGCTTTATTATAGTCTTATTAAATAAATTTATAGTTAAAATATTTGTAAGATTAAGTTTAGTTTTGTTAGAATGAAATTAATTTTTATACTAATACAAAAAGGAAAAAAATGAGGCATCTTATTAGTACAAAAAATTTAAGCAATCAGGAAGTTTTAGATATTTTTAAAGATGCAAAGGATTTTCTAGACAAAAAACCAAGAACGCTATTAGAGGGCAAAAGTATTACAACTATATTTTTTGAAAATTCCACAAGAACACTTTCAAGTTTTGAAAGTGCCGCAAGAAGATTAGGTGCTAGAGTATTGCGTTTAGATGTTGCAAGAAGTAGTTCTAGTAAAGGAGAAACACTTTATGATACAGCAGCTAATTTAGATGCTATGAATCCTAATGCAATAATAATTAGACACTCACATTCAGGAGCGCCTGAAATTTTATCACGCTATATTCATTGTCCTTTGATTAACGCAGGAGATGGAAAACATGCACATCCAACACAAGCTTTGCTTGATTTATTTACAATTTATGAACATTTTGAAGGTGCAGTGCAAGGGAAAAAAATTGCTATTATAGGAGATATTAAAAGCTCTCGTGTTGCAAATTCAAATATTGATCTTTTAACACGCTTTGGAATTAAAATCACTCTAGTTGCACCGCCTCATTTTATGCCAAATTCTAATTTAGAATATACTTATGATGCAAAAAAAGCTATAGAAAAAGCTGATATTATTATGAGCTTAAGAACACAAGTTGAAAGACACGAAAAAATAGTTTATGCTTCACTAAAAGATTATGCTAATAATTTTTGCATTAATTCAAATTTGATTGATGATAAAAAAGTAATTTTATTACATCCTGGTCCTGTTAATAGAAATATTGATATCAGCGATGAAGTGATGAATGATCCAAGAAGTTTAATTTTAAAACAAGTTGAACATGGAGTTGCTATTCGTATGGCTGTTTTAAAAAAATTTATCTTAGAAAATTAAGGAGAAATAAATGCTAGAATGGGATTTAAGTTCATTATTTACAAACGAAAATAAACTTGATGAATTTATGCAAAATTATTTAAAAAAATCATCTGAATTTAAGCTAAAATATGAAAATAATCTTTATAAATTAAATCCTAAAGAATTTTTAGTTTCTTTAAAAGAATATGAAAATCTCAATCTAGTATTACAAAAAATTCTCACTTTTGCTTATTTAACTTTTGCAAAAGATACAACAAAAGGTTCTTTTTATGCAAAATATGAAGAAGAATGCAAAAAAATTGAAGAGAATATACTTTTTTTTGAACTAGAATTTTGCGATTTAAAGCAAGAAAAATCACAAGAATTTATTAATTTTTGCAAAGACTATAGCTTTTATCTTGATAATTTAATTAAAAACAAACAATATAATCTATCAAAAAAAGAAGAAAGAATTTTATTACAGCTTTCAAATACTGGAGCAAATGCTTTTGCAAGACTTTTTGATGAAAGTATGAGTGCTTTAAAAATTCCTTTTGAAGGAAAAAAATTAAGCGAAGAAGAGATTTTAAGCAAACTTTATCATCACGATAGAAAAATACGTAAAAAAGCAGCTAAAAAATTCACTAAAAGTTTAGAAAAAAATTCTCTACTTTTAACCTTTATTTTCAATATGGTAAAAACCCAAAGACAAATAATTTGTAATTTAAGAGGTTATGAAAATTACGAACTTCCAAGACATATAAGTAATCAAATTTCACAAAAAAGCGTTGATACTTTAATTTTAAGTGCTCAAAAAAATTTTCATCTTGTTTCTAAATTTTATAAAAGAAAAAAACAAATTTTAGGTTTTAATAAATTAAAAGATTATGACAGATATGCACCTATTGGCAAAGAAGCCCATTTTGACTTTAAGGAAGCTAAAAAAATAGTTTTAAATGCTTTTGGAACTTTTTCTAAAGAATTTAAAGATATAGCACAAGAAGCCTTTGATAAAGGTTGGCTTGATGTATATCCAAAAAATAAAAAACAAAGTGGAGCATTTTCTCATCCAGCAACACCTGATTCTCATCCTTTTATTTTATTAAATTATACTAACCAAAGACGTGATCTTTTTACCCTTGCACACGAATTAGGACACACTATACACCAAAAACTTTCTTATAAAGTAAGTTTTTTAAACCAAAATACTCCTTTAACTACTTCTGAAATGGCTTCTGTTTTTGCTGAAATGCTTGTTTTTGATTATATTAAAGACAGACTTAATAAAGAAGAATTATTAGCCCTTTATGCAGCTAAAATTGAAGATATTTTTGCCACTTTTTATAGACAAATTAATTTTACTTGTTTTGAAAGACGTATTTATAAAGAAAAAAATGAATTAAGCAAAGATAAAATTGATAGAATTTGGCTTGAAGAATCTCAAAAAATGTTTGGAGATAGCGTTATTTTAACTAAAAACTATGCTTGCTGGTGGTCTTATATCCCTCATTTTATACATTCGCCATTTTATTGTTATGCTTATGCTTATGCACAACTTTTAGTCTTAGCTCTTTATGGACTTTATAAAAGCAATAAATGTTCTAATTTTAAAGAATTGTATCTTAAGATGTTAAGTTCAGGAGGTAGTATTAGCCCTAAAGATCTCATAGCTTCATTTGGTTTTGATATAGAAAGTAAAAATTTCTGGGAAATAGGCATTAAAGAAATTGAAAAATTAATTAATGATTTTATTAATTTTAAATAGTCTTTTATTTAAGGAAAAATTATGATAGAAAAGCTTTTGCAAGATAATGATTTTATAAAATTAATGCAACAACACTGCTATGAAATTATCCAAACTTTAATTGAAAAAAATATAGAATTTTCTATAGTTTGCAATACAAAATATATTCAGTTTAATCCCGAACTTCCTAAACATTTAGATCTAAGCGAAAATCCTTATACACTTTTTGCTTTAGCAGGATATACCTTTACTTCTATCAAATTAGATAAAGAATACATTCATTTTCATGCAGGATTTGGAGCAGATGATTTTGCTACTTTTGTTAAAGTTGATTTAGGAGCTATCACTCAAATCCAAATTGAAAATAATGCTATATTTATCAATTTTAGTTTCTATAAAAGAAAAGATGAAAATCTTGCCAAAAAATCAATAGATTTATTTTTAAATAATCCTAAAAATAAAGATATCTTTAAAAAATGATTTTTAAAGATTTAAACCAAAGCCAAAAAGAGGCTATTAAACATATAGATGGACCTATGCTTATTTTAGCAGGAGCAGGAAGTGGAAAAACAAAAACTATTACAACAAGACTTGCTTATTTAATTGATGAAGTTGGCATTCCTGCGCAAAATACTTTAACTTTGACTTTCACCAATAAAGCAGCTAATGTTATGAAAACTAGGGCTTTAAATTTGATGAAAAATTCCAAGAATCAAAATCCTTTATTATGCACTTTTCATAAATTCGGTCTTTTATTTTTAAGAATGCACATAGAAAAATTGGGGCGTAAAAATAATTTTATCATTATTGATACCGAAGATAAAAAAAAGATTATCAAAGAACTTATAGATGAAGATTTAAATGCTTCAAATCTTTCTAATTATATTTCATATTTAAAAAATCATTCTAAAAATGTAGAAATGGTTTTTAATGATTTAAATCTTTACAAAAATGAAGAGGAAAAATTTAAAAAATTTGAGAAATTAGCTCTTTGTTATAAAAATTATCAAAACTATCTTTTAAAAAATAATTTTGTTGATTTTGATGATTTATTAATGTTAAGTAATATAATCTTAGAAAGTGATCAAAATTTTGCCAAAGAACAAAGCACACTTTATCACTATATCACAGTAGATGAATATCAAGATACCAATGCTTTACAATATAAAATTCTAAAAAATCTTTGTTTAATACATGAAAATATTTGTGTTGTAGGCGATGATGATCAAAGTATTTATGGATGGCGTGGTGCAAAAATCGAAAATATTTTAAATTTTCAAAGCGAATTTAAAAATGTAAAACTTGTAAAACTTGAACAAAATTATAGATCAGTAGGAAATATCTTAAATGCTGCCAATAAACTTATAAAAAACAATGATAAAAGATTAGGTAAAGAACTTATTTGCACTAAAGATCAAGGAGAACAAATTAAGATCGATGAAGCGCAAGATGAAAAAGAAGAAAGTCTTAAAATAGCAAAACATATAAAAACATTACTCCAACAAGGAGTTGATGCCAGCGAGATTGCTGTTTTATTTCGCATTAATGCTCTTTCGCGCGCCTTAGAAGAGGCACTTAATAAAGAAAAAATTCCTTTTAAACTTTTAAGTGGAATTAAATTCTATGAAAGAGCTGAAATTAAAGATATTATTTCTTATCTTAGACTTCTAATCAATCTTAATGATGATTATTCTTTGAAACGTATCATAAATAGACCAAGAAGAAATTTTGGTTCTACAAGTTTAAAAAAATTAGAAGATTATACACAAAAAGAAAAAATCTCATTATTTGAAGCTCTTAATAATCTTGATCAAAGCGAATTTTTTCCTAAAAAAACACAAAAAGAAATTCATCTTTTTTTAGAACACATAAAAGCTTTACGAGAATGTAGCAATTTAAAAGAACTTATTAATCAACTAGAAGAAAAAATAAAACTCAAAGATTTTTATCAAAATCAAGCAGATTCTGAAGATAAAATTTCTAATATTGATGAGTTTTATGCAAGTCTTAAAGATAAAATTAAAGAAGGATATTACGAAAATTTAGATGATATCTTAAATGAAATTGCACTTTTAAGTGATCAAGATGATCTTAGTGAAAAAAGCATTAATATAATGAGTATCCACTCAAGCAAAGGACTTGAATTTGATCATATTTTTATTATGGGATTAGAACAAGGTATATTTCCATTATTAAATGATACAAGCGATATTGAAGAAGAAAGACGCTTAGCATACGTTGCTATTACAAGAGCTAAAAAATATCTTTATCTTAGTTTTGCACATTCAAGATTTCATAAAGGCATAAGAATGCCATTTAAAAAAAGTCAATTTCTTGAAGAAAGCTGCTTAAATCTTAAAAATTTAAAAAAAGAAAGCATTTCACAAGGACATATTTTACAAGAAAAAGAAATAGGATTTAAAAAAGGGGATTTAATTAAACATAAAATTTTTGGGATAGGAAGAATTATTGAGGTTCAAAAAAGTAAAAATGAAGAAAAACTCAGTATTAATTTTGGTGGTATTACCCGTAATATCTTATCTTCTTTTGTGGAAAAAATAGTATGAATAAACTTTTTGTCGGCTACAAACCAAGCGGAATGAGTTCAAATGCTTTTTTAAATTCTATTAAAAAAAAATATAAAGTAAAAAAAGCAGGTTATTCAGGAACGCTTGATCCCTTTGCTAAAGGGGTTTTAATTATAGCTTTTAATCAATTTAGCAAACTTTTTCGCTTTCTAAAAAAAACTCCAAAAATTTATAGGGCTACTCTTTGGCTTGGGGTTAAGTCTTTAAGCTTAGATGATAAAAATATCACACAAGTAAAAATAATCGATTCTTACAATCTTGATTTTTTAGAGAAAATTAAAAATGAACTTTTAGGAGAAATTGAATTTATTCCTCCTCAATTTAGTGCAAAAAGAATTCAAGGTAAAAGAGCTTATGAATTTGCAAAAAAAGGACAAAATGTAGAACTTAAACCTTGTAAAATGTATATTTATGAATGTAAAATTTTACATTATAATCATCCTTTTTTAACTATAGAACTTTCAGTGAGCGAAGGAGCTTATATTAGATCTTATTGTGAAATTTTTGCTAAAAAAATAGGAATAAATGCAACATTAAGCGCTCTTGAACGTATTAAAGAAGGTGAGTTTTTTTATAACAATGAAAAAAGTTTAAATGTGCTACAATATTTAAATTTAAAAAAAAATTTCCTTAAAGATAGCGATAAATTAGAAAATGGAATAAAAATTGATATCAAAGAATTAACATATCAAGAAAATGGTACTTACTATCTTGAAGAAAAAAATTTTTTTTCAATTATTAACATTGAAAATAATAAAGTAAATTATATTTTAAATAAGGTTGCAAAATGTTAATATTATCACGAAAAGAAAATGAAAGTATAAAAATTGGTGAAGATATAGAAATTAAAATTGTTCAAACTGGAAAAGGTTATGCAAAAATAGGCATAGAAGCACCAAAATCCTTAATGATACTTAGAAAAGAACTCATTACACAAATTAAAGATGAGAACTTACATTCAGTTGTCCAAAAAGAAATCAAACTTGATGATCTTAGCAAGAAACTAAAAAAATGAAAGCTTATGCTAAAGCAAATATTTTTTTAAAACTTATTGGCTTAGATAAAAGATCTTATCATTTATTAAAATCTCGCTTTATTTTAATAGAGGAACTTTTTGATGAACTTTTAATCATAAATCAAAAAACACAAGAAGGATTTGAGCTCATTAGTGATTTTATATGTGAAAATAATATCATCGAAAAAGCTTATCATTTGCTTTGCAATTATGGATATAAATCTGAATTAGAAGAATTTTTTAAAAACAAAAGTCTTAAGCTCATCAAAAATATCCCAACTTGTGCAGGTCTTGGCGGAGGAAGCTCAGATGCGGCAAGTTTTTTACTGATGATGAATGAAGAATTAAATTTAAAAATTTCTAAAGAAAAACTTGTAAATTTAAGTTTGCAATTAGGTAGCGATGTAGCTTTTTTCTTAAGTGGTTATAAAAGTGCTAATGTTAGCGGTTGTGGAGAAATTATCGAAGAAATTTATGATGATATTCCAAATTTAGAATTTGCTTTCCCAGAAATTCGCTGCCATACAAAAGAGGTTTATAAACAATTTGATAAAACTTCTTTTGATTTTTCAAAAAATTTTGAAGAAGCTAAAAACTATGAAAAATTAAATACTAAAGAGCTTTTAGAAAGATTTAATAATTTCAAGCTTAATGATTTATTTACTCCTTGTGTAATTTTATATCCTAAAATGAAAGAATATTTAACTAATAATTTTTTCTTAAGCGGTAGTGGAAGTAGTGTTTTTAAGGTTAAAAAATGAAAAAAAATATTGCAAGAAATAAAAAAGCTTTATTTGATTATACTATTTTAGAAACCTTTGAAGCTGGAATTGTTTTAAAAGGGAGTGAAGTTGTAGCATTAAGACAAGCTAGGACAAATCTAAAAGATTCTTTTGTTCGCATTATTAAAGGGGAGCTTTATTTGCTTAATGCCCATATTTCTCATCTTAATACAACACATTCTCATTACAAACATGAAGAAAGGGTGCCAAGAAAACTTCTAATGCACAGAAGACAAATAGACAAACTTTTAGGAAAGGTAAGTGTAGAAGGTTATACTTTAGTGATTTTGGATCTATACTTTAATATTAAAAATAAAGTTAAGGCAACCTTAGCATTAGCTAAAGGAAAAAATTTACATGATAAACGTGAAACTTTAAAGAAAAAACAAGCTGATTTAGAGGCAAAAATGGCTATAAAAAATTATAAAGGATAAAGATGAAAAATAAATATACTTTATTAGTTTTATTATTACTAGGTTATTTTATCAGTGCTTGTTCTAATAATGAAGAAAAAATTCAAAATGATTTTTTATTTAAAGAATATAATCAAGGTGATAAAATTGTTTTAAATAACGTAAATGGTGGAAGTAAAACTTTAATAAGAACTCAAAAAGGTTTTATCATAGAAGGAGATGAAAATAAAGTGCTTATGTTTGATTTTTTTGGAACTTTTTGCACACCTTGTAAAGAAGAAGCACTTGAACTAAGCACTTTATGGAAAAATAACACTAAACAATTTTTTATTATAGGCTTAACACATTTTGAAGATGTAAGTGATACTGAAGTTAAAAAATTTGCTGATGATTATGGAGCTTATTATTTTTTAAGTAATTCTAATGAAAATAGTAGAATTATTGCACAAATTTTAAAAGATATTAATTATCAAAGCATGGAACAACTTCCTTTTAAAGTCGTTTTAAAAAATGGAATTTATCAAGAATTAACTGATTATTGGAATGAAGGTAAAAAAACTTATTTTTATTTAGGAAAAATTCCTACAAGCTTAATGCAACAAGATTTAAATTTAATTTATGAGAAAAAATAATGGCAAAAACTCAAATTTTAGAACATACAAAATTAAAAGAACCAAAAATGTTTAAAGTTTTACTTTTAAATGATGATATTACTACGATGGATTTTGTTATAGAAATTTTAATGAATATTTTTCATCATAGTTTTGAAGTGGCTAATAATATTATGCTTGAAGTTCATTGTAATGGTTCAGGTGTATGCGGAATTTATACGCAAGAAATTGCCCTTTCAAAGCAAAAACAAGTTTCAAATGCTGCCTTAATGGCTAATTTTCCATTAAAAACTAGAGTAGAAGAAGAATGAAATATCAAGAAGAATTAAAAAAATTTTTAGAAAATGCTAAACACCTAAGTAGTATAAATCATCACGAATTCGTTACTTGCGAACACGTATTATTTGTTCTTTTAAAATTAAGTGAAAACTTTAAAGAAATATTTAATGAACTAGGCAATAATGATTTTACACTTTTAGAAAATGAACTCAAAAATTATATTGCTCAAAAAAATCAAATTTTAAATAAAGAAGTTATACCTGAATTTTCTTTAGTGTTAGAAGAAATTTTATTTAAAGCCAAAAAAGAAAATCCTTTACAAGAAATCACAATTATTGACTTTTTAGACCAACTTTTACAAGATGATAGAACCTATTGTAATTTTTTACTTCAAAAATATGGTTTAAATCTTGATAAAATTCAGCAAATTAAAAATTCAAGTCAATTAGATAATCTTAATACCTTTGCAAGTGATTTAATAACCTTAGCAAAAGAAGGAAAAATAGATCCTTTAATTGGTAGAAATTTTGAACTACAAAGAATTATACAGATTCTTTGCAGACGCAAAAAAAATAACCCTATTTTAGTAGGAGAAGCTGGAGTTGGTAAAACAGCTATTGTGGAAGGATTAGCCTTAGCAATTTATGAAAAAAAAGTTCCTAAACAATTACTTGATGTAAAAATTTATAGCCTTGATTTAGCCAGTCTTTTATCTGGAACAAAATACAGAGGAGATTTTGAAAAAAGAATTAAAGATATTTTAAACGAACTTAGTTCTATACCCAATGCTATTTTATTTATAGATGAAATTCATACTATTGTTGGAGCTGGGGCTGGAAATGATTCTTATACTGATTTTTCCAATCTTTTAAAACCAGCTCTTAGTAATGGAGGATTAAAATGTATTGGTGCTACAACATTTATAGAATATAAAAATACTTTTGATAAAAATAAAGCCTTGAGCCGTCGTTTTGCTAAAATTGATATTGATGAACCTACAGAAGCTGAATGTTTTCTTATACTTCAGGGTTTAAGACCTAAATATGAGAAATTTCATAATATAAAATTTAATGATGATATACTTAAATCAAGTATAAAATGGAGTAAAAAATTTTTTAATGATAAATTCTTGCCAGATTGTGCTATTGACCTTATTGACGAACTAGGTGCTTCATTTGCACTTGAAAAAAAAGCGAAGAAAAATGCAACTTTAAAAGATTTAGAACTAACATTAGCAAAAATGACTAAATCTCATAAAATTTTTGAATTTGATCAAAATAGTGCCTTAATCAATTTAGCTTCTAATTTAAAATCTGTTATTTTTGGACAAGATGAAGTTATTGATAGTGTTTGCAAAACTCTTAAACAAAGTTATGTAGGATTTAAAAATCAAAATACACCAAAAGGAGTTTTTCTTTTTACTGGTTCAAGCGGAGTAGGAAAAACAGAACTTTGTAAAAATTTAGCTAAATTTTTAGGACTTCATTTAGAAAGATTTGATATGAGCGAATATGCTGAAAAACACGCTCTAAGCAAACTTATAGGATCTCCTGCTGGATACATTGGTTATGAAGATGGCGGGATTTTAAGCAATGCAATTAGAAAAAATCCTTTTAGTGTAGTTTTATTTGATGAAATTGAAAAAGCTCATCCTGATCTTAGTAATACTTTTTTGCAAATATTTGATAATGCAAGCTTAACAGATAATAGCGGAATGAAGATAGATTTTCAAAATACTATTATTATTATGACTTCAAATCTTGGCTTAAAAGATTATAATGAATTAGGTTTTCTAAGTCAAAAAGAAGAAAAAAATAATAGAGCTATCAAAGATTTTTTTGCCCCTGAATTTATCAATCGTATCGATAAAATTTTACATTTTAATGATTTAAATGATGATATCTTAAGCAAAATTGTTCAAAAAGAAATTAGTGAAATTTCAAAGAATTTGGCTATTACTTTAGACATTGACACAAAAGCTAAAATTTATCTAGCTAAAAAAGCTTATAATAAAGAATTTGGAGTCCGATTACTAAAACGCATTATAGCTGAAGAAATCGGAGAAAAAATAAGTGATGAAATTCTCCAAGGAAAACTTAAAAGCGAAAAAATAAAAATCAAACTTAATAAAAATGGAAAACTTCAATTTATATACTAAACTTTTAAAAGCTCCAAAAGATAGTCCTGTATTTTTAACCTCCAAATTGGAAGAAGAATTTATACTTAAGGCTTATACTTTTGGATTATTTCCTTGGACTAGTAATCCAGTAACTTGGTGGTGTCCAGATCCTAGATGTATTCTTTTACCCGAAGAAATTCATATACAAAAAAATATGAAAAAATTTTTTAAAAAATATAGCATTAAACTTAATTTTAATTTTTTAAATTTAATAAAACTTTGTAAAAATACTAGAGAGCAAAGCTGGATAAATGATGATTTTATATACACATATACCAATCTTTTTAATCTAGGATATGCCCACTCTTTAGAAGTTTATAAAGATGATATTTTAGCAGGTGGAATTTATGGACTAATAATAGGAAAGGTATTTTTTGGTGAAAGTATGGTAGGAGTAGAAAAAAATGTATCAAAAATAGCCTTAATTAAGCTATGTGAATTATTAAAACCTTATGATTTTTTAATAGATTGCCAAGTTTATAATTCCCATTTAAAATTCATGGGAGCTAAAAATATTCCAAGAGAGCGATTTTTAAAAATATTAAGCGAGAAAATTCAACTAAATAGTGGATTTAAAAATTTTAAAAATCTTTTATAACTATTTTTTATATTTATAATTAATTAATTATAATTTATATAAATTTGCTAATCCTAATAAAATCATTTTAATACCCATTGCCACTATAAAAACTTGAACTATTCTAGAAAAAACATGTAGAATAAGTTTTCCAAAAATTTTTTCTATTGTTGCCGCAAAATGAAATAAAAAAAACATAAACATAAAAGCTAAAATAGTAGCACCTAATGCTATTTCTAAACCACTATCTTCACGAATAACTATAACAGCAGCTAAAGTTCCAGGTCCCACAAGCATAGGAAATGCCATAGGAATAAGGCTTTTTCTTAAAAAATCTTTTTCACTTAAATCTTGGTAATATGAAAAATCCTCAACAACAATCGAAGTAGAAAAAAGCAAATTTCTAATTGCCATAATCATAAGAATTAAGCCACCAGCTATTCTTAAATGATCCAAATCAATTCTAAAAATATAAATCATTAAATAAGATCCAGAAAATAAAAAAACAAGAACAATTAAACAAGCAGTATAAAGAATATTTCTAAAAAGTTTTTTACGCATAGAAGTTGGCAAACCTTCACTCATAGCAATAAACTGTGTTAAATTTCCAAAAGGATTTAATACAGCAAGCAAAGCAATAGCAGAAACTAATATTAAATGAAATTCTGATTCTAATTCGGCAAACATCTCAAAGCTTAATTATAATAATTATTTAATATTATTAGTAATTTTTACCAAATCACCTTTTGCAAAAGGTTTTAAATCTTTATATGATATCTTAAAAAAATCCAAATTTCTTCCAACCTCTGCCAATAAAATGCGTAAATTAATATAAAGACTATCTTCCTTAAAGGATACATCTTGTTCAAGAATGTTAAAATTATAATTATTTTTAAAAAAATCTAAATTAGCCAAATCATATCTTTTATGAATTTCAAAATAATTCTTAAGTTTTTTTGTAATTAATTTCTTAAAGGCAATATTGTTTTTAACAAGATCTTTTAAAATATAAGTTTTTATTTTTTTATTTTTAAGATCAAGCACAAAACCGCTCTCATAAAAAGAAGGATGAGCTGCAAAACTATAAGAATAGCTTACAAAATTATCAAAAAACATCATATCTTTAGTAATATAAGCAATTTTTAAAGTATTATTAAAATCTTTACCATATACATTAAGAAAATCTTTTTTAAAAAAATTATCTTCATCTTGTAAAATTTTTTCTAAACTTTTATCTAAAGTTATAGAATTTAAATCTTTATTAAATTTCTGATTTTCAAAACTACCTAAAGTAATATTTAAATCTGGTATAAAAAATAAATTATTATTATAAGAATTTAATGCTTTAACTTTACCTTGTGGGGTTAAATTTTCTACTTCTAACTCTTTTGTAAGTTTAATATAATTAATTGAGCAAATATTATTTATCAAGCATTGATCTTTTTGATTTTCAATTAAATAATAATTTCCATTTTTCACGCTAAAGCCATAATTTTTAATTTCATAAGCATAAAGATTAAAAATAAAAAATAACATTAATATTAAAATTTTCAACATTATTTACCTTTAAATAAATTTAAAAAATTATAAGGTAATAAATTTAATATTTTTTAAAATTAACTACTTCTAATTATCTTTTTATTTTATAAAATTTATTTTAAAATGCAATTTTCTTATAAAAATAAATTCAAATCATTTAATAAATTATTTTCAACATAAAAATTAATACCTTTAATTATTTATAAAATTAAAATTTCTTAAAAATTATTCAATCATTTTATAAGTTAATTTTTGTATATTAATCAATTAAAATAATTTATAGTAAAATATATAATTAATTAAGGTTTAGCAATGAAAAAAGAATTTTTTGAAACTTTAGAAATAATTTTATACAATCAAAATTTAAATCAAAAAATTAATGATTTTTATAATTTTTATGATGATTTTAAAAGCAAAAAAGTTATTTTTAATCATTCTAATATCAGCATTCTTAAAGAAAGTAGCTATAAAAATGTAAAATTCATACATCCTACACGTATTAGAAGACCTAAATTTACCAAAAGCATAAAATCCTTAGCTCAAATTATACATTCAATTGCTCACATTGAATTTAGTGCTATTAATTTAGCTTTAGATAGTGCTTATCGTTTTAAAAATCTTCCTTTAAAATTTTATCAAGATTGGTTAGAAGTTGTAGATGAAGAAATAAAGCATTTTCAATTTTTAAATCAAGCCTTAGAACAATTAGGATATAAATATGGAGATTTTTTTGTTCATGATAATTTAGATTTAGCTTTAAAATTAACAAAAGATTCTTTAGCTCTTAGAATGGGGGTTGTACATAGAGGTTTAGAAGCAAAAGGACTTGATGCAAATCCTTTTGTTTTAAAAAAAATACAAACAAGTGATAATGAAATTAAACCTTTTTTGGAAGAAATTTTACACATTATTTTAAGAGATGAAATCACACATGTCGGCAAAGGGGATTTTTGGTGGAAATATTCTAAAAATAAAGAAGAAGATTTTTTAAATTTATGTAAAGAATTTAAAACTTTTTCTTTGGCTGGAAAACAACTTAATTTTGAAGCAAGAATTCAAGCAGGATTTGATCCTTTAGAATTACAAAAAATTAATGAATTTTATAATAATTAAATCTTTTTAAACATTAAAATTACAAAATTATACAAGGCTCTAATAATTCCATAAAGAACATATAAACTTGCTAAAAAAACTAGAGCCTCTAAAGGATAAAGATATAAAAAAGAAAAAATTATTATCAAAACAATTAACACTCTTAAAAAATTTGCACGAGAGAAATCAACTTTTTTAAAACTCGGATAACGGATATTACTTACCATTAAAAATCCAAGAATTGCTTGTAAAATTAAAAAAATAAGACCATAAGACTCTAAAAATTCATATTTTACATAAGCATAAGTATAAATTGCACTAACAACAGCTGCAGTAGGAATAGGTAAGCCAATAAATACCGAAGGTTCATATGTTCCAGTTGTCACATTAAATCTTGCCAAACGAATAGCACCAAAAACAACAAAAAAAGCTGTAATCAAAGAACCTAATTTTCCATAATCAGCTCCAATGCTTGTATAGAAAAATATTGCTGGAGCAACACCAAAAGCAACTAAATCTGCTAAAGAGTCAAATTCAACACCAAATTTTGAAGTAGTCTTTGTAAGTCTTGCGACACGTCCATCTAGTCCATCACAAATTAAAGATAATATGATATAAATTAAAGCTTTTTGATAATTTCCTTGTATAGAAGAAATTATTGAAATAATCCCTAAAAACGCCGAAATAGCTGTAAAAAGATTAGGTAATATATAAATAAGTTGGGGTTTATTATTCATAATTTCTCCTTTAAAAAATCACTCTAAATAACCTATTAAAGCTCCTGCTTTTACTTTATCTCCAAGTCCTACTTGAATGCGAATTTTATCTTTTGGCAAAAATAAACTTATGCTTCCATTAATAAAAAATCCTATCTCATCTCCAGCATTAAGTTCTGAATAAATGTTATATATATTCAATTTTCTATCCAATGACCCAGTATAAATTTGATAAATGATATTTTTATTATCCGTACTTGCAAAAATTGATACATTTTCATTCATATCTTTTGAGCTTTTTAGACTATTGCATAAAAAAAGTCCATACTTTTTTTGAATCTTATTAATTTTCATTTTAAAACAGGCATAAAATGTCCCTGGATTATAAAAAAAATTTTTAATATTTATTTCTATACACTCTCCTAATAAATAATGATTTAAATTTTGTATTTTTACAATTTTTCCATCAATAGGAGATAATATAGCTTTCTCATCCATACAAGCTAAAGTTCTTTTTGGCGTTCTAAAAAGAAACAAAAGCAACAAAAGTATTAAAAAGATTAAGATCGAAAAAGACCAAAATATCCAAACTATAAAAAATAAAGCTAAGCAAATTCCTATAGTAAAATATCCAACTTTTGAAATATACTTATTCATCTATCTCTTCTTTTGATAAAGAATCTTTATCTTGTTGTAAGCGTGTTGGAAGATTATTATTTATTTCATATTCTTTAATAATTTCCCTAACTTTAGTACCTTCAATAGTTTCTTCTTCGTATAAAGCTTCTACCATAGTTTCAATAGCACCTTTGTAATCATTTAAAATCTTCTTTACTTCATTGTATCTCTCATCCAATGTTGTTTTAACATAAATATCTAAAGATTCTGCCATTTTTTCAGAATAATCTTTAATTGTTTGACCACCATTTAAAAAAGTATTTCTTTGTTTTTCAAGTACCATTAGACCTGCAATTTCACTCATACCATACATAGATATCATAGCTTTTATAATATCTGTAGCTCTTTCAAGATCGTTGCTTGCCCCTGTTGAAATTTCTCCAATAAATACTTCCTCAGCAGCACGTCCTCCCAAAAGAACATCTACTTCTGCAAGCAATTCATGCTTTTGCATTAAAAATTTATTTTCTTCTGGAGTATTTAAAGTATATCCTAAAGCTGCTAAACCTCTAGGGATTACAGAAACTTTGCTTACTTTTTTAGCACCTTTAGTTGTTTCTGCAATTAAAGCATGACCACACTCATGATAAGTAACAATTTTTTTCTCTTTATCATTAATACGACGTGATTTTTTTTCAAGACCAGCTATAGCTCTTTCAACAGCTTCAACTAAATCATTTTGCTCTACATATTTTTTAGAATCTCTTCCAGCTAAAAGAGCAGCTTCATTGATGATATTAGCTAAATCCGCTCCTGCTAAACCTGCAGTAAGTCTTGCTATGTCTTCAACTTTTACACTAGGAGAAATTTTTACATCTTTCATATGCACTTTTAAAATATCACATCTTCCTTTGAAATCAGGTTTATCTACTAATACTTGTCTATCAAATCTTCCTGGTCTTAAAAGAGCTGGATCTAAAACTTCTGGACGATTTGTAGCCGCTAAAACAATCACAGGAGAACTCTCACTTCCAAAACCATCCATTTCAGCTAAAAGCTGATTTAAGGTTTGCTCTCTTTCATCGTTGCCGCCCATCATACCACTTGCTGCACGACTTTTACCGATAGCATCAATTTCATCAATAAATACAATAGCTGGGGCTTCTTTTTTAGCATTTTCAAATAAATCTCTTACTCTACTTGCTCCAACACCTACAAACATTTCTATAAAGCTTGATCCAGAAACACTAAAAAATGGAACATCAGCTTCACCGGCAACAGCTTTGGCTAATAAAGTTTTTCCTGTGCCTGGAGGTCCAACTAGTAAAAGTCCTTTTGGAATTTTTGCCCCTAATTTAATATAACGCTCAGGAAATTTTAAAAAATCAACTATTTCTTTTACTTCTTCTTTTGCTTCTTCAACTCCAGCTACATCAGAAAATTTTACTTTTGGTTTTTCGGAATTTACAAGTTTTTTAGAGCTTCCTATCCCTAGAATAGAACTCCCCATATTTTTTTGCATACGGCTTGCCAAAAACATCCAAATACCAAAAAAGATAAAAATTGGAAGTACCCATGAAAACAAAATATCAGTAAACCAATTAGTTTCAGAGTAAGCTCCATAAGCAATATTTTTTTGATCAAGCAAATTCACAAGCTCTGGATCATTGACTTTTTTAGCTGTATAAATAGTATTATGAGTTGAGGATATAGCTTTAATAGTAGTTTGTCCTATACTAACTTGATTAATTTGCCCGCTTTGTATGAGTTTTTTAAGTTCTGAGTAAGCTACATTCTTGCTTACCTCACCTCCATTTAAATTAACTCCAAAAGAATTATTTCCATCAAAAAATCCTTTAAAAAGAATTATCATTATGATTGCAAAAATTGCAAAAATAAAAATTGGATTTTTGTTAAAAAAATTATTATTTTTTGGATTATTGTTTTTATTATTTGGTTTATTCATTAAATTTCCTTTTTATAAACTAAACTTATCCATTCATTTGATTGAATTTTATCAATCAATTTTAAATCTTTAAATTTATCTTTTATTCTATTTTCATATTTATCTAAAATTCCAGACAATATAAGTATAGCATTATCATTTAAACATTTTTTAATATCATTTTCTAAAATCAAAATAATATCAGCAATAAGATTAGCTACTACTAAATCATATTTTTTATTTGCTTGATCTACAGAACCATGCCATATATTTTGAAATTTTACACTATTAATTTTAGCATTTTTTTTAGCACTTTCAATGGCTAAAATATCTGTATCGCAAATATCTACCTTACATAAATATTTTGCAATAATAATTGCTAAAATTCCACTCCCGCAACCTATATCCAAAGCTAACATATTTTTTTTAATATATTTTTGTAAAAATTTTATACAAGAATGAGTGCTTTCATGATGGCCAGAACCAAAAGCAAGTGCAGGATTTATTTTGATATTTAAACAATTTTCTTTTGGCTCTTGCCAAGAAGTATGAATATAAACATTATCAATCAAAATAGGATTAATGCTTTTTTTATACTCTTCAATCCAATCTTTATTTTCTTTTCTTTCAAGTTTTTTTTGAAAGAAAATTTCTTTATTTTCTAAAGTAGAAAGTTTTTCTACAAATATACCTAAGGCAAAATCTATATTTTCTAGACTGTCTTCAGATCTTATAAAAAAACCTCCATCTTTTTCCTCTAAAGCCTCAATCCCTAAATCAAATATGAAATCAGTAAATACCTTTTCATAGGATTTTTCAACTTTAAAAAATAATTCATAGTAAAATTTTTGCATTTTGAAACTATTGCCAAAAAGGCTTATATTTTTTATTCAGATACCTCAGAACCAGTTCCTAAAACATCTTCAAGTTTTTCTTTTAATACTTGCGGGGTAAATGGTTTTACAATATAGTTATTAACACCTGCTTTTAAAGCCGTAATAACTTCAGCTTTACCACCTTCAGTTGTTACCATAATAATAGGCATATCTTCATATTTTTTCTCAGCCCTTACCTTTTTCACCAACTCTAAACCATTCATTTCTGGCATATTCCAATCAGTAATTAAAACTTTTACATCTTCATTTTTAGTCAGTAAATCCCAAGCTTCAACCCCATGTTCAGCTTCAAGAACATCATTATGCCCAAGTCTTGTTAGAGTATTCTTAATAATCCTTCTCATAGTAGAACTGTCATCAACAACCAACAATTTCACAATTTCGTCCTTTCAAATTTCTAATTTTACTATTTATTTTACTGAAACAAAAAACAATTATAACATCTTTTCGTTAATTATTTTCATAAATATTACTATTTTTATATTTTACCGCAAATAAGTATATGCTAAGTCCAATTAAAAGAAGATTAATACCAGCTATAAGATATATTACATAAATCATTTGAGATAAATCACTTGATACAAGTTTAAATACTAACATTAAGGCTTCAATAGCTAAAGCAATAATAATCGAACCCAAAAATCTCACCATAGTTTTTTGTATTCCGTGAGTTTCTTTTTTTGTTCTTCCTAAAACTTCTTCTTCTATAATAGTTTTTGTAAGATCAAAAATAGCTAAAGCTAAAGTAATAGCTATAGTACTTTGAAATATAACTTGTATTCCAACTTTTTCTTGCTCGTGAAATAAACTAAAAAAACCTTTTTGAAATAAAAAACATGTAATTATAAATAAAACTACAGCAAAACAAAAATAAATCGCTCGACTAAAATAGTTAAAAGTTGTTTCAAAATATCCAGCTTCTATTACTTTTAAAATATTAATTAAACTTACATCTATACAAACTACAAATAATAATTCATTTTTATCGTTATAAATTGGCATGGATGCAGTAACGCATAACTCATTGTTTAAACTTGAAGGATAAGGATCGCTTAATATACAACGTTTAAATTTAACAGCTCGATAAAAATAAGCCTTAGAACTTCTATCTTCTCCAGCTCCTATTTCGTATTCTTTTTTTAAAGCTATTGTATTGCCAATTTGTTTTCCAGAAGTATCAAGTATATATAAAGCATCGAAAATAGAAATATCATGTTCAATTTTATCTAAAGCTATTTTTATACTATCAAGATGTATATTAGGAAGCTTATTAGGTAAATTTCTTGTTAAAATATAAGTCATATATGCTCTTGCTTTATAACGATTGTCTTCAAATTTTTGCATATCTTTAATAAACATTAATTACCTCCGGCGTTATGTTTAAATTCTGGAACAATTTCAAGCAATATTTTAATTATATCTTCATTCTGCTTAAGTTTATCAATTTGAGAGTTTAATACAGCAAGATCAGTTTTTCTATCTTTTACTACAAAAATACTTTCATATTTTGTTTTTGCATCATTTTCATCAATTAAAAGTTCTTCAAAAAGTTTTTCCCCTCTTCTAAGTCCGGTAATTTTAATTTCTAAATCAGGACGATTTGAAAGCAAAAGCATTTTTTTTGCTAAATCCATAATTTTTACAGGCTTACCCATATCAAGAACAAAAAGCTCTCCTCCTTTTGCTATAGCACCTGCTTGAAGAACAAGCTGCACTGCTTCATCAACAAGCATAAAATATCTTACTATATCAGGATGTGTAAGACTTAAAGGCTCTCCTTTTGCAATTTGTTCTTTAAATTTAGGAATTACGCTTCCACTTGAACCTAAAACATTCCCAAAACGAACACAAGCGACTTCAAAATCTTTATTTGATAAAGCCAAAGTATAAAGCTCACAAACTCTTTTAGTGCAACCCATAATACTTGTAGGTCTTACAGCTTTATCGGTACTAATCATAACAAATTTTTTAACTCCATTATTTTTTGCACTATCTATTAGAATTTTAGTTCCTATAATGTTATTTAATACTGCAGAATATGGATTTTGCTCACAAAGTGGGACATGTTTATAAGCTGCTGCGTGTAAAACAAGTTCTGGTTTATATTGTTTTAAAATATTATCAAGATTATCTTTTTCTAGAATACTCATTAAAATAGGAACGATTTTATCTTTAGATAAACTTAAATCTTCATTAATTTTATAAAGATTAAATTCACTATGATCAATCATTATAAGTTGTTTTGCACCAAATTTAATACATTGTTTACAAAGCTCACTTCCTATACTACCTCCAGCTCCACTTACTAAAACTACTTTATCTTTTAAAAAGTCTATAACTGCATTATTGTCTAAATCTTTAGGTTTTCTAGCAAGCAAATCTTCTATACTGATATCTCTTGCTTCATTTCTTGTAAAAGAAAAAATTTTAACATCCAAAATTCCATAGTTAATAAGTTCTTCAAAAAGTTTTTTTAATTCTTCTTGCTCAAGCTTTAATGCAATAATTGCTGTTTTTGTACCTTTAGCTACATAATCTTTGATTTTATCTTTTGACTCAACCTTAAATTTATCACAATAAGTTCCAATAAGTTCTTTTCTCTCGTCAATCACTCCAACAGGATAAAGTCCTAAATGTCCCTCTTTGGCACCTTTTAACAAATGAAGCGCTTTAGAAGTTGCTCCTATAACTATACAAGGATTTTCTTCAAAAACTTTATTAGATTTAAAATCAACAAACATTCTTTTACTAATTCTTAAAGAACCTATAAACATATAAGATAAAACAAAATCTATCCCTATAACACTTCTTGGAAAAGGATTAAAAAAATCACTATAAAAAGAAAAAATTATCAAAAAAATAATTTCAGATAAAATAAGAGCTATAAAAATTTTTCTTGCTTCATTTAAAGAAAAAAATCTCCAAGCTACTTTATAAATCTTAAAAATAAACAAAAACAAAATCTTTAAAATAATAAGTATAAAACCTGATTTAAACATAGAATGATAAAATTCATCAGGAATATCTCCACTAAATCTTAAAGAAAAAGCTAAAAAAATAGAAAGTAAAAATAAAAAAATATCAAAACAAACAAAAAATATCAATCTTTTGCTTTTATAAAAAGTAAAATCCATCTTAACCTCGAATACTCTTTAAAATGAGATTAGAAATTTCTTTCACATCATCTTTGCTCATAGTGGTACTACTTGGCAAACAAATTCCTTTATAAAAAAATAATTCACTATTACCATTTATATAAGCTTTCTCTCCTTTAAAAACTGCTTGAGCGTGCATAGCTTTCCAAAGAGGTCTTGTTTCAATTTGCTCTTCTTTTAAATCTTTAATTAATTTTGAAATTTTAGGATGCAAAGAAAAATCTTTTTGTGTAATATAAATACTTTTTTTCTCTTTAAAAAGTTCATCTAGCTTAAAATCTATCAAAGCTGTGCTTAACCAACGATTACTTCTTGAATTTTCAAGTTCATCTAAAAAACTAAAACTATCTCCTAAAAATTCTTTATACCACTCATAAATTTCTCTTTTTTTAAGCACTCTTTGTTCTAGAACTTCCATTTGCGCAACCCCAATAGCACCCAAAACATTGCTGAGTCTATAATTATATCCATAATCTATATGTTCATAATGCAAACAATCTTCTCTTGCTTGTGTGCTATAAAATCTTGCTTTTTCTATTTTTTGCTTATCTTTTCCTATAAGCATTCCTCCACCTGAAGTTGTGATAATTTTATTGCCATTAAAAGAATAAACCCCAAATTCTCCAAAAGTTCCTAAAGCTTTACCCTTATAAAAACTTCCTAAAGCTTCTGCGGCATCTTCAATTAAAACAATATTATTTTCTTTACAAATTGCAATAATCTCATCCATTTTTGATGCATTGCCATAAAGATGAGTCAAAATTAAAGCTTTTGGTTTTTTTTCACTCTCATAAATAGCTTGTTTTAATAAAGCTACATCTAAATTAAAGGTTTCATCACAATCAATAAAAATAGGCTTAGCCTTAAGATAGTAAATAGGCGCAACTGAAGCAATAAAGGTAAAAGAAGAAGCTAAAACTATATCATTTTCTTTTATCCCAGCTACTCTTAAAGCAAGGTGCAATGCTGCTGTTGCAGAATTTAAAGCTAAGGCGTAATCACTTTTTGTATAATCTTTAATACTTTGTTCAAAACGATTAACAAATTCTCCTAAAGGAGCTATATAATTACTTTTAAAAACTTCTTGTATGTATTTTAATTCGTTTTCACCCATATGTGGAGCTGAAAGAAAAAATTTCATAATTTATCCTTTATATTTTTTGCAGGAACACCAATATAAGTTCCTTTTTTGGTTATATCACGCGTTAAAACAGCACCTGCACCCAAAATACTATTATCTATCATTGTTAAATTAGGCAAAATACAAGAATTAATTCCCATAAAACATTTTTCACCTATTTTAACATTTCCAGCCATTTTGGCACCTACACTTATATGAGAAAATGCGCCTATTTTGCATTCGTGTTCTACAACACAAGAGGTATTTAAAATAACTCCTTTAGCAATAAAAGCCTTAGCATTAACTACCACACAAGGCATAATTAAAACTCCACCTTCTTCCAAAAAAGCACTAGGACTTATAATAGCACTTGGATGGATTAAATTAACTATTTTAAAACCATTTTCTTTAATAATATTAAAAACTTTCTCTCTAATATTATTATCACCTATAGCAACAAATATATCCCATTTTGGCAAATCTTTGCTAAATTTCATACCCTTATTATCATCTAAAAAAATACATTCTTCATAGCCTAAAGACTTTGCCACATCTGCACAAACTAAACCGTGGCCCCCTGCTCCATAAATATAGATTTTTTTAGTTCTTTCCATTAAATTTTTCCGTTGTAGCTTGACCTGTTTTATTAATTCCACTTCGTTTTAAAACTTTGAAAAAGGTCAAAAAAAGAATTTTTAAATCAAGAGCAAAAGAAATATGTTCTACATAATATACATCAAGTTCAAATTTTTGTTTCCAAGAAATATCATTACGTCCATTAACTTGAGCCCATCCTGTAATACCTGGCTTTACATTATGACGCATTTTTTGTCTTAAGTCATAAAGTTTTAAATATTCGGGCAATAAAGGACGCGGTCCTACAAAGCTCATATCACCTTTTAAAACATTAAAAAGTTGCAATAATTCATCTAAGCTTAAACTTCTAATAATTTTCCCTAAAGATTTTAAACGCATTTCATCAGGAAGTAAATTTCCTTGCGCATCTCTTTCATCACTCATTGTTTTAAATTTATAAATTTTAAACTCTTTTTCATAAAGCCCAGGTCTAATTTGTGTAAAAATTACGCTTTTTTGAGTAATTTTTAAAAGTATAGCAATAATTAAAATCAGAGGCGAAAAAAAACTTAATAAAATCAAAGCTAAAATAAAATCTAAAATCCTTTTAATATATTTTTTATACATTTTTTATACTTTCATCATAAATTTTTAAATAACTTTTTGCAATTAAATTTTCATCCAATTTTAAAGCTTCCTTGAATGCATTATGAGCTAAATTTTCTCTTAATTTTATATCTTCTATTAATAAAATAATTTTTTCAACAAAATCATTTGTATTTTTACTTTGAAATAAAAGACCATCATAGCCATTTGAAATCGCTTCTACACAACCTTCACAATCACTTACTATACAAGCTTTTGCACAAGCTTTTGCCTCTAAAATAGTAGCAGGAAAACCTTCTTTATAGCTTGGCAAAACAAAAATATCACATAAATTTAACAAAAAAGCTATATCATCTCTTGATCCAAGATAAAAAACTTCACCTTTTTGTAAAAACTCCAAAGGAGCACAAGATTTATTATCATCTCTTCCACCTACTAAAATAAAATTAGCTCTATCATTTAAAAGCTTGGCCGCTTCATAAAATTCTTTAATTCCCTTATGCCACAAAGCCCTAGCTATCATTAAAACCAAAGGTTTATCAGGCATATTGTATTTTTTTAAAAAATTCATTTTAATATCATTTTGTATTTGCATAGGAAAAAATTTTTTAAGATTAACTCCTACAGATTTTATAATACAAATTTTATCCTCTTTTAAGCCCAAATTTTTCATAAATTTAGCATTGCTTTCATTGACAAAAATAAATTTGGTAGCCAATTTAAAAGATATTTTATATAATGAATTAATCATTGTTCTTACTAATTTACTTTTAAAGTCTTCATCAATATAAAATGATCCAAGTCCTTCTACAAGAGCAAAAATAAATTTAATTTTTGCTACTTTTGCTGCCATTACTCCAAAAGTATTGCTTTTATGAGCACTTGTTTGAAGCAAATCTAAATTTAAAGTTTTTAAAGTTTTTACAAGGTGTAAAAAATTTCTAAAGACAATCAAAGGATTAAGGCTTGAACGATTTAGTTCATAAAAAATAATATTAGCTTTTAATTCTTGAAGCTTATTAGCATAATTATCTTTTGGAACTATAATAAATACCTCATCTCCTCTTGTCAATAAAGCTTTAATAATTGGGGCTCTAAAATGATAAATACTCATACCAGAATGGCTTAAAAATCCTATTTTCATATTTTTAATTTAAATACCTTTGCTTCTTTAGTGTTTAAAACCAAATCAAATAAATTTTTATCATAATTGCCTAAAAAAAACATTTGAACAAAAGCACTTTGATACATATTTTTATCCATTAAAATAAATTGAGTAAAAGGCATAGAGGAATCTTTGATATAAAAAATATAAAAATTTGCATTAGGATCTACATTGATAATTTTATATTCATTTTTTTCAACAGAATCAAACTCTATAAAACTATTAATTGCAAAAATATCTCCGTTTAATTTAAAATTTCTAAAATCATTACTTAAAATAATTCCATTACTTAAAATAATTTCCCCATTATCTTCACCTAAAACATAAGAAGTGCTAAAAGTAAAAGGTTTATTAATCTCTCCTGTTTCAAGATCTATAAAAGAAAAACTTGCAACAGTTGAAAAAATTGAAACCATTCGTGATGGAAGATAAAGATAAATATCTCTTGTCTTTGGGGTATTAATTTTAAAATCTTCTTTACTTAAAGAATTTAAAAACAATTCAACATTGCTTTGATTGTAATCTTTCATCATAGCATCAAGCAAATCATTATATGGTTTATAAAAACTTTTTTCAGTATATTCTACACTCAACCTTGCCATATTTGCAGCTGATCTTTGATCTTTGCTTAGAACAAAAGAAGGAAAAAAATTATCTTTTCCTAAATGTTTTCCACCATCCACTAAAGTTTTGACATCACTATAATATCTAATAGGATATCCATAATCCCACCAAGTTACAACATAATCTTCTCTTGAGGCTAATGCTTTAAGTTTTGTTAAAAGAGTCGCTTCATTTTGAGTAAAAACAGTTGGAGCTTTATAATTATAAATATGTTTTAAAGCAAAAGATAAACTCATTATTAAAATAGCTATCATAAAAAAAACACGCATTAATTTTAGATCTTTTTTATGAAAACATTCTAAAATCATAAAAATACAAAAAAATGCTATTAAAAATACAAAATATTCTAAAAAATCATATAAATTAAGATTTTCATTTTGCATTAAATAAAAAAATATAAACAATACCGAAATAAAAACAAAAGCTACTATTAAAAAAAATCTAAAAAATCTTATATCTTTAGCATTTTGTATTTTAATTTTTTCTATATATTCTAAAATTTTAATACTCAAAAAGCCAAATCCCAAAGCCATAATAGGCACAGCATAGATAGTAAAACGAAGCCCACCTTTAAGCGCTAAAAAACCAAGCAAAAGCATAGGTAAAGTTAAAATCATACTTTTATGCTGTTTGGCAAATAAAATAAAACCTATAAAAGAAAGCAAAAAGATAATTTCATTAGAGCTTATTCTTTGCATAAAAACACTTAAATCTATACTTTCAACTTCTTGTATTGTTTTATTGACATTAAAATAAACAAAACCTCGAGTCAAGCTGGTGCTTAAATCAGTGCGAAATATATAAAATTTAAGCTGATAAAGTATAGGGTCAATACCACCACTTAAAATTAAAAAAATAAAAGTGATAAAACCTAAAACGAGAAGTAGTTTTAGATTAAAATAATAATTTTTTAAAACAAAAAGAGAAAAAAGTATCACTATAATAGCACTTTGATAAAACCAAGCAATATTTGAAAGAGTGATAAGCATTAAAATAATGCTCATATATAATATTGTTTCTTTTCTATGAAAAATAAGAGTATAAATAAAAAAAAGTCCTATTAATGCAACATTTAAAGTGTAACTTGATGGATACCACCAAAGATAAATCATTACGCAAAAAGGCAAAAGGATAAAAGATAATAAATCTTTTTTTAAAATAAGTCTTATCATAAAAAATAAAATAAACATAGGAAGAACAATTACAAGCATATCTGTATCATAATACCCTGCCATAGTGCGATTATAATAGCTATTTGCTATACTTGCTAAAAGAGCGGCTATAAAACCCATTAAAGGATTTTTATATTCATTAGCAATCAATATAATTGGCACAACAACTAAAGAAGATAAAAATATACTCATATACAAAATAATGCTTTCAAAAGAAAAAGGAGTAATTTTATAAATCCAATAAGTAAGAGTAGAAAGCGATGAACCATAATAACTTAAATCATTAGGCTGATGAAAACCTGCTATCATATCTCTTGCGCCTTCTGCAAAAGCATAGCCATCATTTGAAATAATCATTAATTCATTATTGAAAAAATACTCATTAAATTCACTTGCCCAAAAAATCCAATAAAAACGACATATAATACTAAAAATAAAAGCAATTAAAATAAAAGCGAGTAAGTTGTAATTTTTAAAAATATCATTCATCTTTTGCATTTTCTACCCTAATAAATATTTTAAAGCATCTCTTGCGATTTTAACTTTATCAAACTCTGATGCCCTTTGTTTTGCTTTATTTTTATAAATATTTTTTAAATTTTCATCTTCTAGCATTAATTTTAAACCCTCATACATACTCTCTTCATTATTTACTTCCACCAAAAGACCAAATTCATTATTGCCAAACAACTCTTTTGCTCCGCTTTGATGATCTGTACAAACTACCGCACAAGAACAGGCTAAACTTTCAATTAAAACATTAGAAAAACCTTCAAACACTGAAGCAAAAGCAAAAAATTCGCATTTAGACATATATTTATAAGGATTATTATCAAAACCTAAAAGCAAAACCTTTTCTTTTAAATTTAATTGAAAAATTAATTTTTCAAGTTCATTTTTTAAAATTCCTTCTCCTAAAATAACAAGCTTTAAATCTGTTTTTAATCTCGCATAAGCTCTAATTAATAAAGTATGATTTTTTCCTTTATCTAATCTTCCTACGCTTAATATAAACTTATCTTTTAATTTAATAGGTTCTAAAGATTTTTTTTCTATATTTTCTAAATCAATAGCATTATATAAAATATTACATTTTTCTTTTTTAATATTAAAATTTTGCACTAAATCTTCTAAATTTCCCATAGAATTAGGTAAGATTAAATCGGCCTTAGGATATAAAAAATAAATTAAAGCTTTATTAATAAGAGAATTAAAATTTTTTTTAGCATACATCACGCTAGGAGTTGTGCATTCATTAATCACCAATCTTACTTTTAATCCAAACATTCTTGCTAATAAAGCAATATAATTAGGACGATTAAGAAAAACAAATTGTATATCAATATTTAATTCTTTACAAAGTTTTTTATATTTTAAGGCTAAAAAAGGAAGTTTTAAAAATTTCATCAAAGAATTTTCATTAGGATATGATTTTTCTAAAAAATGTATTTTACATTCTGGAATTTCATAAGAAATTTTACCATTCATTAAAATAAGATGTACTTCAAATTTCATATTTAAAATAGGCAATAAGGTTGCAACAACTCTTTCTGCTCCACCACTGCCTAAAGAATAAATAAAAATAGCTAATTTTTGCATAAACTCACTCTAACTTTTGATAAAAAAATAATAATCTTATTTGGAATTATACTTAAACTTAGTAAGATTAAGGCAGGTGTATTAAATTTAATCCATAAGCTTTTATAAAGACAAAAATACATTTGTTTATAAAGATGGGCTAACTTAGCATAATAAGCCGCCATTTTATAATAATTTGCACATTGTTTTTTATAATCTTTATCTTTACTTTTTAAAAGCTCATCTTCAACTATCCTAGCAAGCTCTAAATAACCAAGATAAACTCTTTTTGAATTTTTAATAGCTCCTAAAGTTACACTATCTTCTCTATTAATCTTATATATTCTTAATGCTTTATGAATATAAAAACTTTTTTCATCATATAAATGCACCCAAAGAGTTGCCTCATTTCCATAAAATTCTTCATTAAAACGATGATTTTTAAGCAAAGATTTCTTAAAAATTGATAAAAACTCTCCATAAAATCGTGCCATTAAAAAGTCTTTTTTTGTTACTTCACTATCTTTAGTAAAGCCTTTACCGCTTAACTCTTCTTTTAAAATGCCATTTTCTTCAATTAAACAATTTCCAAAAATATGAGAATAACCTTGCTTACTTTTTTCTATTAAAACGCTAAGTGCATTAGGCAAAAGCTCATCATCATCATCTAAAAAAGTAATAAATTCTCCTTTAGCATAATCTAAGCCATTATTTTTATTGCCATTAGGGCCGTGTTTATATTTAGTATTTTTAACGTATTTTATACGCTCATCATTAAGCATAAATTCTTGCACAATTTTTTCGCTTTGAGAATTTAATTCATCATCACTAACAATAATTTCTAAGTCTTTAAAATCTTGATCTTGCACACTTTTTAATGCCTTTTTAAGCAATAAAGGACGCTTAAAAGTAGGGATAATAACAGAAATTTTAGGAAATTCCAAGCTCATTAATCACCTTCATCCATTTTTCTTTTATATGCAAAATATCATAATCTTTACATCTTTTTCTTGCATTTAAAACTAATTCTTTTCTTAAAGATTCATTCTGCATTAACAAAGACATTTTTTCAGCTAAAGCTTTTTCATCATCACAATTGATTAAAAACCCATCTTTACTATCATCAATTAAATCATTTGCTCCATTATAATAATGAGTTGCTATACGAGCTACATCAAAATATAAAGATTCAATTAAAACCGTTGGCAAACCTTCCATAAAAGAACAAAGACATAAAATTTTAGCTTTAGAATAATAAGTTTTTACATCCTTCACGCGACCTAAAAATTCCACCTTAATATTTAAACTTTTAGCTTTATATTCTAATTCTTGTTTTAATTCTCCATCTCCTAGAATTAAAAATCTATAATTTTCTCTTAAATTCTCATCTAAATTTGCAATAGCTTTTAAATACATCAAAGCATTTTTATTGTGATCTAAACGTCCTATAAAAAGTATAAGATTTTCTTTTTCAAAATTTTCTTTTTGCAAATAAAAATGAGTTGGATTTGCAAGCACAATAACTTTTTTAACAAATTTTTCATAAAATTCTTTATCCTTATATCCTAATACACTTAAAACATCACAAAAAGGATAAGCAATTCTTCTTAAAAAGCGCCAAATTTTTGATTTTAAATAAGCCTCATTACTATGCTCGCAAATTATTAAAGGGGTTTTTATGCCTATTTTTGCAAATATACAAGCAATATTAGTTGTATCTAAAAAAGAGATAAAAATATCACTTTTTTCTTCCTTTAAAGCCTTTCTTAATGCAAAATATTTTTTAAAACGACTGGCAATTTTATGATAAATATTATCAAATCTAAATTGTTGCAAGGTTTTAACTTTTATCTTTGCATTCAAAGGATAAAAAGATTCTCCAGAATGAAATTTTATAATTTTTATCTCATGCTCTTTGCAAAACTCATTTGCCAAAGTCACTAAAACCCTCTCAGCTCCACCAGAATTTAAAGTAGCTATAATAAAAGTAATTTTCATTTTTGTCTCTCTAAAATAAGCTTTGAATTCTCTAATTTATAAACTTTATCACACTTTGCTATACCTAAAAGCCTATGAGCAATAATAATCATAGTTTTATCTTTAGAAATTTTAAAAAGCTCTTCCATAATCTTCATTTCACTTTCATTATCTAAAGCAGAAGTTGCTTCATCAAGAATTAAAATTTCAGGTTTTAAATATAAAGCTCTTGCAATAGCAATTCTTTGTTTTTGTCCTCCGCTTAAATTATTTCCACCATCTCCTACTTTTGTATGAATTCCATTAGGCAAACTTTTAATAAATTTTTCAAGATTAGCCTGTTTGATAACTTCTTTTAATAAATCAAAATCAATTTCATCACCAAAAGCGATATTTTTAGCAATGCTATCATTAAAAAGATAAATTTGCTGTGGAATATAGCCTATTTTAGATCTTAAACTTTTCATATTGTTTTCATTTAATATTTTATCATCAATGTAAATTTTTCCTTCTTTTATCTTTAATAAGCCCATAATAATATCAACTAAAGTGCTTTTTCCGCATCCACTCTCACCGATAAATGCTATTTTTTCACCTTTTTTTATACTTAAATTTAAACGAGTAAATAAATTATTTTTATTCTGATAGGCAAAACTTATATTTTCTAAACGAATCTCTTTTTGAAAAGTAATATTCTCATCTTCTAGTTGTTCTTCTTTTTGATTTAAAATATTATAAACAATATCTAAAGAAGACCTATAATAAAGTAAATCATGATAACTTGTGATAATACGATTTGCACTAGGCATCAATCGATAAAGCGCTAAAACAAAAATAGAAATAGTGGCTAAAATATTAGAAATATCTCCTTCATTTTTAAAAACCAAAAAAACAACGATAAAAATCAAAACACAAAATCCAATGGCTTCAAGATATATTCTTGGCAAAGCGGCAATACTTTCATTGCTTATATTTGCTTTACTAAAATTCTTACTTTGCTGTTCAAAAAGTTTCAAAATCGCTCTTTCTTTAATTTTTAATTTAATAAATTTAAAATTATTTAAACTTGTATTAATAATTTCAAAAAAATTTTTCATTGCCTCTTCACGCCTTAATCCAGCTTTTTTAACAAGAGGAGAAAGAATACGCATTAAAATAAAAGCATTTAAAAACAAAAAAATACTTAAAGCTAAAGTAATCTTATAATCAATTAAAAGTAGCAAAATATAAAGCAATAAAACAACAAAAATTTCACTCATCATAAGCAAAAAAGAAGAGATCATTGTGCTGAGATTATAAACTTCTCCTGTGACATTTTTTAGTAACTCAGAATGACTTTTTTGTGTGAAATTCTCATAATTAATATGAAGATATTTTGAGAAAATTTTATAAGATATACTATGATACCTTCCTTTGGAAAATTTTGCTAAAAGATGGAAATAATAAGAATTTAATAAAGCACGTATTATATAAAAACAAACTAAAATTAATCCAAAATAAACAATGATTTTATAAGTAGGCAAAGCTAAGTACTCTTTAATAATAATTAGAAATTCATTTTTATCAAAATAAGAAAAATCACTGGCTAAAGTAACAAAAGGCATTATTAAAGATATAGCAAAAGTTTCCATAAATGAAATAAAAATAGAAAAAACCAACAAAGAAAATAAAAAATTCTTATCTTTTTTATTTAAAATAAAAAAAAGTTTTTTTAACACTGTTTTTCCCAATCAAAAGCACTTTTGCAAATTATTTCTAAGTTATCAAATCTTGGTTTCCAAGATGTTAAAGAACGAATTTTATCTGCATTTGAAATTAAAACACTAGGATCTCCTGTACGTGGTGGAGCAAGTTCTACTTTAAAATCTACACCGCTTACTTTTTTCATAGTTTGAATCACTTCTTTTACACTAAAACCGTGACCATAACCTACATTAAAAATATTACTTTCATTATTTTGCAAGTATTCTAAAGCTGATAAATGAGCACTTGAAATATCATCTACATGAATATAATCTCTTATACAAGTTCCATCTTTGGTATTATAATTATCTCCAAAAATATATATTTTATCACGTTTATTGGCAGCACATTCTGCTGCTACTTTTATAAGTAAAGTTGCTTTTGGATAACGTTGTCCTAATTTAAAATCCATACAAGCACCCGCAACATTAAAATATCTTAAAATACAATATTTAAAAGAAGGATTAGCCATATTAGCATCTTTTAAAACCTCTTCGCTCATAAGCTTACTTCTTCCATAAGGGTTAATAGGATTTAAAGGACTTTTTTCACTTACTACAGAAGTTTGAGGTTCTCCATAAGTTGCTGCAGTAGAAGAAAAAATAAAATTTTTAACATTATTTTCTAAACAAGTCTGTATAAGATTGCTTGTATTAGCCGTATTATTTAAATAATATTTCAAAGGATTTTGCATACTTTCAAATACTTCAATGCTCGCAGCAAAATGAACTACTGCATCAAATTTTTCTTGTTTAAAAAGTTCTTTAATAGCCTTAAAATCACTCAAATCTTGTTTAAAAAATTTAAAGTCTCTAATACTTTTTAAATCTTTAATTGCAATTTCACTTCCTTTAGATAAATTATCTAACACACAAATTTCATAATTTGTATTTAAAAATTGTCTTAAAGTGTGCGATCCGATATAACCTGCTCCACCAGTAATTAAAATTTTCATCATTTATTCCTTTTTTTACTTAAAATAATATTCTAGTATATTTGATTAAATGCTAAGTTTTATTTTAGAAATTTCATCTTCACTTGCTTTAATAAAAATATCAACATAAGAACGATCTTGTTTTTTTTGTATAAGAAATTCTTTCATTGTATTTAAAGAGTCAATAAAATCATTTTCATTGATATTACCTTTAATAAATTCGTATTTTAAAAATAACATAAAAGTATTTAAAGTATCGCTTTCGCAATATTCATGAATTTTTTCTAATTTGTTTTCATAAAATAAATCAAGAACTTCATTGCCGTGAATTTCATATTTTCCAGGTAAATTCGCCATAGCACAAATAAGATCAAGTTTTAAACCACGATAAGATCCAAAAGATTCAAACAAATCGCAATGTTTATTTTCAGAAAAACGCGTTTTGTAATTATTCCATTTATCTGTAATGGTATCTAAATAAGTATTAGCCTTGATATTATATTTTAATGCTCTTAAAACAAGTAAAGGCATATCATAATTTTTACCATTAAAACTAACCAATTTTGGCTCATACTTATCAATAAATTTAAAAAAATTAGCAATCATACTTTGCTCATCATCGCCATCAATTTTATTGACTTTAATAAATTTTCCAAAACTATTTGTTATAACTGCACAAATACTTACAATCTTATGATAAGGCAAGGGTAAAAATTCGCTAGAAGTTTGTTCTTTTTGGAGTTCTAAAGCTTTTTTAGAAATTTCTAAATCATTTCCTTTTAAATTTAAAGTTTTTCTTATAAGTTCAGTATCTGGGATACTTTCACAATCAAAAATACAAATATAACCTTCTTGATTCATTTTAACCCTTTTTTAAATAAATTTGATAAAATCATAACAAAATTTTAGTATTTTAGGTTTTTAATGAAAATAGCAATTGTTAGGTTATCAGCACTTGGGGATATTATCCAAAGTGCTATAGTATTACAATTTATTAAAAAATTTAAAAAAGATATAGAAATTCATTGGTTTGTTGATGAAAGATTTAAAGATATTTTAAAAGATCATCCTTTAATTGATAAAATATATCCTTTACCTTTAAAAAATAAAAAAATTTCAAAAACACTAAAAATACTTTTTAAAGCAAGAAAAAATAATTATAATGTAGTAATAGACTTACAAGGGCTTATTAAATCAGCTATCATAAGTCGAATTTTAAATCAAAATAACTTTGGTTTTAGTAAAAATAGCCTTAAAGAAAGTTTTGCTCATAATTTTTATAATCAAAAATTAAATATTAATTATAATGAAAACGTCTTTGTGCGTTATTTGGCTTTAATTTCTTTTGTATTTAATGAGGATTTTGATATAAAAAATCTTTTTTTTAAAAAAGATGTTTTTTATGCTGATGATATTATCAAAGAGAAACTTATACAAGAATTTAAACTAAAAGAAAACAAACATAATATACTTATACACGTTGGATCAAGCGCAAAAAATAAAATTTATCCAGCTAAAAATTTTGCATTACTTTGCAAAAAAATTAACGATAATATAGCAAATTCAAAAATTTTTCTTGCTTGGGGAAATTTAAAAGAATATGAAATTGCAAAAGAAATTCAAAATTTTTATCCAAACGATCATATTGTTCTACTTAGAAATTTAAATTTACAAGAATTAATTGCACTTACAAAAGCCGTAGATTTAGTTATAGGAAATGATAGCGGACCTACTCATTTAGCTTTTGCTCTCAATAAAGCTTCTATAACTATTTTTGGAGCAACACCAAGTCAAAGAAATGCTTTTGTAACAGAAGTTAATAAAATTATTGATGCAAAAAAGAAAATTTTAGATGCTAAGCATATTGATAAAAATGATTTTTGTATTGAAAATATTGATGCACAAGATATTTTTGAAATTACTAAGGAATTATTAAATGAAAAATAAAGATAATCTTTATCTTATGATTTATTATATTTTAAAATTTATTGTTTTTATTTTTCCAAATTTTATTTTAGATTTTTTTGCTAAAAATATAGCATTTATTGTTTTTTGTCTTAATAAAAAACATAGAAAAATTATTGATATTAACTTAAAAATTTGTTTTCCACAAAAAAGTTCAAAAGAAAGAAAGAAAATTGCTTTAAAAATTTATCAAAATTTCGCCAAATTTGGACTTGATTGCATTAAAAATCAAAATACTAATAAAGAAAAAATTCTTAAAAAAGTTGTATTTGATAATGAAGAACTTTTATGTAATGCCTTAAATTCAAATAAAGCTTTAATTTTAACAACAGCTCACTATGGAAATTGGGAACTTTGTTCTTTGGCATTTTCTGCTAAATTTGGAGCCATGTCCATAGTAGGAAGAAAATTAGATAGCAAAAAAATGGATAAAATTTTAGCCCAAAATCGCACTCAATTTGATATAGAATTAATTGATAAAAAAGGTGGGATTAAAAAAATGTTTCAAGCTCTTAAAGAAAAAAGAACATTAGGAATTTTAACAGATCAAGATTGCTCTGATAATGAAGGGATAAAAATAGATTTTTTCAATAAAAAAGTCAATTTTTTAATTGGGGCGAGTTTAATTGCAAAAAAAACTAAAGCTCTATTATTACCTGCTTTTATTTATCAAGGCAATGACAATAAATATCATATAAAATGCTTTAAAGCCCTTGATGGAGATGTTAAAAGTTTAGAAGAATTAACCTCTTATCAGGCAAAATGTTGCGAAGAAATGATCAAATTTAAACCTGATGAGTATTTTTTCTTCCATAAAAGATTTAGAAGTTTTAATAAAGATTTGTATCTTAAGGCGTAAAATGAAAATTTTTATAAATCTTCCTACTTGGCTAGGAGATGCTGTAATGTCTAGTGTAGCTATTTATGCTTTACTTGAAAAATTTCCTAAAGCTCAAATTATTTTTTATGGTTCCTTTGTAAGTATAGAACTTTTTAAAAATATAAAAAATTCTAAAACAATCATAGAAGATAAAAAACATAGATATTTAAATATTTTAAAACAAAGATCTCTTATAGGAGAATGCGATATTGCCATCTCATTTAGATCAGCATTCTCAAGTAAAATTATTTTAAATTTAATTAAAAGTAAAAAAAGATTTTATTTTAATAAAAAACAAAATAAAGATGAACATCAGGTTTTAAAATATTTATATTTCATAGAAAAAAGTTTTAATTTTAAAACCAATTCAACACAATTAAGACTTCCTATTTTGCCAAAATATAAATGCAATATTACTTTAAAAGATGATAAAAAAATTCTAGCTTTAAATCCAGGTGCTCATTATGGAAGTGCAAAAAGATGGGAAGCTAATTATTTTGCTAAAGTGGCAAAAGAATTTGCTAAAACGCATAAAATTGTTATTTTTGGAGTAAAAAGCGAAGAAGAAATTTGCAATAGCATAGAAAATATTTTAAAAAAAGATGGTATTAAAGTAAAAAATTTATGTTCTAAAACAAGTATAAATAGCCTTTGTAAAAATATAGCATTTTGTGATTTATTTATTAGCAATGATAGCGGTAGTATGCATATAGCAGCTGTATATAAAGTAAAAACTATAGCTATTTTTGGATCTACAAATTTTAATCAAACTTCGCCTTGGCAAAATGAAAATGCTAAAATCGTTCATTTAAATTTAGCTTGTATGCCTTGTATGCAAAAAACTTGCCCCTTAAAACACCATAAATGTATGAAAGACTTAACTCCTGATATCGTAATCAAAGAAGCTAAAAAATTGCTAAACTATTCTATCTAATCTATTTTTCAAATCATTAAGCTCTTTTTCTAAAATTTCAAATAAATTCTTATGAAATATATCATTTTTAAATTCCAAAGAAAATTCTTTTATAAATTTAAAACTTTTTTGCTTATCTAAATAATTTTGATATAAAAATTTTTTACTTTCATAGCGTCCATTTTCATTAAATTCATAATAATAAACAAGCTCTTTGCAGATTCTTATTTTCTCACACTGCATAAAATACATATAACAAAAAAACATATCTTCGCTATAGCTTAATTTTTCATAAGGATTTATTTTTTGAAAAACTTTAAATATCATATCTTTTTTAAAAAGTTTAGCCCAAACGCTCCAGCAAAAATGTCTTTGCTGGAGTAAAAAATTCAAAAACTCAGATTGATTAAAATTTTCATTTTGTTTAAAACGATAAAATTGTTTGGTATTTACTCTATGTACTAAAGCATCAAAACAAATCAAATCAAAATCTTTAATCTCTTTTAAAGCTAACTCACAAGCATTTAAAGCTAAAGTATCATCAGGGTCTAAAAACATTATATAAGCTGAGCTTGAGTTTAATACTCCTACATTTCTACTTGCAAAGGTTCCTAAATTCTTCTCATTGTGAATAATTTTAATTCTTTTATCTTTTAAAGCTTCTTCTTTAGCTATATTTATACTATTATCACTTCCTAAATCATCTACTACAATAATCTCTATATCTTTAAGACTTTGATTTATACAACTATCTAAAGCTTTTTTTATATATTTTTCTACATTAAAGGTTGGAAGTATGATAGAGATTTGAGGCATATTTAACCTTTTTTTACAAATTAAAAAGACTAATTGTCTTAAAAAATGGCTTTAATAAAAATCAAAATTTTTAAAAAATTCATTAGCCTTTTTCAAATCTTCTAAAGTATCTATATCAAAACTACTTTGTTTATCCATTTCGAAATAAGTAGTATTTTTAAGTAAAAAACTAGGATTTTTTAAAAATTCTTTAATTTTTAAAATATAAATAGCCCCATTACCCATATAAACATTTGGAAGTTTTTGTCTTGGCATAAAAGGATAAAAATCATTACAAATTCCTTTTAAATTTTTATTTTCATCTATAGTAAAAGCTTTTAAAATTTTATTATCCTCTTTATAAACACTGATAAGTGCATTAGCATTTTTTTGCATAAAATGATAAAAAGATTCATCTATATGTTTACTTGTTCTAAAAGGTGATGTAGGTTGAAGCAAAATTATATTTTCATAAGTTTTATATATTTCTAAAGCATGCAAAATCACTTTATCACTTGTAGTATTATCAAGCGCCAATTCTTTAGGACGCTCAATGGTATCAATTCCTTGACTCCTTGCATAAGTTAAAATTTCGTCTCCATCACTACTTAAAACAATTTTATCAATGCAAGTTGCTTCTTTAGCAGCTTTAATAGTATGATAAACTAATGGTTTGTTAGCCAAAAGAACTAAATTTTTATTTTTAATACCTTTTGATCCAGCTCTTGCAGGAATTAAAGCCAAAGTTTTATTTGACATTTTTATCCTTTAATTTTAAAAAATTACTAGTTTATTTTACATTTTTTTTAATTTCAATTATGATCTAATTCTATATTTATATTTTTAAATCTTTAAATATTTTTTGTTTAGAAATTTTAAAAAACATCCCACTTTTTAAAAGTTTTATAAATTTAGCACTACTTTTTTCTTTTATTTTTTTATAAATAGTTTTTTCTTTTTTCTTTACTTTTTGTATAGCTTTTAATATCTCGTCACTTTCATAAGAGCTTTGTATAACTTTCTTTAAACCATTTCTTTTTTGTTGTCTTGAGCCTATATTTATTCCATCAACTCCAAAAAAAACAGCTTCTTTTAAAATACAACTTGAATTTCCTATAATAAAATCTGCATTTTTTAATAAAGTAATAAAATATTCAAATCTTAAAGATGGAAAAATTTTAAAACAAGATAAATTCTTAAGTTTTTCATAACTTTTTAAAATAAACTCAAAGCCTAAATCATTATTAGGATAAATCACTATATAATTTTTCTTGCTTTTAATTAAAGCATTTACAAATTTTTCACTTTGCTCTTTAATAAATTCAAGCTCTGTTACCACAGGATGAAAAGTAGCTATAGCATAGTTTTTAAAAGTAATATCATAATAAGCCTTAGCTTCTTCAATGCTAATAGAATTATCAGATAAAATATCCAAATCAGGAGAGCCTATAATAAAAATTGAATTCTCATCTTCTCCAAGTTGTATTAAACGTTTTTTAGCTAATTCATCATTGACTAAATGAATTTGAGCTAACTTTGAGATAGAATGTCTTATACTATCATCTATAGTTCCAGATAACTCGCCCCCTTCAATATGAGCAACTAAAATATTATTTAATACTCCGACTAAAGCTCCAGCCAAAGGCTCTATTCTATCTCCATGCACTACAATTAAATCAGGTTCTATTTCATTAACAAATTTAGAAAAACCGTCTATAGTTGAAGCTAAAGCTGCTGGCATTTGATAGTATTTGTCATGGTTAATAAATTCATAAATATTTGTAAATCCACTTTTATAGATTTCTTTTGCAGTATATCCAAAATTCTTACTCATGTGCATCCCTGTAACAAAGACGAAAAGTTCAAATTCATTTGATTTTTCAATCTCTATCATTAAAGATTTAATTTTAGAAAAATCAGCCCTAGTTCCCGTAATAAAAACAATTTTTTTCATTGAAAATCCTCATATTTTAACTGCACATCTTTTGCAATATCTCTTAAAGCAACTTTGCCTAAAATACTCTCAAATTCACTAGCTCTAATCCCACCAACCCCTGGTCTTTTCACCCAAATATTTTCCAAAGAAAAAATATCACCTTTTTTAATTTCTTTTATACTAACAACACTTGCAAAAGCAAAATCAATAGTAACTTGCTCCTCTTTTACTGCGTTCTTTTTAGCATTTAAACCACGCATTATTGCCATTTGTTCACTTTGAATTATAAGCTCTTTTAAAGCACTTTCATCCATAGAGCAAATTATATCAGGACCACTTCTATCCATAGTATCTACAAAGTGTCTCTCAAGCATACAAGCACCCAAAGCAACAGCTCCTAAACAGGCAAGATTGCTAGTAGTATGATCACTAAGCCCCACCAAACAAGAAAACTCTTTTTTAAGTTCAAGCATAGCATTTAATCTTACAAGATTCATAGGAGTTGGATAAAGATTGGTTGTATGAAGCAATACAAAAGGAATTTCACTAGCCCTTAAAATTTCTATAGTTGGTTTTATACTTTCAATGCTGTTCATTCCTGTGCTTACAATCATAGGCTTTTTAAAATTTGCAATATGTTTTATCAGTGGATAATTATTACATTCTCCAGACCCTATTTTAAAAGCGTTAACTCCCATATCTTCTAGTCTATTTGCAGCCGCCCTTGAAAAAGGAGTACTAAGATAAACAAGTCCTTGCTTTTGAGTATATTCCTTAAGAGCCAACTCGTCTTTATAATTTAAAGCACACTTTTGCATAATCTCATATATACTCACATTCGCATTTCCTGGGATTACATTTTTAGCTGCAACACACATTTCATCTTCAACAATATGAGTTTGATGTTTAATAATCTTAGCACCCGCTCTTTTGGCACTATCTACCATAAGTTTTGCCAACTCTAAACTACCATTATGATTAATACCAATTTCTGGGATAACTAAAGGAGAATTTTGTTCAGATATAGTTAAATTTTCGATTTTTATTTGCATTATTCTTTCCATTCTTTTTTAATTTTTTTAATTCTAAATAAAAAAGTAAAAGGATGTTTAATTAAAATACTGCCTAAATTATAAGCTAAAGTTCGTTTTATTTTTAAAGCTTCCTTATAGTCACGATAAGACTCCAAAGGCGGTAATTTTAATGATGGACTTTGTTTGATTCTTTTTTTATAGCGTCTTTGATCTTTTAAATGTCTATAAATAATATAAGATAATATAAAAGGTAACCTAATATAATCACTTAAATTTCTTAAATCAATTAAAACATTACCTAATTTATATGAGAGATGATTTTGAATTCTTTCTTTAGCTGAACGTTGGTTAAAATTATTTTTAACATTTGAAAATATATTAATTTTATTTTTCTTTTTAATTTCTAATTGATTAGGGTTTTTAGTCTGAAGAACTTTATCATAATAAAGCTTTATAAAAGGAGTTTCTTTAGGGATAAGAATATCATCTAAGGCATTTTGTGTCTTTTTTAAAAGTATAAAAGAATTATTAGTTAATGGAGCTAAACTAAAATTTTTAGCTAAAATTGATTCTGGGTTTAAAGAAAAAAATGAAACATTATAAGTTTTAGCAAGAAATTCTAAAGCCTTTAAATCAGTATCCTTACTATGAAAATAAGATGGAACTTTATTTTCTCCTATTAATTTATTATAATTTTGTTTATTGGCATTATAGGCATAAACATTTTTTCCTGTTGAAAAATCTATATTACCCTCATAAAAATCAATTCCACTCAAATAAATCTTTTTATAACCCAAAGCTACTGCAACAGCACACATGTAAATTCCACTAGTTATACGTTTATCCTTATAAAGTTCATTATAACAAATATAAGCATTAAATTCTTTTAATTTCTCAAGATAACTACTGCCTAAATTAGCATCTGGAAAAAAATAATCAAAATACTTTATAAAATTTAAATGATTTTCATAAATACTATGAAGTTTAAAATTAGAACAAATAAAATTATCAATTTTATATTCTTTATTTTTTATAAGAGTTTTAGCAGTATAAATTTGTTCTAAGAAAAAACTTTGATTAAAAAAAGTCATCTTAATGTCTTTACCTAGGTAATATTTATCTTCAAGATAAAATTGATTACACCTAAAAACTTCATAATCTTTTGGTAATCTTTTATAATCAATATTTTTTAAACTAGGACCATTACCCGCTACAATTAAATTCTTCATTCTTTCTCTTGCTGTTTTATTTTTGAAAAAATGATTATACCCCCCCCCTGTGAATTTAAGCTTAAAATAAAAATAATTTAAATTTCAAGTTTTAAAAAACTAAGATTTGCTATAATTTATAAAAAATAATGATAGGAAAATTTATGCCAAAACGAAACGATATTAATACCATTTTACTTATAGGAAGTGGCCCTATTATCATAGGACAGGCTTGTGAATTTGATTATTCTGGTACTCAAGCTATTAAAACCTTAAAAGAACTAGGCTATCGTGTCGTACTTATAAACTCAAATCCAGCAACCATTATGACAGATCCTGATTTTGCTGATGCAACTTATATAGAACCTATAACTAAAGAAAATATTTTAAGCATTATCAAAAAAGAAAAAGTTGATGCTATTTTACCTACTATGGGTGGTCAAGTTGCCTTAAATGCTGCAATGCAAATTTATGAAAGCGGACTTTTAGGAAAAGTAAAATTTTTAGGAGCTAATCCTGAGGCAATCAAAAAAGGAGAAGATCGTCAAATTTTTAAAGAAAGTATGAAAAAAATTGGTATGGATCTTCCAAAATCTATGTATGCTTATAATTACAATGAAGCCTTAAAAGCTATAGATGAAATAGGTTTTCCTTTAATGATACGCTCTTCTTTTACTTTAGGCGGAGCTGGAAGTGGGGTTGTTTATAATCTAGAAGAATTTCAAGAACTTGCCCAACAAGCACTATCTTTAAGTCCTATAGGTGAAATCTTAATAGAAGAAAGCTTACTAGGTTGGAAAGAATATGAAATGGAAGTTATTCGTGATAAATTCGATAACTGCATTATAGTTTGCTCAATAGAAAATTTAGATCCTATGGGAGTTCATACTGGAGATAGTATCACTATAGCACCTGCCCTTACCTTAACTGATAAAGAATATCAGGCTATGCGTAATGCTTCTTTTGAAATTTTACGTGAAATTGGAGTAGATACTGGAGGATCAAATGTTCAATTTGCCATAAATCCTGAAAATGGTAGAATGATAGTAATAGAAATGAACCCTAGAGTTTCAAGATCAAGTGCTTTAGCAAGTAAAGCAACAGGCTATCCCATAGCAAAAGTAGCTACACTTTTAGCAGTAGGGTTTAGTTTAGATGAAATTAAAAATGATATTACGGGAACCCCTGCTTCTTTTGAACCTGTAATTGATTATATAGTAACTAAAATTCCGCGTTTTGCTTTTGAAAAATTTCCTAAAGCAGATAAAATTTTAGGGACTTCTATGAAAAGCGTTGGCGAAGTTATGGCCATAGGACGCACCTTTAAAGAAAGCATACAAAAAGCTCTTTGCTCACTTGAAAAAAATTATGATGGATTTAATGAAATCAATATCAAAGATAAAAATGAACTTGTCTTTAATATAAGAAATGCTAACGAAAAAAGACTTCTTTATATAGCTGAGGCTTTTAGAGAAGGTCTAAATATCAATGAAATTTATGAGTATTCTAAAATAGATACTTGGTTTTTAAATCAAATCAAAGAAATTATTGATTTTGAGAAAAAAATAGATATGGATATTTTAAACAATAAAAATTTACTAAGAAAAGCTAAAACTATGGGTTTTTCTGATAAAAGAATTGCACATTTAATAAATACAAAAGATAATTTAGAATTAAGTCAAAATGATATTTATTATGCAAGAGTCAATCAAAATATCATAACCGAATTTCACGAAGTAGATACTTGCTCAGGTGAATTTAATGCTATTACGCCTTATTATTATTCTAGTTTTAATGTTTTAGAACTCACTCAAAGCATAAACAAAAAAGAAAAAAAAGAAAAAAAGGTAATGATTATAGGTGGGGGACCAAATAGGATAGGACAAGGGATTGAATTTGATTATGCTTGTGTTCAAGCTTCTTTTGCTTTAAAGGATATGGGTATAAAAACTATAATGTATAATTGCAATCCAGAAACTGTTTCAACTGATTATGATATTAGCGATGTGCTTTATTTTGAACCTATTGATTTTGAACATTTAAGAGCTGTAATAGAAAAAGAAAAACCAGATGGTATTATTGTTCATTTTGGAGGGCAAACTCCTTTAAAATTTGCTAAACAACTCAGTGCTTTTGGAGCTAAGATTATAGGGACAAATGCTAGAGTCATTGATCTTGCTGAAGATAGAAAAAAATTTTCAGAATTTATTGTAAAACTTGGAATCAATCAGCCTAAAAATGGCACAGCCTATAGCATAGAAGAAGCTATTTTAAAAGCAAATGAAATAGGTTATCCTGTTTTAGTACGCCCAAGCTATGTTTTAGGTGGGCGTGCTATGCGTATTGTCCATAATGAAGAAGAATTAAAACTTTATGTTAAAGAAGCTGTTAAATTAAGCAATAAAAGCCCTATTTTGATTGATCAGTTCTTAGATAATGCAAGCGAATTTGATGTTGATGCAATTTGCGATGGTAAAAATGTTTATGTAGCAGGAATTATGGAGCATATCGAAGAAGCTGGAATTCACTCAGGCGATAGTGCTTGTTCATTACCACCTTGCAATATCGATGAAAAAATACAAGAATTAATCATACAAAAAACAGCTGATATAGCTTTAAATTTAGGAGTGATAGGGCTTTTAAACATACAATTTGCTCTTTATCAAAATGAGCTTTACATTATAGAAGTAAATCCTAGAGCTAGTAGAACCGTTCCTTTTGTAAGTAAAGCAACAGGCATAGCCTTAGCAAAAGTGGCAACACGTGTAATGTGGCAAGGAAATTTAAAAGAGGCTTTAAATTTTTATGATAAATTCGGAATTGTTAAAGAAAAAAATGGAATTTTAAGACCTAAAAAATCTCAAAGAATCAATTTAAAAGGTGTTGTTTTTCCTTTCTCTAAGCTAAGTGGAAGTGATTTAGAACTTGGACCCGAAATGAGATCAACTGGTGAAGTAATGGGGATTAGTAAAGATTTTGCTAATTCTTATGCTAAAATTCAAATTGCCTCATCTAATAATCTTCCAGAAAAAGGAAGTATTTTTATATCCTTAAAAGATGAAGATAAAAAATATACTAAAAAAATCGCCTCTGAATACTCAAAACTCGGTTTTAAACTTATGGCTACAAGTGGAACTTATAAAGAAATTATTAAAAATGGTTTTGAGTGCGAGTTAATCTATAAAATATCAGAAGGACGCCCCAATGTTGAAGATAAGTTAAAAAATGGGGAAATAGAACTTGTTATTAATACAAGTGATGAAAATAGTTTTAAAGAAGATACAAGAAAAATAAGAGCTAATATTATACGTTTTAAAACTCCTTATTTTACAAATTTAAGAGCTGCTTTTGCGGGAGCAAAAAGCATAAAAGCTATACAAGATAAGAGTTATTTAGAAGTTAAAAGTTTACAAGAATGGCTTAAAGTATAAAATATTATGATCTACTTAGCACAAACTGATACAACGGCGGGATTTTTAAGTAAAAATTTAGAAAAGCTTAATGCTTTAAAAAATAGAGATCAAAAGCAATTTTGCATTATAACAACAGCTAAATTTGATGAACTTAAAAAACTCGCAAGAGTGCCAAAATATTTTAAAAATTTGATAAGAAAAAGTAAAAAAACAACTTTTATTTATCCAAATTTAAAAGCTATTCGCATTATAAAAGATCATCCACACGAAGAATTTTTAAAAGAATGGGATTGGCTTTTTTCCACTTCAGCAAATAAACACGGAGAAAAATTTGATGAAATTTGGGCAAGAAGTGTTGCAGATAAAATTATAGATCAAAAACTCTTTGAAGATAGTGCTTCTAAAATTTTTAAATTAAGCAAAAAAAGAAAAAGAAAAATACGCTAATTTTAGATGATATTTTTAGTATATAATATTTATTTTCAAAAAGGATAAATTTGAAAAAGCAAATTAGTTTAAATCTTGCTTGGAGCTTAGTGATTCTAGGTGGAATCATTGAATGTTTTTGGGTAAGTGGTCTAAAATACGCTAATACCTTGCCTTTATATATCTTAACAGGTGTAGGAATTTGCATTTCATTTGCTTGTGCGGTTATTGCCATGAAAAAGATTGAAGTTAGCATTGCTTATTCTGTATTTGTAGGAATTGGAACAGCTGGAGTAGTGCTAGTTGAAATGTTTTATTTTAAGGAAAATTTTTCTTTATTTAAAATTATACTTATTTTAACCTTGCTTAGCGGAGTTATAGGTCTTAAATTTATAAGTAAAGAAAATAAAGATTGAGTTATAAAATGAGTTGGTTTTTTTTATTTTTAGCAGGTTGTATGGAAATCATAGGCGTTATAGCTATGAAAAAACTAATTAATACAGGTAAAAAAATCTTTTTATTTATTATTTTGATTCAATTTTCTCTTAGTTTTAGTTTTCTCTCTTTAGCTATGCGTGAAATTTCTATGGGAGTAGCCTATGCTATATGGACAGGTATTGGTGCTGGAGGTGGTGTTATCGTTGGAATTATATTTTTTAAAGAAAGTAAAAATATGTTAAAATTTTTCTTTCTTGGCTTAATTCTAGCTTCAAGTATAGGCTTAAAACTTTTAGGAAATTAATGAAAATTTATATCAGTGGAATTCATACAGATGTAGGAAAAACTCATTTTAGTGCAAGTTTTTGTGCAAATTTTGATTATGATTATTTTAAATTAATTCAAGCAGGAACACCAACAGATAGCCAAAAAATAGCTAAGCTTTGTCCAAAAACTAAAATTTTTAAAGAGGGTATTTTTTTAAAAACTCCAGCTTCTCCTCATCTTGGAAAAATCAAAGAAAATCTTACCTTTAAAGGTCTTGAAATTCAAATTCCAAAAAGTGAAAATTTACTTATAGAAATTGCTGGAGGACTTTTTTCTCCTATAGATGAACATTATACTATGATAGATTTTATGAGTACATTTAAATTTCCTACTATTTTAGTGGCAAAATACTATCTTGGTAGCATTAATCATATTTTATTAAGTATAGAAGCCTTAAAAAAAAGATCTATTGATATCATAGCTCTTGCAATGATGGGACAAAAAGATATTTTACAAGATAATTTTATACAAAATTACTCTCAAATTCCTATCATTAATTTAGAGTTTTTAGATGCAAAAAATCTTATTAATTTAGAATTTCAAAAACAAATGAATACTCTTCTTAAAAATCTTTAAAAATTTCTTTTAAACTTTGCACTACATAAGAAACTTGCTCTTTAGTAACAATATAAGGAGGCATAAAATATATAGTATTTCCAAGCGGTCTTAAAAGCAAACCTTTAATTAAAGCCCTTTTATATACTTCAAGCCCTGCTCTTTGATATTTGCTTTTTATGATATCAAAGGCGCTAATCATTCCGCAAGTTCTAAAATTAGCCAAAAACTCAAATTCTTTTAATTTAGCAAATTCTTCTTTAATGAAAAAACTTAAATCTTTATTTTTTTCTATGATATTTTCTTTTTCAAAGATATCAAGAACAGCATTAGCAGCTGTGCAAGCTAAAGCATTTCCCGTATAGCTATGAGAATGCAAAAAAGCTTTTTGCGCTTCATAAGGAGCATAAAAAGCATTATAAATTTCATCTTTTGTTACAACTACAGATAAAGGCATAAAACCTCCAGTAATCCCTTTAGAAAGACAAATAAAATCCGGTTTTTGTCTGCATTGCTCAAGAGCAAAAAGCGTGCCTGTGCGTCCAAAACCAACTGCGATTTCATCGAAAATAACTTGTACTCCATAATAACGACAAAGTTTTATAGCCTCATCTATAAATTCAGCCTTATACATATGCATATTTCCTGCACATTGCACTAAAGGTTCTAATATAAAAGCACAAAGCTCGTTAGAATGCTTTTCTAAAATATTTTTTAATATATTTAATTCTTTTTCAAAGTCTTCACCCAAAGGCACAGGAGTATTTAAACACTCTAACAATAAAGGAGTATAAGTTTTCTTATAAAGTGATACATCTCCTACGCTTAAAGCTCCCAAAGTCTCCCCGTGATAAGAATTGCTTAAAGATAAAAATTTATTTTTTCTTTTATTTTGATTTAAAAAATAATGAAAACTCATTTTTAAAGCTATTTCTACTGCAGAAGAACCATTATCTGCATAAAAACATTTACTAAATTTATCTCCCAAAAGTGAGCAAAGTCTTGAAGATAATTTTATAATAGGCTTATGCGAAAAACCAGCTAGAATTATATGTTCTAAAACATCAAGTTGATCTTTTATGGCTTTACTTATATAAGCATTAGAGTGACCAAAAAGATTTACCCACCAAGAACTTATACAATCCATATAAGCTTTATCATCAAAATCATAAAGCCATATTCCTTTTGCTTTTTTTATAGGAATTAAAGGTATATTTTCATGATCTTTCATTTGTGTGCAAGGATGCCAAATATATTTTAAATCCAAATTTTTCAAATCACTATGCATCATTTAGCCTTTAGACATCTTATAATTTTCTTTAATTTTTAATTCTTTAAAAGAATTAATTATAAAAAATATTTTAGATTTATTTTACTTGCTAAGATATTTTATATAATAAATACTTATATTTATTCTAAAAATTTTAAAAACTTGCTTTTATTAAAACATCAATATAAGTTTTTGTTTAATTTTATATTAAAACTAATATAGATAAATTATAAAAATTCTTAAGTAAAAATTAGATTTATTTAAAAGTATATTTAAGAGTAGTAATTTAAATGAGATTTGGTGTCAAGGGGGAGACTTGAACTCCCGACCTCCGGCTTATGAGACCAGCGCTCTAACCAGCTGAGCTACCCTGACTTAAAAAAGCAAATTTAAAATACAAAAAAGAATTATAGCTTTTTTTTCTAAAAATTTTCTGATTTTGTTTATTTATAAAATTTTAGCTATAATAATCGCTTTTTTAGACAGGTGTCCGAGCGGTTTAAGGAGCACGCCTGGAACGCGTGTAAAGTTAAAAGCTTTCGAGGGTTCAAATCCCTTCCTGTCTGCCATTTAATTAAAACTTCAAATACTCATTAAAATTTTTCAATCAGCCAAGCAACACTTGAATTTGTTTTTTTTTTTTTTGATAGAATGCCGGAAAAAGTAATGGTTTTATAATGCTTCAATCAAGATTATTTATGAATTTAAAGGGTATAAGCATATCATTTATACCAAGATATTTTTTCCAAATAAATTTAAATAAAATTTTTAATGAAATTCTAAAATACAACACTAAAGAATTAGAAAATATACAAACTAGAGTTAAGTATTATAATAAAATAAATCAATTTTTTACACCAACAAAAAAAGAAAAAATAGGAAAATTTCCTTTTAAAAAAACTTCTTATGCTTTTGATGCTTATGAAATTAGCAAATACTTCAAAGATGGATTTTTATGGGATAAAGATTTTAATGATATAAGATATACTTTCAAAAGTCCAACTATTTGTAAATCACGACCACTAGAAGATAATAATAAAAATAATATTTTATTAAAACTTGATAAAAATAGACATTTTTGTTTTTTAAAGGATGGTATAAGTTATGAAAATAAAAAAGATATAGCGATTTTTAGGGGTGCTGTATATCAAGAACATAGAAAAAATTTTTTTCACTCTTATTTTAATAAAACATTTTGCGATATAGGAGATACTTCAAAACAACCTAATCAATGGAAAAAATCTTTTTTAAGTAAAAAAGAACAGATGAAATATAAATTTATAATTTCATTAGAAGGCAATGACGTAGCAAGTAATTTAAAATGGGCGATGAATTCTAATTCTTTAGTTTTGACTCCAAAAATGACTTGTGAAACTTGGTTTATGGAAGGATCTTTAAAACCAAATTATCATTTTGCTTTAATTGATAATGAAAATTTAGCTAAAGTGATTGATCATTTTAATAATCATCCCAAAGATGCATTGGAAATTATCCATAACGCACATAAACACATCAAACAATTTTTAGATAAGAAAAAAGAATTTCATATAGGAATTTTAGTTTTAGCTAAATATTTTTACTACTCTGGGCAACTTGATCTTGGTAAAAAAGAATACGAAAAAGACATTCTAGCATTGATTAAGTAATTTGTCTTTTTTAAATTAATTTTATATTATAGTGATTTTAAATTTTTAAGAATGAATTATTTTTGAATTCTATAACTTATTAAATTTTATATACATTTTAATTTATCAAAATATTTAAAAAATATTAATTCGATTTTCATTTTCAGCCAAAAAAAAGTAATATTACGATAGAATTTTAAATTTTAAGGGGCATTAGCTCAGCTGGGAGAGCACAACGCTGGCAGCGTTGGGGTCAGCGGTTCGAACCCGCTATGCTCCACCATATGGTTCCGTAGCTCAGCTGGTAGAGCACTACCTTGACATGGTAGTGGCCGTTGGTTCAAGTCCAATCGGAGCCACCATTTTTATTTCTTTCGATTTCTTTAATTTCCAAAAAAATGCTTTCAAAATACTATACATAAACAAACTAAATGATTTTTGATTTCAATTAATTTCTTTTGTGTTATAATTATTTTCAATTAATTAAGGTCATTATTAAGGTTTAAAACCTAATAGAGTTCTTTAAAGGAAAATAATGGCGAACATAGCAAAACAAAGCTTACAAAATAAAGATATTAGAAATTTAAAACCTAGCGATAAACAATATAAAAAAGCGTAGGTAATCTAAAAGAGCTTTATACTTTTGTATATCCTAGTGGTCAAAAAAACTTTTAGTATTAAAATTGATAACAAATACACAAAATTTAAAGAATTTAGAGAAAGAATTTATAGCGTAGCTAAAGCTAGAAAAGAAGCTATTCAATTTTTAAAAGAATTTGAAAAATCTAAAGATATACAGTTGCTAAAAAAATGAAAATGATAAATATAAATTAAAAACTTATTTATTCTTTATATAGAAATACCTTAGTGATAGCTATTTAAAAAATTACGCAAATAGTAGAAAAAATACCTCATACCAAGTTTATGCAATTTGGATGTAAAAATTATAGGAAATTATATGACTTAAAAGATAACTTTACTTCTCCTAAAAGATTTCAAAACAACCACAACATAGATACAAAATATCCTGGTTTAATTCAATCAAGATTTAAAAGAATTTATTCAGGATCTAAAGCAAGATAATAGAATAAAAAATAAATAAAAAGGGCTCTATATTTACATTTAGTATCAATAGATCTTTTAATACTGCTAAAATAGGCTAATATAGATTTTGAAAAATAAATTTAAACTATACTAGCAAATGAAACAAAAACAAAATTACACATGAAATTCCACTTACCAAACAATGATTAAAGTATTAAAAGAGCAATTTTTATTTAGCAGAGAAATTAGTGATTTCGTTTTTTTACACAAACCTTACAAGAACACATTAATAGAGATAGCATAGGCCAAGATCATTAAAATTTTTAGGAGACAAAAAATAAATGTGGCATAGACAAGTTAGTTCTCATGATTTTAGAGTTACATTTAGAACTATTTACTCTCAATACAAGGCAGAGCTTTTAATTAAATATTATCGAAAAAGTTATTGAAAGTGTTTTTACGCATAAAGAACTTAACCAAATAAAATTTTCTTATGAAAGAGAAAAAGCAGCCATTATGTAAAAAAGAAAACTTTTACAATGATATGATGATTATTTAAATGATTTAGAATTTTTGGGAATATAAATATATTATTTAATGGCAGGGTTATTTTATTTCTCATGATTATTTTTATACTCTTTTTAATTTCGTTAAAAAGAGTATAAAACCTTATATTTCATAACTTGAAACAGATTATAAAATTTTCTTTTTACTTTCTGTGGAAAATTATCCATAAAATCAGCAACCTTTTTTAGATTATCAAATTGCCAGATCAAAATAACCTACCTTGCTTTTCACCTCTCATAGATTCAACAAACATTTCTTTATTTATATTTTTTTTAACCACTCCATTTTCACATTTCCATATTTTCCAATCATCATTGATCTTCACAGGAAGATAAAAAACATATCCTGTTTTTCTACTTGCATAAATATAGGCTTCTTTTAGTTTTTTAATTTTTTCTTTGTATGAAATCTCATCTATATTTGAAGAATCACTTTTATTTACACTTTTTACTTCAAAAATATGAATTTTATTTTGTTTATCTTTAAAGATAAAGTCAGGATAACTTGTGTGTTTTCTTGTGTGATAATAATCAAATTTAATATTTGATTTATCTATAAAATTCTTGCCAAATAAATAAACTAGTTCGCCATCAATTTCTATAGTTTTACAACATTTATTTTTTATTTTGCTAAGAATTTTAAACCATTCCTCTTCAGCTTCACTATCAAATTGAAATTCTTCTTCTTCGTTAGTCCAAATCCAATCATTGATTATAATAGGCTTTCCATTACCATTAAAAAAACTATAAATATCATCTCTTAATTGAACTTCAATTACTTCTCCATATTTTTCATAATCTTCAACAACAGAACTTACCTTATTGCTGATATTATCTAAATTAGCATTAAACACAAACCATTTATTAAAATCTGTAACAAAATCTCTTTGTTTTTCTTTTACTTTATCACTACAAGATTGAAATTTTTTATAAGCTTTGAAAATAGAATCGTTATAGTATTCTATATCATTGTTAATACAATCTGATATATCTATATCATCTAAAGCAACTTCTTTAAGAGCAGTGATTTTAAATGGAGCAAATTCTTTGATTATTTCGTTTTCAAATAAACCTTTATTAATTTCACCCTTTAATTTCACTTTTGTGGGCTTATTTTGATCTTCTTTAGGTTTTATACCATAAACATAAGCTGTACTAAAAATTTCTTGAGTATTTTTATCTAATTTTTCAAAATATGTTAAACAAGGATTACGCCTTATACGCCCAATAACTTGCTCATCAAGTTGTTTAGATTGTGAATTTCTAACTTGATAAAGCATACAAGCTCTAGGCATATCAAAGCCTTCTGTTATAACCATTTTAAAGATTACAACATCAATAGGAAAATCATTTTGTTTAACATAGTTTTGCCACAGGCTTTTATTTTTTACTTTTTCTAATCTACTATTACTTTCGTAGCCATTTTCTTTTTCTACAAAGCATACCCATTTTAAATCTTTTTCTTCTATAACTTTTCTGATGATTTTCATTTCATATTCTGCAATACTTTGATTAGAAATTTGTATTATAAAAGCAGGTACTATCCCTTCTTTATTATAAATTGTTTTAATGCTTTTAAATTTATCTAAAGCTTTGCTTAATCCACTTTCTAAATCTTCTTCATCTTCTATATATTCTACTTTTTTAATCAAATTTGCACTAACAGCGTCATTTTCTGATATACAAACATCAAATTGATCATTTTTAGGAGTAGCTGAAAAATTAATAACTTGAGTAAAATAATTTGATAACTCATTTAGCTGATTTGTAGCTATATGGCTTTCATCTCTTATTAAAATTATTTTTTTACCTAGATTTTTACAAGTTTCTAAAAATACTAATAAACTTTTTTCTTTATTAATTCTACTTGCTTTAGTATATTGTGAGGTAGGTAAAACAAACACATTATGATTTATGTCAATATATAGACTATATTCTGTATTTTTTGTATTTTCTGCACCACTACTAATGTAAAAAGGGTTTAATCTTGTAAAAGCATTTAAAGATAAATTTGCAAAACTTTCAAAATTTTGTCCTGCTAAATTTCCTTTAGAGAGAGTAGAAACTATAAAGATAAAATCATCATCGATTTCTAGCATTTTATTCATCAAACTTGCCATCATGTATGTTTTACCACTTCCAGTGGGTGCTTTTAAGGTGATATTTTCTTTCCCTTGCATAGCTAAATTAAACAAGGAATTTACAGCTTCATTTTGTAGTTCTATAATTTCTTGTTTCATCATTCACCTTCTATTTTTCTGCAAGTTAGCTCAAATTCTTTACATATCCATTCTATTTTATCATGGATATTTTCAAAACCTTTTCCATAAAGTTTTTCATCTATTTTTTCAAAAACTGAATGATCGCTTGAAGCAATACTTTGAATTTCACTAACTTCTAAGCTATCTCCATAAGGAGTATTTTTTTCTAACCATTTAAAATCTTTACTTTTATCATAACATTCTCCACTCATGATTCTTTTTAAACGCTTTGAAGCAACATCTAAGGCAATTCCATTTGGATTTAAATCTGTTATTTCATTATTAGTAACTAAAATAAATTGTCTATTACCACCATCTTGTTTATTTAATTCCAAAACAGCATGTCCTGTAGTTCCACTACCCGCAAAGAAGTCTAGAATGATATCATTATTATTTTCCATATTACCAAATGATACCATTTTTAATAAATTTATTATTAAAGCACTAGGTTTTGGGTTTTTAAAAGGAGCATTAGAGTTATCTTTTGATAAAAGAAGATCTAATTCTGTTTTTCCATTATCGTTTGAATTTTCATTTTCTAAAAACGACAATGTAGTATAAGATTTTCCTTCTATATATTCAATTTCGTTTTTACCATTTTTTTTACGACATTTTTCATAAGATTTAGTATATATTCTATTATTTTTTATAACAATAAATCCATTTTCTATTCCCCACTCAACAGCAGACTTTGACCATCTCCACACCCAATCTGTATTTCCATGTTTTCCATTTTGACGTTCTAAATATTTCTCATAATCACTTCCTGCGTAAAATATTTTTCCATTTATTTCAATCGGATAATCCATATTTTTTGAATACTGAAGAGAACTATAATCTAATGTTTGAGTTAGTGCATATTTTCCACGCTTTTCTACATATTCATCTTCTAATATAAATTTATCCGTATTTCGCTCATCTAAAGAAAAATTATCCATAAGATCTAAATTCTTAGCATATGAAACTATATAATCATGATTTTTTGCAATAGTATTGGTGCTTTTACCACCTTTTTTTATTACTCTTGGTGCTGAAAAAATAAAATTTCCCTCCCCAAAAACTTCATCAAACAAACATTTGACATAAGCTTGATTTCTATCATCAATACTACAAAAAATAACGCCATCATCTTTTAAAAGTTGTCTTGCTAATACTAATCTTAGATAAAGCATGGAAAGCAAATTATCTCTTGTGATCGCATTATTGTAATTAGTTTGTGCAAATTCACCTAAATCATCTTTTCCATAAGGTGGATCTATATAAATTACTTTAATTTTATTTTTGTAGTTAATTAAAAGATTTAAAAGAGCAGGATAATTATCGCCTATTATAAGTTTATGAGTAATTCCACCTTGATCAAAACTAAGATTTTCATTCTTTTTTAAATATCTTATTGTTTGTCCTTCGTTTTTCTCCAAGCGTACATCAAAATGAAACCCTGTTCTTTTATAAGTCATACCTAGAGCTGATATTTTTAAAACTTCTGTTTTATTTTCTGCATTATCGATAAGTTTTATTAGAAAATCTGCATTTTCTTTTTCTAATATACCATTACTTGCACGATCTAAAATTTTTATTTTTTCTTCTTCTTTTAATTCTTGTAAGCTTTGCAATTCATTTCTTTCCATTTTATGCCTTTCTTAAATTTATTATCTAATAAATTACTATTCATTTGTTGAGTAAAATCATGATATTTATTTTGTGAAATTATAATAAAAATACATAAGATAATTATTTAAATATTTTTAGGCATGCATAAAAATTACAAATCATAAATTAAAAAAATAATCTCAAGAAAATCATTTTTTTCTATGAGCCTCGCAGAGAATATCTTGCTATTGCTAAAATCTCATCTTAATTTTTATATTTATAAGACAAAATATTTTATACTTATAATTAAAAAACCAAAAAAGGAATGTTATGAATGCTAATTATCCAAATGCAATCAAAATTTTAGGAATGTCAGATCTAATGAATTTGGTGTTACTATAAGAAAAAATGGTAAAATTTTATCTAGCATAAATTAAAAAAGCAAATAGAAAATGGTTTAACTACTATGGAAATATTGCAAGAAGCAGAAATAAATTTGAACTATTATATAAAAACAAACCCTTAACTTCATTTTCTACTTTTTCAAGAAACCATGAACAAAACCTAGAAGAAAATATTAACAATGGCTACTGAAATTACAAACACAAATCATGGATTTACAGCATGAAATAAAAGATTTAAATTATTTTACTCATACAAAATCAAGTATTTTAAATAAACGCAAATTATCATTAATTTATAATTATTTTACATTTTATATATTTTATACTAAATATTTTTACGTAATCTATAATACTAAAATACATAAACTATACATTATAAATATAAAATTTATTTTTTAAATCTTTAAAAAATAAATTTTATTAAATCTTTAAAATAAAAACTACAATAACTCAAATAATAGATGAATAGTATGACTTTTTATTTAAAATAGATATTTTGCAAATATTGATAAAATTTAGTTAAATTACAAAATTTAATTAAAAAATTTTACTTTACCCATCTTCAACTTATTTTAAAATTTAATTTTTATAATAAAATTAATATTTTATTATAAAAGGAGATGAATGCAAAAGCTAATTATAGAATTAGCCACTTTAAAAGATTTAGACTCTATATTGAAAATAACCCAAAACGCTTTAATATCTATGAAAAAATTAGGCTTTCATCAATGGAATGAAAACTATCCAAATTTTGAAATCTTTACTCAAGATATCGATAAAAATCATCTTTATATTTGTCGCAAAAAAGAACAAATTCTAGGTTTTGTTTGTATCAATGAACTTTTTATGGAAGAATACGAAGATGTACATTTTAATCCTAAATTTAATAATAAAGCTCTATATTTACATCGTTTAGCAGTCAATCAAAATTTCAAAAGACAAGGAGTTGGTTTTAAGCTTTTAAATTTTTGCGAAGAATTTGCTATAAGAAATAATAAATTAAGCTTAAGAGCAGATACATTAAGTAAAAATTTACCTATGAATTCGCTTTTTAAAAAATTAAATTATCAATTTTGTGGCGAATTTAATATAAAAAATTATAATGATAAATTCTTTGCTTATGAAAAAATTCTAAAAAACTTTAACTTTGATTAATAAAAATTTTGTAAGAAAAATATTGTTATAATAAATCTTTACGTAGCAGACAATTTTAAGGAATTTTAATGTTAAAAGAATTACTCGAAATAAAAAAAGAAATGGAGCCTGTAATCCACGATGCTAATGTAAAACTAAATGTTTTAGCAAGAGAAGTTATAGTGCGTAAAAAAGAATATGAAATTTATGGTCCTATGATAGATCGTGTTTATCTTGATAATGCTATTTATGTTAAAGTTATGTCTAGCGGACGTGATGCCAAAACAGATAATGTGCAAATTAAAACTGGTTTTTATATGGTTTTTGTTGCTCCAGAAAAAGAAAGCACAAAAGATATTAAAAATAAACTCAAAGTAGCTTATGAAGCACTTGATAATAAATTTATTTCAACACTTATAAAATCATGTCAACGCTTTAAAGAAATTATTTCAAAAACTCAAGCTACCTTGGCAAAAGCTTCACAAATGAATGTTTTGGTAAAAACAAATTTAGGAGAAGCTAGTGCTGCTTTAAAATTTAATATTACCATAGAATACACAAAAGATAATCAAAAACTTACTAGAGAAAATTCAAAATCAGCAGGAAGTTTTAGAGATACAAAGACTTATATTAATTTAGTTGTTGAAAAAAATACAGATTCTAGAGTATGTGAAAAATTGCTTGATGATGTTGAAAAATATTTTATTGGTGGTGGGTGAGATTATTTAGACTTATTAATTTTTATAATTTTTCAAATAAAAAAGATGCTTTTATGTATCTTTATTATAAAAATATTCAAAGAAATTATATGTTTTAATTTTTTATTTCTTTTTTACTTACAAAAATTTTCTAAAAATTGGATAAATATAAAAGTTTTCAAGATTGATTTTTAAAAATTATTATTTTCTATAAAATATTATTTATATTAAAAAGATATTTTTATATTTAAAAAAAGAATTTCTAAATGCTATAAAAATATCTTCGTCAAAATTTCCTAACTAATATAATTATTTGTGTTTGGTTCAAATTTCTTTATATTTAAGACTTAGAATCCAGACTAAAAAATTTATTGTTTCAAAAGTTTTTATTCTATCATCTCATTTTTAATATCTAAAAACAATCATAAATTTAGGAATTATAGCTACTTTAAATAATTTTAGTAAAAACCCAAATCATAGAATTTTAAAAATATAAAAATAACTTTTATTTTTCTAATTTAAAGTGTAAAAGTTAGATTCAACATTTTATTTTAAGAATATAATCAATACTATCAAAATATTTGAAATATTTTAAAAGAATAGCTAAGATAAATTTTTACTTTAATCTTCTAAAAATCTTATTTAAAAGATAATATAAGTTAAATGTTTTTCTTTAAAATCCAAAGATAAAACCAAATAATATTTTAAACTGCTCAAAAAATACATTCTTAAAATTGCAAGAAATTTTACTAGTCTAGAATATAAAATTTAATACTTTATAATCATTTTTTCAAATATAATTTATAATTAAATATTTCTTAAAAAGCAAAAAAATAAAATTATATACCTACCAAGATAGTTTAATCTTGTGTAATTATTTAAAATACTTGAAATTAAAAATTGATTTATTCTCTTTTAATTTTATTTTTAAATTTAATATTATTCCCTTTGTTTTGCTTCATCTTCAACCTCAAGTAAAAATCTCTCTACAAGTTGATCTTCTTTTAATTTAGCCACCACTTCTCCATGTCTTATTACAAGTCCTTGGTTTTTACCAAATGCTATGGCAACATCAGCCCCTTTTGCTTCACCTAAAGCATTTACAACACAACCCATTACACTGATATTTAAAGGTTTATTGATATGTTTAGTTTTTTCTTCAACTATTTTTATAGCTTTTATAAGATCACTTTGAATTCTCCCGCAAGTTGGACAAGAGATGATATTTACTCCACTTTTTTGCACACCACTATCTTGCAAAATTGCTCTTGCTACGCGAATTTCTTCTTCTAGCTCTCCTGTCATTGAAACTCTTATTGTATCACCTATACCTTTAAGAAGTAAATTCCCCAAAGCAATAGAACTTTTTATTGTACTATGAAATTTAGTTCCGGCTTCAGTAACACCTAAGTGAAAAGGATAATCGCAAAGTGGTCTTAATCTTTCATAAGCTTCTATAGTTTTTTGTGCATCTGAAGTTTTCATAGAAATTTTAATATCAAAAAAGTCTAAATCTTCCAAAAGTTTAATATTATACAGAGCACTTTCAAGCATAGCATCAACATTATATCCGTATTTATCACTAAATTGCTTTTCAATTGATCCATGATTTACGCCTATGCGTATAGGAATGCCTCTTTCTTTACACGCCTTAACTACGTCTTTTACATTTTCTTTAGAACCTATATTTCCAGGGTTTATCCTAATACCATCAATAAATTCAGCACAAAAAACAGCTAGTTTATGATTAAAATGTATATCAACAATTAAAGGCAAAGGGCTTTTTTGCTTAATCTCTTTTAAAGCTCTAGCATCTATCATATCTAAACACGCTAAACGCACTATATTGGCTCCTGCAAAATATAAACGATTAATTTGATCTAATGAGCTATCAATGTCTCTTGTCTTAGTAAATAACATGGATTGCACAGAAATTGGAGCACTTCCTCCGATCGTAACATCGCCTACTTTAATTTCTCTTGTTTTAAATCTTTTATACATTATAAACTTCTTTTAATTTATTTTCATTTGTATATTTTTTTAATGAAAGTTTATTTTATTATTTTTTTGATAAAATTTTATAAAAATATTTAAAATTATAGGATTTTTAATGCAAGAAAAATCGGATTTTTCCAAAGGCTTAGTTATTTGGCTAACAGGTTTAGCAGGAAGTGGAAAAAGTTATATTGCTGAAGCTTTATATAAAAAATTGTGTTTAAAATATAAAAATATTATTTATCTTGATGGAGATGAATTAAGAGATTTACTTGGAAATTACGATTATGATAAACAAGGACGCATTAATATGGCGTTAAAAAGATCTCAATTTGCCCATTTTTTAAGTTCTCAAGAAATGATAGTTATAGTAAGTACAATTTCAATGTTTAAAGAAATTTACGATTATAATAGAAAAACTTTAAAAAATTATTGTGAAATTTATATCCAATGCGAACTTGAAGAGCTTATTAAACGTGATAAAAAAAATCTTTATACCAAAGCAATAAATAAAGAGATTAATAATGTTGTAGGTATTGACTTAAAATATGATGAACCAAAACCAGATTTAATTATAGATAATAATCAATTTGGTAATTTAGAACAAAAAGTTGAAAATATTTTAAATTTTTTAAAAATTTAAAATATTTTTCTAAAAAAATAAATTAAAATCTAATTATATTTTATCACTTAAGCATAGTATTTATAATTTATTTTTATAAAAAAGTATAAAAGTATTTACTTTTATACTTTTTTAATCACTATTTCATCATTATTAGTATCAATTAAAATACTATCGTTTTCATTCAATTTATCAGATAAAATCATATCGCTTAATTTATCCTCTATCATATCATAAATAGCTCTTTTTAAAGGTCTTGCTCCAAATTCAGGATCAAAACCCTCTTTTGCAATCAAAAGTGCTCCTTCTTCACTAAGCTCTGCTTTAATCCCTTTATTAGCCAAATTTTTTTGCAAATCTCTAAAAAGAAGCTTAACTATCTCATAAGCCTCATCTTTTCCTAAAGGGTTAAAGGTAATAATATCATCTAAACGATTTAAAAATTCTGGTTTAAAGAAATTTTTTAATTCGTTTTTAATTGCATTTTCTTTTTCTTCGCCATCTAAATTCATAATAGCCAAAGAAGCAATATTTGAAGTTAAGATTATAATGGTATTTTTAAAATCAACTACAACTCCTTTGCTATCAGTTGCTCTAGCATCATCTAAAATACCTAAAAGTATGTTAAAAACATCTTTATGAGCTTTTTCAACCTCATCAAATAAAAGCACACTATAAGGCTTACGACGCACAGCTTCAGTTAATTCTCCACCTTCTTCGTGTCCAATATATCCTGGAGGTGCTCCTAAAAGTCTTGATACACTATGTTTTTCCATAAATTCACTCATATCAAAACGAATCATTGCTTTTTCATCATCAAATAAAAACTTTGCCAAAGCTTTAGCTGACTCTGTTTTTCCTACTCCAGTTGGTCCTAAAAATAAAAAACTTCCTATAGGTTTATTGTCTGCATTAAGCCCTGCTTTATTGCGCTTTATAGCTCTTGCTAAAGCAGCTAAAGCTTTATCTTGACCTATGACACTTTCTTTTAAATGTTTTTCAACTTCTAAAAATTTAATTTTTTCAGAAGTAAGCATTTTTTGCACACTTATGCCTGTCCATTTGCTTAAAATTCCAGCTACTAAATCCTCATCTACTTGATTTTTAAGCAAAACTCCATTTTCACTCATTTTCTTCCATTTTTCTTCGGCATTTAAAAGCTCTTTTTCTAAACTTGGAATTTTACCATATTCTAGCTCAGCAGCTTTTTGAAACTCTCCTTTATTTTTAGCCAAATTAGCTTCATTTCTTAAAAGATCAATTTCTTTTTTCTTTGAACTTATCTCATCAAAAACAGCCTTTTCGTTTTCAAATTGAGAATTTAAAGTATTTTGTTTTTCTTTTAAATTAGATAATTCTTTAGTTATCTCTTCAAGCCTTTTTTGATTTTTTTCATTATTTTCCATTTTTAAAGCTTCATTTTCAACTTCTAAAGTTTCTATATCTTTTCTCACTTTTCTTAAAGAACTTGGTTCGCTTTCTATTTGCATTTTAAGTTCAGCTGCAGCTTCATCAATTAAATCAATAGCTTTATCAGGTAAAAACCTATCTGCAATATAACGTTTAGAAAGTTTTGCAGCAGCTACTAAAGCACTATCATTAATACTTACATTATGGTGTATTTCAAGTCTTTCTTTAATACCTCTTAACATTGCCAAAGCTTCATTAATACTTGGCTCACCAACATTTACAGGTTGAAAACGACGTTGTAAAGCAGCATCTTTTTCAAAGTATTTACGATACTCTTTTAAAGTTGTTGCTCCTATAGTATGAAGTTCACCTCTTGCAAGTGCCGGTTTTAAAATATTTGCCGCATCCATACTACCTTCACTTGCCCCAGCTCCAACAATAGTATGAATTTCATCAATAAAAAGTATAATATTTTCACTTTTAATTACTTCATTAACAACAGATTTCAATCTATCTTCAAATTCACCACGATATTTTGCACCAGCTATTAATGCACTCATATCAAGAGCAATTAATTTTTTATTTTGCAAAGAAGTTGGAACATCTTTTTTAACAATTCTTTGTGCTAAAGCTTCTACAATTGCAGTTTTTCCAACACCAGGTTCTCCTAATAAAATAGGATTATTCTTGGTTTTTCGAATTAAAATTTGCATTAATCTTTCTATTTCTTCTTCTCTACCTATGACAGGATCAAGCTTTGATTCAATAGCTTTTTGAGTTAAATCAATACCAAATTTATTAAGAGCATCTAAAGTTTCATCACTTGTTTTACTATCTATTTTACGTCCAGCTCTTAAACTTTGCAACTCTTTTTGAAATTCTTTTATATCTAAAAATTTAGATAAAATTCCTCTAATAGGTTCTTTTTCACTCTCACTTATTAGCCAAATATCTACAGATAAATAACTATCTCCATTAGCACTCATTAAACCTTTGGCATTTTCTAAAGAATTGACTATTTCATTAGAAAATTTAATATTTTCTTTTGTTACATTTGAACTTGTTGCAAGATTTGAAATTTTGCTTTTAATCTCAAGCTCTAAAGCTTCTTTAGAAATATTTAATTTATTTAAAATTTGATTTAAAATACTAGCACTATCTACAGTTAAAGCCCATAAAAGATGCAAAGGAACTACTTCATTATTTTTAGAATATATCGCTAAAGATGCTGCACTTTCAAGATTTGAAAGCATAGAATCTGTTAAATAATCTTGTATATTTGCCATAACCCATCCTTAATTATTTCATTTTTTAGATTATTATATAACTTTAGTCATATTATGTCAAGTTTATTTATATATTTTTATTAATTTTATTTATATAAATACTATAAATACAATTATATAATAATTATGTTTTTCTAGATATATTCTTGATTTATTTACGATTCTTTAAGTTAAGTTTATTAAAATTAAAAAATAATAAATAAAATTTGGAGTTTAAAATTGAAAGCTAAAAGAATTTTTGCCCTAATAAGTGGCTTTATAGGATCTTTAATCTTTTGTTTTTTTATAGTCAATGTTTTAGAAGCTAAAACAAACAATACAAATGAGCAAATACAGCAACGTCTTCAATCTTTGGAAAAATTAACTAAAACTTTAGCAATCATCGAGCAATATTATATCGATGATATAAATATTACCAATTTAGTAGATAAATCAATCTCCGGACTTTTAAATAATCTTGATGCACATTCTTCTTTTTTAAATGAAAAAGACTTCAATGATATGAAAATTCAAACTAATGGTGAATTTGGAGGGCTTGGAATCACTGTTGGTATGAAAGATGGAGCTTTGACTGTTATTTCTCCTTTAGAGGGAACTCCAGCTGATAAAGCAGGTATTAAACCAGGAGATATTATTTTAAAAATCAACAATGAAGCTACTTTAGGAATTTCGCTTAACGATGCTGTTGATAAAATGAGAGGAAAACCAAAAACTAAAATTACTTTAACAATTTTTAGAAAAGGGGCAAATGAGCCTTTTAATGTGACCTTAACAAGAGATATTATAAAGGTTGATAGTGTTTATTCAAAACTTATAGAAAATGAAAATATATTATATATTAGAGTTACAAATTTTGATAAAAATATTGTAGAGAAAACTAGCAAAGAACTTAAAAAATATCCAAAAGTAAATGGAGTTATTTTAGATTTAAGAAATAATCCTGGAGGATTATTAAATCAAGCTGTAGGTCTTGTTAATCTTTTTGTTGATAAAGGGATAATAGTTTCTCAAAAAGGACGCATAAAAGAAGAAAATCAAGAATATAAAGCAGATGCTAAAAATAAAATTTCTAATGCCTCTTTAGTAGTGCTAGTCAATGGAGGAAGTGCAAGTGCGAGTGAAATAGTCAGTGGGGCTTTGCAAGATTTAAAAAGAGCTATTGTTGTAGGAGAAAATACCTTTGGTAAAGGAAGTGTTCAACAAATTATTCCTATTAATCAAAATGAAGCTTTAAGATTAACCATAGCAAAATATTATTTGCCAAGCGGTAGAACTATCCAAGCTATAGGAGTTAAACCAGATATTGAAATTTTTCCAGGAAAAGTAAATACAGATAAAAATAGTTTTACTATTAAAGAAAGCGATTTAAAACAACACCTTGAAAATGAATTAGAAAAACTTGATAAGCAAAAAGATTTAAAAAATCAAAATAAAGATGATAAAAATTTAATTACATCAAAACAAATTAATGAAGATGCCCAATTAAAAACAGCGATTGATACAATTAAAATTTTAAATCTTAAGGTAAGTCAATGAAAAAAGATTTATTTTATGAAGGTAAAGGTAAAAAAATTTACAAAACACAAGATGATGACTTGTTTATTGCGGAATTTAAAGATGATTTAACTGCATTTAATGCAGAAAAAAAAGGCAAAGAAGAAGGTAAGGGTAAATTAAATTGTAAAATAAGTACTATAATTTTCGAATTATTAGAAAAAAATGGTATTAAAACTCATCTTGTAAAAGCTATTAGTGATAATGAACAACTGATTAAAAAATGTCAAATTATTCCTATAGAAGTTTTAATTCGCAATATTGCAGCAGGATCTTTAAGTAAAAGACTTGGTATAAAAGAAGGAAAGGTTCTCCCCTTTACTCTAGTAGAATTTTGTTTAAAAGATGACAAACTTGGAGATCCTTTTATCAATGATGAGCATTGCTTACTTTTAAATTTAGTTAAAGACCAAAATCAAATTATAACTATAAAAGAATTGGCAAGAAAAATTAATACGATTTTATTAGATTTTTTCGATCAAAGAAATTTAAAACTAATAGATTTTAAAATAGAATTTGGTCTTTCTAAAAATCAAGAAATTATTTTAGCTGATGAAATTAGTCCTGATAGTTGCAGACTTTGGGATAAAAATACCAATGAAAAGCTTGATAAAGATAGATTTAGACAAGATCTAGGAAATGTTAAAATAGGCTATGAAGAAATACTTAGAAGAATTGTAGGATAACTATGAAAATTGTTGTTAATATTTTTTTAAAAGAAGGTGTTTTAGATCCTCAAGGAAAAACTATACAAAAAGCTTTACATGCTCTAAATTTTAATAATGTAAACAATGTTAAAATGGCAAAACAAATCATTCTTGAACTTAATGAAAATGATAAAATGAAAGCAAATAAAGAAGTAAAAAAAATGTGTGAAGAACTTTTAGTTAATGACGTTATAGAAGATTATGAGATTATTATATGAAAGTAGCTATTATAAGATTTCCTGGAACTAATTGTGAATTAGATACTCAATATGCTTTTGAAAAACTAAATTTAAAAACACAAATCATTTGGCATGAAGAAAAAGAATTTCAAACTGATTTGGTTGTATTACCCGGTGGATTTTCTTATGGAGATTATCTAAGATGTGGCGCAATTGCAAAATTTGCTCCTATTATACCGGCTATATTAGAACACGCAAAAAAAGGCGGTTACATTTTAGGAATCTGTAATGGTTTTCAAATTCTTTTAGAATTAAAACTTTTAAAAGGGGCTTTAAAAGCAAACAATAGTCTTAGTTTTATTTCAAAAAATCAAAAATTAAAAATAATTTCAAATCAAAATGCCTTATTGAGATATTTTAACAAAGAAGAGATTATTACATTACCTATTGCACACGGAGAAGGAAATTACTTTGCCACTGATGATGATTTAAAAGAACTTGAAGATAAAGATTTAATTCTTTTAAAATATATAAATAATCCTAATGGTTCATTATGTGATATAGCAGGAATATGTGATGAAAATAAAAAAATTTTTGGTCTTATGCCTCATCCTGAAAGATTTTGCGAAAATATCTTAGGAAGCGACATAGGGCTTAAAATCTTAAAAGGATTTATTTCTTGATTGCTTTTTTAAGATTTTTCTTTTTCATTTCTTTTTTAATCATCAAAGTCCTAGCGCAAGATAATATAAATAATTTACAAATAGAACTTAAAAATCTTCCAGAAGAAGAGCAAAAAATTTATAAAAATATTGCTCCTAGCGATGAAAGCGAAGATTATCAAAAAAATATTGAAGATCCTTTCATCCCACAAAGCTCACTTGTTTTAATTACTGGCAATTATATAAATAAAGCTTATGTTGGAGAAGTTTTTCCTATAACAATCTATGCTAAAACTACAGAAAATACCAATTTTAATTTTCATATTGAATTTATCAAAAATAATGATCTCTTGTTTTTAAATCCTGATGTTAAATGGGAAAGAAAAAATGATGTTTATGAAGCAACATTATGGTTTGAGGCAAAAACCTCTAATGCTAATTTAGAACAAATCATTATCAAGCTAAGTCGCAATAATGTTTTTTTCCAAAAAGCTAATATTGCTATAAATCCTATAAAATTTGAAAATACGCCAAGTAGTAATAATTTTTCTCATTTAGTTGCAAGCTCACTTGAAATTAAAAAGATTAAAACAAATTATTTTGATGATAAAAATGTAATTATGATTATGGAATTAAATGCTACTAATACCAATCTTAAAAGTTTTTACTTAAAAGGAATAGAAAAACAAGGTATTGAAAATTTAAAAGGAGATTTTAATTCTTCTAATGCTTATTATTATGCAGTATTTCCTGTAAATAAAAATATTTTTTCTTTTTCTTATTTTAATAAAGATGAAAAAAAACTTCAAAACTATAATTTAAAAATAAAAGTTAGCGAAGATAGTATAAGTACACAAAGTGATTTAAATCCTACTAATAAAGATTTTAATATCTATAAACAATATGGACTTTGGATTATTGCTTTTTTATTAGGAATTTGCTTTGTTTTTAAAAAAAATTACATTATTTTAGTTTTTGCGCTAATTTGTTTTATCTCTGGATTTTTAATAGACACTTCAACAAAAATTGGAATTTTAAAAGCTAATGCCAAAGCTAGAATTTTGCCGACTGAATTGTCAACTTATTTTTACACAACTAATAACAATGAAAAAGTTGAAATTTTAGGAGAAAGAAAGCCATATATAAAGGTTTTATTTAAAGATGGAAAAATAGGATGGGTAGAAAATGAAGATCTTGCAAAAAATTAGAGCTTTATATTTTTGGATCTTTTTTATTTTAAGCGTAAGCTTAGTTTTACTTTGCTTTTGTTTTATATCATCTCAAAAAAAACTTTGGAAAATTCGTAAATTTTGGGCAAAAACTCAAAAATATATTATTCCCTATAAAATAGAACTTAAAGGTGTATTCAATCAACAAGCTTCTATGATACTTATGAATCATCAAAGTACTTTAGATATTATCGCTTTAGAAGATATTTATCCTAAAAATTTAGCTTGGATTGCAAAAAAAGAATTAGCTCAAATTCCTGTATTTAAATTAGCAATGAAAAAGCCTAAATTCCTTTGTATAGATAGAAAAAACCCAAGGGAGTTAATAAAAATATTAAAAGAAGCAGAACAAAGACTAAATGAAAATAGAGTATTGGCTATATTTCCAGAAGGAACAAGATCAAGAACCCAGAAATTGCTTAAATTCCAAAGTGGAGCCAAAATTTTAGCACAAAAATTAAATTTAAAAATTCAACCTATTCTTATTGTAGATTCTGCAAAAATTTTAGATACCAAAAGTTTTAATGCAAATAAGGGGATTCTTAAAATTATTTGTATGGATTTAGTTGATACTAGTGATGAATTATGGCTTGAAAATACACGTAAAAAAATGCAAGAGCTTCTTGATAAAGAAAGAAATAACCTTAAATTATGTTAAATACACTTTTAATTGTAGGGCTTGGAGGATTTTTAGGTGCTATTTTTAGAATGCTTTTTATCGAATTAATAAACAAATTTTTACCCTATTCTATTAATCTTGGAACACTTTTTGTTAATATTTTAGGATCATTTTTTTTGGGAATGTTATATTCTTATTTACAAAATAGATATTTTTCACCTTATTTAAATTCTTTTATTAACATAGGATTTTTAGGTGCTTTTACTACTTTTTCTAGTTTTTCATATCAAAATTTACTATTTTTACAAAATGGGTGCTATTTAAATTTAATTCTTAATATATTCCTTAATATAAGTTTTTACCTATTTGCTGTATGGATTGGTCTTTTAATTTTTAAATAATTTAAAATTATAAAATAAAAACTAAATTTTAATAATCACTATAAAATATCTTAATTAAAAAAGTTATTGTCCATAAATCTCAAAAATACTTTATAAAATCTTATTTGATTAAAAAATATTGATAAAAATTTCTTTTAAAAGCCAAATTCTCTATCTTTTAAAAAATATCTAGATTTAAAATTTACTCTTAATTTTAATTTTTTTGCTAAAATATCTCCTTAAAAATTAATTAAGGAGAAAAGATATGCAATTTCAAACTGAAGTCAATCAACTTTTGCAACTTATGATACATTCTTTATATTCTAATAAAGAAATTTTTTTAAGAGAGTTGATTTCAAATGCAAGTGACGCTCTTGATAAACTAAATTTTTTAAGCGTTAGTGATGATGCATATAAAAACCTTCAATTTAAACCAAAAATAGAAATTAAACTTGATAAAGATAAAAAAACTTTAAGCATTAGCGATAATGGTATTGGTATGAATAAAGATGATTTAATCAATCATTTAGGAACCATAGCAAAGAGCGGAACAAAAAATTTTTTAGAAAATTTAAGTGGAGATGCGAAAAAAGATTCTCAGCTTATAGGGCAATTTGGTGTTGGATTTTATTCAGCTTTTATGGTGGCAGAAAAAATCGAAGTTTTGACTAAAAAAGCCTTAGATGATAAAGCTTATCTTTGGAGTTCTGATGCAAAGGGCTATGAAATAGAAGAAGCAGACAAACAAGAGCAAGGTACTATCATAACGCTTTATTTAAAAGATGATGAATTTTTAAATTCTTACAAAATTGAAAATATAGTTGAAAAATATTCTAATCATATTCAATTTCCAATCTTTATGGAAAAAGAAGAATATATCCCTGCTAAAGAAGGCGAAGAAGAAGGAAAAACAGAATTAAAAATTTCTCAAATCAATAAAGCTAATGCTTTATGGAGATTATCAAAAGCTTCTTTAAAACAAGAAGATTATGAAAAATTTTATGAACAAAATTTCCATGACAATGAAAAACCCTTGCTTTATCTTCATACAAAAAGCGAAGGAAAATTTGAATATAATTCTTTATTCTTCATCCCAAAAAACGCACCTTTTGATCTTTTTCGCGTTGATTATCAAAGTGGCTTAAAACTTTATGTAAAAAGAGTATTTATTAGCGATAATGATAAAGAGCTTTTGCCAACTTATTTAAGATTTATAAGAGGTATTATTGATGTTGAAGATCTTCCTTTAAATGTAAGTCGTGAAATCTTACAAGAAAACCAAATTTTAAAAGCAGTTAAAGAAGCTAGTGTTAAAAAAATTCTTAGCGAATTAACAAAATTAAAAGAGAAAGATAAAGAAAAATATATAAACTTTTTTAAAACCTTTGGAAAAGTTTTAAAAGAAGGTTTATATGGCTTTGGCGACAATAAACAAAGTTTATTAAAACTTATGATGTATAAGAGCACCAAAAGCGAAGGTTTAAGAACTCTTGATGAATATAAAGAAAATATTAAAGCAGAGCAAAAAGAAATTTATTATATTACAGGGAATAATGAAAGCTTACTTAAAAATTCTCCACTATTAGAAGAGTATAGAAAAAAAGATGTTGAAGTTTTGCTAATGGATGATGAAATTGACTCTTTAGTTATGCCAATGCTTGATGAATATGAAGGTCTTAAATTTGTAGCAATTAATCAAGTGGAAAACAAAGAAGAAATTAGTGATGAAGATAAACAAAATTTTGCTTCTTTACTTGCTAAATTTAAAGAATTACTTAAAGAAGAAGTAGATGATGTGCGCCTTACTTCAAGACTTAGCGATAGCCCAAGTTGTATAGTTTATGATAAAAATAAACCTGATTTTGCTATGCAGCAAATTCTTAAACAAATGGGACAAGAACAAAATATCAAACCTATTTTAGAACTAAACCCTAAACATCAAATATTTAACAAGCTAAAAGAAAATGAAACCTTTACTCCAGATATTGCTACCTTAATCTTAAATATGGCAAAATTAAGTGAAGGAATGGGAGTAAATAAACCCGATGAATTTAATAAAGCTCTTAATAAAATTATCATAAAGGCTTTATCTTGATTGTAAATATAGCTATTACAAAAGCTAATTTAGATGAATATCAAATTTTTGATGTTAGAACTCCTTTGGAATGGGAAGAAGGAGTTCTAAAAAATGCTGAACTTGTTTATCTTTATGATAATAAAGGTTTTATCAATCCAAATTTTACACAAGAAATTAAAGAAAAACTCAATAATAAGCCATTGGCTTTTGTTTGTCGTAGTGGAAATAGAAGTCAAATAGCAGCTCAGATCATCCAAGATGAACTTAAACTTTCTAGTACAAATCTTGAAGGTGGTATGATGGCATACTACAAGGAAAAATAAAATGGCTTTTTATTTACTCATTGCTGCTTTATCTTTTTTAATGCTTTATTTTGCTATTAAAAAATATACTTTAAAAATTGATGAAAAAACTTTACTAGAACCTATTAAAACTGATATTTATCCTAAATTTTGTGATTATATTGATGAAAAAATTCGAGAATTAAAATGCAAAGTACAAAATAATGAATTAGAACTTTTAAACTTAGATAAAAAAGATATTTTTTTAGAGTATCTTGGAGATTTAAGCCGTGAGCTTACTTTTATACAAACTATGAATTTGAGTAAAAAAAGTGATGAATTATGGCAAAATGAACTTTTTAATTTTTTAAAAAAATTAGAGCAAATTATTGAAGATTTTTTAAAAGAATCTCACTCAATCAATGAAAAGCTAAGAAACGACTTAATGCAAAATTTTGAAACATTAAAAGAGGGAAATTAAAAAATCATTTCCCCTTGAATAAAATGATGTTTTATTTTCCCATATAGTTTATCTTTAGCATACAAAGAATTAGAAGAAGTTTCAAAAGAAGCACTCTCATCAAAAATAATAAAATTAGCTTCTTTTCCAACTTCGATTTCCCCAGTATTTAAACCTAAGAATTTTGCAGGATTTAAACTTGTAAGCTTGCAAAGTTCCTTCCAAGATAAAAGCTTATCTTTGATAAAAAAAGTATAACAAAGACTAATAAATTCATCAATACTATCTATACCAAAAACAGCTTCATCAAAAGTTGTATCTTTTAAGCATTTTGTATAAGGGCTATGCATGCTACTTAAAAAACTAATTTTTTCTTCTTTTAGGGCATTTTTTAAAGAGTTTAAATTCTCTTTTGAGCGCAAAGGAGGCATAAGTTTAGCCAAGGTATTAAAATCTTTACAACTTGTATCATCTTTAATTAAATGATGAATACTAAAAAGAGTTAAATTTTTTTCATCTAATAAAGACAAAGACTTTTCAAGGCTTAAAATATCATAAAGAATTTTAACCTGATAAAAGTTTTCAAGTTCTTTTATCTTGGCCACTTCACTTGTTTCTGCTACTTCGATAATGCCGCTTAATCCTAATTCAGAACTTGTTAAGCTTTCATTCATTACACCATTATCATAATTTTTTTCATAACATTGCATAAAAATTGGTAAATTTTTCATTAAGGCATATTGTATACTGATTTTTAAAACATTGGCATCGATTGCACTATTAAGTTCTAAAGCACAAGCACCTCTATCTATAAACATAGAAAGATTTCTTAATTTATTTTGAGAATCTAACACTTTAACACTAGGAAAAATATGTATTTTTCTTTGAGATAAATTCTGCAAATATAATTCAAACCCTTGTTCATCAAAATTTGTACTATCGCGCAATACAATAGCACAAATTCCATTTTTTAAACATTGTTTCTCTAATGCATCTAAATGTTTTAGAGAAAATGTATTATCTTTTAAAGTAATACAAAGATCAATAAAAGAAGGTAGTAATGTGAGATTTTGTGCATCTATAATTTTATCATCATCTTTTATATTGTCTGCAATTTGCGCTATTTTACCTTTTTCAATTCTAATATCCTTAAAAACTTCTCCATAAAGTTTAGCATTTTTAATAATCATTACCCTTCCTTATTGAAATTATTTTGTTTAAGTAATTTTTGCACAGATTCGCTTAATGTATTGCCCTCTAAAATACTAACAAGTTCATTTACTATAGGGATATAAATCTCATTTTTTTGAGCTATTTTTTTTATAGCATATGAAGTAGCTATACCTTCTGCTACTTCTTTAAGTTCCATTTGAATTTCTTCTATATTTTTATTTTGTGCTAACATTAATCCTACACGATAATTTCTTGAAAGGTTGCTTGAAGCGCTTAAAAATAAATCTCCTGCTCCACTAAGCCCTAAAAAAGTTTCTTCCTTAGCCTTAAAAAATTTACCAAAACGATGCATTTCAATTAATCCCCTAGCAATTAAAGAAGCTCTAGCATTATTGCCAAGTTTTAAACCATCGCATATTCCACTTGCAATAGCTAAAACATTTTTATAAGCACCACAAATTTCAGCACCCTTAACATCATTGTCAATGTAAGTTTTTATAAAATCAGGAAAAAACTGAACAAATTCTTTACAAGTTTTTTCATTAAAACCATTAATCATTAAAGCACAAGGAAGTTTTTGTATAACTTCGGCAGCAAAAGAAGGTCCACTTAAAACACAAAGTTGATCTTTATTAACAAATTCTAAAAAAATATCATCTAGAAATTTACAAGTAGAATTTTCTATACCTTTAGATGCAATTAAAATTTTTTGACCTTGATTGATAAAATTTTCTTTAAGCCAAGAAGAAATTCCTTGAGCGCTAAGAGCAAAAATAATATATTCGCATTTCAAAGCTTCTTTAATGGATATAAAATTTGGTATATTTCTAGGAGTCAAGGAAGTTATATAACACTTATTATTTATACTTAAAGCACTATATAAAGCACTTCCCCATTTACCTGCTCCAATTACAGCAATACTCATTATCCAAGCTTTGATTTTAAGATTTCATTAACTTTTGATGGATTAAAAGCGCCTTTGCCTTCTTTCATAACCTGTCCAACAAAAAAACCAAATAATTTATCTTTTCCACTTTTATATTCTTGAACTTTATCTTCATTAGCATTTAAAATTTGATCAATTACTTTTTCAATAACTCCATCATCACTAACTTGTTTAAGTCCTAGTTTTTCTATACTTTCATCAATTTGCATTTTAGGATTTTCAAAAATAAAAGCTAAAATATCTTTAGCTGCTTTCGCACTAATAACACCTTCTTCTATTTTTGCAATAAGCTCGCCAAGTTTTTTTGCATTTACTGGAGAATTTTCTATGGTATAATCACCTTTTAAAAATCCCATAAGTTCAGTATTAAGCCAAGTAACACAAAGTTTTGGATTTAATTTATAAGAAAGAAGCTCTTCAAAAAAATGACTAAGTTCCAAAGAAGAAATTAAAATCTCAGCATCACTTTCTTTAATTCCAAATTCATTAATATAACGTATTTTTTTCTCATCAGGTAATTCTGGAATTTTAACATCTAAAAATTCATCTTTTAAAACAACTGGTAATAAATCAGGATCTGGAAAATAACGATATTCTGCTGCTACTTCTTTATTTCTCATACTTTTTGTGATTAAATTTGTTGTGTCAAACAATCTTGTTTCTTGTACTACTTCTTTTTCATATACCCCATCTTCCCAAGCTATACTTTGACGCTTAATTTCATATTCTATAGCCTTTTGTATAAAACGGAAAGAATTAAGGTTTTTAATTTCTACTCTAGTATAAAGTTTAGTGTCGCCTTTTGGACGTATACTTACATTAGCATCACAACGAAAACTTCCCTCTTGCATATTAGCATCAGAAATATCTAAAAATCTTATAATAGAATGAAGTTTTTTAAGATAAGCTACTGCCTCATCACTGCTTCTTAATTCAGGCTCACTAACAATTTCTAAAAGAGGTGTTCCCGCACGATTTAAGTCTATTTTAGAAAAAGAACTCTCATGAATATTTTTTCCTGCATCTTCTTCTAAATGTGCTCTTGTGATACCTATGCGTTTATTTTCTCCATTAATATTAATAAAAATTTCTCCATTTTCAACTATAGGAATATCAAATTGAGAAATTTGATAACCTTTGGGCAAATCAGGATAAAAATAATTTTTTCTATTAAAAATACTTTTTTTATTAATCGTAGCATTAACAGCTTTTCCAAAAGAAATAGCTTTTTTAACCGCCTCTTCGTTTAAAGTAGGCAATGCTCCAGGTAAAGCTAAACATGTAGGGCAAACATTGGTATTCGGTTCTTCTCCAAAAGAAGTGGCACAAGAACAAAAAATTTTAGTCTTAGTATTTAATTGAGCATGAACTTCAAGTCCTATAACTACCTCAAACATTTATTTTCCTTAAAAATTTTATAATAAGATTTTATCATTTTTTATTTCAAAAAGACTTTAAAAGAATAAAATATAAAAATTAATTATTTTTAATTTTTTGCTTTAATTCGTAATTTTTTATTAAAAGATCAAATATAAGATAAAATAAAATTCCTAATATAACAATTTTCCAAACAAAATTATTTGAAAATAAAAAAAGCACTCCAAAAAGAATAAAACCTAAAGAAGCACCCTTTAAAAAATCAAACAAATAAATCAATGGCCTTCCTCGATTATCGTAGCACCAGCTAAATAAACATAAGTTAAAATCATAAAAATAAAAGTTTGCAAAAATGCCATAAAAGTTAAAAGCACATAGGCTGGAAGAGGAGCAACATAAGGAACCAAAGCTAAAATAACTGCCAAAAATAAATCATCACCCTTAACATTGCCAAATAAACGAAATGATAAAGAAATTACACGAGAAAGATGAGAGATAATTTCTATAGGAAACATTAAAGGAGCCAGAATTTTAATAGGACCCATAAAATGAGAAAAATATTTTATAAAACCTTGAGTTTTTATGCCTTCAAAATGATAATATACAAAAACAATCAAGGCTAAAGAAAGAGTTAAATTTAAACTTGCCGTTGGAGCTTCAAAACCTGGAATTACTCCTATAATATTACTTAAAAAAATAATTATCCCTAAAGTAGCAACTAAAGGAAGATATTTTCTTGCAGCTTTTTCATCTCCTAAAGTATCTTTACCCATAGTCAGAACACCTTCTAAATAAGCTTCAACTAAATTTTGCATTCCTCTTGGAACAAGTTGCATAGAAGAAGTAGCTAATTTTGTAATAACTATTGCAATAACAATAACTATGCCTAGATGAAAAAAATAAGCAAAAGTATGGCTTGAATCAAAAAAAGAGCTAAATAAAAATAAATCTTTCATATTTTCCTCAAATAATATTTTAATGGATTATCTTATCTAAAACTTACTTATATTTTAATGAAATTACATCCATTCTAAAACTTGAGAAAGCTCTTTGGTAACAAAATATTTTAAACCTATATCTTCTAAAGGTTTAGAAGGGATAATAGCATTTTTAAATTTTTGCATTTTAGCTTCTTTTAATCTAACATCGAGATGAAATACATCTCGAATTTCCCCATTTAAACTAAGTTCTCCTATAAAAACACTATCTTTGCTTAAAGGACGATTTTTAAAACTTGAAATTATAGCAGCAACCACAGCCAAATCTGCAGCTGTTTCATTGATTTTCACACCACCACTTACATTAATGAAAACATCATAATGCCCTAGAGGAATTTCTAATTTTCTCTCTAATAAAGCTAAAAGCATGTCTAAACGATTTCTCTCATAGCCTGTTGCACTTCTTTTAGGATAAGAACTTTCGCAAACAAGAGCTTGAATTTCTAAAACCAACGCTCTACTTCCCTCCATCACAACACCTAAAGCACTTCCTGAAGTAGCCTTGCCTCTAGTAAAAAAACGATTGGCTAAATTTTTAGCACTGATTAGACCCTTAGGACTCATTTCAAAAATCCCTACTTCGCTAATATTGCCAAAACGATTTTTAAAACCTCTTAGCAATCTTATTTCTTTTGTAGTATCACCCTCAAAATAAAGCACTACATCAACCATATGTTCAAGCACTCTAGGACCAGCAATTGCCCCATCTTTAGTAATATGACCTATAATAAAAATACTTATATTGTAAGCTTTGCTTAAACGCATAAGTTCAAAAGTAATTTCTCTTACTTGAGTAATACTTCCTGCGGCTGAAGAAATTTTATCAGAATATAAAGTTTGAATAGAATCTATAATTAAGATAGAATAATCTTTTTTACGCAATTCCTCTATGATATTTTCTAAACATAATTCTGTAAGTAAAAATAAATTTAATCCATTGGCATCAAGTCTATTGGCGCGTAATTTAATTTGTGATTTACTCTCTTCTGCACTTACATAAAGCACTTTTTTTCCATTATTTGCTAAATTAGAGGCAATTTTAAGCAAAAGAGTTGATTTTCCAACACCAGGACTACCACCAATTAAAACTAAAGAACCCTCAACCAAACCTCCGCCTAAAACAAGATCAAGTTCATCATCTTGCGTGCTAATTCTGCTAAATTTTTCTATTTCTACCTCATCAATACATATAGCTTCACTTGCTTTAGAATTTATATGTTCTAATTCTTTTAAAATCTTAATTTGCTCAGCTTTAAGCTCTATAAAACTATCCCAAGAACCACATTCTGGACATTTACCAAGCCATTTTCTTTGTTGATTTCCACAAGATTGACACTCAAATAAAATTTTACTTTTAGCCATTTTAAAACCTAAAAAAATTTTTAATATTATAATATTTTGAAGTTAAAAAAGACTTTTTAAATTTCTTAATAAAAGTGTTTGTTTTAAAGGAGCGATATTCTCTTTTATTCCTTTTTTTACAAGTTTAATGTTGGCAATTAAAACTTGAATTAAAAAAATATGATCCTTAATCCATGTTAAATTCTTATCTAGCCATTCTTGTTCATTTTTAGGATTTAAAACATAAATCCTTGCTAAATTAAATTCAAATTGCATTAAAAAAGGTCGTATAAATTCATAAAGTACCGATTTAGTATAATCATCTATCCTTAACTTAAAACAATCAATTTTTTTAATAGCTTCTTGGATAATCATTTTGTCAATAAAATCTTTATTTAGTATTCTTTTGCTATCTTGTTCGAGATTTTTTAAACATTCATCTAATTCTTTTAAAAATTCATCACAATCTAGATAAAGTTTATAAATATTTTTATCTATATCTAATAAAAGTCTATTTTGCTTATCTATATCTAATTTTTTTAATTGTTTAAATTTTTTATCATCATCATTTAATAAGCTAACGCAACATTCTAAAAAAGGTTTTTCTATAGCTCCTTCTATCCTTGCTCCACCTTCTGTAGCATTATAAAAATTACAATTTTTTATATTTTTATGTATAAAATTTTCTATAGAAAGCCTAAAAGCATTCCACATACAATGAGTTTTAACCTCTCCTTTTCCTCCATAAGCTAAAGTATTTTCTTGTTTTATATTGCTTTCATAATTTGATCCATACATATAATCTTTAGAATGGGAAGTCCCATCTTGAGAATAAGCTAAATCTTGGCCTATAAAAATAATATTTTTATGCTCTAAAGTGTAAGCAAGTTTTAAAGCATTTAAGGCAACCGTGGATCCTGAAGGAAAATTACCAAAATCTTCAAGCATACATTGTTTAGTAAATAAAGAAGGATAAGGGATTAAAATATAATTTCTTTTAGAGCTTTCAAGATATTTTATAGCTTTTGGATGTACTAAAGCTAACAATACAAAAATAATATCCTTATCAATACTTTCATAAGAATTCTTAAAAAGCTCTGCAGTCTTTTCTGTTCTTTCAGACATTAAAACATAATCAGGTTTTATATCATATTTTGCAAGAATTGAATAAGCACTATCAGCACAAAATATGGTAGCTTTGTTTTGATATTCTTTAAGTAAAGGAAGTTGTTTATCTAAAGAAGGCCCAGTAGAAACAATAATGGCTGTTTTTGATTTTTCTTTACGAATTTCATATAAAAAACTAAGCGAAGGGTTTAAAATCATTTTAGGACTATTAAAAATAAATTGAGTAAAACCTTGCAAAGTATCTTCAATATCATTGCCTTGATAAAGTATTGTTGATTTAATAATTTGAGAAATTCTTTGATTAAGTTTTATAATATCATTCTGAAAACTTTCATAATAAGTACTATGCAAATGCAAAGAATAAACTCTTAAAAAATTAAAAAAAGGTGGGGTAGTAAAAATATTTTCTAAATCTTTTGTCAAAATATCACTTCGTAAAACAATAAGCTTGTTATTTTTTAACTCTTCGCTAAAATCAATCAGATGAAAAATTTCATAAAGCAAAGAAATATCATCCTCAAATACAACAATATGTTTTAAATGGATATTTTTAAGCAAAACTTTATATAAAATACCATTTCCAAAACCATAAAAATAAAGAACAGGATAAAATAAATACTTTGTTTGAAAAAGTTTTAATTTTTCTTCTAATTCTTTTTCTGCATCTTGATAAATTTGTAATTTATTACAAGTATTGATTAGATTTAGAGAAAGTAGATCCCCCCCCCCGTTGCTAAAATTCTAAAATTATGCAAAATATTATTATTTAGTTTTTCATAAAGAGAAATGTTTTTTAAAGAAGATATATTTTTAAAAAAAAGATCTTTTTGTTCTTTACTATACATTGTTTTAATCATAAATAGGATCTAAAAGCGTATCAAGATATTTATCAATATCAAATTCATATAAATCTTGCATACTTTCTCCTACACCAATATATAATATAGGAAGTTCAAGCTCTCTTGCTATACTAAATAATCCTCCACCTTTAGCTGTGCCATCTAGTTTTGTTATAATAACTCCATCAAGCTTCACAAATTCGTTAAATGCTTTTGCTTGCAAAATACCAGCATTTCCTTGAGTCCCATCTAAAACTAAAATTTTCCTATGTGGAGCTCCATCATATGCTTTATTACAAATACGTATAATCTTTTCAAGCTCTAATGCTAAATTTTTTTGATTTTGAAGCCTTCCTGCTGTATCAATAATCACTTGATCAAAATCTTTAGCTCTAGCTTTAGAAATAGTATCAAAAGCAACAGCTGAAGGATCGTGTCCTTGAGAGCTTGCCACAATCTCAATATCCAATTTTTGTGCCCAAAGTTTAAGTTGTTCTATAGCTCCAGCTCTGAAAGTATCACAAGCTCCTAAAATAGTTTTTTTATTTTGCTGTTTATATAAATATGCCAATTTTGCAATACTTGTTGTTTTTCCTGCACCATTAACACCTAAAACAAGTTCAACAAAAGGTTTATGATGAGGTAATTCTTTTTGATCGTATAAAAAATATGTTTTCATTACACGTTTTAAATCTTCTTTTCTAACTTCATCAGAAGGAGGTAGATAATAAATGATTTCCTCTACTATTTCATAACTTACATCTGCTTCTAATAAAATTTCCTCTAAAAGATCCTTGGTAATTTTTTTATGTCCTGATTTAATTTGAACGATATTTTCAAGAGTCTTTTTTAATCCTTTTTTTAAAAAATCAAACATTAATCTATAGCCTTTTGTATATCAATTTCTAACATTTCTGCAGGAATCAAGCCTAAATATTGTCTTATAAGATTGTTATCTTTATCAAACAAAAATAAAGTTGGCATTCCATTAATACCTCCTAAACTCTTAGCTAAAAGATAGTTGCTATCCCCCATAGCAATATCAAATTTTATTTTATTCTTATGTATAAAAGTTTCTACACTTTGCTTATCTTGCTCTTCAAGTAAAACACCTACAATTTGCAAATTTTGTTTGTATTTTTCCTCAAATCTATTAAGATCTACAATTTGGGCAATACAAGGCTGACACCAAGTTGTAAAAAATATAAACAAACTAATTTTATCGCCATTATTAAAGATAATTTTATCATCTTGAGTTTTAACTGATAATAAATTTCCATTGATCATTTTTAGATTAAAAGAATTTACTTTACTTTCAGACTTATTTGATGATATATTTTTTTGTGCTGATTCTTGTTCGCCTTCTTTTTTTGAATTTTTATCACAAGCTGTAAAAAATAAAGAAAAAATTAAAAAAAGAAAAAAAAATTTTTTAAAAACCATTCAATTTTTCCTTGTTAAATTAAAAATAAAAGATAAAATTATAACATAAATTAATATCTCAAGGTAAGTTTTATGTTGAAAAATAATTTTAGAGAAAAATCAAAAAAACTTTTAAAAGAACACATAAAATTTAAATTTAAAAGAGATTTTCAAGTCTTTAAAGAATGTTTAAAAATAATTAAAAAAAATAAAGCAAAAAAAATTTTGCTCTTTATCCCTTTAAAATATGAACCCAATTTATTCAAATTTAGGAGATTATTGAGTAAAAATTGCGAACTTTTTGTCCCATTTATGCAAGATAAAAGCTTGAAAATAGTAAAATTGAGACTACCTTTAAAAAAGAAAAAATATGAAGTTTTTGAACCAAATGATTCCTTTTTTAAAGTAAAAAAAATTGATCTAGCTATCATTCCTGTTATAGCTGTGGATAAAAATTTAAAAAGAATTGGTCATGGAAAAGGTTTTTATGATAGATTTTTTTATGATTTAAACTATAAACCTTTAACTATTTTTGTTCAAAGTGTTAATATGTTTAATAATAAAAACATTACTGATTTCTATGATATACAAGGAGATTTTTATATAAATCCTTATAAAAAATACTATAGGAAAGAAATAATAAATGATAACAATAATTGCAGTTTTTACAACCTTAATAGGACTTGGATTAGGATATTTAGTTGCTAAAAAAATTAATGAAGCCAAACACGAAATTTTTATCGAACAAGCAAAGGCAAAAGCAAAAGCTATTGAATATGAAGCTGAACTTATACTAAAAGATGCTAAAAATTCTATACTTAATGCTGAATTAGAAATTAAGAAAAAATATGATGATAAAGCTCATAAATTACAACAAGAACTACAATGCAAATTTGAAGAAATTCATAAAAAAGAACAACAAATTAAAATCGAAATGGAAAAAATAAAAAAGGACGAAGAAGAATTGAATAAAAATCAAAAAATCATAGAAGATCTTCATTGTGATAATTTAAAATTAAAAAATCAATACCAAAATAAAATTGATGAAGTAATCAATATTTTAGAACACTCATCAGGTCTTACAAAAGATGAGGCTAAAAAAATTATTCTAGAAAAAGTTGAAGAAAAATCTCGCAATGAAATAGCTCATATAGTAAGAAAATATGAAGAAGAAGCTAAAAATGAGGCTAAAAGAAAAGCAAACTATATCATAGCTCAAGCCACTTCACGTTTTGCTGGAGAATTTGCTGCAGAGAGGCTTATTAATGTAGTAAATATTAAAAATGATGAACTCAAAGGACGCATCATAGGCAAAGAAGGACGCAATGTTAAAAGTTTAGAAATGGTTTTAGGGGTTGATATTATTATAGATGATACACCAGGTGCTATTATAATTAGCTGTTTTAATCTTTATCGCCGTGCCATTGCTACAAAAGTAATAGAACTTTTAGTTGAAGATGGGAGAATTCAGCCTGCACGTATTGAAGAAATCTATGAAAAAGTTTGTAAAGAATTTGAAAATTCCATTTTAGAAGAAGGACAAATTATAGCTATGGATTTAGGCCTTGATAAACTACATCCTGAAATTTTAAAACTTATTGGAAAATTAAAATATCGTGCTAGTTATGGTCAAAATGCATTAGCTCATTCTTTAGAAGTTGCACATCTTGCAGGAATTATCGCAGCTGAATGTGGCGGGGATGAAAAACTAGCTAAACGCGCTGGAATTTTACACGATATAGGAAAAGCACTCACACACGACTTTGAAGGTTCTCACGTTGATCTAGGAGCCGAACTTTGCAAACGCTATAAAGAGCATCCTGTTGTAATTAATGCCATTTATGCACACCACGGTCACGAAGAAGCTACAAGTATAGAAGCAGCAGCAGTTTGTACTGCTGATACTTTAAGTGCTGCAAGACCTGGTGCAAGAAGAGAAGTCCTAGAAGCTTTTCTAAAAAGAGTAAACGAACTTGAAGAAATAGCCAAAAATAAAGAAGGGATTAAAAATGCTTATGCGATTAATGCAGGAAGAGAAATTAGAGTAATAGCCAATGCAAAGCTAATCAATGATGATCAAGCTGTACTTTTAGCCAAAGAAATTGCTAATGAAATTGAAGATAAGCTTCAATATCCTGGTGAGGTTAAGGTTAATGTAATACGCGAATTAAGAGCAATTGAATATGCAAGGTAAGATTTTATGCAAGATATGATTGATACTTTACTTCGTTATGGTTATATTGTTTTATTCTTTTATTCTTTAGGTGGAGGGATGGTTGGAATTCTTGCTGCTGGAGTTTTGTGTTCCCAAGGCAAGCTTGATTTATATTTGTGCATAAGTATTGCTTTTATTGGCAATACACTAGGCTCTACTTTGCTTTTTATTTTAGGAAAATATTACAAAAAAGATATTTTGCCTTATTTTAAAAATCATAAACGAAAACTGGCTTTAGCTATGATTAAAGTAAAACAATATGGGATATTTTTACTTTTTATACAAAAATATATTTATGGGATCAAAACCTTCATTCCTATAGCAGCAGGTATAGCTAGATATGGTTTTCTTAAATTTCTCATAATCAATACAATTTCAAGTTTTATTTGGGCATTATTGCTTGGATATTTAGCTTATATTTTTGGACAAAGCATTACTTTTATTTTTAATAATCTTAGCAATTATCCTTATTTAGCACCTTTATTTTTGCTTTGTTTAGTTGGAGTAATTTGGCTTTATCTTCATAATTTTTCCAAAAAATAATGCTTTTTTATAATTCTTTATTACAAAAAAATAAAGAATTATTTATCATATTTTTAATTTTTCTTAGTATTTTTTTATTTAATATTTTATTAGAATATAAAAATTATTTAAATTTTAAAGAAAATAAACATCCTTTAATTCAAGCTACTATTATTCAAATTTATCAAAAAAAGAATATAAAAAATAAAAATTATTTTGTCTTAAAATTAAAAAATAAAAATTTTACATTTTATACAACAAGTTTTAAAGATTTAAATCTCAGTAAAAATGAAAATATAGAACTTAGAATAATTACAACAAATTTAAATTTTAAAGATTATTTATCAAAGAATTTTTATGCGCCAAGTTATGGTATTCAAAGTTTAGGATTTAGCAAAAATCTAAAAATTATTGATTATTTTTTAAATCAACATAAAGATGAAAAAATTAAAGAATTTTATGGAGCTTTATTTTTTGCTTTGCCTATATCATTGGAACTTAGAACAGATATTAATTATTATGGAGTAGCACATTTAATAGCAATTAGTGGTTATCATATGGGACTTATATTTTCTTTTTTATTTTTTATCTTAAGTCCTATTTATAGCTTTTTTCAAAAAAAATATTTTCCCTATAGAAATTTAAAACTTGATTTAAGTATAATAATTTTTATTTTTTTAATCATTTATGCTTATTTAATAGGTTTAATTCCCTCTTATATACGCTCCTTAATTATGCTTTTATGGGGATTTTATTTAATTAGTAAGAATATCAAACTTATTAATTTTATAAATTTATTTCTTAGTATATGTATTTGTATAGCTTTGTTTCCTAGATTTTTATTTAGTGTTGGATTTTTATTTTCTATTCTTGGAGTTTTTTATATTTTTTTGTATTTGCATCATTTTTCAAAATATTTTAAACCTTTTATGAATGTTTTATTGCTTAATATATGGACATTTTTTGCTATGATTTTACCAGTAATGTATTTTTTTCCGCTTCTTACTTATCAACAAATTTTGGCTATTTTTATTAGTATTATTTTTATCATTTTCTACCCTTTAGTTTTATTTTTACATTTTATCAATGAAGGAGGATTATTGGATCATTATTTAATATCATTTTTTAATTTTAAGCTTTATGCAATTAATTTTCAAATTCCTTTTTTAATTTTTTTGGCTTATATTTTACTTTCTTTACTTAGCATACGTTTTAAATTATTGGCGCTTCTTTGTATTTTTCTTAATCTTTTGCCCTTCATTTTCATTTAAGTTGTAACAAATTTTTATTCCAAAAAGATAAACAATCCAAGAAATATAAATCCAAATAAAGAAAAACAAAATAGCAGAAAAAGATCCATAAACACTTTGATAAGTTTTGCTATAAATAATATAATAAACAAATAAATTTTTAATAACATACCAAATCATAGAAGTTAAAAAAGAAACAATACTTATAATTTTAGTTTTTATACTATGCAAAGAACTTGAAAAAGCAATAAAAAATAAAGCCCAAATAATAATAAAAGGTAAAAATTCAAAAAAATTAAATCCTATTTTCCATTTATCTAAAAGTTCTTGTATATAACCTGATATATAAAAACTAAAACCTAAGCCCAAAGGTATTAAAGTAAGCAAAGTCCAATATGAGCTTATACTTTGCCAAAGATTTTTTGGCTCATTTTTAGTGATACGATTAATCACAAAATCATAACCAGAAAAAAAAGCCAAAGAAGTAAAAATCATTGCTATAAAACCAAATATACCCAAATTAACACTATTTTTTAAAAAAGTATCCAAATAAGAAAAAACAATATCTTGTTGAGCAGGAATTAAAAAAGCAAAAATAACTTGTTTAGCCTTTTCATAATAGGTATTAAAACTAGAAATTCGAGTAAAAACCGAAAAACAAATAAATAAAATAGGTATTAAAGATAAAATTGTATAAAAACTTAAAGCTGCTGAATAATTTAATACTTCTTTATCTCTAAGTGCAAATAAAATTTTTAAAATTCTACTAAACATTTTTAAATTCCCATTTTAAAAGGATTTAATATATTATTTGGATCAAAAGCCTTTTTAATATTTCTCATTAAATTTATCTCAGCTTCATTAAAAGCAAGTTGCATAAAAGGTGCTTTAGAAATTCCAATGCCGTGCTCCCCACTTAATGTTCCGCCTAGTTCTATGGTAAGTTTAAAAATTTCTTCTATAGCCTTATAACCCTGCTCGATTTGAGTTAAATCATTTTTTTCAAGCATTACATTAACGTGTACATTTCCATCTCCAATATGACCAAAACAAGGAATTTTAAAATTATATTTTAAAGCAAGTTTTTCAATTCCTTCTAAAAGTTCAGCAAGTTTTGATCTAGGCACTGTTATATCCTCATTAAGTTTTAAATTTCCGTAAATTGTAATAGCTTGAGAACAATTTCTTCTTGCAAACCAAATATCACAAGCTTCTTTTTCATTTTTTGCTATTTGAAAATCTTTTGCTCCCATTTGTAAAAAAAAATCTTTCATTTGATTAAGATTTTTATTTAAATTTTCTTCTTCATTGTTATCCATTTCTATAATCAAGGCTGCATTGGCAATTAAATAATTAAGTTTAAATTTTTGCTTTAATGCCTCTATGGTTAAAAAATCTAAAAATTCCATACAAACAGGGTTAAAACCTTTTGATAAAGCTTTACATACAGAATCAATAGCCTGTTTTATATCATCAAAAAGTGCAATAGCTGTTTTTTTAAATTTAGGCAAAGGAAGCAATTTTAAAGTAAGTTCGCTTAATACCGCCAAAGTTCCTTCGCTTGCAATTAAAATTCCGGCTATATTATACCCTGCTACATCTTTGATTGTTCTTTTTCCTGCTCTTATAATTTCACCATTTGGCAAAACTGCTCTTAATGCCATTACATAATCTTTTGTTATACCATATTTAACAGCCTTCATTCCTCCAGCATTTTCACTTACATTGCCCCCTAAAGAACAAAAATGCATACTAGCAGGATCAGGGGGATAAAAAAGATTATATTTTTGTGCTTCTTTTTGTAAATTAAAATTAATAACTCCAGGTTCTACTACAGCAACTAAATTTTCAAGATCAATTTCTAAAATTTTATTCATATGTTTTTCAAAAGATAAAATAATTCCTCCATTAATTGCCAAAGCTCCACCACTAAAACCAGTTCCAGCGCCTCTTGGAACTACAATAATACGATTTTCATTACAAAATTTTAAAATTTTAGCAATATCATTTTCATCTCTTGGAAAAAGCACTCCATCAGGTAAATAATGCTTTTTTGTTGCATCATAACTATAAGCTCTTTGATGCAAAATATCAAAACAAGCATTATCATTTCCTAAAAGCTCTTTAAAATATTGTTTAAACTCTTTTTTCATTAATTTTTATAAATCCCTAATAAAGCTTTATAATATCTATAAAAATTTGTTATATCTTGTTCAGAAGTAAAAAAACCTAAAAATTTATTTTGATAACTCCCTACTCTTGAATAAAAAGGTGTTTGTATTTTTGTAGCTTTTTGTATGGATCTTTCATATAAAATGCTAAAATCTTGACAATCTACAAAAATAGCTTTTTGCTCAAGAGCAAAAATTACAATTCCTACAGCATTATTGGAGCAAAATTTTCTAAAATCAGATCTTTTAGGACTGCTTATAGAATCTCTAATTAACTGAGCTCCAAAAATATCTATATGAGTAAAATAAATTTGAGGAAAACTTTGTTCAATTTCATTGTAAATTGTTTCATTAGGCGCTATAATTAAAGCTCTATTATAAAGAAAATTTAAAATAACCTCATCATTGACTTCTGGTAAAATATTTGGCAAAGGAAGAGCTTTTTGCTCTAAAGAATCAAAAACTTTAAATTCTAATTTAGCCAAACCATTTTCCTTTGATATAACACTTGCTCTAGCAACTATACTTTTAGAATCTGCAAAATTATGCATTATAATACCTGAAGAATGGAGCGAAATTTCAGGACTATCCTTAATATATCCATAAACTCCATCAACTTTTATAAGATTTGTTTTTACAGAATTTAAATTCAAATCTGCATAAAGATTAGCAAAAAATAACATCATTATAATAATTCTTAACAAACTCATACTCCTTTAATACATTCATAATCATTTTTCATTAAGTAATTGTAAGAAAAATAAAGTAAAATATAGCTTTTAATTTTATAATATTGTTTAATTTTTAAGGTTTTTAATGAAAAAAATTTTATTTTTGTTTTTGGCTATTATTCAAGCTTTTGCTGCTGTAAGCATGGAAGAATTAACTTGGGAAAATGGCGATACCTTGCTTAAATTCCTACAAAGAAATTCAATTCCTATGTCTTTATATTATAATCTAGACAAAGAAGATCAAGAATTAGCTTCAGAAATTGCCTATAAAACAAAATATCAAATTTTAAAAGATGACAATAATAATATCGAACAAGTTTTAATCCCAATTAGCGATGATTTGCAAATTCATATTTATAAAGATTCCAATAAACAATATATTTTAACTTTTACCCCGATATTTTACAATAAAGAAAATAGAATTTTACGCTTAAATGTGAAAACATCTGCTTATCAAGATGTATACGAAGAAAGCAAAAGCTCAACTTTGGCAAGAGCTATGGTAAGAGCCTTTAGAGGAAGTATTAATTTTCGAAACATCCAAAAAGGTGATGAAATTATTTTATATTATGAACAAAAAAGAAGAATGGGAAAACTTTTTGGTGATATTACAATTAAAATGGCTCGTGTAGAAGTAAATAAAAACTCTCAAGAAATATTTTATTTTAATGAAAATTATTATGATAAAAAAGGTAAAGAAATTGACTCTTTTTTATTGGATAAGCCTGTTAATTACTTAAGAATTTCATCAAAATTTAGCACAGCAAGATATCATCCTGTATTAAAAAGATATCGCGCACATTTAGGAGTTGATTATGCAGCACCCACAGGAACCCCTGTTAAAAGTGCTGGAAATGGAGTAATTACCTTTGTTGGAACGCAAAATGGCTACGGTAATGTTGTTAAAGTACAACATTCATCTGGATATACAACACTATATGCCCATCTTAGTCGCTTTGCAAAGATTAAAAAAGGACAAAAAGTTAAACAAGGACAGGTTATTGCTTATGTAGGTTCAACTGGTATGAGCACAGGTCCTCATTTGCACTTTGGAGTTTATTTAAACAATAAAGCTATTAATCCAGAATCTATTATAAAAATTGCTAAAACTCAACTTAATAAAAAAGATTTAGATGAATTTAAAAAAGTGGTAAGTGAGTATGAAAAAAAGATGAATCTATTTATTCAGGATAGCAAAGAAAATCCTCCAAAAGAAGAAGATTTTGAAAACTATATTGAACTTGATTCAATATAGTTTTTGACTAATTTTTAAACCAAGAAGTAATTTTTTCAAAAAATCCTTTTTGCTCGTGATGCATACCATCTTTTATTCCAAAACTTTCTCCTAATTGCTCTAAAAGTTTTCTTTGTTCATCATTAAGCGTTTTTGGAAAAGTTATTGCAATTTGAACAATTTGAGATCCAAATTCATCAGAATGAATATTTTTCACCCCTTCATTTTGTAAAATAAATCTTTGCTTATCTTTAGCACCTATTGGAAGTTTTAATATAGCTTCCCCTCTTATAGTGGGAACTTTAATGCTTTCTCCTAAAATAGCCTGAGTGAAAAAAACTGGGTATTCTATATAAATATCTTCTCCATCACGGATAAAAGTATCATCTTCTTCTGCAATTATTTTTACAAGCAAATCTCCTCTTAAACCATTTTTGACAATATTGCCTTTATTAGCAACTTTTAAAGTTACACCCGTATCTACACCTTCTGGGATATTGATCTCTACCTTGTCTTTTATTTCTTCATAACCCAAACCTTTGCAATCAGGACAACGCTCACTCGCTTTTTCTCCGCTTCCTTTACAATCAGGACAAGTTTGAGCAAAAGTAATAAAACCTTGTTGAATTCCAATTTGACCTTTTCCTTTGCATTTAGGACAAGTTTGAGTTTTACCATCTTTAGCTCCACTTCCATCACATTTTTTACAAAAATTTTTATACGTAAAATCTAAAGTTTTTTTACATCCAAAAACTGCTTCTTTGAAATTTAATTGAAGATTAATAGTTAATTGAGAACTAAATTTTTCACTGTTTGCTCTTTTTTTACTTGAACGTGTAAAGCCTCCTCCAAAAAAACTTGAAAAAATATCGCTTAAATCTTCAAAATCAGCAAATCCTCCATTAAAGCCCGAAGAAGCCCCTCCAAGACCTGCTTTTCCATAGCGATCATATATTGCTCTTTTTTCGTCATTGCTTAAAACTTCATAAGCTTCATTGATTAATTTAAATTTATTTTCAGCTTCTTTATCCCCTTGATTTCTATCAGGATGATATTTTAAAGCTAATTTTCTATAAGCTTTTTTAATCGTATCTTTATTAGCACTTTGTTCTATTTCTAAAATTTCATAATAATTAATTTCCATTATATCTCCGCATTATTTGTTAAAATTTTTAAAAATAAAAAAGTAATTTACCAAGTTTTTAATATAATTTAAATAAAATTACATTAAAAATTAAGGAAAAGCAATGATTAATGTTTTAATGATAGAAGATGATCCTGATTTTGCACAATTGTTGTCTGAATATTTAGCTCAGTTTAATATAAAAATTACTAATTTTGAAAATCCACGTTTAGCTTTAGAAGCTGGGATTCAAAATTATGATTGCTTGATTTTAGATTTAACTTTACCTCAAATTGATGGTTTAGAAATTTGTAAAGAAATAAGACAAAAAAGTCATATTCCTATTATCATATCTTCAGCAAGAGGAGATTTAAGCGATAAAGTTGTAGGACTTCAAATTGGAGCTGATGATTATTTGCCAAAACCTTATGATCCAAAGGAGATGTATGCAAGAATTATCAGTCTTATCCGTCGTGCTAAAAGAATTGATAAGCAAAGTTCTACAGAAAATTTAAACTCTGCCTTTAAAATTGATGAAAAAAAGCACGAAATTACTTATAACAATCAAGTTTTAACTCTAACTCCTGCAGAATATGAAATTTTAGAATATCTTATCCAGCAAAATGGATACTCAATATCAAGGGAACAACTTGTTAGTCGTTGTAAAAATTTAAAAGATAAAGATTCTAAAAGTTTAGATGTGATTATAGGAAGATTAAGAGTCAAAATAGGAGATAGTTCAAAATCACCTAAACATATTTTTTCAGTTAGAGGAATAGGATATAAACTTATAGGATGATTAAAAATTACTCCATTAATACAAAATTAATTATTTTGTTTATTGTAACTTTCTTTTTAGTATGTGTTCTTTTTATTTTTCTTTTAAAAGTTGAAGGTAATATTTATAACAAAGAAGAAAGTTTCAAACAAGAAAATTTAATTAAAAGTTTATTGAGCAATTATAAAAATGAAGTTGATACCGATTTAAAAAAATATTTAATCAATAGTGGTTTTAATATGATTAAAAATAATCAACTTGCAAAACTCATTCGTAAAGAAGGAAAAGTTGCTTTTATGCAAGATGGAGATTATTGTAATCTTTATTCTTTGTTTTACAACAATAATCTTTATTTAGATATGCAATGTAAAAATTCATCTAATGCTTTATTTGAACAAAGTGTAAACAATAGAGTATATAATCTTTTATTGGCAGGATTTTTCTTTTTTTCTTTTTTAGTTATTTTTATGTATCTTTCTGTTTTAAAATCTTTAGAACCATTAAAAAAACTTCGTATGCAAATTGCAGAAGTTAGCAACGGAAAAAAACCTAAATTTGAAAACTATCAAGATGATGAAGTAGGAAAAATTGCTTTTGAATTTGAAAAAGCTTTTAAAAAAAATCAAGAGCTTATAGAATCAAGACAACTTTTTTTAAGAACTATTATGCACGAACTTAAAACTCCTATAGGCAAGGGAAGAATTATTACTGAAATGATTAAAGATTTTAAACAAAAAGATCGTTTAAATGATATTTTTATAAGACTTGACCTTTTAATTAACGAATTTGCAAAAATGGAAAGTTTATTTTCCAAAAATTATAATCTTAATATCACACAAAATCAATTTAGCGTGATATTAAATGAAGCTAAAATTTATCTAATGCGTGATGATTTGGATAGAGTTATTAATATAAAATTATATTCAGATCCTTTTTTAAATGTTGATCTTGAAATTTTCTCTTTAATACTAAAAAATATGCTTGATAATGCACTTAAATATTCCGATGATGGAACTTGTAAATTAGAATGCTATAAAGATTCTTTTGTAATTAAAAATCCTGGAAAAAAATTAAGTCAGCCTATTGAATACTATTTTAAAGCTTTTTCAAGAGAAAAATATGAAAAAGTTGGAGGAATGGGACTTGGTCTTTATATAGTTTATGAAGTTTGCAAGCTTCATAATTTTGAATTAATCTACAATTATGAAAAAGGGAAACACTGCTTTATGGTATTTTTTGGAGAAAAAACAAAAAATGGCAATTAAAGGCATAGAAAAATTTAACAATCTTGTAGAAAGTTTTGCATCACTTCCCACAATAGGAAAAAAAACTGCAATTCGCCTAGCTTATTATATTTGCACAAGTAATCATTTAGAAGGTATGAAACTTGCACATAATATAGAAAATGCTTTGCGCTTTATTAAACCTTGTGCACAATGTGGCGCTTTAAGCGAAAATGAACTTTGTGATATTTGTATTGATGAAAATCGTCAAAAAGATTTAATCTGTATTATACAAAGTCCTAAAGATGTCTTAATCATCGAAGAAAGCAATAGTTATAATGGATTTTATTTTGTTTTAGAAAACTTAGAAGAAGAAACCATTCAAAAACTTATTTCTATGATAAAAAAAAATAATACCAAAGAGCTTATTTTTGCTTTCACTCATAGCATAAATTCAGATACTATGATTTTTTTTATAGAAGAAAAACTAAAAAATCTAAATTTAAAATTTAGCAAAATAGCACAAGGTATCCCAAGTGGTGTAAATTTAGAAAATGTAGACTTTATTTCACTGCATCGTGCTATCAATTTTAGAACAAATATAGAAAATTAAATATTTTTAATTTTTTGTGCAATTTTTTTATTACAAATAAGGCTAAGCTCATTAAAATCTGCCTTATAAATATTTTCAAAATTTCCAAAATAATGAAGTAGTTTTTGTATATTTGCCTCACTTAAACCTAAATTAAGAAGTTTTGAGCTTTCTAAATCTTGTTTTCTTTTAATTCTTTGATGAAAACTTATAGCAAAACGATGTGCTTCATCTCTTAATTTTTGCAAAAATTGCAACTTTTTATCATCAATGCTTAAAGAAAATTCTCCTTTTATAGAATGAATTTTATCTTTTGCTCCGCCTTTTGCTCTATGAGATTTAAAATCAATCTTTTCTTTTGAAATAGCTAGAATATCAATATTTACTCCACTACTTTCAACTATAGCTTTTGCTAAATCAAGCAAAGTTTTTCCTCCATCAATCAACCATAAATCAGGTGGTGGATTTTTATCAAAATCTTTTGCTCTTCTTGTTAATACTTCTTTCATTTGTTCATAATCATTTTTATAATGAAGATGAAATCTTTTATATTTTTGCTTATCCCATCCATCTTGCTTATAACAAACCATAGCTCCTACTATAGCTGAACCTTGCAAATGAGAATTATCAAATACTTCTATACAATTTGGAAAATTCTCGAGCTCAAAATATATTTTTAATTCATTTAAAATTTCAAAAGAATTATTTTTCTTATAAGAATTTATATTAATTAAAGCATTTTGATATGCTAAATTACAAATTTTCCTTTTTTCGCCTATTTTTGGATTTTTTATACTAATTTTTTTTGAAAATCTTTTGCAAAGCAATTCTTCAAGAAGTTTTAAATCTTCAAATTCTTCATAAACATAAATTTGGTTTGAAATAATAGGTATATCATTGCTAAAATTTTCCAAAATAAATTGTTTATAAATTCCATTTTTATCAAACATATCATCTTTTAGAATAACTACTTTATGATTTGATCCAATTACTTTACCATTTTGAATTACAAAACGCAAAAGAGAAAGCAAGTTATTTTCATAAGCGATAGCAAAAACTTCAAAATCTTCTAATTTTGCAAGATCAATTTGTATTTTAGTTTCTAAATCTTTAATAGTAACAATTTGATCTCTAATCTTAGCGGCTTCTTCATAATTTTCATTTTGAGCTAAATATAACATTTGTTTTTCTAAATTTTTAACCAAAATACTAGGATTTAATAAAGCATTAGTCGCCTCATTTAAAATTTTTTCATATTCATTTTTTGAAATCAAATTAGCACAAGGAGCTTTGCAGCGACTAATCTGATAAAAAAGACAAGGGCTTTTACAAGAATTCTTTTGTCTTAAAGGATAATAATAATAAAGAGCATTTAAAAGTTCTTTCACGCCCTTAAAAAAAGGTCCAAAATATTTAATTTTATTTTTTTTAATTAATTTTCTCGTGCTTTGAAATCTTGGAAATTCTTCATTAAAATCTACATAAATATAAGGATAAGTTTTATCATCTCTTAGCAAAATATTATATTTTGGATGAAGTTGTTTGATAAAAGAATTCTCTAAAATCAAAGCATCAGCTTCTGAATTTGTGGTTATAAATTCTAAATGTATGGCTTCTTTAATCATTTTTTGAATTCTTAATGAATTTCTAGGATTTGGAGCAAAAAAAGGTGTAAAAGTAAAATAAGATCTTACACGATTTTTTAAATTTTTAGCTTTCCCTACATATAAAAGTTTGCCATTTTTATCAAAATACTGATAAATTCCTGGGCTTTTGGGTAAAGTTTTTAACTCGTCATAAATCATTGATTTTTGCTCTTAATTCTTCAAATTGTGTATATAATTTTTTATTTTTAAAAGGATTTTTAAATTGAGCTTTTGAAAGTTCAATATAAGATGTTTTTTTTTCATCTTGTATAAAATTTTGTTTTTCCCTATAACGCTGAGAAAAAATTTTGATAGTATTGACTTTATCAAATGGAGTATTTAAAAATCTTTTTGTAAAAATTTTTATAAGAACTTTAATATTATTTTTGGTATCATCATTGTTTAAATCTTGATATCCAACGGAATGAAAAGTAACAATATTTAAAATATTGTTATGAATAAAGATTTTTGAAATTAAATGCTGATGCTTTAGATCCATTAGTTTTAAAAATTCTTTATAGAGGATAAAATTTTTTAAGGGTTTATAATGATGAAGGCTTATCATATCATTTATAATAACATTAACACTTTTAATTTTCTTCATAAAATAATTTTAACATTTTTTTTCTTAATATTTTTAAGTGCTTGTGGTTATAAAGATAATCCTGAGTATATAAGCTATGATCAAAATAAATCTATTAAAAGTATTAAAAAATATGAAAATTTAAATAGGTGGTAATAATGAAAAAAGATTATATTCTAGTATTAGATTTTGGCTCTCAATACACACAATTAATTGCAAGGAGATTGAGAGAACAAGGTGTTTATACAGAAATCCTACCTTTTAATGTAAGCTTAACTGATATAAAAGCTAAAGAACCTAAAGGTATTATTTTAAGCGGAGGTCCTGCTAGCGTTTATGCAACAGATGCTTATTTTTGCGATAAGGGTATTTTTGATCTAAATTTACCTATACTTGGAATTTGTTATGGAATGCAACTTATGGCTCATCATTTTAAAGCTAATGTTATGCCAGCAGGACATAAAGAATACGGAAAAGCAAGTATAGAAGTTAAAAAAGATAGTGCTTTATTTAAAAATTTACCTAAAAAACAAATTGTATGGATGAGTCACTCTGATAAGGTAGAAAATCTCCCAGAAGGTTTTGAAGTTTTAGCTACAAGTGAAAATAGTCCTTTTTGTGTTTTTGCTGATGAAAAACGTAAATTCTTTGCTTTACAATTTCACCCCGAAGTCCAACATAGCGAATTTGGAAAAAGTATACTCAAAAATTTTGCTAAATATGCTTGTAATTGTGAAAGTATTTGGAATATGGGTTCTTTTGCTAAATCTCAAATCCTTAAAATTCAAGAAGAAGTAGGCAATGATAAAGTTCTTTGTGCAGTAAGTGGAGGGGTAGATAGCAGTGTAGTAGCTGCCTTACTCGCTAATGCCATCAAAGAACAACTTATTGTTGTTTTTGTAGATAATGGCCTTTTAAGATCCAAAGAAAAAGAACAAGTGGAATTTATGTTTAAAAATACTTTAAATATTCCGCTTATTAGTATAGATGCAAGTGAAATATTTTTAAGTCGTCTAAAAGGTATAATTGATCCTGAACAAAAAAGAAAAATTATAGGCAATACTTTTATAGAGGTTTTTGAAAAAGAAGCTAAAAAACATAATGATGTTAAATATCTTGCACAAGGAACACTTTATACAGACATCATAGAAAGTTCTGTTGTAGGAGCAAGTAAAACTATTAAAAGCCATCATAATGTAGGAGGACTTCCAGAAAAAATGAATCTAAAACTCATAGAACCTTTAAAAGAAATTTTCAAAGATGAAGTACGTGCTTTAGGACTTGAATTAGGACTCAACAAGGATGTTGTTTTCCGTCATCCATTTCCAGGACCTGGTCTTGCTATACGCATTATGGGAGAAGTTAATAAAGAAAGTTTAGATTTATTGCGTAAAGCAGATATTATTCTAATTGAAGAACTAAAAAGCACGGGTTGGTATGATAAGACTTGGCAAGCATTTTGCGTACTTTTAAATGTTAAAAGCGTGGGTGTTATGGGCGATAATCGTACTTATGATAATGCAATTTGCATAAGAGTTGTTAATGCAAGTGATGGAATGACGGCTACCTTCTCTTATTTGCCTTATGAAATTTTAGAAAATATTAGTAGGCGTATTATTAATGAAGTACATGGAATAAACCGCGTTGTTTATGATATTTCTAGTAAGCCACCTGCAACAATAGAATGGGAATAAATATTTCTAAAAAATAATTTTTGATATTTTTTAAAATATCAAAAATTTTAAATAAAAATTTATATGCTCTCTTTTTTTCTTACATCTTATAATTATATAAGCAATAAGTTATATTTGAAATCATTCTAGTTTTCTTTAATTTTAATACATTCATATTAAAATTAAAGATAAACTTATATTTATTATATAAATTTTATAAAAATAAAGTTAGAATCTTATGAGAATTTTCAAGGAAGAAGTATGCACGGAAAAATAGCAATTTATATGGATTCAACAGGACGTGGAACTGTAACTAATTCAGCTAAAATATTTTTTGAGTTTAACCGCCAAATTTGGAGTGATAAAAGAAGTATGCCAAGTGCTGGAATGCTAGTAGAGTTTCGCTCAGATGGCAAAACTATTACCGGAATTCGCCCTTCTAAATTTCAAGAATTTAAAGAAGGTGATTTTATTACTGAAAATGACTTTTGGAAAACAGATAATGATGATGAGCTTGAAGATTTGCAAAATACTCGTAGAAGTGCATATGTAACAGAACTTTATCGCAATACAGATTATGACACTATAGAAAAAATTCCTCTTTCTTTTACTATACCCCAAGCTATACAAAAATATTTTTCAGGAGAAATTCTTTCTGTAGAAGCTTTAAAATCTAACATTCAAGATGAAAAAGAAATTCCATGTATTTTGGACTATATTATCATAAAGCGTTTTTTAAACAAAGCTCTTGATACTTTAATTTTTATGGACAATTCTATAGATCAAACACAATTTAGTGTTTTAAAAAGTATAATAATGCATCTTGAGAATTCCTATACAGATATGAAAGATAAACATAAAATGTTTAATATTAATAAAATTTTCAATGAAACATTTTTATCACTTCAGTGTCATTATCAAGCGCTTCTTGCCACTATAGATACAAGAACAAATCGTTCAGCTTCCCTAGAATCTCAAATTAAAAATCTCAATCTTGAATTAAATTCAAAAACCAATATCAATCCTGAAAAAGCTAAAGCTAAACAAGAACGCTTAGAAAAACTTCAAAAAGAAAATGAGTATTACAAAACCTCACTTAAACGTCTCATTGCCATTAAAGAAGATTTTTATAAAAAAAATTTAAGTATTTTTGAAAATGCTTTTAAATTATCTAAAGAAAAACTTTTTTCAAAGATTATAACAGGACTTAATTTATGTGCAACCATTATGGATATGAAAATTTGGAAACTTTCTTTAAAATCATCGGGAGTAAAAAACTCGTATTTTACAAGAAGTAATATAGAAAATTCTTTTTGTTCCTTATCCTTTGCTGAACACTATTTAAGTCGACTTAATAAATCAGCGCTTAATCCTTTTGATCACAAACTTTTACTTTATATTCAAAAAATTTCCAAAGAACAAAGAAAAAAATTTTTAGTCGTTACCTCAGATCTTGATTTGCTTTGCAAAATTAAAATTGAAATTTTTTCTTTAAATCCTTATTATCTTGTAAAATATGCCCCAAAAAAAGTTAATTACCAATCCTTAATGAGAGATAATACTTTTGATATAGTTTATATTGATGAAAAACATATTTGGGATAGTGCTGCAGATATTATACTAGAAGGAAAACACTTTGATAAAACAGGAAAAACAAAATTTAAACTTATTTAACTATAAATTTTTAAGTTAAATACCGCTATAATTTCAAAGCCTAAGCAGTATAGCATTTAAAGATTCAACAAAAAATATTTAACTGTGAATGTATAATTTACTGTGTCTGTGGCTTCGTTTGAGTTTTTTAAGTTAAAACGAGAAGTTGCAGCCTTTAAAAATTATCTAGCGGTTCTCTTGACTTCTTGGAGTCGTTTAAAGTTAGCTGTTTAGGTTTTAAGGAGATATATGAAAATATTAATTTTAGGCAGTGGTGCAAGAGAATACTCCATAGCTTTAGCTTTAAAACAAACTACAAAAAATTTAGATTTGTACTTTTCTCCTGGTAATGGAGCTACTCAAAATCTTGGGATTAACTTAGATACTAAAGATATTAATGAGCTTGTAAATTATGCCAAAGAAAATAAAATAGATCTTTGTATAGTAGGAAGTGAAGATTTTTTAGCAAAGGGAGTTGTTGATATTTTTAAAAAAAATAATTTAGCCATTTTTGGACCAACAAAAGCTGCAGCAATGCTTGAAAGCTCTAAAATTTTTATGAAAAATTTTTTAAATAAATACAATATTAAAACTGCAAAATTTTTAACTACCAGCAATTTAGACGAAGCTAAAAGTTTCATACAAAAATTAACTCTACCTATTGTTATAAAAGCAGATGGTCTATGTGCTGGAAAAGGTGTAATCATTGCTTTAACACACGAAGAAGCAATAAGTGAAAGTAAAAAAATGCTCAGCGGAGAAAGCTTTGGCGATGCTGGGAAATCTATAGTTATTGAAGAGTTTTTAGAAGGATATGAACTTAGTGTTTTTGCTATTTGCGATGGAGATGATTTTATTCTTTTACCTGTAGCACAAGATCATAAAAAACTTTTAGATGGAGATAAAGGACCAAATACTGGGGGTATGGGTGCTTATGCTCCAAGCCATTTGGCCAATGAAGAACTTTTAGAAAAAATTAAAAAAGATATTATTATACCAACCCTAGAAGGAATGAAAAAAGAGAATAAGGAATTTTATGGAGTTCTTTTTATAGGCTTAATGATAGTGAAAAACGAGCCTTATGTTTTGGAATTTAATGTGCGTTTTGGAGATCCAGAATGTGAAGTTTTAATGCCTTTAATTAAAAATCCTCTTGAGCTTATTTTAGCTTCAACTCAAAAACGTTTAAAAGATGTAAGACTTGATTTAAAAGATGAATTTGCTATAGGAGTAGTTTGCGCAAGTAAAAATTACCCCTATGAAAATTCAGAAAAAAGTGAAATTATCATAAAAAATATTCCCAAAAACTCTCATATTTCTTATGCTGGAGTTAGCTTAGAAAACGATAAGCTTATGGCAAATGGGGGTCGTATTCTAGTATGCGTTGGTTTAGGTAAGAGTCTTAATGACGCCAAGCAAAAAGCTTATGAATTATGTGATAATATTCATTTTGAAGGAAAACAATTTAGAAAAGATATTGGATTTTGGGCTTTTAAACAATGAAAGAAGATTTATTTGATAAACTTGAACGTGAAAATTTAGAAATTGCTAGTTTCTATAAAAGAGCATTGGCTTATTTAATAGATAATATAATTTTATCTTTCATAGTTTTTATTATATTTTATAATCAATTTTCTATGGCAAAAGATGCATTTGAAATAACACAAATTTTAGGAAATTTCTCGTTAGATTTTATACTCCTTCATTTTTTTTATCATACCCTCTTTACTTATATGTATGGAGCAAGCTTAGGGAAAATGGTTTGCAAAATTATAATTATAGATGAAGATTTATTTGATAAACCAACGCTAAAACAAAGCTGCATAAGATCTGCCATAAGACAAATAAGCGATATGGCTTTTATGTTAGGTTTTGCATGGGCTCTAGGAAATAATTTACGTAAAACTTGGGAAGATTACATAGCAAGGACAATTGTTGTTAATGCTGCGTAAGATTTTCTTGCTTTTAGGAAGTACTTTTATTCTTAATGCAGTAGAAGTAAATATCTATGCTTTAGATGTAAAAAAAGAAAAAAATATAATTACCGCAAATAAAGATGTTGTTATTTTTTCTGATTTTTATTTTATTACTGCAAATAAAGCAATTTATAACGAAACAAATCAAGAAGTAGAGCTTTTTGGCGATGTAAATGTTCTAAGAGGACAAAATGAACGCTTGCATTCAAATTATGCCAAAATTAAACTCAATACCGATGAAGCAAAATTTCAAAATTTCTTTTTTTCTAATAATAATCTTGAAGTATGGTTTCAAAGCAAAAATAGCTATTTAAGTAACAATAAATTTGAAAGTCATATTTCTAGTGTCTCAAGCTGCAATGTTGAAGATCCTGATTGGGAAATTCGTTTTAGTGATGGATGGCTTAATAGAAAAAGCAATTTTATTCATCTTTATAATGCAAAATTATATGTTAAAGGTATTCCAATTTTTTATTTGCCCTATTTTGGTTTTAGTGCAGATACACATAGACAAAGTGGATTACTTATCCCTCAAATTGTTTTAAAAAAGAATGAAGGACTTTATTATAGACAACCAATCTATATAACTTATAAAGATAATTGGGATTTAGAATTAAATCCTCAAATTAGAACAAAAAGAGGTTTTGGTTTATATTCTGATTTAAGATTTGTGGATTCTTTATATTCTATGGGGAATTTAAATTTTGGTCTTTTCAGAGAAAAAAAACAATATTATCTTAAAGAAAATTTAAAAAATCAAACTCACGGGGGTATAGAATTAAAATATTTAAGGAATAATCTTATTAAAGGCTTGCTTGGAGATAATTTTCAAGAAAGTTTATGGATAGATGTAACCTATCTTAATGATATAGATTACTTTAATCTTGGTCCTAGTAATTACAATGATTTAACTTCACTTGTTACATCAAAAATTAACTATTTTTTAGCAGATGAAAATAATTTTTACGGAGCTTATGCAAAATACTATATTGATACTTCAAAAGTAAATAATAAAGATACTTTACAAGAATATCCATCTTTTCAATATCATAGATTTTTAAATTCCTTATGGGGAGAAAATATTCGTTATTCTTTTGATGCATCTTTTCATAATTATTATAGACAAGTAGGGCCTTATGCTAATCAACTAAATTTAACTCTGCCTTTTTCTTATCATGATGTTTTCTTTAATGACTTTTTACATTTTACTTTTACTGAAAATTTTTATGCCTCTTTTGTTAATTATGCTCAAGATCCTCAAAAAAGCAAAGAGCATCTTTTTAAAAATACTCATGAATTTAATTTATACACCGATCTATCAAAATCATATAATGATTTCTTTCATACTCTAAATTTTGGAATTAATTATTTATTACCTGGAGCAAAATCAGGTTTAATAACAGAAGACTATCTCAAATCAGAAAATGAGGAAGAAAACTCAAAACTATATGTAGTACAATATTTTTACAATCAACTTGGAGAGAAAAAAATTAAACATCGTTTTAATATTAATTATTTAAATCGCCAAGATAAATTTGATAAAATAGAAAATTTATTTACTTACTATTATAATGATTATATCAATTTTAATAATGAAATAAAATATTCTTATTTACAAAATCGTTTTAGTAAAATTTTAAATCAATTACAAACTAGCGTTATTCCTAAATTTAATTGGAACTTTTCACATGCTTATCAAAATGATGAATATGGAAAATACAGCTTTATAAGCACACAAGCTAATTATAAATTTAATCAAAATTATTATATTTTTGGTGGAATTTGGCTTGATACTCAAAGATCTCATGCTAATATGTGGGAAATTGGATATACTTACCAAAGAAAATGTTGGAATTACTCCTTAGTCTATAGAGAAAAAATTGACCCTCAACTTACAAGTGGAGGAATTAGCGCTAAAAACCAAAGTGGTGTTTATTTTGTATTTAACTTTTATCCTATAGGAGGAGTTAAATACGACTTTTCTTTACAAGAAAATGAAAATAAAATTTAAAAGGATTATTTTGTTTAATTCATTTTTAAAAAAAATAACTAATACTCTTTTTGGAGAAAAAGGAAATCAAATGCAATATGATATACAAATTAATAAAAATTTAGAAACTTTTTATATAGATAAAGTCGCTAAACAAGCTCTAGGTTCTGTTTTAATGCAAGTTGGAAAAAGTGTTGTTTTAGCAACTGTTGCCAAAGAGGATAAAAAAGTTGAAGAAGATTTTTTACCTTTAACGGTTCAATATATTGAAAAAACATATGCCGCAGGAAAAATCCCTGGCGGGTACGTAAAAAGAGAAACTAAACCTAGTGATACAGAAACTTTAAATGCAAGAATTATTGATAGAAGTTTAAGACCATTATTTCCAAAAGGTTATCTTTATCCTACACAAATTACTCTGATGATACTTTCAGCTGATCAGGAAACAGATTTGCAAGTAATAAGTCTAAATGCTGCAAGTATTGCTCTTTATATAAGCGGAATTCCTATTAAAGCTCCAGTATGTGGGGTACGTATTGCAAAAATTAATGAAGAATTTATTCTTAATCCAAACAATCAAGAACTTCAAAAAAGCTCTTTAGATCTTTATGTATCTGGTGTAAAAGATGAACTTTTAATGATAGAAATGAGAGCATTGCCAAGCAAAGACAACAATATTCAAAAAATGAATGAATTAAGCGAAGATGAAACAATAAAGGCTTTAGAAATAGCCCAACAAGCAATTTATGAAGCATCTTGTATTTATGAAAAGACTTTTGCTAAACACAAAAAAGAAATTGACATTGAATTAAAAGAACAAATAGAAAATAACGAGCTTTTTGAATTTATAGAAAAAAACTATTTAGATGATATCAAAAATGCTATTAATCAAATGGCAAAAAGCGAAAGAGTAAGCGAACTTCATAAAATTTCTCAAAAAATCTTAAATTTTCACTCCAATGAAGGATGGAATCAAGAAGAAATTTTAAATATCCTATTTCTGATTAAAAGAAAAATTATAAGGGAACAAATTATTTATGAAAGAAAAAGAGCTGATGGAAGAGCTTTAGATGAAGTGCGTCCTATTGATATAGAAACAAATATTTTACCAAATGCACACGGATCCTGTCTTTTTACAAGAGGACAAACTCAAGCACTTGTAGTAGCTACTTTAGGCAATGATAACGATGCACAAATGATAGATTTACTTACAGAAAAAAATCCTATCAATGAGCGCTTTATGTTTAATTATAATTTTCCAGGATTTAGCGTTGGAGAAGCAAGTCCTATAAAAGCACCTGGTAGAAGAGAGTTAGGGCATGGAAATTTAGCTAAAAGAGCTCTTTATCCAAGCATAAATGAAGATTATCCTTATGTCATTCGCTTAGTAAGCGAAATTTTAGAAAGCAACGGATCAAGTTCTATGGCTTCAGTATGTGGCGGTTCTTTAGCTTTAAGAGCTGCTGGAGTACAAAGCATTGATCTTATAGCAGGTGTTGCTATGGGGCTTATTTTTGAAAAAGACAAATATGCCATATTAACTGATATTATGGGCTTAGAAGATCATGATGGAGATATGGATTTTAAAGTAGCTGGAAATAAAAATGGTATTACTGCTCTACAAATGGATATAAAACTTGGTGGTATAGATAAAAAAATATTAAAAGAAGCTCTTGTACAAGCAAAAGAAGCAAGAATTCATATTCTTAATATTATGCAAAAGGCTAATGAAAATATTATAGTCAATGAAGAAATTTTACCAAAATTAGAATTATTTAAAATCGATCCTTCAAAAATTGTTGATATCATAGGACAAGGCGGAAAAACAATCAAAGAAATTGTTGAAAAATTTGATGTTTGTATTGATATTGATAGAGATAAGGGTGAAATAAAAATTGCAAGCAGTAATAACGAATGTATAAAACTAGCTAAAGAATACATCTTAAATATCATTAAAGGAAAGAAAAGGGAAGCCCTTAAAGATATTTCAGAATTTGAACTTCATCAAGAATTTATAGGAGTTGTAAAAAAAGTCGCTTCATTTGGTACTTTTATTGAACTTAAAAATGGTATAGATGGACTACTTCATAGTTCTAAAATCAAAAATCCACTTAATGTTGGCGATGAAATAAAAGTTAAAATTAATGAAATCAAAAATGGAAAAATTTCCGTAGATTTAGTAAATGAATGATATTATCACCCATCCTTTAGAGCCATTTTTTGATAAAAATTCAAAAATACTGATTTTAGGCTCTTTTCCTTCTATAAAATCAAGACTTAGTGGATTTTATTATCAACATCCAAGAAATCATTTTTGGAAAATTTTAGAAAAATTATACCAAGTAAAATTATTAAATAACATCGAAACTCAAAAAAAATTTCTAAAAATGCATCATATAGCCTTATGGGATGTTTTACAAAGTTGTAAAATTAAAAATTCAGATGATAAAAGCATAAGCTTTGTGAAGATGAATGATTTAAGTCAAATTCTAAACAAAGCAAAAATTGAAAAAATAGCTATAACAGGTCAAAAAGCTTTTACTTTATTTAAAAAATATCAAGAATCTTTTATAAAAGAAACTTATCCTAATATTCGAATTTTAACCCTTCCTTCAAGCTCACCTGCCAATTTGAATTTTAGCTTTGAACAACTTGTTCATAAATATCAAGTTATATTAGATTAAACACAAAGGAAAAAAATGAAAAAAATTTGTTTTGTATGTTTAGGAAATATTTGTCGTTCCCCTATGGCTGAATTTATTATGAAAGATTTAATTCAAAAAGACAGTACCATATCTGTAGAAGTAACAAGTGCTGGAACTTCTGGATATCACGATGGAGAAGATATGCACATAAAAACAAAAGAACAACTTAAAAAAGCTAACATTAAAGCAGATGGATTTATCAGTAAAAAACTAACACAAGCTATATGCGATAACAATGATTACATCGTAGTTATGGATAATTCTAATTTTAATAATGTCTTAAAAGATTTTAAAAATACAAAAAATAAAATTTTAAAACTTACTCAATTTGCAAAAGAACTAAACTACGATGAAGTTCCAGACCCTTGGTTTACACATAATTTTGACGAAACTTATAAAATAATTTCTTTAGCTTGTAATAATCTTTTAAATTTTTTAAAATCAAACTGAAAAATTTAATCATTTTTAAAAAGTTTAATAGCTAATGACTTTGCTTTACTTTGATCTGTATCTTTTTTTAAGGTTTTATAAATTTTGCTTACATAATCTTCTAAAATAGTATGAGAATTAATACGTTTTTCATTTTTTTTAGGAATTATTTTATGATATTCTCCATCATTATTTAACTCATAAGATAGTATATTATCATCAAGCTGTAAATGTAAAATTTTAGAAAGCTTAGCTCTACTTCTTTCATCAAAAATAGGAGACATTAGCTCTAGTCTCCTTTCTAAATTTCTAGGCATCCAATCAGCACTTGAAATAAAATAATTTGGCTCACTATGTTTAAAATAAAATATTCTTGCGTGTTCTAAATATTTACCAACAATACTTTTAACTCTAATGTTTTTACTATAAGTTTCACCTGGTCTTAAACAACAAATTCCACGCACAATAAGATCAATCTTAACACCTTTAATAGATGCCTCATATAAAGCTTTAATAATATCAGGATCAACTAAAGAATTCATTTTAGCAATGATTTCACCCTCTTGCTCTTTTAAGCTTTCTATACGAATCATTTCAAGAATTTTTTCTTTAATTTGATTAGGACTCATTGCTAAAGTTTTTAAAGTTCTATTTTTATTAAACCCTGAAAGAATATGAAAAAAGCTGGTTGTATCTTTTGCAAATTCTTCTCTGCTAGTAAAATAACTTACATCAGTATAAATTTTAGCACTACTTGCATTATAATTTCCCGTGCTTAAATGAACATAGAATTTAAGCTTTTCATTATGTTTTCTAATTACTTGTGAAACTTTAGCATGCACTTTAAATCCAGTTATACCATAAATCACGTGAGCACCTGCATCTTCTAAAGCTTTAGCCCAATGTAGATTATTCTCTTCATCAAATCTTGCCTTAAGCTCAACCATAACCGTTACTTGTTTCCCATCGCTTGCAGCATCAATTAAAGCTTGAACTATATTTGAGTTTTTCTCAACCCTATAAAGTGTCATTCTTATAGATATAACCTCTGGGTCTTTGCTTGCTTCTTTTATAAATTTATATACAGGATCAAAGCTTTCAAAAGGTTGTAATATCATTATATCTTCTTTATCGATGGCATTAAAAATTGAAGTATTTTCATTAAAAGGAGGCAATACTTTTGGAGTATAAAGAGGATTTAAAAGATGAGTAAAAGTTTTATTTTCAATAATCTGCCAAAGTGCTGGTAAATTTAAAAGTATAGAATACTCATATACATCTTTATTAAAAATTTTCATATGAGTATTTAAAAATTCCATAATCTGTTCATCTGCATTTTCCTGAATTTGAAGTCTTACAAAAGCACCTTTTCTACGAAGCTTTAAACCTTGTTCTAAAATCATCATAAAATCATCAGCTTCTTCTTCTTCTATAACTAAATCAGCATTTCTTGTAACTCTAAAAGCCGCAGAAGAAAGAAGTTTATAACCTGGAAAAATATCTTCTATATGAGGATTTACTATACTTTCAATAGGAACATAAATATTTGAACTTACTTCATAAAATCTTGGCAATACTCTAGGAATTCTAATCATTCCAAATTTAATAAGTTCAGGATTATTTTTATCACAAATTTTAACAACCAAAGAAAAAGATAAATTATTTAAATGTGGAAAAGGATGCGTAGCATCTACTGCTATAGGAACAATTACAGGAAAAATATAAGAGAAAAAATATTCATCACATTTTGCTTTTAAATTTTTATCAAGTTTTTCATAAGATTTAATAAATAAATTTTCTTTTTCAAGCTCTTTAGTAATTTGAATAAAATATTTTTCTAAAAGTTTTTGTTCTTGATGAAGATATTTTCGAATCTCTTTTAATTGCTTTAAAGGAGTCATTTCATCGCTACTACTTGCATTAATCCCAGCAGAAAAAAGTTGTTTTAATCCTGCAACTCTAATCATATAAAATTCATCTAAATTAGTACAATAAATTGCAATAAATTTTAATTTCTCAAGTAAAGGTAAGTCTTTAGAACATTGATCTAAAACACGAGAATTAAATTTAAGCCAAGAAAGTTCTCTATTTAGAAACATACTAGGATTAATTTGCATTCAAAACTCCTTTTTATAATGCATAATATTTATTTTAATAATATTATAAATTTATTAAAAACTTTACTAAATTTCAATAAAAAATAAAATAATAAATCTTTTTTGATTAATTAAGAGTAAATATATCCTTAAATTAATATTAAATATATATTAGCTAAAATTCCAATTTTTATTTTCCTATTATCAATTTCTAAAGGAGATTTTTTTTGAAGCATAAAAAACCTTTTTTAAATCTTTTTAATGTTTTTCTAATTCTTCTTGTAGCTTTTTTTATCATTGGTTTTTATACTTTCTATAATGCAAAAGGAACCTCTTATCTAAGCAATGCTAGTGAATCTTGTAATAATTGCCATATTATGAATGAAGTTTATAATGACTATCTTGCAGGACCTCACTCTAAAAAAATTGCTGGGGAACCAAGAGCTACTTGTTCTGATTGTCATTTACCGCATAATTTTATCAATAAATGGATTGCAAAAGCCCAAAGTGGGCTAGGACATGCTTATGCATTTACATTTAAACTTGATGAATTACCGACTAATCTTAGTGCCAATGAAAAAAGTAAAAAAATGGTTCAGGATAATTGCATTCGTTGCCATGCAGACTATGCAGCAAGTGCAATAAATGCAACAACAAACCATCATTCAAATAATGCTTTAAATTGTGCTTCTTGCCATAGTGGCGTAGGACACAAACTTGGATTTTAATTATTAGGAGGAAATATTATGAATAAAAAAGTTTTATACCCTGGTATAATCACTTTAATTATTTTAATTGCTGGAGTTCTTTGGCTCAATAATGATATAAGCAAAAAACAGCAAGAAAGCTTAGGTGGAATTGATAGTAAAAATTTTGTTGAATTAAGCGATGATAACCCTACTTTTGATACTTGGGGAAAGAATTTTCCAGATCATTTAGATATGTATTTAAAAGTTGAACAGGAAAAACCAATTCCAACAGAATATGGTGGAAATTTAGCTTATTCTAAACTTATACGTTATCCACAGCTGACTGTACTTTGGGCTGGTTATCCTTTTGCTCTTGATGCAAACGAAGAAAGAGGACATTTCTGGGTTCAAGTTGATCAAATGGATACAGCAAGAAATAATAAAGATTTTTTAAATGCGCATGGATATAAAGCATTTCAAGGACAACCAACTGCTTGTATGAACTGCCATAGTGGATGGACGCCTTGGCTTATTAAAAATGTTGCAAAAAATGACTGGATTGCTTTTAATACTACCAAATACTGGACTATGATTAAAAATATTCCTGATAATATGACTACACCTACCAATATACCAGAACATGAAAGTATACATGGTGGAAAAAGAATGGGTGTAACTTGTGCCGATTGTCATAATCCAAATGATATGAGTTTAAGACTTACCAGACCTGCAGCCATTAATGCTTTAGTTGCAAGAGGATATGAAAAAGATCCTATACAAGGAATTAAAGCCACTAGAGAAGAAATGAGGACTCTTGTTTGCTCTCAATGTCACGTTGAATACTACTTTAAACCAACAGGAACAAAAGTAAAAGTAATCGGCGAAAGTATAGCAAATGATAATACCAAAAAATGGTGGGATGGAACTCAAAAGACATATGATGAATTTGATTCTTGGAGAGATGGTAATAAAGCTATTGAAATTGAAGCTGATGGGTTAGAGTTAGTTTTCCCTTGGGCAGAATGGAAAAAAGGACAACCATTTAGAATTGAAATGTTTGATGATTACTATGAAAAAGTACGTTCTATATTTGCAAAAGATTGGGATCATAAGATAACTGGTGCGCCTATGCTTAAAATTCAACATCCAGAAAGTGAATTATATAGTGGCGGAGTTCATGCTGCTAATGGAGTAAGCTGTGCTGATTGTCATATGCCTTATATTAGAAAAGGTGCTAAAAAACTTACTCAACATAATATCACTTCACCTTTACAAGATATCAATTCAGCTTGTAAAACTTGTCATACTCAAAGCGAAAGTTATCTAAAAGCACAAATTAAAGATATTCAAAATTCAGTAGCATATGATTTAAGAACTGCTGAATATGCTATCGTAAGTCTTATTCAAGATATTAAAACCCTAAGAGATAGCTTATCTAATATGCCAGAATATAAAAATAATAATCAAAAAATCAACGATGAATTAAAAGAAGTTTTAGAACTTCATAGAAAAGCTCAAATGAGAGCAGATTTTGTTGGTGCTGAAAACTCTACTGGTTTTCACAATCCTAGAGAAGCATCAAGAATGTTATTACAAGCTGTAGATATGGCAAGGCTTGGACAAGCTAAACTTGTAGAAATTGCAACTTCTAATAAAATAAATAATTTTAAAATTTCTAATTTAGGGTTTGAAGATATTCAAAAATTAAATCCTGGAGAAATTTATTACAAAACAGATCTTAATGGACATAAAGCTGGAGAGAGATATTATAAACATTCTAATATTAATGGAAATCCTCCAAAAGAGCTTTTAGAAAACGATAAAAATATCAAACCTTACAATTATCAAATTGTTGATAAAAAATAAAAAATTTGGAAGATAAATTTTTATCCTTATCTTCCAAATTCCAAATTTCACTTTTATTTTATACTCCTATTTTATAATAAATTAAAAACAAAAAAGGAAAATAATGAATAAGCATCAATTATTTAGACAAATTCATATTTATATTAGTTTATTTTTCTTACCTATGGCATTTATTTTTTCTATTACAGGTATTGCATATATTTTTGGCTTTAAACAAGATGTTGGAATAAAAGAGGAAAATTATATAATTAAACAAGTTATAAAAGATGAAGAGCAAGGAAATTTTTTACTTAATTTTTTAAAAGAAAATAACTTAAGTATTCCATCAAATACAAAAATATTTAAAGATCAAAGAAATAACAGCATCAGTATTGGCGGAGTGCATTATCAAGCAAGTATCCTCAAGATAAATGAAAATGAATATAAAATTACAACTAAAAAAAGAAGTTTATTGGGTGATTTAATAATGTTGCATAAAAATAAAGGAGCATGGTATTTTTCTGTGCTTTCAATAGCTTTTGGATGTGCATTATTTTTTCTTTATTTCTCAGGCTTGTTTATTACTTTATTTGCAAGTAAAAAAAATAGAAAAAAGCAAATTTATGTGCTATTGCTGGGTATTTTTATCACTTTTTTATTAGCCTATTTAAGTCTTTAATTAAGGCTAATTTTAAGCAAATTTATATATAATACCCATTTTAAAGGACAGATGGGTGAGTGGCTGAAACCACACCCCTGCTAAGGGTGCAGATCTTAACGGGTCTCGAGGGTTCAAATCCCTCTCTGTCCGCCACTATAAAATTTTATATTATCTTTAAAACTCTTACCAATCCAATAAATATTTAATATTCTAAAAACTTTTTAATATTAAAAGATTGATTTAAAACTTTATCTGTTTTGTTGTAATTTGTAAGCTAACATTT
>NZ_JAENKV010000050.1 GCF_016599045.1 Campylobacter sp. TTU_617
AACAATTTAATGATAAATATTAAAGCTGTGTTAAAAATTTAATTTCATTGATAAATTATGTTTAAATTTTAGAACAAAGCTTTGAAGTGTTTTTAAATGAGATGGGTTGGTTGTTTTATTTTTATAATAAGATTTTAAAAATAAAAAATAATTACTTATTAAATTTTCTCATAATCTTTTCCTATTAAAATTTCATTATTTATTTCTATAATTGGTCTTTTAATTAAAGTAGGATTTAATAAAACAAGATCAAATAATTCTTCTTTGCTTAAACTTTGAAGTTTTTCTTTATTAAGATTAAGCTTTCTTGCACTTGTGCTAGAAAGATTAATTAATTCATTTAAATTTCTTTTTAAAAGCCATAAATTTAAAATGTTATTATCTATTTTTTTAATATCTTTAAAAACAAAAGTAAGTTGTTTTTGTGTAAGAAAATCCATAGCTTTTTTAACGCTATTGCAGTTTTTGATT
>NZ_JAENKV010000051.1 GCF_016599045.1 Campylobacter sp. TTU_617
GCTTAATAAATTAAATCATAAGTTTAAATATAGAATAAAATTAAATGATAGAAACAAAAAACAAAAATATAAATAATATATAAAGTAATACAAATTAATATATAGTTTATAAAGTGATGTAAAAATAAATACAAATAGCATAAAAGCAATACAAAAATAAAATTACATACAAAAAAAGAAAAAACTTTAAAATAAAAAGTTATTTTTAACTATCTTTAAATTTGAATTTTATAAAAAATGATTAATGTGATTATATAATGTTTAAATAATTATTTTTTATATTAAAGTTAAATATTTAATTTGTTTTTAGAATTAATATATTTAACTTTATCTTAAAAGAATTATCATTTTCTTGAAATAAGATAGACATTTTAAGATTTTTATTTTAGATAGAAATATAAATTTATAGGTTTTAAAATCTATTTAAGCTTTTTACTAGGGTATTTAG
>NZ_JAENKV010000052.1 GCF_016599045.1 Campylobacter sp. TTU_617
TCATTGCTCTTCAGGTAGTACGCGGCAACGAGAACATTTATCTATTGCTGCGCTAATCCTGTCTTAAACCGGGCATCAGCCTGCGATGTGATGTCCGGTTAACTCATGGTATGCTGCTGCCGTTCCCTTTTTTAACGACGCCTCCATCATGTTTGTGAAGCTCTTACGTTCGGTCGCAATAGGTTTAATTGTCGGCGCTATTCTGTTGGCCGTGATGCCTTCTTTGCGCAAAATTAATCCTATCGCCGTCCCGCAATTCGACAGTACCGATGAGACGCCAGCCAGTTATAATTTTGCGGTTCGCCGCGCCGCGCCTGCCGTCGTCAATGTCTATAACCGCAGTATGAACAGTACCGCGCATAATCAACTGGAGATCCGCACGCTGGGTTCCGGCGTGATCATGGATCAACGCGGTTATATTA
>NZ_JAENKV010000053.1 GCF_016599045.1 Campylobacter sp. TTU_617
TAGGGGATATTTATAGATTAGGTTTAGTTTTATCTAAATTCTTTAGTTCTTTTACAAGTATTAATTCTTTTTTTAAATTAAAAATCAAATGTTTAAAAAGTGAAGATATTTTTACCTATCCTATTGTAAATGGTAATAAGGAGTTGATGTGAGAGATGAGTTTTTAGGGTGTGAGTTTTATAAAAATAATAAATTATTATATAACAAAAACAACTTATTTATTCTATATTTAGGAAATTTTAACAAGAAAATATAAAAACTTATTTTTTTAAAACAAATATAACTGAAGTTTTATTTAAAAAATTTATTGAATTTTATTCTTGCTAGAAAGTAGTTTAATAATTAAATTTATTTATTACTCATATTAATTCACTAAAGAGCTTTTGCTCTTTAGTTATTAAAATCTCTTTTTCTT
>NZ_JAENKV010000054.1 GCF_016599045.1 Campylobacter sp. TTU_617
GGCTATGCCTGGCGCAAACCGATCAGCATCTCCTTAACGTCGTGACCTATCAGCATCACTGATAGCGGCACCCCGAGCGACAATATTGAGACGTTATTAGCCGGATAGCAACGCGAAGCCGCTTATCCGGCCTACACCGTTTCTGATCTGTTTGCCAGAGGTGGCGCCTGTCGCTACTGGCGTATTATCGGCACATCATGCCAGCCGACAGGCGCGAAACGTCTCTGTCTTGTCCAGGCATTACCCCAGCATCTCACGTACAAACGCTTCTATTTCTTTATTCTGGCCGTTTTCAAACAAACATTGCTGGAAACGCGGCCCTGAAACCGCCGTTTTAACCAGTTCAGGATCGATAGCCCGTAGTGTATCCAGATAATTCTCTTTGACGACCGCGGCC
>NZ_JAENKV010000055.1 GCF_016599045.1 Campylobacter sp. TTU_617
TCCTCAACCTGAACGTCGCACAGTTCCATTTCAATTTCGCGAAGAAATGGCTCCAGCGCAGCGTTTACTTTATCGATGTCTTCGTAACGGATACCCGGCATAGCCAGTTTCTGGCGGGTAGTAAGGTGGATTTGCCCGTTGCCCCAGGTTTCGGCGATATCACGTGCCACAGTCAGCAAATGCGCAGGCAAAATGCCGCCGGGAATGCGGACGCTGATCATCGCTTCGCCGCGCACTTTTGACAGGCGATATTCGTTTTTCGCACGGGCTTTAATAATATCAATATCAATGCTCATGATGTTCTCCTTAATCGGCAAAACGTTGCGCGACGGCGTAGTTAAATATCGGGCCGTCGGTGCAGACATAAACTTCGCCCATACGGCAG
>NZ_JAENKV010000056.1 GCF_016599045.1 Campylobacter sp. TTU_617
AAGTTCGAGTCTTATAGTGACCACCACTTCATTCTTTTGCGGCGGTAGTTCAGCTGGTTAGAATATCGGCCTGTCACGCCGGAGGTCGCGGGTTCGAGCCCCGTCCGCCGCGCCAGAGTTTGGTTTAATCTTTAATATAATATTTTTTAATTATAAATTTAGAAAATAATTTAAGGATTAGTTTTTTAAAAATGAAATCATTATTGTTTGAAATTTAAATTTTCATACTCTCTGATCTTTCTCATTTAAGTAAAATTTAATGGGGGGGGGTATAATCAAATTTTAAAATCATAAACTATTATTATAGAATAAATTTTATATTAATTTTTATAATTAATATAATAACCATTTTTACTTATA
>NZ_JAENKV010000057.1 GCF_016599045.1 Campylobacter sp. TTU_617
AGATTTAAGAATATATCTTAAAAACATACTAGATTATGAACTTACTCATATTAAAGAACATCGTCCCGATATCATAGCTTCTTGGAAATACTATCAAGAATTTGAAAAGATGTGTGGAAGCTAAATTATAAAAAGATTAAAAAAAGGTTATAAAATATCAACATATTTTTTATCGAAAATTTTAAAAAAATTAAGTAAAATTTAATGGGGGGGGGTATAATCAAATTTTAAAATCATAAACTATTATTATAGAATAAATTTTATATTAATTTTTATAATTAATATAATAACCATTTTTACTTATA
>NZ_JAENKV010000058.1 GCF_016599045.1 Campylobacter sp. TTU_617
TAAATAAAATACCATTTCCAAAACCATAAAAATAAAGAACAGGATATAAGAAGTATTTATCATTATAAGTGTTTAACATAGAGTTTAGTTCAGTAAGAGGGTTTTGGTAGAGTAATTCCCCCCCCCCATTGATTTCTTTTAAATTTATATCTAAATTATCTTTACCTTGTATGAGTTCAAATTTAAGATTTGATTTTATTTTATTTAGTTCTTCTTTTAAGAAAGTATTATTTAGAGCATTTAGGTTTTTTAAGAATAAAGAGGGGGTCAT
>NZ_JAENKV010000059.1 GCF_016599045.1 Campylobacter sp. TTU_617
ATATGCTCAATTTAATTATGTGTGGTAAAAGAATATAAATAATTCTAAATTAGAATAAATATAAATAACTAGTTTAATCTCCTTAACCCTAAATGACTTTAAGTTGTTTGGGGTTTATTCTTTTAAAAGCTTAATAAATTAAATCATAAGTTTAAATATAGAATAAAATTAAATGATAGAAACAAAAAACAAAAATATAAATAATATATAAAGTAATACAAATTAATATATAGTTTATAAAGT
>NZ_JAENKV010000005.1 GCF_016599045.1 Campylobacter sp. TTU_617
TAAAAGAATTATCATTTTCTTGAAATAAGATAGACATTTTAAGATTTTTATTTTAGATAGAAATATAAATTTATAGGTTTTAAAATCTATTTAAGCTTTTTACTAGGGTATTTAGCTGTGTAATTTTTATTAAAATTGATAAAAATATATAAAATATTATAAATAAAAAATTTTTTTATTTATAATAAAATTGATTTTAAATTAAGGCGTATTTTAAAACTTCATCAAAACTATCAACAGCGATAATTTGCATGTTGTTAAGAACTTCTTCAGGTATATCTTTTAAATCTCTTTCGTAATTTTTCTTAGGGATTAAAGCGGTTTTAATTTCTGCTTTATAAGCTGCTATTAATTTTTCTTTAAGTCCTCCTATAGGCAAGACTTTTCCACTAAGATCAATTTCTCCTGTCATAGCAACATCGCATTTTACTTTTTTTCCACTAAATATAGAAGCAATTGCTGTGCTAATTGTTATACCTGCACTTGGTCCATCTTTTGGAGTGGCACCATCTGGAACGTGAATGTGTAAATTATATTGATTGTAAATACTTTCTTTTGTGTTATAAAACATTTTTTGAGGGATTTTTAATTTTTTTTCATCAATTAAAACTTTTATTACACTAAATGCTATTTTAGCGGATTCTTTCATCACATCTCCTAAACTTCCTGTTAGGATGAGTTCTCCTTTGCCTTTAATTTTAATGATTTCAACTTTTAAGACATCTCCACCTACTGGAGTCCAAGCAAGTCCATTAACTTGACCAATTTGATCTTTTTGTTCTCGTTTTTGAATTTCATATACTTTTTTATCTAAAAATTCTTTAAGATTCTTTTGATTGATATTTACTTTTTTAATATTTTCTAAGAGAAGTTTTTTTGCACTTTTGCGACAAAGTTCAGCGATTTTGCGTCTTAAATTCCTTACGCCTGATTCTCTGGTATATTCATTGATTATGAGTTCTATTGTGCTATCATTGATATTTAGTTCATTACTTTTAAGACCGTGTTTTTTGATTTCACTAGGTATAAGGTATTTTTTAGCAATTTGGAATTTTTCATTAGGTGTATACGAACTTAATTCTATAAATTCCATTCTATCTCTTAAAGGACCAGGAATATTGCTAATATCATTAGCAGTTGCAATAAAAATGATTTTACTTAAATCTATATTAAAATTAAGATAATAATCTCTAAATTTGGTATTTTGCTCAGGATCTAAAATTTCAAGTAAAACAGCACTTGGATCGCCTCTAAAATTTCTATTTAACTTATCAATTTCATCTAAAACAACTATAGGGTTGATCTGTTTAGCTTCTATAAGTCCTTGAACAATGCGTCCTGGCATTGCTCCTATATAAGTTCTTCTATGTCCTCTTAACTCATTAACATCTTCAAGCCCCCCTAGTGCAATACGCACTAATTCTCTTTTTAAAGCTCTTGCAACTGAATTAGCCAAAGAAGTCTTTCCAACACCTGGAGGACCATAGAGGCAAAGAATCACTTTAGCTCCGTCTTTATCAGCAATTTTACGTTTTTCTAAGAGTTCTCTTACGGCAAAATACTCTTCAATTCTTTCTTTAGGTTTGTTAAGAGCATAATGATCAAGGTTTAATTGCTTGGAAACTTCTTTAATATCAAGTTTTCTTTTTGATATTTTTTCAAAAGGTATATCAAGGGCAGTTTCAATATAGGTTTGTATCATAGAAGCTTCTGAATTATCTTGATGAATTCTTTCAAATTTTTCTATTTGTTTTTTAATTTCTTTGTAGCTATCTTCATAAATGTATTTCTTTTTAAGCTCTAGTTTTTTGTAATATTCTTTTATTTCATCTTCTTTTTGCGTATCGCTACCGAGTTCTTTTTGAATTTGTCTTAGTTGTTCTTTTAAAAAATATTCTTTATTGACTTTATCAATGCGTGAATGAACTTTATTTTTAATTTCTTTTTGAATTTTATTTGTTTCAATTTCTTGAGCTATAAGATCTATTAATTGTAAAAGTTTATTTTCAAGACTAGTTTGAATAAAAAATTCATATGCTTTTTGTTTTTTGATGCGTATAGTATTTAAAATCAAATCACAAATTCTTGATGCATCAGTCCCTTCTTCTATAGTTCTTAAAAGATCGGGAGAAAAATAATGACTAATATTAGTTAAAATTTTAATTTTTTCTTTTAAAACATTAAGCAGAGCTTCTTGTTTCGCTTCTTCTAAAAAATCTTCTCGTATAAGATCTATCTCAGCTTCCAAAGGTTTATTTGAGATTTGTTTTATTATTCTTCCTTTAGCATAGCCTTGAAATAATATTTTAACGCGTCCATCTGGTAAAGGAACCTTTCTCATAATCGTTCCAATTACCCCGCAATCAAAAATTTCATCAAAATTTCTTCCATTACCAAATTTTGATGGAGCGACAAAAAGCATTGTTTCATTTTTTATTGCTAATTCTAAAGCTTTCATATTTTGGGAGTCATTTATAAAAATAGGTGTAATCATAAAAGGATATAAAAATAATTCATCTTCAACTAAAACAGGAAGTATAGCTGGATAATTTTGAATTTCTTCAATTTGCATTTTCTTTCCTTAAAAACTTTCAAATATACTTCTATACCAAGGAAGTTCTGGTTTTATGATACTTTTATGGAAAAATTCAGAATGTTCGATACGATCTTTGTAAATTTCATAACTTTGTTTTCTATCTAATCTTTTGTAAAGATCTTTTATCGTATCATCTAGATAAAAAATAGCAAGATTAAATTTTGTAAGCATGGTTTGCACTAGTGGTTTGTATTCTGTATAAGGATATTTTTTAAGAAAATTATCTATTTCTTTTTGACTTTCCAACATTAAAGCTTGATTTCTATTTGGTTGAGAAAAAGCATCAAATTTTGCTTTAATTTTTAAATAATGAATGTAATCGATATTTTGAGAAGTACCAAATTTTTTATTGTACTCGTCAAGATAAAAATCTGCTAATTGATATTCTTCTTCATCAATATGAGCTTGTGCAAGAATGATAAGTACGGTTTCAAGTAAAGGATCTGAGATATGTTCGCTTGCCATACCATTATAATGAGTATCAGCTTTTTCTAAATCCTTATCTTTTAAATCTTTAATAATCAGATCATACCATTCTTTGGCATTTAGATTATAAAGCTCATTGGAATTTTTGACACTACAAGCACTAAAAAAAAGGCTTAAAATAAAAACTAATAATAAAATATTTTTTTTCATCATAATATAAATTCTATATCCTGTTAAATTTTTGCTATAATTCTAATCATTTTATAATTATTTTTTTATTAATTATAATAAAATTAGATAAACAATTTTAATTTTTTTGGAATTATTATTGCTTATTTATGTTAGAATATCCGAAGTTAAACTTGAGGAGAAAAAATGACCCTGGCTGTTAAATGTCCTATATTAGGTTTTGAAGAAACTAAAAATATGGAATTTTCAACTATCGATGAAGTATTTGTAAGATTAAAAAGTCTTGATGGTAAAGAATTTTCTTTTGTTCTTATTAATCCTTATTTAATTCGTCCTGATTATGAATTTGATATTCCAACCTATTACCAAGAATTACTTGCGTTAAATCCCCAATCAAACATGAAAGTTTATAATATAGTAGCTATAAGTGATACTATAGAAGATTCAACTGTTAATTTTTTAGCCCCAGTGGTGATGAATTTAGATAATAATAGTATGGTTCAAGTTATTTTAGATTCTACAAACTATCCTAGTTTTTTTCAAGCAGAAAAAATTTCTGATTATATAAAAAAATAATATTAACTAATAAAAATGCTAGATATTTATATTCTAGGAAATGGAGCTATGGCAAGCGCATTAGCTCAAGGTTTATATGGAAAATATCAAGTTAATATTGTAGGAAGAAGCAAAGAAAAACTTATCAATTTAGAAAAACAAGGTTTTAAAACTTTACTTTATAAAGATTTTAATCCAGAGAATAAAAATATTATTTTAGCTTTTAAACCCTACGCTTTAAAAGATATGGCAAATATTTTAAAATATAAGGCTAGGATTGTTATTTCTGTTTTAGCAAATATTTCTTTTGATGATTTAAAATGTATTAAAGCGCAAAATTATGTTAGAATTATGCCTAATATTGCAGCAAAATATAAAGCTTCTGCTACCCCGTATTTAATTAAAAATTCACATTTTAAAGATGAAATTCTTCAAATTTTGCAAACTTTTGGAAATATTTACGAATTAAACGATGAAAAGCAAATGAATGCTGCAATGGCAATTAGCGGTTGCGCCCCAGCTTTTTTAGCTTTGGTGGCTGAAAGTATTGCCGATGGAGGTGTTTGTGAGGGTTTGAGTAGGGATTTAAGTATAAAACTTACACAAGGTCTTTTTGAAAGTTTTACACAATTATTGTTACATAAACATACGGCTTTAATTAAAGAAAAAATTTGCTCCCCTGCTGGTGTTACTATTAAAGGTATTAAGACCTTAGAAAAATATGCCATTAGATCTGCTTTTATGGAAGCTTTAAATTCTAGTTCATCTTAGATGAAAAAGGCTTTTTCTTTTATCGAGCTTATATTTTGTATAATAATTTTATCTTTTATTTTTATTTCCTTGCATTTAGTTTATATACAAATTTATAAAAATTATGAATTTTTAAGTTTTTTTCAAAGACTTTATAATTTAGAAGAAAAATTATATGATAATCCAAAAGTTAAAAATATATTAATTAATACTTCAAATTTAGGTTCTTTAAATTTATTAGAGGAGTATGAAAGCGATGGTTTATTTGAATTAAAAAAAATAAATATTAAAGATAAAAATTATACTAGTTATTTTCAATGAAAAAAGCTTTTACTCTTTTAGAAGTTATTTTAGGTTTAATTATTTTTTCTGTTTTATCTGTAATTATTTTAAAAATTTTATCTCAGATTTATTTTTATCATTTTGAAACTTTAAAAAATCAAAATACAATTTTAAATCTAAAATATGCTTTACTTAATATAGATAGAATAACTCAAAAATGCTTAAAAACAAAAATACAAGATAATATTTTAACTTGTTTTTTATTTGATAAAGAAAATCTTTTATCTTTAAAAGATAATCAAGCTATTATAATAAATTCTACTCTTATTTTAAAAGATCAAAATAAAAGATATTATTCTCCAAAAAGTAATTTGTTAATTCAATATCAAAATAATAAAGATTTATTTGATTTAAATGATAATTTTTTTTATGCTCTTTTTCAAAATGATATTGACAAATTTTTAATTATAGATAATGAAAATTTATTTTTAGATAAAAATATTACAGGACATTATTTGCCTTTGCAAGCAAAATTAACTCTTTTTTTAGAAAATCAAGAATTAAAATATGAACTTAATCCTTTTTCTAAAAACAATGTTTTAAAAGGAATATTAGTGCAAAATATTAGTGATTTTATTATAAAAGATAATGATAAAGGATTTAAAGTAAAGCTTTGTTCATCGCAAGATGATAAGAATTTATGTTTGGAAAAATTTTTATATCAATGAAAAAAGCTTATATATTAATCAGTGTTGTTTTTTTAATTACTTTAGTTTCTTTTCTTATAAATTTAAGTTTTAATATTTCAAGTTATATACCAAGAATGTTAAGAGATGAATATTATTATATTCAAGCTAGAATTTTAAGTCTTAATGCAAAAGAACTTTCTAAATATTTTTTATATAAAGCTAAGCAAGAAGGTAAAGAATGTATTGATTTTGTAAAATTTAATTATCCAAAATATAATGACATAGTAAGAATTGATTATTTTTATCCTATTGCTGAGTGTGATAATTTTAAATTTAAAAATATCAATCAAGATGCCAATCTATCAAAAGATGGAGTTATTATTATAAATATTAGTATTCTTTTAAATTCAAATCAAGCAGTTAATGAGGAAATTTTTATCAATAAAAAAGAGTTAATTTATACAAACCAAGACTTTTGGAAGTCTTGGTAAATATTATAAACCTTCAAAAGGGTTTTCTTTAACTTGTTTTCTATCTACTATATAAGGGATAAGAGCCACGTGTCTTGCACGTTTAATTGCAACTTCAACCATTTCTTGGTATTTTTTGCTTGTTCCAGTTAAACGACGTGGCATAATTTTAAATCTTTCAGATAAAGCGTGTTTTAACATTGCAGTATCTTTATAGTCGATAAATTCAACTTTTGCTTCTGTATATTTACAATATTTACGTGAGTATTTTCTTTTTTCTGCCATAATTTTTTCCTTTAAAATGGTAAATCTGTATCATCGCTTTCGTAAGCGTCAATATCTATTTCTTTAATTTTTTCTTGGTTTTGGCTAGGACTTTGTTTTTGTGGAGCATTTTGTGGAGCATTTTTTCTAAAATTATCACTCATATAAGGATCATAGCTTTGACTCTCATAATTGTTGTTATAATTTCCATTATAGTTACTTGTATTATTGAAATTTCCATTTTGCTGTGGAGCATTTCCACCTAGCATTTCCATATTTTCAACCTGAACACTATGTTTAGAGCGATTTTGACCATTTTGATCACTCCATTGTTCAAATCTCAAACGACCTTCTATAAGAATTTTGCTACCTTTAGAGAGATATTGATTAGCTATTTCAGCCATTCTTCCATAGAAGGTAATATCAATAAAACAAGTTTCTTCTCTTTTTTCTCCATTTGTTGTAAATCTTCTAGTTACAGCAATAGCTGAAGCTCCTATAGCATTACCACTTTGTGCATAACGCATATCTATATCTCTAGTAAGATTTCCTACCAAAACAACTTTATTAAACATTTTTTTCCTTATTGAATTTCTGGAGCCTCTATAGGTTTAATTTCTTTTTTTGATTGCTTAATACCTTGGCTAAGCTTTTCCCATGCTGCAATTTCTTTTTTATTTTCATATTTTACAATTAAAAATCTTATCACTTCTTCAGTAATTCTTAAAACCCTTTCAAGTTCTTTGATTAAATTTGTAGGAGCTTTAAAATAAATTACAAAATAAGTTCCTCTTTCATATTTTTTAATTTTATATGCAAGTTTTCTAGTTCCCATTGGAACAGTTGTTTCGATGCTTGCACCATTTTTTGTAAGGACTTCTTTAATGAATTCCAACTTAGTATTTACTTCCTCTTCTGTTAAAGTAGGCTTTAAAATAAATAAAACCTCATAATGTTTCATTGTTTTCTCCTTGTGGATATTAAGCCTTAAAGATTATCTCTTGTAGGCAAGGAACTTAACATTATATCAAAAAATACTTAATATATACTTTTTAAAATTATTACAAAAAGTTACAAAATTTTAAACATTGATAATAAATTTTTAATATATGATTAATATTGATTTATTTTTAGTTATTATTTATTTCAAATTAATTAAAAAAGGTTTTATTATGTCAAATAATAAACAGCCTATTCGTTGGCTTACTTTTATTGTTTTGGTTATGGGTGGAGGGACTGTATTTAAACTTTCTTCATTAAAAGATGCTTTTTATGTACCTATGCAAGAATTTATGAGTCTTAGTAATACTCAAATTGGTCTTGCTCTATCTGTTTATGGTATAGTTCAAACAATCGGAAATTTTGCTTCTATTTATATTGCTGATAGATTTTCTAAAAAAATTCTTATCCCTTTATCGTTAATTTGTGTTGGACTTATTGGAATTTATATTTCAACCTTTCCTTCTTTTTATGGAATTTTAATTGCTTGGGGATTACTTTCTTTATTTGGAGAAGTGATTTATTGGCCTGTGTTATTAAAAGCTATCCGTTTGCTTGGAGACTCTACACAACAAGGAAGACTTTTTGGATTTTTAGAAGCAGGACGCGGAGTTATTGATACTATAGTTGCTTTTAGTGCTTTAGGAATTTTCTTATTTTTGGGTTCAGGCGCTGGTGGTTTAAGAGCTGCTATACTTTTTTATAGTGCTTGTGTAATTGTAGCTGGAATTTTGGCTTATTTTTTACTTGAAGATGATAAAATAAATACCAAAGATGAAAAAGGTAATGAGATTAGTAAAAATAAAGCTGCTTGGAATGGAGTATTAAAAGCGGTTAAAACACTAGAAATTTGGGTAGTATCATTAACTATTTTTACCATTTATTCAGTTTATTGCGGGCTTACTTATTTTATCCCTTTTTTAAAAGATATTTATGGTATGCCAGTAGCTTTAGTAGGTGCTTATGGAATCATTAATCAATATACTTTAAAATTGGTTGGCGGACCTATTGGGGGATATTTAGCAGATAAAAAATTTCACTCATCTACTAAATATTTACGTTTTGCTCTTATTTTGGCCGTTATTGCAATTTTGATTTTTATTTTTATGCCTCATCACAGTTTAAATATCTATTTTGGAATGAGCTTAACTCTAGGTTTTGCAGCTTTAGTTTTTACAATGAGAGCAACATTTTTTGCTCCAGTAGATGAAATTCAAATCCCAAGAGAAATTAGCGGGGCAGCTATGAGTATAGCTTGTATATTTGGATATTCTCCGCAACTTTTTTGCTTTGCACTTTATGGTTTTATTATTGATAAATTTCAAGGTTTGTTTGGATATCAAATTGTTTTTGGGCTTATGGGATTTTTTGCAATTTGTGGAGTTATTGTAACTTCGATTTTACTTAAAATGATAGCTAAGAAAAAATTACAAGGAGTAATTCAATGAAAATAGGTTTAGAGACAGAAAGTATGCATCTTTGGTTTCAAAATGGTAAAATGGATATATTTTCTTATATAGATTTTGCTAAAAATTTAGGATGCGATGGTGTTATTATAAATATTATTAAAGATTTTGGATTAGATGAAGAGTGGGGATGTTTAGGAAGTGATGATGAAAAACATCTTTTAAAGATAAAGGCTAAGCTTGATGAATATAAAATGTATTGTGAAATTGATGCTAAAGGTTTTGATTTAAACAAATTTGAAAAAATCAGTAAAGTTTGTAAAATTTTAAATGCAGATATTATAAGATCTTATGTGCCTTTAACTGATAACACCAAAAAGGTAAAAAATGCAAGTGATGGGGCTTTTGATGATTCTAAAATTACTGCAAGATTTAATAAAGAAGAATTTTTAAGCGTAGACAGTGAGATTAAAGCTTTAATTCCACTTCTAGAAAAAAATAACTTAAAACTTGCAATTGAAAATCACGAGTATCAAACATCTACTGAATTGCTTGAGCTTTTAAATTTAATCAATCATCCTAATATCGGCTTTTTGTATGATTTTGGAAATTCGATGATGGCTTATGAAGATCCAATTGTTGCTTGTAAAAATATGGCTAAATATACTTTTAGTACTCATTGTAAAGATCATATTGTTTTTATAGAAGATGATACTGCATATGTTTGTGGAGTTCCTTTGGGTGATGGTAATTTAGATATAAAAACTTGTATTAAGATTTTAAAAGATCAAGGTTTAGAAAGGATAAATATAGAGCAATGTTTTCCATATTGTGCTACTTTTAAAAGAGAAAAAGGTACAGGTGGAGTAAAAGAATTAGGTAGTGGAGCTTTTAAAATAGAACAACCTTTGTTTAATGATTTAAAAGCGATGCAGTATTATTATCCTCAAGAAGTTTCAAATGAATATTTAGAAAAACTTTTAAAACTTCAAAAACAAGGTTGTGAAAAAAGTATTAAATATTTAAAAAGCATTATTTAGACAAAATTTGATTTAAATTTTGTCCAATTTCTTTAAACATAATAAAACGTTTTTTATACATAGAGCGTTTATTGCTAGGTATTTCTTCTAGACTTTTTTGTTCGTGTGAAAGCTCATAATATTTGTGATTATTTATTTTAACGAGCTTTCCTCCATTTTCAAGCCAAATTTTTTTATAATTAACAAAATAACCTTTATCATATCCCTTTTGAGATCTGATTTGGTTTTTTTCATAAACTCCAAGTGTAACGTTAAGTTTTAAACATTTGCAAAGTATTTTAACACATTCTATAAGTAAAGCTATAGGACGTGATCCATGACATTTTTTGGTAAAGATTTTATTTATATCTAAAGCATTAAAATTAGCGTGTTTATAACCTTGAATGCAAGAAATTAAAAGATTGTTTTCCAAAGTAAAACAAAAACAACATTGTTCAATAATATGCTTTTGATATTTAAGAGAAAAAGCCCAAAAACCTTCTTCGTGGACATGATGATTTTTTCCTAAATAAAGTTCAAAATCTTCACCAAAATTAAAGATAAGTTGATCTTTGGGTAAAAATTTAAAATTTTTAAGTCCTTGATTTGCGTCATAGATTAAAGTTTTGACACGCTCATTTGCATTAAAACTTTTATCACAAAATCTTCTTATGGCGTTATAGCAAATTTCTGGTTTATTAAAAAAATTTTTTAAATGTTTGTTTTCTTCTATATTTAGTGTTTTTTCGAGAAATCTAATTTGAGGATAATATAAAAGTTTTCTTAAATAAAAACGTATGCGACGTCTAAAGCTAATCATTTTACTTTTATCATCAAATTTTGGCGTAGGGAATTTAAATTGATTCATTGTATTATTCTTTTAATATCATTAAATGTTGCAAAAAGCATTAAGGCTAATAAAATAGCCATACCACCATAGCTTAAATATTCAAAAACTTTTTGTGGAACCTTACGTTTAAAAATCATTTCATATAAATTAAAAAGTATGTGCCCTCCATCAAGCATAGGTATAGGCAAGAGATTTAAAATTCCAAGATTAATGGAGATTAAAGCTGTAATAATTAAAAGCATCGAAATACCATTATGCGCTGCTTTAGAAGTTATATCGACCATAGTGATAATGCCACCTAAATTTTTTGCATCAATTTCAGAACTTAAAAGTTTTGCTATACCTTTTATGATAAGTGTTGAAGCATTTAAACTTTCATCATAGGCATATTTTAAAGCACTAAAACCTTTATAATATATAGTACTTAGCTCTCCATTTGGTGAAATTCCAATCAATGGCTTTTGAACTGGCTGTAAAAATTCATTATAAGAAGATGCTATTTTTGGTGTTAGTTCTATTTGTAATTTTTCATTATTTCTTTGGATTAAAATTTGTAATTTTTCATTTTTAACTAGTTTAGAAATTTCATCAAAACTTTTAATTTTATGATTATTGATCTCTAAAATTGTATCATTTTTTTGGATTCCTGCGTGAAAAGCAGCAGAATCTAAAGCTACATTTCCAACTATAGGAGAAAATTTTTGTATGCCTAAATTTGCGATTATGATATAAAGTAAAAAAGCTAAAAATATATTAAAAAATGGTCCTGCAAAAAGTATGTAAATTTTTTTTATAGGATTTAAAACACTATAGCTATCCTTATCTAAATTTTCAACCCCTGGTCTCATATCATCTTGTCCTTTGAGTTTTACATAACCTCCAAGTGGCAAGGTGCTTAATCTATAAATTGTTCCTTTAAAGTTATATTCTAAAAGACTTTTTCCAAATCCTATGCTAAAAATTTCAACCTTTACTCCTAAAGATTTTGCTGCCAAAAAATGTCCAAGTTCGTGGAAAAAAATTAAAAATGAAATAACCAATAAAGTAACAAGAAAATTAATAGAATAAAATTTAAATCCTATTATAAGAATTAAAGCTAAAAATAATAAAGATCTCATTTTCTTCCTTTTATATAAGCATAAATATATTCATAGCCAGAATAAAGAGTAAGGATTAAAGCAATATAAAGCAAAATTTGTGCGAAGGGCCACTGCATTATTAAAAACCCAATAGCTACCATTTGAAATCCGGTTTTTAATTTTCCAGCAAATGATGCGCTAATATCTAAATTTTCACTTACCATAACGACGCGAAATCCTGTGATAAAAAATTCTCTTACCAAGATAATATAAATAATCCACTCATTAGCTCTACCCATCATTAAAAGTCCAATAAATGCTGCTAAAATGAGCATTTTATCAGCTAAAGGATCTAGAATTGATCCAAGTTTTGTTATTTGTCCCCAAGTCCTAGCAATATATCCATCAAAAAAATCACTTAAAGCAGCTAAAGAAAAAGTTAAAGCCGCAAAATAATTAATCCAACTTTGATGAATTTCTTCAAAAGAATGAGTAAGTAGAAAAAATAATAAGGGTGCAAATATAATTCTTAAAGATGCTAAAGCATTTGGCAAATTCATAAAAAACCTTAAAATAATAAAATTAATTATATTTTATAAAAATAAGACAAAAACTTGGTAAAAATTTTTAAAAAATAAGAATAAAATTTTTATAACAATTAAAATTTTCTCAATATTATATATTTTAATTTATTATTTAAAGTAATTTAAATCTTTGTCAATTCTTTTTTAAATACTAGTTAGATTTAATTATAACATACTATGAAAGTAAAAAAATATTAAAATTCAAAGATTTCTGGTTTTAATTTAAGCATTAAACAAAAGGCCCCTAAAACTGCTTGTTCTTTTACAAATTCCCTATCTCCTTTAAGATAGAGTATTTCTTGTATATAGGTTCCATCTTTAAACATTGCTCCAATGTAAATTGTTCCTGCTTTATGTTCTTTAATATCTTCTTTATCTGCTATACCACTGATTGCTAAAGCAAAATCTGGTTTAGCAGTTTTAAAAATACCTTTTAACATAAAATAAATACATTTTTCACTATATGCTCCATTATTTTCTAAAATATCTTCGCTTATCCCAAGCCATTCGTGTTTAATACGATTAGAATAGCTTACAATAGAACCTTCAAAGATTTGACTAATTCCTGGAATTTGAGTAATTGTTGATGCACAAAGCCCTCCAGTACAACTTTCAGCGAAAGAAATTTTCATATTTTTTTCTAAGAGTTTTTTACTTATAAATTCAATAGGATCTTTTCCTAGGAAAAATTTTTGTCCGAATAAATTTTGAACACTTTTTAAAAAACTTTCAAGTTTTCCATATTGAGAACTTGAGACTCTAATAAGATTTATATGTTCTAAAAGCTGAGTAACTTTGATTTTTACTTCATAAGATTTTGTTAGAGTTTCAAGTAGTAAGCTTGCACTTTGGCTATCTATACCAAAAAGACAAAAATATTTAAAATTTAGTGTTATTTCTCCGATTAAATTTGGGATTGTATGATTTGTTTGAATTTTTAAAACATTAATTTTACAATTTGCAAATTTAATCATAAAGCTATCTTTTTCGTAAAGAGATTTACTTGGAACAAGAGTATTTTCTTCTAAAACAAGATTATCTTCATTTAAAGTTGCAAGAATTTTTGCTACAGTAGGATAATATTCAAAGCTAGAAAATATAGTAATAAAATCGTATTTTTGCATTAAATTTTCAAGTAAAAATGGTAAATCTTTATCAGTTTTATTTTGGATCTTAATTTCATTTATCTCTTTAAATTTTTTTTCATAAACTCTATAAATATAATTTTTATAATTTGTATTGGCAATAATCTCATCTCCTAAAATAAAAAGCAAATGTTTCATTATATATTTCCTTGATATTTATACTAATTTAATATTATATCTAAAAACAAAGGCTAAATTAAAGCTATTTAGAGTAAAATTACATTATTTTTTAGGTGGATTTATGGATTATAAAAATACTTTACTTTTGCCAGATACAAGTTTTCCCATGAGGGCTAATTTAGGTGAAAATGAAAAGCAACGTTTTTATAAATGGTTTGATAAAAATTATGCTTATGAAAAAATAAAACAAAAACGTAAAAATGCAAATAAAAGTTTTACTTTACACGATGGCCCTCCTTATGCAAATGGTCATATTCATATAGGACACGCTTTAAATAAAATTTTAAAAGAAACTATTATAAAACTTCATTATTTTCAAGGCGAAAAAGTTCGTTTTACTCCAGGTTGGGATTGTCACGGGCTTCCTATAGAACAACAAGTAGAGATAAAAATTCAAGATAAAAAACATTTGCTTAGTAAAAATCAAATTAGAGAATTATGTCGTGAGCACGCTAAGGAATTTGTTAATATTCAAAAGCAAGAATTTAAAGACTTAGGCATCATTGCTGATTGGGATAAGCCTTATCTTACAATGGATTTTACTTTTGAGGCAAATATCTATAGAACTTTATGTCAGATTGCTAAAAAAGGTCTTTTGCTAGAAAGATCTAAGCCTGTTTTTTGGAGTTGGGCTGCAAAGTCTGCTTTAGCGGAAGCTGAGGTAGAGTATCAAGATAAAGAAGATTATTCTGTTTTTGTAAGTTTTGATTTGGATCAAATTTCTTGTGAAAAATTAGGGGTAAAAAAAGCTAGTGCAGTAATTTGGACTACCACACCTTGGACTTTGCTTGCAAATCAAGCTATTGCCTTAAATCCTGATGAAATTTATGTTTTAACAAAAGAAGGATTTATTTTTGCCAAAGCTTTGCTTAAAAACATGGTAGAAAAAAATCTTACAACAGGAGAGATAGAAAAAGAATTTCAGGCCAAAGATTTAGAAAAACTAGAAGCAATCAATCCTTTAAATTCAAGAAAGTCTATTTTAATTCTTGCAAATCATGTTTTAATGGAAGGTGGAAGCGGGCTTGTGCATACAGCTCCAGGACACGGAGAAGATGATTATTATGCTTGTTTGAAATATGATATTGAAACCATAATGCCGGTAGATGATAGTGGTTGTTATGATGAAACTTTAAGACTTAAAAAACTTTTACCACAAGATTTATTAGATGAATTTATCGGACTTCACGTTTTTAAAGCAAATGAAAGAATTTTAGAACTTTTAGGAGAGCATCTTTTGCATTCTTCTAAATTTATACATTCTTATCCATTTTGCTGGAGAACACATAAGCCAGTAATTTATAGAGCAACTAAGCAGTGGTTTATAGTAATGGATGAACTTAAAAATGGAAATACTTTAAGAGAGTGTGCTAAAGAGCAAATTGCTAAAGTAAAATTTTACCCTCAAAGCGGTATTAAAAGAATTGGTTCTATGATTGAAAATCGTCCTGATTGGTGTATATCAAGACAAAGGGTTTGGGGAACCCCTATAGCCTTTTTTAGAGATAAAAATTCAAAAAAAGTGATTTTGGATGATGAAATTTTAGAATTTATTGCAGATATTTTTGAAAAACAGGGTTCTGATGCTTGGTGGAGTCTTGAAATAAAAGATTTATTACCGCCTAATTCAAAATATGAAGCACAAAATTTAGAAAAGATCAATGATATACTTGATGTTTGGTTTGATAGTGGAAGTACTTGGAATGCTGTTTTAAAATCTTGTAATTATGATGCAGGAGAATTGCCTGCTGATATGTTTTTAGAAGGAAGTGATCAGCATAGAGGATGGTTTCAAAGTTCTTTACTTACAAGTGTTGCTATTAATAATCAAAGTCCATTTAAGAGTATTTTAACACACGGATTTAGCATTGATGAAAAGGGGCAAAAAATGTCTAAGTCCAAAGGTAATGTAATAGCTCCAAATTATGTTGCTAAAACTTATGGAGTAGAGATTTTAAGATTATGGGTTTTATTAAGTGATTATTCAAGTGATTTAAAAATTTCAGATAATATTTTAAAACAAGTTAGCGAACAATATAGAAAAATTAGAAATACCATAAGATTTTTACTTGCAAATATTAATGATTTAAATGATTTAAATGTTAAAGAATTTTCTTTTATAGATCAATGGATACTTTCTAAAGCTAAAATGGTATTTAAAAATACTAAAGAATCTTTTAGAAATTATGAATTTGCAAAAGGTTTTAACTATCTTCTAAATTTTTTAAGCTCTTATTTAAGTGGAATTTATTTAGATATTAGCAAAGATAGACTTTATTGTGAGCAAAAAGATAGCTTAAAAAGAAGAAGTACTCAGGTAGCTATGGCTTTAATTACTAAAGAATTATTTAATATTTTAGCACCTTTTTTCACTTATACCATTGATGAAGCTTTAGAGCATAGTAATAAAATTATAAAAAATAATGATATAGCAGATGTATTTGATCTTAGTTTTAATGAAGAATTAAATATAGCTTTTGATATAGAAGATAAATTTTTGCTAGAAGCAAGAGAAAAATTCTTTGAAAAAATAGATATTTTGAAAAAAGATAAAATTATTAGATCTACTTTAGAACTTAAGCTTTATACCACTTCATCTTTTATTTTAAATTTAGATAAAGATGAAATGATTGATTGGTTTATGGTAAGTGATATAAGCATAGATGAAAATAATGAAATTCTAAGCGAATTTGAAGTTAATAATGAAAAATTTATTATTTCAAAAGCTAAAGAGTATAAATGCCCAAGATGTTGGAGATTTAAAGCTATAAAAGAAGAATGTTTATGTGATCGTTGCTCTAAGGTATTGGACTTATGATGTTTTTAGAACCTATGCCTTTTAGTATTATAATTGTAACGATTGTTATTGTTTTGCTTTTAAGTGCCTTGGCTGTATTTTTTATAAAATTAACAAAGGATAAGAAATGATTACTTTAAAAGAAGCTTTGACATATTCTAAAGAAGAACTTGCAAATTTAAAAAAAGAATTAAATGAAAAAGCAAAAAAGCAAAAGCAAATTGGTGCCTTTGTTGAACAATTTCTAGATAAAGATTTAACAGATAGTATAGAAGGTATTCCAGTTGCTATTAAAGATAATATTTGTGTAAAAGATTGGGAGCTTACTTGTGCTTCTAAAATTTTACAAGGTTATGTTTCTCCTTATGATGCAAGTGCTATAAAAAAATTAAAAGAAAATGGTTTTTCACCTTTTGGACGCACCAATATGGATGAATTTGCTATGGGAAGTTCTACTGCAAATTCTTATTATGGTAAAACTTTAAATCCTTTAGATTTTAGCAAGGTTCCAGGTGGAAGTAGTGGCGGAAGTGCTGCTGCAGTTTCTAGTGGTTTAGCTTTGGCAAGCTTAGGAACAGATACAGGTGGATCAGTAAGGCAACCCGCTGCTTTTTGTGGATGTGTAGGTTTTAAGCCAAGTTATGGCCGCATTAGTCGTTATGGTTTGGTAACTTATTCTTCAAGTCTTGATCAAATTGGTGTTTTAACTCAAAATGTAGAAGATGCTGCTTTACTTTATGATGCGATCGCAGGATATGATGAATTAGATAGCACGAGTGCTAAAATAGAATTTGCCAAAACAGCACCAAATTTAAATTCTGATAAAAAATTAACTATAGCTGTTATACAAAATTATATTGATGAGGCAAGTACTGAAGTAAAACAAACTCTTTTAAAAACTATAGAATTATTAAAATCATATGGGCATAATATTATTTATAAAAATTTACTTGATTCTAAATTTGATATAGCAGCATATTATATTATTGCTGCAGCTGAAGCAAGCACAAATTTAAGTCGTTATGATGGAGTTAGATTTGGACGAAGAAGTGAAAAACAAGATAGCTTAAATGAAATGTATATTAATACAAGAAATGAAGGATTTGGAGATGAGGTTAAGCGTCGTATTTTATTAGGAACTTTTGTTTTAAGTAGCGGGTATTATGATGCTTATTATATAAAAGCTTTAAAAGCAAGAACTTTTATCAAAAATAAATACAAAGATATTTTACAAGATTGTGATCTTATTTTTATGCCAGTTACCCCAACTACTGCTTTTTCTTTTGATACTCAAAAAACTCCTATGCAAAATTATTTAGAAGATGTTTATACTATTTCAGTGAATTTAGCAGGACTTGGAGGTATTAGTATCCCTGTAGGAAAAGATAAAAATAATCTTAATATTTCAGCTCAGCTAATATGTAAGCAATTTGATGAGCAAACTCTTTTAGATGGTGCATTAAATTTAGAAAAAATTATAAAAAATAAATAGGGATTATTATGAAAATCATTAAACGTGCCTTAACTTTTGAAGATGTGCTTTTGTGTCCAGGATATTCTGAGGTTTTACCTAAAGAGGTAAAAATTGATACAAAATTAACCAAAAATATCACTTTAAATATTCCTTTAGTATCTGCAGCTATGGATACAGTAACTGAACATAGAGCAGCTATTATGATGGCAAGACTTGGTGGAATTGGTGTAATTCATAAAAATATGGATATAGCTTCACAAGCTAGAGAAGTTAAAAGGGTAAAAAAAAGTGAAAGTGGAGTAATTTATGATCCTATTTATATAGGTGCTAAAGCTAGTGTTAAAGAAGCTTTAGAACTTATGGCAGAGTATAGAATTTCTGGCGTTCCTGTTGTTGATGAAAATAAAAAATTAATAGGAATTTTAACTAATCGTGATTTAAGATTTGAAAGTAATTTAAATAATTTAGTTGAAAATGTAATGACTAAACCACCTTTAATCACAGCTCCAAAAGGTTGTACTTTGGATGATGCAGAGAAAATTTTTAGCACTAATAAGGTTGAAAAACTTCCTATAGTAGATGAGAAAGGATATCTTGAAGGTCTTATTACTATAAAAGATCTTAAAAAGAGAAAAGAATATCCTAATGCAAATAAAGATAATTTAGGAAGATTGTGTGTAGCAGCTGCAATTGGAGTGGGTCAAATGGATAGGGCTAAAGCTTTAATTGAAGCAGGTGTTGATGCTATAGTCCTTGATTCAGCTCATGGGCATTCAAAAGGAATTATGGATACTATAAAAGAACTTAAAAAAACTTATTCTAATGTAGATATAATAGCTGGTAATATAGCTACTGCAAAAGCTGCTAAAGCTTTATGTGAATTAGGTGTTGATGCTATTAAAGTAGGTATTGGACCTGGGAGTATTTGTACAACAAGGATTGTTTCAGGAGTTGGAGTTCCTCAAATTTCAGCTATTGATGAGTGTGCTTTAGAAGCTGCTAAATTTAATGTTCCTGTTATAGCAGATGGTGGGATAAAATATTCTGGAGATATTGCCAAAGCTTTAGCTGCTGGGGCAAGTTCTGTGATGATAGGTTCATTGCTTGCTGGAACAAATGAAAGCCCAGGAGAGCTTTTTACTTATCAAGGAAGACAATACAAAACTTATAGAGGTATGGGTTCTCTTGGTGCTATGCAAAAAGGGAGCTCTGATAGATACTTTCAAGAAGGAACAGCACAAGAGAAATTAGTTCCAGAAGGCATAGAAGGACGTGTGCCTTATGTTGGAAGCATTAAAGATGTGGTTCATCAGCTTTTAGGGGGCTTGAGATCTTCTATGGGTTATGTAGGAGCAAAGGATATACAAGAATTTAAAGAAAAAGCTGAATTCGTAGAAATTACTAGTGCAGGTTTAAAAGAAAGTCACGTTCATGATGTAACTATTACACACGAAGCACCAAATTATAAGGTAAATAATCAATGAGTTTTGAGGAAAAATTAGAAAAAGCTAATGAAGCTTTAGAGAAATTAAACAATGATGAATTAACTTTAAATGAAAGTATTAAAATTTATAAAATTGGTTTAGAAAATATCAAAAAAGCTAGAATGGAATTAGATAAAGCAAAATTAGAGGTGGAAAAAATCAATGAGTAAAATAGCTGCTTTACAATTTCCTACTTTGGCTTTGAGTGAGTCAAGACTTGATTATTATTTACAAGCTTCAAAAGAAAGTGGTGCAAATTTAGTTGTACTTGGAGAATATGTTATCAATAGCTTTTTTACAGAATTACTTTCTATGCCAAAAAGTATGATTAAAGAACAAAGCGAAGTTAAAAAAGAAAGTCTTATAAAACTTTCTAAAAAATATGATTTAGAAATTATTGCACCTTTTATTAGCGTGGAAACTAAAGGATATAAAAAAACCTGTCTTAAAGTTTCACCTAAGATGATTAAAATTTATGAACAACAAATTTTAATACCCTATACTCATTGGAATGAAAAGGCTTTTTTTAACAATAAAGAACAAGATGAACTTAAACTTTTTCATTTTAGCTATGAAGGATTAAAGTGTGCATTAATTTTTGGTTTTGAGGCTCATTTTGATATTTTTTGGAAAAAAATTATGGAAAAAAAGATTGATCTTGTTATTATTCCTACTGCCTCCACATTTGAAAGTAAAAAACGTTGGGAAGAGCTTTTAAAAATAAGAGCCTTTTTAAATCATACTAGTGTTTTAAGGGTTAATCGTATAGGGACTTCAAAACATAGTGAAGAATGGAATTTTTATGGCGATACTATGTTTATTAATGCTTTTGGGGAGATAGAAGAAAAGCTTGGAAATGAAGAAGAAATGCTTATTGTAGAACCAAAAAAAGCTAACGAAGCAAGAAATTTATGGGGATTTGATAAAATTATAAAAAATAAAATTTGATATTTCTTAGGATTAAATGTGGATATTTTTTTTAAAAATATAGAAAGTTTAAAGATCTCAAATTATGATCTTGCTTTAAAAATCTTAAGCTTTTTAAATCAGTCAAAATTAAGCTTTAGAATAGATGAAAATTTAAATATTTATGACTCTCAAAAAAGGTATTTATATGAAAATAAGGAGCAAATGAATCAATTTATTGATTCTATTTCTAATGGAAGTAAAAATTATCCTTTTATTTTTATCTATGGTATAGCTAATGGGGAATTGATTAAAAATTTAAGTTATAAATATAAACATATTTTTGTTTTTGAAAGTGAAATTGAACTTTTAATTTTAGCTTTAAATATTGTAGATATCAGCGAAGAATTAAAAAATTATAAAATTATTTTATTTGATCCTAATGCTTTTGATTTTGAAATTCAAGTTGCTATGTTTTTCGATCATCAAGATATACTTGAATATTTAAGTTTATATAAGCTTTTTATTAGTTCTTTATATTATAAAGATTTTTTTAATAATGAGATATTAAAAGTTAATGAGATATGTATAAAAACAGCTGATGTAGCTATAAGAAATGCTGATAGAACTTGTTATCTTCCTCTTTTAACTTATAAACAATTTCTTTGTAATATCCCTACAATGTTAGAAAATATTCCTTTTCAAAGACTTATAGCTCAAAGAAAAAATGCTTTTGATACAGCCATAGTAGTTTCAGCAGGACCTTCACTTACTAAACAACTTCCTTTACTTAAAAAATATCAAAATAAAGCTTTTATTTTTTGTGCTGATGGAGCTTTAAACATCTTGCTTAAAGAAGATATCAAGCCTGATTATGTAACAAATTTAGATTTTTCTGATTGGGCAATTAATTTTTTTGAAAAAATATCTAATTTAAATAATACTTTAATAATGCTCGAATGTGCAACATCACCAAATGTTGTTGATTTTTTAAAAAAAGAAAAAATTATTCTTTGTATTAGAAATAAACCTTTGTATATGCGTTATCATTTAAATGATTTTGGCTATATAGATACAGGAACTCATGTAAGTCATTTCTCTTATACTCTAGCTCTTGCTTTAGGATTTAAAAATATTATTATGATAGGACAAGATTTAGCTTATGATGAGAAAGGAAATTCGCATTCAAAAGGTTATTATTACACAGAAAAATCTAAAGAAGAATATCTTAGCGATACATTAGAAATTGAAGCGTATGGCGGAAATAAACAGATTAAAACACATATATTTTGGAATGATTATCGTATCAAATTAGAATACCTTTTTGCTTGCAATAAAGAAGTAAATTTTTATAATGCCACAGAAGGTGGAGCAAGGATAAATTTTACAAAAGAAGTATCTTTTAAAAATGCTTGCGAAACTTTACTTCATAAAGAAAAACCTAAATTTGAAAATTTAAAACCCTTAACTAAAAATAGAAGTGCTAAACTCATTGCTAAATTCTTTGAAAAATTAAAACAAGATAAGCAAACTTGTGAAAATTTATTAAATGATGCTAAAACTTTAAAAGAAGCATTAGATAATATCTTAAGCAAAGATATTATTTTACCTTTAGAATTTTTACAAAATGTTTATCAAAATATAAGTAGTTTTAATAATACTTTAGCAAATGATGAGTTTGTGCAAGATGAAGCTTTAAGAGGTAATTTTGTTTATCGTGGCTATTTGATTTCTTGCGCTATAAGAGATAAGAATGATGAGAGAGAATATTTGTTTGCTTATATAAAAGCTTATAAAGAATGGTTGCAAGAATTTTTAGAAAAATTAAACACTAAGTATGAAAATATCCTTGAAGCTTTAAGTATAGGACAATATAAATAAATTTTAATTTTATAAAGTGATTTTTATCTAAGAAATTTAAAATTTTTTAGATATTTTTTATCAAGATTTTTTAGGGGTATTTTAGTGAAAAAGTGTTAGAATTTTTACTTTTGATTTCTTAAGATATTTGAGGCAAAGATGCAAAAAATTCATTTTATAGGTATAGGTGGCATAGGTATTTCAGCATTAGCAAGATTTTTAAAAGAGAAAGGTTTTATAATCAGCGGGAGTGATTTAAAAGAGAGTAAAATCACTAAAAAGCTTGAGAGTGAAGGCGTATGCGTATCAATCCCACACAATAAAGAAAATATTATCGGAAAAGATTTAATAATCTATTCAGCTGCTATAAAAGAAGAAAATCCTGAATTTAAATATGCTAAAGAATTAGGTATAAAAACTCTTTCGCGTAAAGAAGCTCTACCTTTAATTTTGCAAGATAAACGTGTTTTTGCAGTTGCTGGAGCGCATGGAAAAAGCACTACTTCAAGTATTTTAGCTTCTTTGATACCAAATTCATCGGTTATTATCGGTGCTATTTTAAAAGAATTTGGATCAAATATGATTTATAAAGAAAGCGAGAATCTTATTTTTGAGGCTGATGAAAGCGATAGTTCATTTTTAAATTCAAACCCTCATTTAGCTATAGTTACAAATGCAGAAGCAGAGCATTTAGATCATTATGGTAATGAAATTTCAAGGCTTCATCACGCTTATACTAGTTTTTTAGAAAATGCCAAGATTCGCGTTATTAATGCAGAAGATGAATTTTTAAAAGATTATAAAGGTGAAGCTTTGCGTTTTTATCCTAGCAAAGATATTAAAAATTGTGTTATGGAGCTTGAAAATTTTAAACCTAAAACAAGTTTTGAGCTTAAAAATCTAGGTCGTTTTAGTGTATTTGGTATGGGTTATCATTTAGCCATTGATGCTTCTTTAGCAATTTTAGCGGCATTAAATTATGAAAATATAGAGCAAGTTAGATTGAATTTAAAAAAATATCAAGGTATTAAAAAAAGATTTGATATTTTATATGCTGATGAAGATTTAGCTTTAATTGATGATTATGGTCATCATCCAACAGAGATTAAAGCTACTTTAAATGCTGCCAAAGAATATGCAAAATTAGCAGGATATAAAAAAATAATTGCTATTTTTGAGCCTCATCGTTATACACGTTTATTTGCAAATTTAAAAGAATTTGTTTTAGCATTTAAAGATGTTGATGAACTAATAATTTTACCTGTTTATGCTGCAGGAGAAGAAAAAATAGAAATTGATTTAAAAAAACATTTTGATAATGCCTTATTTGTTGATGATATTAAAAGAGAGGGTAAATTTTTAGTTACAGATAAAGGAAGAGTACTTGATAAAGGTTTGATTATAGGATTTGGAGCAGGAGATATTAGCAATAAATTAAGGCAGAATAATGAGTAAAATTTTATTTTATCTTTTAATTATTTTAATTTTATTTTTAATTACTCTTATTCTACGTAAAAAATTAGGTTCTAAGACTAAGCCTTTTTTTATATTTTTGCTTTTATTTTTTATTATTTTTTCTGTATTTTTTGAAATACAAAATATAAAAAAAGCGAAGAAAAATCGTGAAGTTCTTATAGCTTTTAACCAAGGTAAAAATATCATTTGCAATGATTTGAATATTTCAAATGATTATTTTAATTATGAATTTGGCACAGCAAGTTTTATTTCTAAAGATAATAATCTTAGTTTTAAATCTTTAATTATTGATATCAATCATTGCAGGTTAAAAAATGATTGAAAGCAAAGAAGAGCTTATATCAAAACTTGATTTAGGTAGTTATTTAGAAGAATTTAAAGCTCTTTTTTCAAGAGATAAAGATATATTTTTACAAGGTGATTCTTCGCTTCATCTAAAACGAATCGATGAGCTTTGTAAAATCAACTTTCCACAAATTCCAGAAGTTTTAAATTTGGATAAAGCTTTAATGCATTTAAGTAAGCAAGGAATTTTGCATTTAGATGAAATTTATGAGTTTGTAAAAATTGTTTGCTATTTTGAAAAACTTAAAAAAATTAATTTTGGATCTAATCTAAACTCTTGGCTTGAAAAAATTCAACTTTCAAAAGAAATTTTAGAACTTACTTTAAAATTTAACGATAAAGGAGAGCTAAAAGAAAGTTTAGATGAAAGACTTATAAATTTAAATACAGCTTTAAAACTTAAAAATGAAGCCATAAGAGCTGAATTTAAAAAGCTTATTTATACTAAATCGCTTAGTCCTTATTTAATCGATACACAAATTCATTTTATAAATGGCTTTGAAGCATTACTTGTAAGAGGAGGGTTTAATCACACTTTAAAAGCTAAAATTATAGCTAGAAGTAGTGGTGGGGGTTTTTATATCATTCCTTTAAATGTTGAAAATTTGCAAAATGATATAGAAAAAATTAAAAATCAAAAAGAAGAGATTTACTATGAATATGCTAAAAATTTTTCTATTTTTTTAGCTAAAAATATACCTTTTTTAAAATTTATTAATAATGCTTTTGATTTATTTGATCATTATAGTGCTAGGGTTTTGCTCGCAAAAAAGAAAGATTATGAATTTATTTTATGTGAGAATTCAAATGAAATTATACTTAAAGATTTTGCTCATCCAGCTCTTGATAATCCAAAAAGTATTTCTCTTGATTTTAAAAAGCAAGTTTTAATCATCACAGGAGTAAATGCGGGTGGAAAATCTATGCTATTAAAATCTTTACTCGCTGCTGCTTTTTTAGCCAAACATCTTTTACCTATGAAAATAAAAGCAAATGAAAGTAAAATAGGCTCTTTTAAAGAATTTGATGCTATTATTGAAGATCCGCAAAATGTTAAAAACAATATCTCAACCTTTGCAGGTAGGATGCTTCAAATCTCCAAACTTTTTACTAAAAAGAATTTATTATTAGGAATTGATGAGATAGAACTTGGAACAGATTTTGAAGAAGCTGCTTGTTTATATAGTGTTATTATTTCTCATCTTATAAAAAATAAACTTAAAATTATTATTACAACACATCATAAGCGTCTTGCTATGCTTTTGGCACAAAACGAAGAAGTCGAACTTATCGCTGCTTTATATGATGAAGAAATTTCAAAACCAAAGTATGAATTTCTAAAAGGCACCATAGGAAAATCTTATGCTTTTGAAACAGCTTTGCGTTATCAAATTCCAGCCAATTTAGTAGGAGAAGCCAAAAAGCTTTATGGCGAAGATAAAGAGAATTTAGAAGTAATGGTGAGTAAAAATATCAATCTTGAACTAGAGCTTAAATCTAAGCTTCAAAATATACATAAAAAAGAGCAAATTGCTGATGAGATTTTACAAAATCTAAAAGAACAAAGGCAAAAACAAGAAGAAAAATTTAAAAATACTCTAAGAGAATTAGAATTTAAATTTTATAAAGCCATAGAAGAAGCTAAAAAAACTATAAATTTAAAAGATATTAAAGAAAAACAAAGAAGTTTAAATAAAGCCAATGAGCTAAAAAAAGAAATTATCTTGCCAAGTATGAAGCAAAATGAAGAGCTAAGGGTAGGGGATTTTGTAAAATATGAAAAAATTAAAGGAGTGATTAAAGCTATTTCTAAAAATGAAGCTTTAATAGAATGTGAAGGTCTTAATCTAAGAGTAGGACTTAATTTGCTTAAAAAAAGCGTAGCGCTTCCTAAAAAAAGTCCTAAAACAAATATAAGTATTACTAAGCCAAGCAATTTAAATATCACTTTAGATTTACACGGACTTAGAAGCGATGAAGCCATTTCTAGGCTTGATAAATTTATTTCAGATGCCTTGCTTGCTGGATTTGATGAAGTTTTAGTATATCATGGCATAGGAACAGGAAAGCTTGCTTTTGCGGTAAAAGAATTTTTAAAAGCACATAAAAGTGTAAAAAGTTTTAGTGATGCACCGATCAATCAAGGTGGTTTTGGCGCTAAGGTAGTGAGGTTTTAAGAAAGGTTAAATTATGGCAAAAAAAGAAGCACAAACAGATTTATTTGTATATAAGCTTTTAGAAGAAGCAAAGATAAATTTAACTTATCATGGTTCAGATATTAAAGAATGAAATGAAGCTTTAAAAAACGCTTCAAAAAAAGGAACAAATAAACAAGGATATCCTGAATATTGTGGAGTAGTAAAAGATTTTGTAATTGTGATTGAAAATAAAGCAGATCTTAGCAAACACATTAAAAGAAATGAAAATAATCTTATCTCACAAGAGTAAAAAGATATAGAGAATTATGCATTAAATGGTGCTTTATGGTATGCAAAGCAAATTATTAATAATCAAAATACTTATAAAAAAGTTTTTGCTATAGCTGTAAGTGGTGATAGTAAAAAACATAAGATTACCCCAATGTTTATTGATAATGGAGCATTTATTAGAGAACCTTTAGAAGATATAGAAACTTTTATGCTTTTAAATGAGAAAAAGATAGAAGATTACTATAGAAGGGAAGTATTAAAAGAAGAGTCAAGTAAGCAAAAAACAAAAGAGGAGATAGAAAAAATTGCAAGCATTTTGCACGAAGACTTGCGTAATTATGGAGCATTAGATGATAGAAATAAGCCTTTAGTGGTAGCTGGAATTTTATTAGCATTAGATGAGATGAAAGTAAAAAATTTAGATTTAGATTATTTAAATAATGACTCTATAGATACAGATGGCTTTAAAATTTATGAACTCATTAAGTCAAATTTAAAAAGATCGGATTTAGCTCCACAGGTAAAATTTGATAAAGTTTTAACTCAATTTTCAGTGATTAAAGATACAAAAAAGATTAATGAGATATGTGAGATTGTAGATAAAAAAGGTCTTAGGATAAATTCTACTCCTTTAAAACACTATGCTAAATTTATCAAAGAAAATATTTTTGATTCTATTGATAGAATTAAAAATTCTAATGATTATTTAGGGATTTTTTATAGTGAATTTATGCGTTTTAGTGGAGGCGATGGACAAACTTTAGGTATAGTTTTAACCCCGCATCACATTACAGAGCTTTTTTGTGATTTGATTAATTTAAAACCTAGCGATAGAGTGCTTGATCCTTGTTGTGGGACAGCAGGATTTTTAATCACAGCTATGGATTATATGCTCTTACAAGCTAAAAATGAAAGGCAAAAAGAAGAGATAAAGAAAAATCAACTTTTTGGCTTTGAACTTCAATCTTTTATGTTTGCTGTTGCTACTGCTAATATGGTTTTAAGGGGCGATGGTAAAAGCAATTTAGATGATGAAGATTTTTTAAAGCAAAATCCACTTAGACTTCAAGAAGACTTTAGGGCTAATGTAGGCTTTATGAATCCACCTTATTCTCAAGGTAAGATTGATAAAAATTTAACAGAAATTGCTTTTAGTGAACATTTGTTAAATTCCATACTAAAAGATGGAAAAGTTGTAGTAATCGTTCCACAATCTGCAATGACTGGAAAAAGCAAAGAAGAAAAGATAATCAAAGAAAGCATTCTTAAAAATCATACCTTAGAAGGAGTGATTACTTTAAATAAAAATACTTTTTATGGAGTAGGGACAAATCCTTGTGTAGCAGTTTTTACAGCAGGAATTCCGCACTATAAAGATAAGATAGTTAAATTTATCAATTTTGAAGATGATGGTTATGAAGTGCAAAAGCATAAGGGTTTAGTTGAAAGCATACATGCACAAGATAAAAAAGCTTATCTTTTAAAGGTATGGCGTGATGAGATAGAAGCTCCAAGTAAATTTTGCGTTAAAACTACTATAGAGCCAAATGATGAGTGGCTACATAGTTTTTATTATTTTAACGATGAGATTCCAACGCATGAAGAATTTGAAAAAACAATGGCAGATTATTTAACTTTTGAGTTTAATATGATAACACATGGCAGAGGCTATCTTTTTGGTTTAGAGGATAAAAAAGATGAAAAATGATTTAGCTAGTGTTGAGTGGAAAGAATTTAAGATAAGTGAAGCGTTTGAAAATTTTCATGGAAAAAGATTAGTTGAAAAACAAAGAATAAAAGGAAAAATTCCGCTACTTACAGCTGGTGAAAATAATAATGCAATTGCTTCGTTTATTAATAATGCAAGTGTAATTTATGAAGATTTTATTTCTATAGATATGTTTGGCAATGCTTTTTATCATCCATACAAAGCTTCAGGAGATGATAATATTTATTTTTTTCTTAATCAAAAACTTTCAAAATATGTAAAATTGTTCATTGTATGTTGTATAAATATGCAAAAGAGTAAATATTCTTATGGAAAGCAATTTAGGCAGACAAATGCTGATAATTGTAAAATAATGCTCCCGATAGACTCTAAAGGCAATCCAAATTATAGCTTTATGGAAGGCTATATGAAAGAAATAGAACAGAACTATATAAAAAGCATCTTAAGTTATTACAATAAAAAACTATTAAGTTACGGGGGGGGGGTATTACCTAATTGTAATAACACCTTTAGAGAACAAAGCATTTTCATTGAGGATGGCCTCATGAAAATTGCAGGAGAAAAATTAAAATTAGAAAATATAGAGTGGAAAGAATTTACTTTAGAGCAAATTTTTAGTGAAATTAAAAGGGGTAAAAGGTTAATTGAAAAAGATAGGATAAAAGGTAATATACCTTATTATTCAGCAAGTAAAGAAAATAATGGATTAACGGATTTGATCAGCAATCCTTTATTTGTAGAGAAAGATAAAATTATTATTACGACATTTTGTGATTGTTATTACATAGAAGGAAATTTTACTGCTAGTGATGAGATTACAATGCTTGGAAATGAAAAATTAAATAAATATAATGGTTTATTTTTAGCAAATATTATTAAAAATAATGCTTCAAAATTTGCTTTTGGATATAAAGCTTTTACAGAAAGATTAAAAAGACAAATCATACAACTCCCAAAAGATGAAATGGATAATCCAAATTGGCAATTTATGGAAGATTATATGAAAGCTATAGAAAAAGAACATTTGGAAAAAATTACAGCTTATTATAATGCTAAATTAAATGAAAACAACTGGGGGGGGGGATTTGATTTAGATGAATATAAAAAATTTATCCAAAATCAAAAGCAGTTAGAAAATGTTGAGTGGAGAGAATTTAAAATAAATGAAATTTTTAATGTTTATACAGGAGGAGATTTAATATTATCCAAAATTAAAAAAGGGAATATTCCTATAATTAGCCATAGTGTGCTAAATAATGGAATTAGCTCATGGAGTTCGCAGATTAAAGATAGAAAAATTTTTAATTATAAGACAACAATTTCATTAGCTGATAGAGGTAATTTTTTTGCATTTACGCAAATGCAGAATTTTTATATAGGCACACGAGTAAAAGCCTTAGAGATAAAATATAATGTTGATTTTGATGTGCTAAAATTTATTTGCGTATGTATTAATAAACAATCTGATAGATTTTCATACGGAAGAAATTGCTGCGCAAATATAGAATTTTTAAATATTATTCTTCCCATAGATTCTAAAGGTAGTCCCAACTGGCAATTTATGGAAGATTATATAAAACATATAGAATATAAAAAGATAAAAGATATTGTAGTTTATTATCAAAGAAAATCATAAATCCACAAATATTTCTTAAAGCATTTTTCGCTAAACTTCATAAATTTTATAAGGTTTAGCGATGAAAAACATTATGATATTAAGTGGAGCTGGACTTAGTGCTCCAAGTGGGCTTAAAACTTTTAGAGATAATGGCGGGCTTTGGGATGAGTATGATGTGATGGAAATTTGCTCTGCAACAGGCTTTAGAAAAAATCCCAAAAAAGTGCTTGATTTTTATGATGCAAGACGTCTAGAGCTTGCAAATGTAAAGCCAAATTATGCTCATAAACAAATTGCTAAATTAAAAGAAAAATGGGGTAAAAATCTTTTTGTTTTAACGCAAAATGTTGATGATTTACTAGAGCGTGCAGGGTGTAAAGAAGTCATTCATTTACATGGCTTTTTGCCTGAACTTCGTTGTTTAAAATGTGGTGAAATTTTTAATATAGCTTATAATTTAATGGCAAATAAAAAATGCCCTAAATGCAAAAGTGAAAATTTAAGACACAATATCGTTATGTTTGAGGAAGCAGCCCCAGCTTATAACACACTTTATTCTCTTTTAAGTCAAACTTCACTTTTTATAAGCATAGGGACAAGTGGAGCTGTTTTGCCCGTGGGTGAGTATGCAAGAATGTGTGAAAAAAGTATTTTAAATATCTATGAAAAGGATGAAAATTTAGAGTTATTTTTTGATAAAATTTATATAGAAAATATTTTAAGTGCCATTGAGAAAATAGCACAAGATATAGATGAATTTATGAAAGATAGCTAATGTTTGATTCTTTGTTAAATGGGATGATTTTGGGTTTTGGGGTAAGTGTTCCTTTTGGACCTGTAAATATTTTGATCTTAACTTATGCTCTTAGAGTTTTTAAAAATTCTTTAGCTGTAGGCCTTGGTGCTTTTAGTGTTGATATGCTTTATTTCTTTCTTTTAAAATTTGGACTTATTGGCTTTTTAGATAATGCAATATTTATGAAGGTTTTAGCTGTATTTGGATTTGTTTTTTTAAGCTATATGGCTTTTTTGATGCTTGTGAAAAAAAATAAAGATTTAAATTTAAAAAATGTAGAATTTAAAGAAAATTTGTTTAAAAGTTATTTAAAGGGTGTATTTTTAAATGGTTTAAATCCTTTTGTAATAGGATTTTGGCTTAGTGTTGCAGGTATTGCCATAAAAGAAAGTCATCCTAATGCTATGGTAATTGGTCTTATTGTGGCTATACTTTCTTGGATCTTTGCTCTATCTTTTTTTGTGGCAAGATATAAGGATTTTTTTAGTGCAAAGATTATTAAAATTATTAATATTATTTCAGCTCTAATCATAGAGTATTTTGCTATAAATTTACTTTATAAAACTTTTATAGGATAAAAAATGAATGCAAAAGAATTTTTAATAGAACTTTTAAAATTTAAATCTATTACACCAAAAGATGATGGAGCTTTAAATTTTATCGCTTTGGAGTTAAGCGAGTTTGAAGCTTTTTTTATAGAAAAAGAAGGCATCAAAAATCTTTTGCTTACAAAAAAATTTAAAGATGAAGGTGAGCATTTAGCTTTTTGTGGGCATATAGATGTAGTTCCTGCAGGAGAAGGTTGGCAAAGCGATCCTTTTAAACCTATAGAAAAAGATGATTTTATCTATGCAAGAGGAGCACAAGATATGAAAAGTGGCGTGGCTGCTTTTGTATATGCTTTAAAAGAAGCTAGATTTAATGGTTCAAGACTTTCTTTAATGCTTACAAGCGATGAAGAAGGTGAAGCAAAATATGGCACTTTAGAGCTTCTTAACTTTATGAAGGAGAAAAATCTTTTGCCTGATTTTGCTTTAGTGGGTGAGCCAACAAGTGATAAACATTTTGGCGATACTATTAAAATAGGGCGTCGTGGATCCATTAATGCGACACTTATTATAAAAGGCAAACAAGGACATGTAGCTTACCCTGAAAAATGTATTAATCCTATACACGATTTTGCTCCAGTTTTAAAATTTTTAGCCGGATTTGATCTGGATCCTGGAAGCGCTGAATTTGATCCTTCAAAGATTGTTATTACAGATATTAGAGGGGGGCTAGAAGTTAGTAATGTAACGGCTAATGATTTAAAAATTATGTTTAATGTTAGAAATTCATTAGATACAAGCATAGATGATGTTAAAGCTTATGTAGAAAAAATTTGTGAAGGGTTAAACTATGAGCTTAAGATAAGTCAAAGCTCTAAACCTTTTTTAACCAAAAGTGATAATAAAATAGTTCAAAAAATTAATCAAAGCGTTCAAAAAATCACTTCTCAAGTTCCAAAATTTAATACCAAAGGTGGCACAAGTGATGCAAGATTTTTAGCTGAGTTTGGTGTAAGCGTATGTGAATTTGGTGTGCGTAATGATACAATCCACGCTGTAAATGAAAGAGTAAGCGTAGAAGAATTTGAAAAGCTTTGTTTAATTTATAAAGATTTTGTAGAGAATTTTTAAAAATAATATTTATTTGTTAAGTTAAAGATTATTTATAAGGATTAAAAGAGTTAAAATGATTATCAATGGACAAAAATTTGATCTTAAAGAGCTTAAATTTATGGATTTTCTCAAAGAAAAAGGCTTAAAAGCTGAATTTATTGCCTTAGAATTAAATGGAGAAATCGTGTCTAAAAGCGAATTTGAAAATTTGATTTTAAAAGAAAATGATAAAGCTGAAATCGTAAGTTTTGTAGGGGGAGGTTGATGAGAGTTAAATTCAATGGTGAGTTTTTAGAAACAGAGCATAAAAACACTTTAGATTTTTTTCAAAGCGTGAGTAAAAATGAAAGTGATGTATGGATAGTAAATGGCTTTGCGACAAAGGAAAATTTAAATTTAAATGAAAATGATGAGCTTTTTTGCATAGAAAAAAATATTATGCCGCCCAAAGATGCCTTAGATGCTATGATGAGATCGCGTCATACTCCAAAGCTTCATGATAAACTTAAAAAAGCAAGTGTAGCAGTATGTGGGCTTGGCGGACTTGGATCACATATAGCTATAATGCTTGCACGTAGTGGTATAGGGCATTTAAAACTTATAGATTTTGATGTAGTTGAACCTAGTAATCTTAATCGTCAAGCTTATCGTGTAAGTGATCTGGGTAAATTTAAGACCGAAGCTTTAAAAGAGCAAATTAATGAGATAAATCCTTATATTAGTATTGAAATTTGCACTTTGAAGATAGATGAAAATAATTTAAAGCTTTTATTTAAAGATATAAATATAGTTTGTGAGGCTTTTGATACTGCACTTGCAAAAGCTATGATAGCACAAAATTTTCATAAATATTTTCCAGATAAAACTTTAATTTGTGCTTCAGGTCTTGCAGGATACGGAGATAGTAATAGCATACAAACAAGAAAGATAGCACAAAATTTCTATGTTTGTGGAGATTTGATAAATGGGGCTAAAGTAGGCAATGGACTTATGGCTCCACGTGTAAATATTTGTGCAGCTCATCAGGCTAATTTAGTTTTAGAACTTCTAGCGAGAAATAATGATGAATGATATTTTAAAGATAGGAAAATATGAATTTCAAAGTCGTTTTATATTAGGTTCAGGTAAATTTTCACTCGATCTTATAAAATCAGCTATTGATGAGGCAAAAGTAGAAATTATTACCTTAGCTTTAAGAAGAGCTTATACTGGAAATGTTGAAAATATACTTGATTTTATTCCTAAAAATATCACGCTTTTACCCAATACCTCAGGCGCAAGAAACGCTAATGAAGCTTTGCGTATAGCAAGACTTTCAAGAGAACTTGGTTGTGGAGAGCTTATAAAGATAGAAGTAATAAGTGATAGTAAGTATTTATTGCCTGATAATTATGAAACAATTAAAGCTTGCGAGCTTTTAGCTAAAGAGGGTTTTACACCTTTACCTTATATGCATGCTGATCTTTATGCGGCTAGAGCTATGAGAGATGCAGGAGCTGCGGCTATTATGCCTTTAGCTGCACCTATTGGGAGTAATAAAGGCCTATGTGCTAAGGAATTTATACAAATTTTACTTAATGAGATTGATTTACCAATTATTGTTGATGCAGGCATTGGAACCCCTGCACAAGCTTGTGAAGCCATGCAAATGGGAGTAAGTGCAGTGATGATAAATACAGCCATAGCTGAAGCAAAAGATATTGCTTTAATGGCAAAAGCTTTTTCTTTGGCAACTCAGGCAGGAAGAGTGGGATATTTAGCAGGCTTAGCAAGTGTAAGTGAAGCTAAAGCAAGTTCTCCATTAACAGGCTTTTTAAGGGATTGATTGATGCAAGATTGTATGGAGTACTTACCTCATATGCGAAAGATAGAAAGTGAAATTTTAACCAAGGTTTTAAGCGAGGTTCAAGCTTATGATGAGAATAAATATAGTGCTAAAGATGTTAAAAATGCATTAAATTCCGTGCATTTAAGCATAGAAAATCTAAAAGCCTTGCTTTCAAGTGCAGCAGAAGACTTTATAGAGGAGCTTGCTTTAAAATCTGCCAAAATTAAGCAAAAATATTTTGGAAATGCGATTTTGCTTTTTACTCCACTTTATTTGTCAAATTATTGTAATTCAAAATGTGTTTATTGTGGTTTTCAAAAAGGAAATAAAATTACAAGAGCAAAACTTAATGAAGATGAAATTCATAAAGAAATGCAAGCAATTGCTAAAAGTGGATTACAAGAAATTTTATTATTAACAGGTGAAGGCAGAGAATTTGCAAGCGTAGAATATATTGCTCGTGCTTGTAAAATAGCTAGAGAATATTTTAAGGTTGTAGGAGTTGAAATTTATGCTTTAAATGAAGATGAGTATAAAATTTTACATGAAAATGGCTGTGATTATGTAACTATTTTTCAAGAAACTTATAATCCTTTAAAATATTCTAAAATTCATTTAGATGGTGAAAAACGTATTTTTCCTTATCGTTTTAATGCGCAAGAAAGAGCTTTAAGAGCAGGTATGAGAGGAGTTGCTTTTGGGGCACTTTTAGGGATTGATGATTTTAGAAAAGATGCACTTGCTACAGCTCTCCATGCACATTTTTTACAACAAAGATATCCGTGGGCTGAAATTTCTCTTTCGATTCCGCGTTTAAGACCCATAATTAATAATGCTAAAATAGATTCAAAAGATGTGAGTGAAAAAAGACTTTTTCAAGTTCTTTGTGCTTATAGGATTTTTTTACCTTATGCAACAATTGTTATTTCAAGTCGTGAAAGAAAAGGCTTTAGAGATGAGGTAGTGAAATTTGGAGCAAACAAAATGAGCGCTGGAGTAAGTGTGGGGATAGGTGAGCATCAGGGTAATAAAAAAGGAGATGAGCAATTTGAAATTTCAGATAAAAGAAGTATAAATGAAATTTTAACTATGCTTAAAAAATCAAATTTACAGGCTGTGATGAGTGATAGTATCTATGTGGGATAAAAAAATTATTACTATTAGTGATAGAAAATGTATTGAGGGTGATTTTTTAAAATATATCGAAAAACTTGCAAAAGCTAAAGTTGATGCTATAGTTTTAAGAGAAAAAGATCTTAGTGAATTTGAGTATTACGATTTAGCTAAAGAAGTTTTAGCTATTTGTGCTAAAGAAAAAGTTACTTGTTTTTTGCATTTTTTTGATAGAGAGTGTTTAAAATTAGGGCATAGATATTTTCATACCCCGCTTAGCTTATTAAGAAAAGATCCAAAAATTGTAAGATATTTTCATATTTTAGGAACTTCTGTGCATAGTAAAGAAGAACTTTTAGAGGCTATGAATTTTAAAGTAAATTATGCCTTTGTAGGACATATTTTTGAAAGTTCTTGTAAAATCGAACTTGCTCCTAGGGGCTTGGAATTTTTAAAAGATTTGCTTGAATTTAGCAAAATTCCTCTTTATGCTATAGGAGGTATTAATCTTAATAATATTTCTGAATTTAAGAATTTAAATATAGCTGGTATTTGTATGAGAGAAGCTCTTATAAAAGAAGATAATCTTAAAAAATATATAAAAGAATGTAGAGAAAAACTATCAATTAGATAAATGATTTTATTTGATTTATAAAAATAAAATGAAGTTAAAATTAATCTTTATATTTAGATATTAAAATACTTATTTTATAGTTTATTTTTTAAAAATTTATTTTATATTTTTTAAAAATTTAACTTTATTTAAGCATTATTACTATAATATTGATATCAATTATCATTTATATAGGAAGTCATTATGAATCTTAATGAGTTAAAAGATGGTCAAAAGGCTATTGTCAAAAATATAAATGCCGATAAAGAGTTATTAAATAGACTTTTGAGTTTTGGATTTACAAAAAATAAGAATCTTACTAAGATACGATCTTCTTTGAAGAATGCTACTATTATGATAGAACTTGAAACAACTTGTGTAATTTTACGTTCAAGTGAAGCAGAAACAATCGAGGTACAATTAACATGAAACAAATAAAAGTTGCTTTGGTAGGACAACCAAATGTTGGAAAAAGTTTGCTTATTAATAAGCTTTGTAAAGCAAATATGAAGGTGGCAAATTTTAGTGGAGTTACTATAGAAAAGGCGAGTGCAAAAACTTTCTATAAAGATTATGAAATTGAAATTATAGATTTGCCTGGTACTTATGCTCTTGATGGTTATAGTGAAGAAGAAAAAATTACACGCTATTTTTTAGATCATGAGCAATATGATATTATAATAAATGTTTTAGATGCTACAAATTTGGAAAGAAATCTTATTTTAAGTTCTGAGCTTTTATTGTTAAATAAAAAAATGCTTCTTGCATTAAATATGTGCGATGAAGCAAAAAAAGAAGGCATTGAGATTGATATTAAAAAACTTAATTTATTATTTAAAATACCAGCTTTACAAGTAAGTGCTAAAACTAAGGAAAATTTAGATCTTTTACTTGAAAAAGTTGTATTGCTTTATGAGAGTAAATTTAGAGTTAAGAGTGATTTTTATTCACATTTTTGTCAAAATGGCATACAAAAAGAAAATTTAATACAATATGCAAGTAATGTATATTCTCAAATTATAGTAAAATCTTCAAATTTTAGCCCTTTGAGTAAAAAAATAGATAAAATTTTAATTCATCACTTTTTTGGATTACCTATATTTTTATTTTTAATGTGGTTTTTATTTCAACTTACATTTACTTTAGGGCAAATTCCTATGGATTATATTGAAGAAGGTTTTGGTATGTTGGGTGATTTTTGTAAAGAACATATATCCAATCCTTTACTCGCTTCAGCTTTAAGTGATGGAGTTATAAATGGAGTAGGCGCTGTTGTATTATTTTTACCTAATATTATTATTTTATTTTTAGGAATTGCACTTTTAGAAACAACTGGTTATATGGCTAGAGTTGCTTTTTTACTTGATGGTATTTTGTATAAATTTGGCTTACATGGAAAAAGTTTTATTCCGCTTATCACAGGTTTTGGTTGTTCTGTACCCGCTTTTATGGCAACTAGAACATTAAAAAATAAAAAAGATAGACTTTTAACTCTTTTTGTTATTAATTTTATGAGTTGCGGGGCACGTTTGCCTGTATATGTTTTATTTATAGGAGCCTTTTTTTCAAGTGATAAGGCTGGAAATTATTTATTTGGAATTTATATTTTGGGTGCTATTTTAGGTCTTTTTGCAGCAAAACTTTTAAGAATTACCGCTTTTAAAGGATTAAATGAACCTTTTGTTATGGAAGTACCAAAATATCGTATGCCAAATTGGAGTTTAGTTGCTTTTATGGTTATTAATAAAGCTAAAGCTTATCTTAAAAAAGCAGGAACCTTTATACTTTTGGCATCTTTATTTATATGGTTTGCTAGTAATTTTCCAAGAGAAAGGGTTCAAGGTTTAGATGAAGAACGAAATGAAGCAGTTGTTGAGCAAAGTTATCTTGGTCAATTTGGTAAAGCAATAGAGCCTGTTTTTACTCCTTTAGATTTTGATTGGAGACTTAGTGTTGCTCTAGTGAGTGGTTTAGCTGCTAAAGAAACTATGATTTCTACAATGGGAGTTCTTTATTCTTTAGGGAATGATATTGATGAAAATAGTCAAGATTTAAGAAGTATTATTTCTAAAAGTGTCTCTTTTCCTAGTGCTGTAGCTTTTATTTTATTTGTAATGATTTACAATCCTTGTTTTGCTGCAACTATAGTATTTTCAAAAGAAAGTGGAAAAACAAAATATACAATTTATTTATTTCTCTTTACTTGTATAAGTGCTTATATAGTAGCTTTAACAGGATTAAATATAGCAAAACTATTATGAAATTTTATCTTTGCTTAAAATAAGCAAAGATAAATTATTTTATTTCTTTTAAAATTTTAATATTTATAATCTTATCTCCTTGTTTAATAGAATCTAAGACTTTTAAGCTTTCTTTATCATCTTTATCAATTTGTCCAAAAATAGTATGTACTCCATCTAAATGAGGTTGTGGGCTATGGCAAATAAAAAATTGTGATCCACCTGTATCACGCCCAGCGTGAGCCATAGATAAGCTCCCTCTTTCGTGTTTATGTTTTTGATTATCGCATTCGCAAGCTATCTCATATCCAGGTCCGCCTGTACCTGTACCATTAGGACAACCCCCCTGTATAACAAAATCTGATATTACGCGATGAAAAGTTAAATCTTTATAAAAATTTTCATTTGCTAAATTTGCAAAATTACAAACTGTTTGAGGAGTCTCATCTCCAAAAAGCTTAAGTTTCATTACCCCTTTTTCGGTTTTTATAAGAGCAAATTTATATTCTTCAACTTTGCTTGTATCTATTGTTTTAAGCATTTTCTCTCCTTATTCTATATTTGTATATACAGCTTGAACATCATCATCATCATCAAGTTTATCAAGAAGTTTTTCTATATCTAAAAGTTGTTCTTCGCTAAAAGCTATAGGATTATTTGGGATATACTCAAGTCCTGCTTTTTTAAGAGTTAAACCTTTAGCTTCTATAGCAGTACTTAACTCTCCAAAAGAGGTGTAATCTCCACTGATTACTAATTCTTCATCATTTTGTTCAAGTTCTTCAAGTCCAGAATCTATTAAATCAAGTTCAAGTTCTTCCAAATCACCACTAAATTTTTCAAGATGAAATACTGCTTTTCTAGAAAACATAAAACCTAAAGACCCATTTTGTAAAATTTCTCCACCATTTTTGCTAAAAATTGCTTTAACATTTGCAACCGTTCTAGTAGGATTATCACTCATACATTCAACTATAACTAAAGCCCCGTGAGGAGCTTTGCCTTCATAGTGGATATTTTTAATATCAGCGCTATCTTTACCGCTCGCTCTTTTAATTGCTGCATCAATATTATCTTTTGGCATATTATTGGCTTTTGCTGTAGCAATAGCACTTCTTAATTTAGGATTCATATCAGGATCTATTCCACCTTCTTTTGCGGCAACTTGTATTGCTTTTGCTAACTTAGGAAAAAGTTTGCTCATTTTATCCCATCTTGCTTCTTTTGAAGCTCTGCGGTATTCAAATGCTCGTCCCATAATTCTCGCTTTCTTATATTTTTTTAAAGATAAAAGTATAAACTAATATCTCTAAATTTGTTTTTAAAAGGTTAAGAATGATCCGCAAGGCTAAAAAAGAAGAGGCAAGAAAAGTTATAATTTTATTAGCAAAAGCTATGGATGATATGATATATCATTTAAGCGGTTGTAATGATTATGATCAAGCCATTAATACGCTTTGTAAATTTTATGAGAAAGAAAATAATCGTTTAAGCTATAAAAATATTTATATATATGAGCTAAATAAAGAAATTTTAGCAGCACTTTGTTGCTATGATGGAGCCTTAGCTGATGAACTTGATAAACCTTTAAATGAGATTTTAAATCCTTTAAATAAAAAGGTCTTAAAAGAATGTGAAAATGAATTTTATCTTGATAGTATAAGCGTAGAAGAAAAAGCAAGAGGCAGGGGTATAGCTAAAGAACTTATAGGATACGCTTATAAGAAAGCTTTAGAAAAAAATAAAAAACTTTCTTTAATTGTTGAAGAACATAATAAAAAGGCAAAAAGTCTTTATGAAAAAATGGGTTTTAAGACTATAAAAGTTAAAACTTTATATGGTCATATTTATAATTATATGGAAAAATAAGGAGAAAAATGAAAGAATATCTTTTACATAAACCACTATTAAAAACGAATTTTTGTTCCCACTCACATGATCATGCTCACGAGCACAATCACTCTCATTTTGATGCAAGAAATACAGATAAAAAAATTTTAATGATTTCTTTGTTTATGACAGGTTCTATGATGATTGTGCAATTTATCTATTCATTGCTTTCAAATTCTTTAGCACTTTTAAGCGATACTTTGCATATGTTTTCTGATGTTTTTGCTTTATTTCTTAGTTATATAGCTATCATTGCTGTTCAAAATTTTAAAAACAAGCAAAAAACATTTGGATATTTTAGACTTGAAATTTTAGTAGCATTTATTAATGCTTTAAGTATTATTTTTTCAGCAATTTTTATTATATATGAAGCTATAAATAAACTTTTAAATCCAGTAGAAATTGATGCAAAAACTATGATTATAGTAGCATTTATTGGACTTTTGGTCAATGCGATTAATGGTTTTATGATGTTTAAATACGCAAATTTGGATAATATCAATATGAAATCAGCTTTTTTGCATATGCTAAGTGATTTATTTGGGTCTTTATGTGTTGTAATCGGTGGAATTATAGTTTATTTTACAGGGATTGTTTATATTGATACGATTTTGGCTATAATATTATCTTTATTGCTTTTAAAATGGTCTATTTCCTTATTAAAACAAAGTATTAATATTTTGCTTGAAAGCTCTCCTGTAGATATAAAAGATGTTGAAACAACTTTATTAGAATATAATGAAATTTTAGAAGTGGTAGATTTGCATATTATAGAAATTACAAATGAAATGTTTGTTGCTTTTATGCATTTAAAACTTTCTATAAATAATTTAGATGAATTTGAAGAAATTTATAAAAAAATATCTAAAATTCTTTTAGAAAAATTTAAAATAGGACATATTACTATACAACCATTAAGGAGTTAAAATGAAATTTAAAGTTGCTAATATCAATTGTCAAAATTGTGCAAATTTAATTAAAAATTCTTTAGAGGATGAATTTGGAAAAATAGAAGTTGATTTAAATGTTACACCAAGAGTTGTTGCAGTTAATATCAATAAAGAAAAAATAGAAGATTTTAAAAAAGAAATGAAAGATTTAGGTTTTGAGATTTTAGAGGAGCTTTAATGCAGGAATTAAAAATCAAAATAGGAAAAATGACTTGCGTTAATTGTGCTAATTCTATTGAAAAGATAAGTAAAAAAATCGAAGGCATTAAAGATGCAAGTATTTCTTATGTAAATTCAAGTGGTGTTTTTCTGATTGAAAATGAAAAAGTAAAAAATGAACTTTTTAAAAAAATAAAAAATTTAGGATATGAAATTTTAGATGAAGAACAAGATTTAGAGAAATATAAACTTAAGCAATTTTCCAAAATGAAACTTAATTTCTTTTTAAGTGCAATTTTGAGTATTTTGATTATGTATTTTGAAATGTTTGTAAAGAATTCTTTTTCTAAAGATATGCAATTGTTAATTAGTATTTTTGCTATTTTTTATTGCGGGAGAGTTTTTTTTATCAATGCCATTAAAGGATTAAAATATAAAAATTTAGATATGAATACTTTAGTAGCTTTGGGTTCTTTTATGGCATTTGTGTATTCTTTGCTCGTATATTTTAAGATTTTTGAAAAAGATGAACATCTGTATTTTAGTGGTGCAAGCATGATTATAAGTTTTGTTTTGTTTGGAAAACTTTTAGAAGAATATGTAAAATTTAAAGCTCAAGATTATCAAAAAAAAATTAATAGTCTCAGTATAAAAAAAGCTAAAATTTTAATTAATGATGAACTTAAAGAAATTCCAAGTTCTTTTGTTAAAGTTGATGATATTCTTATAGTAAAAGAAGGTGAAAGTATAGTTGCTGATGGTGTAGTTATAGAAGGTAAAGCTGAGCTTGATACAAGTTTTTTAACGGGAGAATTTTTACCAGTTTTAAAACAAAAAGATAGCATAGTTAGTGCAGGAAGTATTGTTTTAAATGGTTTTTTAAAAATTAGGGTAAGCAAAAAGGCTATGGATAGCACTTTAGAACAAATTAAAGATCTTATTTTTAAAGCAGGCAATATTAAAACACCTATTGCGACTTTAGTTGATAAAATTTCAGCTTATTTTGTGGGTTTTATTATAATTATCGCAAGTATAGTTTTTATTTTTTGGAGTTTAAAATCAGGTTTTAATGAAGCTTTTTTATATGCTTGTGCTGTTATTTTAATCTCTTGTCCTTGTGCTTTAGGACTTGCAACACCTATTGCTATAGTGGTAGCTTTAGCAAATGCTGCTAAAAAATCTATTTTGATTAAAAATCCTAGTGCTTTAGAGAATTTAAATCAAATTAAAGAGATAGTTTTTGATAAAACAGGCACCTTAACTGAAGATAAACTTAAAATTTATAAGCATAATCTTAGTGAAGAAAATTTCAATTTACTTGCACAAATAGAAAGTTTTAGTTCTCATCCTATAGCAAAAGCTATTTCTAAAAATTTAAATTTAAACACTTGCTTAAAAGGTGAAGTTAAAATGCATATTGGAAAAGGTTTAGAGTATCAAGGAGAAGATGCTATTTATTTCGCAGGAAATGAAGAATTTTTACAAGAAAAGGGCGTTGATATATCTAAAACTAAAGAATTTTTTGAAAAATTTTTAGATAAAGCACCTGTTTATGTGTATTTTGCTAAAGATAAAGAATGTTTAGGCGGAGTGTGTTTAAGCAACACTTTAAAACAGGAGGCAAAAGAACTTATATTATCTTTAAAACAGAAAAAAATTCATAGCATTATTTTAAGTGGGGATAATGAAAAAAGTGTTAAACAAATAGCTAAAGAATTAAGCATTGACGAATTTTATGCAAGTTTAAAACCAGATGAAAAGCTTAATTTTATACAAAAAAAACAAAACAAAAATCCTATAGTTTTTGTTGGAGATGGTATAAATGATGCTCCATCTTTAAATTTAGCGGATATTGGCATTAGTTTTGCTAAAGCAAATGATTTGGCAAAAGAATCAGGAGATTTTATTTTAATAAAAGATGATTTAAGATTAATTGATTATTGTTTTAAAATTTCTTATAAAACTAGAAATATAATCAAACTTAATCTTTTTTGGGCCTTTTTTTATAATTCTCTTTGTATTCCTATAGCAGCTGGTTTTGTGCCTTATATCACTTTAAACCCTCATCTTGCAGCTCTTGCTATGTGCTTTAGTTCTATAGCTGTTGTTTTAAACTCTTTAAGATTAAAAAATATTTAGCTTTAAGGCTAAATATAAATTTTATTATTTTTTATTTTTGAGAAAATTTAAATAATATAAGAGATTTTTTTATTGTAAAATATAAATTAATTCTCTATTTTAGGTTCTCCAAAACAATCTCTTAAAGCATTTTTAGTATCCTCTAAAGGATCAAATTTTTTAGCGTCTTTTTTAAATTCATCAAATTGCGAATTAATATCTATTTTTTTATTTTGTGAATTTGATAAATCTTGAGTAATAGGTTGAAGCTTGCTCTCATCTATAAAAATTTCTTTTTGTACAGAAATCTTAGCATTTGCTCCAAATTTAGTTTTAAAAAGCTCTTGTATAAGTTTAAAACCCTTATTAAGCTTATCTCTATCTTCTCCTTGTGCGTTTGAAGTAATGGCTAAAATTTCATTTTCATAATTTATAAATTTCGTATTTTTTTTAAAGCATTCTCCAAGATCATAATCTCTATCATAGATAAGATCGGTTAATATTTCATAAGGGTTTTTATGATTGTTGTCTTGTTCTATAGAGCTTTTATTTTCTTGCATGGAACTTGTTAAGTAATTATTTTCTTCTTTTTTATTATCAATTTTAAATTCATTAATTTTTTCATCAATTTCTTTTAAATAGCTTGCTTCCATCATCATAAAAGCCATAACACAAAGTGTAAATCCATCATCATCACTAGTTATACTTTTAGCACGTGAGAGTATCCTAAAGAATCTTTCATAAATTAAAGTAGAAAATTCAGTGCTTTTTGAAAAAAAACTTTCCTTAAGATAAAAAAGCATTTCATCAATAACATTTGAGGCTTCATAATCTTGAAATTCTTTTAAAAATTCAAAAACTTTTCCTTCATCTTTTTTCAAAATGCTATTATAAAATTCTTTTATTTTTAAAGGATCCAAAAGACCTAGCATATCAGTAATTTTAGTAACACTGATATTATTTTCACAAAAGATAATAGCTTGATCAAGTAAAGTTAAAGTATCTCTCAAAGAACCATTACCACTTCTTGCTATAAATTTTAAAGCTTCATCTTCGTAATTTACATTTTCCTTCATAAGAATTTCTTTAAGATGATTAAAGATATCATTTTGAGAAATTTGTTTAAAGCGAAAATGTTGAGTTCTTGAAAGAACAGTTGCTGGTAATTTTAAAGGATCCGTTGTTGCTAAAATAAATTTTATATAGCTTGGAGGTTCTTCTAGGGTTTTTAGTAGTGCATTTGCAGCTTGAGAAGTAAGCATATGAACTTCATCGATAATGAAAATCTTAAACCTTGCCATTGACGGGGTGTATTTAGTTTGTTCAATTAAAGCTTGAATATCTTCTAAGCCACGATTGCTTGCTGCATCCATTTCTATAATATCAATATGCTTACCCTCAAGTGCAGCTAGACATTGTTTGCAATTTCCACAAGGATTTGAACTTGGCCCTTGATCACAAACTAAAGCACGCGAAAAAATTCTTGCACTTGAAGTTTTTCCACTTCCACGCAAGCCAGAAAATAGATAAGCGTGAGCAAGTCTTTGATTGTCAAGTGCGTATTTTAAACTAGTGCTAACAGTTTTTTGCCCTATAAGTTCATCAAAAGTTTTTGGTCTATATTTAATAGCTAAAGCTTGAAGCATTTTTCTCTCTTTATAAAACCTTTTTTTGCTATCATATTATGTATTATTTTTTGATTTATAATAAAATTTTGTTTCTTTTTTAAAGCTAAAAATTTATAATTTATTTTAATATTAAATAAAAAAATAAGATAGGCATATAATAAATACATATTTGACTTAAAAAATACCTATTTTTTTCATTACTTGTTTTTCTTTTAAACTATTCATTCATTATAGATAAAAGTTCAATGTTGTTTTTTGTTTTTAACATTTTAGAATATAAAAATTTAAGAGCTTCAATATCATCCATTTGTGAAATAGCGGAACGAATAGCCCAAATTTTTTGTAAATCACTTGGATTTTGTAGTAATTCTTCTTTTCTTGTTCCTGATTTTATAATATTAATTGCTGGATAAATTCTTCTATCTGAAATATTTCTATCTAATACAATTTCACTATTTCCTGTTCCTTTAAATTCTTCAAAAATTACATCATCCATTCTTGAACCCGTATCGATTAAAGCAGTAGCTACTATAGTTAAAGATCCTCCTTTTTCTATATTTCTAGCTGCTCCAAAAAAACGTTTTGGTTTATGTAAAGCATTGGCATCAACTCCTCCGCTTAAAACTTTTCCTGAGCTAGGAGTAGCAGTATTGTAAGCTCTTGCAAGTCTTGTAATGCTATCAAGTAAAATGATCACATCCTTACCCATTTCAACCATTCTTTTAGCTTTTTCTATCACAAGTTCAGCTACGCGTACGTGATTATAAGCAGGTAAATCAAAAGTAGAGCTAAAAACTTCTCCTTTTACGCATCTTTGCATATCAGTTACTTCTTCAGGTCTTTCATCAACTAGTAAAACAATTAAATGCATATCGGGATGATTTTTAGCAATAGCTGCTGCTAATTCTTTCATAAGTTCTGTTTTACCTGTTCTAGGGGGTGCTACTATAAGTCCGCGTTGTCCTTTTCCTATTGGGGTAAAAAGATCTAAAACACGCCCTGTTAATTTCATACTATCGTATTCTAATTTTATTTTTTCTGTTGGAAAAATAGGAGTAAGATTATCAAAAAGAGGTCTTTCTTTAGCCTCTTGTAAAGGCATATAGTTTATAGCTTCAATTTTTAATAAAGCATAATACTTTTCTTGATCTTTAGGTTCTCTTACCTGTCCTGTAACTATATCTCCAACACGAAGAGCGAATTTGCGAATTTGCGAATTTGAAACATAAGCATCATTAACACTATCACTTAGATCTCCATCCATTCCACGTAAAAAACCATAACCTTCAGAAGATATTTCTAAAATACCTGTAAAAAGAATAAAACCACCTTTTTTGGTTTGTGCTTTTAAAATTTCAAACATAAGTTCTTGACGACGAAATTCGCGTGGATTTTCTATTTCGCATTCATTGGCTATTTTAACAAGACTTTCAAGATCAAGTAGTTTTAGATCTTCAATTTTATATCCTTCTACAGGAATATGCGTTCTTTGATGCTGTTTTTTTTCTTTTTCCATAAGCCCTCGTAGATTTTAAGAAGAATTTTTGTAAAGCATGATTTTAATAAAAAAATATACTTTTTGTCAAATTTGTTTATAATAACAAAACTAAATTTTATGAAAGAATAGCTATGAAATGTGCACATTGTAGATTAAATTTTCAAGAAAATCAAATGATAAAAAAAAACGATCTCTTTTTTTGCTGCAAAGGTTGTCAAAGTGTTTATGAAATTTTATATGAGAATAGTTTAGATGAATTTTATAAAAAATTAGGAGATAAAACTTTAAAACCAGTTTCAAATCAAAATGGCTTTAAAAGTTATGATGAATTTATTAATAAAACCAAAGAAGGTTTTAGCGAGGTTTATCTTATATTATATGGAATAGAATGTGCAGCTTGCATTTGGCTTAATGAAAAAATTTTAATTAAGCAACAAGGAATTTTAGAACTTGATATTAATCATTTTACTCATAAGGCTAGAATTGTTTTTGATCAAGATATTATTAATTTAAAAGATATTTTAAATTTAATAGAAAGTATAGGTTATAAAGCAAGTGCTTACGATCCTACTAAAACAGAACAAAAAGCAAATTTAATAAAGAGGGAATTTTATTCTAAACTTATTGTGGCTATTGCTTGTGTTATGAATATTATGTGGATAGCTATAGCAAAATATGCAGGATTTTTTACAGGAATGGATAAGGATATAAAAGATATTTTAAATTTTGCTGAGTTTATTCTTTGTTTTCCTGTTCTTTTTTATACAGGTTCAAGTTTTTATCAAAATGCTTTTAGAGCAATTAAAAATAAAAAAGTTAATATGGATACTTTAGTAATTAGTGGAGCAAGTTTAGCTTTTTTGTATTCATTGTGGGCTATGTTTTTTAGAGTGGGCGAGGTTTATTTTGATTCTGTTGCTATGATTGTTTGTTTTGTTTTTATTGGGAAATATCTTCAAGTATTGAGTAAAAAAATAGCCTTAGATACTATAGATGGTTTAAATGCATTTTTGAAAAATGAAGTTTTAGTTTTTAATGGTAAAGAGTTTAAACCAAAATCAGCCAATGAGGTTAAACTTAATGATATTATTTTGCTTAGAAGCGGTGATAAAATTTTAATTGATGGTGTTTGCATTAGAGGTGAAGCAAGTCTTGATACTTCTTCTTTAAATGGTGAAAATACTCCTTTGCTAATAAGACAAAATGATGAGTTAAATTCTGCTTGTATAGTGCTTGATGGTAGCATAGAATATAGAGCAACTAAACTTTATAAAGATTCTAAGCTCGCAATTATTATAAAACTTCTTGAATTAGCTAGTACTAAAAAGGCTAAACTTGAAAGCTTAGTGTCTAAAATTTCTGGATATTTTTCACCTGTTATTTTGTTTTTTTCTTTTGCTTGTTTTTGTTTTTGGTTTTTTTTAAAAGATACTAATATAGAGTTAAGCCTTGTAAATGCTATATCAGTTTTAATTATAGCTTGCCCTTGTGCTTTGGCTTTAGCAACTCCTGTTAGCACACTTGTTGCTTTAGGAAAATCTTTAAAAGATCATATTATTTTTAAACATTCTAGCACTATTGAAGATCTTAGTAAAATTAATATGGCTGTTTTTGATAAAACAGGAACTTTAACAAATAATGAATTAAAAATTAGTAATTTTTATTTAGATGATAAAATAGATAAAGAGGAATTTTATAGCTTTATAAAGCTTTCTAATCATCCTGTATCAAAAAGTATTGCTAAATTTTTTGAAGCTCAAGGTATTGTTTATAAAAAATTAGATTTTAAAGAACTTTTTAATATCCAAGCAAGAGGATTAAAAGCAAATTTGAATAATGATTTATTTTTAGGAGGAAATTATTATTTTTTAAGAGAAAATGGTATTGAAGTTAAAGAGTTTCAAAATACTCATTTTATTTTTGCTAAAAATCAAAAAATATTTGCTTATTTTGAATTTGAAAATATTTTAAGAGAAGGGACTAAAGAACTTATAGCTTATTTATATGATCATAAGATTGAAACGATGATATTAAGTGGAGATAATTATTATGCAGTGGAAAAAATCGCCAAAGAGCTTAAAATAACTAATTACAAAGCTTCTTGTTTGCCTGAAGATAAAATGAAAGTTATTGAAAATTTAAATCAAAAATATAAAGTTTTATTTGTTGGAGATGGTATTAACGATGCTTTAGCATTAAAAAATGCTAGTGTTTCTATTGCTTTAAAACAAGGAAGTGATTTAGCAATTCAAAGCAGTGATGTGCTTTTATTAAAAAATGATTTATTTTCCTTAATAAAAGTCTTAAAGCTTTCTAAAAATACCTATAAAATTATAAAACAAAATCTATTTTTTTCTTTATTTTATAATGCTTTAACTATTCCTTTGGCTTTTTTAGGGCTTATTAATCCTTTAATCGCAGCACTTTCTATGTCTTTTAGTAGTATAATAGTTATATTAAATGCTTTAAGGATTAAATAATGAGTAATGTAATAACAATAATGATAGGAGTCTCTTTGCTAACCTTTTTTATAATTCTTGCCACTTTTTTATGGGCAATAAAAAATAAACAATTTGACGATGAATATAAATTTATTACTTTAAACGATGATGAAGAAGCTTTAAACGATATAATAAATTTACAAAAAAGAAAAGAAGAAGCTTTAAGAAAGCAAAAAAAGCTTTCTTAAAAAATTATGCAGATTATTTTAAAGTATCAATATATTTATCAATAGCTTCAAGATCAGCTTCACTTAAACCTTTTAATTGAAGCTTCATAATAGCACCTTGTCCAAATTTATTTCTTGTTCCTGCTTGATATTCTTTTAAAGCTTGTGATCTTTCCTCATAGCTTAAAGATGTAAGAGCTGGAACTTTTCCTAAGTAAACTTTATCAGCTTTTGCTCCGTGACAAACAGCACATTTTTTAAAGAGTGTAGCACCATCAGCTGCATAAGCAGAAACCCCAAGACACACTAAAGTAGAAATTGCTAGCAATTTTTTCATTTTAACTCCTTGTTATTTTAGGTAAGGAATATTATATCTTTAATTTTTAATAAATTTCTTAAAGATTTTATAAAATAAATGTTTATTTTAAAAAAGCTATATTATAATGCTTTTTATGAAAAGAAAAGCGTTGTTTTTAGATAGAGATGGTGTTATTAATGTAGATAAAAAATATGTTTATAAGATAGAAGATTTTGAATTTTATAATGAAATTTTTGATCTTTGTAAGTATTTTTTTTTAAAGGATTATTTAATTTTTATAATAACTAATCAATCAGGTATTGCAAGGGGTTATTATAAGGAAGAAGATTTTTCAAAGCTTTGTAATTTTGTTTTAGAGGAATTCATTAAGCAAGATATAAAAATTTCAAAAATATATTATTGTCCACATTTGGAAAATTGTGAATGTAGAAAACCAAAACCAGGTATGCTTTTAAAAGCTAAAGATGAATTTGATATAGATATGGAAAATTCCATTTTTATAGGAGATAATCTTAGCGATATGCAAGCGGGAGTAAATGCAGGAGTTAAAAATTTATTTCTTGTAAATGAACATATATTAAAACAAGATTATTTTAAAAGTTTTTTTTCTTTAAAAGAACTTTTAAATTTTTTAAAACAAAATTTCTAAGGATAAATTAATGAAAATAGTTATTACAGGTGGAGCAGGATTTATTGGTTCAGCATTGGCCCTTTTTTTACAAGAAAATCACGAAGTTTTAATTATAGATAAAATGAGAAGTAATGCTGTTTTTGAAAATGGAAATTTAGAATGTTTGGGACATTTTAAAAATTTGTTAGGTTTTAAGGGCGAGTTATATGTCACAGATATAAATGAAGAAAAAACTTTAAAAATAATAAAAGATTTTAAACCAGAAGTTATATTTCATAAAGCAGCTATTTCTGATACTACAATTTATGATCAAAATAAGGTTTTAAGTGTAAATTTAAATACTTTTAAAGAATTTATAAAACTTAGTATTGAACTTAATGCAAAACTAATTTATGCAAGTTCTGCTTCTGTTTATGGTGATGCTCCTAGTCCTCAGATTGTAGGAGTTAATGAAAATCCTAAGAATCCTTATGCTTTTTCAAAACTTATGATGGATAATTTAGCACAAAAATACTACAATAAAGCTCATTTAATAGGACTTAGGTACTTCAATGTTTATGGAAAAGGTGAATTTTATAAAGGTAAAACTTCTTCTATGATTATACAATTTGCTCATCAAATTTTAGCAGGGAAAAATCCTTGTTTATTTGAAGGAAGTGATAAAATTTATAGAGATTTTGTTTATATAAAAGATTGTTTGGAAGCTAATATTAAAGCTATAGAAGCAAAAAATGGGGTTTATAATGTAGGTAGCGGAAAAGCAAGAACTTTTCAAGATATTGTAGATATATTACAAAAAGAACTAAATACAAATTTATCTTGCAAATATATTAAAAATCCTTATGAAAAATTTTATCAATTTCATACACAAGCAAAATTAGATGAAAATTTTGCCTATTGTCCAAAGTATAGTCTTGAAGAAGGTATAAAAGATTATTTGCCAGAAATTTTAAGACTATTTGAAAAGGAAGTAAATGTTTAATTTTTTAGCAAAACAAAAGCCTAAAATTCTTGTCATAGGTGATTTTATGGTAGATTGTTATATTTGGTGCAATAGTACACGTATTAGTCCTGAAGCACCTGTTATGATAATGAAATCTAATGAACAAGAAAAACGTTTAGGCGGTGGTGCTAATGTTTATGCAAATTTAAAAGCTTTAGGAGCAGATGTTTTTGCGCTTGGCGTTGTTGGAGATGATGAAAATGGAATTTTCTTAAAAGAAAAATTAAATTCTTGTTTTTTAGTGCAAAAAGGGCGCAAAACTTCTCTTAAAAGTCGTATTATTGCTCATAATCAACAAGTTTTAAGATTAGATGATGAAGATGATGAAGATATTAAACTTGAGCAAGAATTAATCACAGAATTTAAAAAAATTTTTAGGAATTTTAATGCTATTTTACTCAGTGATTATGCAAAAGGAGTTTTAACTCCAAAAATTTGTCAAAATATTATTCAAAGTGCAAATGAATTTAATATACCTGTTTTAGTGGATCCTAAAGGAGATGATTTTAGTAAGTATAAGGGTGCTACTTTATTAACTCCAAATAAGCAAGAGGCTTTAAAAGCTTTAAAAATTAATAATTTAGAAGGAGAAAATCTTCAATATGGTATAGAGAAACTTAAAAATGATTTTAATTTAAAATATTCTATTATCACTCTTTCTGAAGATGGTATAGCACTTTTTGATGAAAAATTGCATATTATTCCTGCTAAAGCATTAGAGGTTTATGATGTAACGGGAGCAGGGGATAGTGTAATTGCAACTTTAGCCTTTTCTTTAGCTTGTAATATACCTATTTTAAAAGCTTGTGAATTAGCTAATGAAGCTGCAGCTGTAGTTGTAGGAAAAATAGGAAGTGTGAGTGTTAGCTTAGATGAGATTAAAAATTTTAATAAAAACAATTTTGAAAATAAGATAAAAAGCAAAGAAGAACTTTTAAAGATACTTAAAATGAAAAATAAAAAAATAGTTTTTACTAATGGCTGTTTTGATATAGTGCATTTTGGACATATTAAGTATCTAGAAAAAGCTAAAAAATTAGGTGATATTTTAATCGTTGGATTAAATTCTGACGCGAGTGTAAAAAGACTTAAAGGTAAAAATCGTCCTATAAATTCAGAATTTCATAGAGCTTGTATGTTAGCAGCTTTTTATTTTGTAGATTTTGTTGTGATTTTTGATGAGGATACACCTTTAGAATTGATATCATTTTTAAAGCCTGATGTTTTAGTTAAGGGGGCTGATTATCAAAATAAAGAAGTTATAGGAGAAAAATTAGTTTCAAAAGTTGAGTTAATTGATTTTGAAGAAGGTTTTAGCACAAGCAATATAATAAATAAAATCAACAATCAAGCTTTAAATTAGTATGCAAAAGCTCTTCTAAAACAGTTGTAGCATAAGATCCTTTTTGAAGAAAAAATTCTAAAACAATATGAGCTTTTTCTTCATTGTAATGAAATTTTGCATTTTCCATATAACTCCACATAAAACGTCTAGATCCTTGCAATTGCTGTTTAAATTCTAAAAGTTCTTTGAAAATTTCATCTTCTAATTCTTTAACAAAACCTAAGCTTTCAAAAGCTTTTTTACCTACTAATAAACCTAAAGCAGAAATATCTCTTTTTAAAAATCTTTCCTGCTCTTGAATTAAATCTTCGCAAATAAAGCATTTTCCATAAGGATAATGTCCCAGTACATCTCCTTTTAAAATTTTAAAAAAATTTTTTTGTTTTTTAAGAATTTGCAATTCTTTTTTACTTAAAGGATAAAGTTGCATTAATTCTTTAATATTAAAATCTTTAATAAAATGAGAGAATTCTATTCTTTTGCTAAGATAACGATTGAAAAATTCACTTTGAAGAGCTGAAATTAAAAAATTTTTAAGTTTTGGATTTTTTACTTTTTTGCCTTTTAAAATTTCAATTCCTTCTAAATAATTATCTCCAAATTTTCCAAAGCGTTGATAACCAAAATAATTTGCAAAACCTTGTGAATTTAGTGTAGTAAAAACTTCTTTGAGTTTTAAAGCATTGCTAGGAGAAACTTTTTTTAAACGTATAAAAAAAGAATTACCTTTTAAATGACCTATTTTTAATTTATTATGATGAGTGAAATATTCTAAAATTTTTAATTTTGGATGAGAAAAATTATTAAAGCGTTCTTGAAATTTTTTAAGTACAGAAACATATTGAAAAGTAAAGCCTTGTTTATCCTTAAGGCCTGCGTAGCCGAAATCTCTTATTTTAATCCCGCTTGTTTCACTTAAAATTTGCAAAGCCTCATTTGTGCTTAAATCTTTTTTGCAAATGTGCATAATTAAATGTTCGCCTTGATTGGAAAATTCATAAAGAGGTTTTTCTCTTACAACAAAATCATCGCTATTTTTACTAAAATAAACATTAATTGCACTATGTTTTAAACTATAAAGAGGTTTAAAAGTGGTGTTCTTTTCCAATAAATTCATATTTTCCTTTCACAGCTTTACCAAAAATATTAAGCTTTACTTTATGTTTTTTAGCGCTTTGTTTTATAAAGTTTTCATCTTTTGGATTAAAGGCAAATAAAATTTCATACTCTTCTCCACTATATAACTCATAAAAATTAAGATTTTTATACCAAGAAATTCCTAGATTATTGATCTTAAGCAAGCGTGATAAATCTTTGCTTAATCCATCTGAAATATCCATAGCACAACTAAGCTTTTGAGCAATTTCATAAAAAAAATCTTTTCTTATTTTAGGCTTAATAAAGCGATGATTAGGGCTTAATTTTTTACCTTGTTTTAAAAGTTCTAAGCCTTTTAAGCTTTGGCCTAAATTTCCACTAAAGGCTATCAAATCCCCTAATTTTAAACCTTTTCTTAAAACAGGTTTTTTATAAATTTTAGAAATAAGAGTAATGCTTATATCAATTTTATGATTGCTTATTGTATCGCCACCTATAATTTTTATATTAAATTTTTTAGCAGTATTTAAAAATCCTTTTTGCAAAGCTTTAATTTCAATATCACTTAAATTTTTTGGTAAAGCAAGTCCTAAAAGAGCATATTTTGGTTTAGCATTCATTACTATAGCATCAGAAATATTTACAAGCATAGCTTTGCTAGCAATTTGCTCTAGACTCATCCAAGATCTTTTAAAATGAATATCTTCAAAAAATAAATCTTTACTAAAACACCAATTATCAATTATAGCGCCATCATCACCATTTATAGAATTTAAAAAGGCTTTGATGATAAATTGCTCTTTATCCATAAAATTATTTTATAAAATTTCATTTTAAATAACACTTTGTTTTATAGATATTTTTAAGAAATTTTTATATAATTTAAAAAAGGAAATTAAAATGAAAGATTTAGAACTTAGAATTTTTAGATTTGACAATAGACAAGATTATGAGGCATATTATAAACCTTATGTTTATAATAATTATGAAAATTTTGCTTCTCTTTATGATTTGCTTTTACAAGTTAATGATGATGATATATATTTTGAATTTGAAAAAAATGAGAATGCTTTTGTATTAATTAACAATAAACCTTTTAGATTGAACACTTCTTTAAGTCAAATTTTACAAGATGAAGGTTATGAGCTAAAGATAGAACCATTAAGCACCAAAAGGGCTATAAAAGATCTTATTATTAATAAAGATGATTTTTATGATCGTTTTAAGCTCATTTCACATTTAGTTAGTGAAGAGGATAAAAAAATTTATGAAAAATATGATTATTTGTATTATACAAGTAAAATTTTAAAGTATTTACCTAATTATCTTGGAGATTCTTTTTTTTATTTTGTAGGTCAAATGATAGAAAAATATCCTAATAAAAAAGAAAATTTTTTAAAAATTATTAAAGATGAAAGCAGGGGAATTTTCTATCATATAAAAACTAAAAATTTACTTTTGGAACAGACAATTGATTTTTTAAAACAAGAAATTTTAAAAGCAAAACTTTTTAATGAAACTTTATTAAATGATAAAAATCCAATTTTAGAATCTTTTCGTAATGAATTCAAAGAACCAAGCGATATTAAATATAATTTTAAAGATTTTAATATAGGGCTATTTACGCGTAAGGATATTAAATTTAGTGATAAACTTGAGGCAAAATTTGTATCCTTTTTAGGTAGTGAAAAAAGTACAGGTTTTGAATTTTTAAATTTAGATGAAAAGCTTTCTTATAGAATGGCAGCAGATATTATACTTCAAGCTTATGATGCTGGTTGTGATTTTTTAATAGTTGATACTCCAAGTGATTTTTATATGCTTGATTCTTGTTCTAAGAAGTTAATGCAAATAAGTGGTAGAGAATTTGATGATTTTTATATTTTAAGTCATTATGAATTTTTTGCTCTTATGGCTGGTATTAAGATGGAATCTTTGAAAAACCATTCTTTACAGGTTACTTTAATATGAAAATTTCTCTTGAATGTAAAGATCTTATTATAGAAAAAGCTTTAGAGCTTTTTTTAAAAGATTATTTGGTTATGAAAAAAGATTGTGATTTTATTATTTGCGATGAAAAAATTCCAAGTTCTAAACCTCTGTTTATCATTAGCGAGAATTCTCCTTTTTTAACTATCCCTTTTAGTAAAGAGGAGCTTTTTGCTTCTTTAAAAGAATTTGATGAGGCATTAAAACTTGCAGCACAAAAAATTGCAGATGAACAAAGAAGAATTTTAGAAGCTAAAATTGATTCAATAGCTAATGAATTTAAAAAAAGTTATCAATTAGAAATTGATAAATCTATTATAAATTTAAAAAATAAGTTAATCCAAGTTTTAAATGATGGATAGTATTTATTTAAAAAAAGGAAATTTCAAAATAAAAAATTCTAAAAAACTTTATACTCTCATTGAGAGTGGTAAATTTAAAGGTAAAAAAATTCTTTTACCAAGTTTTGATACTACAAGAAGTACAAAAAGCATAGTAAAAGCTTGTGTATTTAATGTTTTAAGAGATATTTTAAGAGAAAAAATTTTTATAGAAGTTTTTGGAGGAAGTGCCTTAATGGCTGCTGAAGCCTTAAGCAATGAAGCTTTAAAAGCTTATGCTATAGAACTTGATAATAAAGCTTATCAAATAGCTTTACAAAATGCTAAAAATATAAGCAATGAAATGATAATTTTGCAAGGTGATAGTTTTAAAATTTTACCGCGCTTGGTTTGTGATTTAAATAAGGAAGAATTAATACTTTATTTTGATCCTCCTTTTAATATCAGAGATGGTTTTGATGGAATTTATGAAAAAGTTTATAAATTAATTGAAAACTTAAATGACTTAAATATTATTTATATTGTAATTGAGCATTATTCTTTAATTAAAACTCCACAAAATTTAGGTATTTTTGATTTAAGAAAAGTGAAGAAATTTGGTTCTACAAGCCTTAGTTTTTATCAGAAAAATTAAAAATTTTTTACATTATTGTTTAATTTAAATATTTTTTATAATTATAAAATTTTTGTATTTAAAATTATCAAAGTTGTTATTTTTAAAAAATTGAGCAAAGTTTTAAATCTTAATAATCTTTAATTATTAGTTTGTTTATTTAATTTTTAAGAAATATATTATAATTTTAAAAACTTAAAAAGGATTTGATGTGTTTAAAATAATTATTTTTTTAATTTTTTTTAGTTTAAGTTTTTTAAATGCTTTTAATCAAAATCAAAGCCCTATAAATATTGATAAAAATTTGACCAAAAGAACATACAATGCTTTAGATATTATTTATAATGGTGGAATTAAAAATATTGTTAATAATAAAAATATGTTAAAAATTTATACTTTAAATTCAAATAAAGTACTTTTTAATAATTTAGAATTTACTTTGAAAGAATTTCATTTTCATACTCCCTCTGAAAATGCTATAAATAATATTAAATATCCCTTAGAACTTCATTTTGTGCATAAAAATTCTTTAAATCAAATTTTAGTTATAGGAGTTTTATTTAAAGAGGGAAAAGAAAATTTAACTTTAAAACAAATTTTAAAAAATGTAAAAGAGACTAAAAAGAATCAAAAATTAGATTTAAAAACTTTATTGCCTAAAAATAAATCTTATTTTAATTTTGAAGGTTCTTTAACAACCAAACCTTATACAGAAGGCGTAGAATGGATAGTTATGGAGCATCCTTTAGAATTATCAAAAGCTCAAGTTTTAGAATTTCAAAAATTATTAAAAAATAATGCAAGAGCTTTACAAACTTTAAATAATAGAATAATTAAATATTATAAAGAATGATTTTTTTACTGATCAGCTAATCAATAGTTTATAAAATTTTATTTATTGATTGCTTAATCTATTTTACTAAATATAAAACTTGGAACACTTCTTGCTTTTTGTATAGTAAGTTATAGATTAAAGGAATAATCAATGAGAGTTTTGGCACTTTTTTTACTCTTTATCGCTAGTGCTTTTGCGGTTCAAATTAAGGATATTGCTAATACCGTTGGAGTAAGAGATAATCAACTTATAGGTTATGGTTTGGTTGTTGGACTTAATGGGAGTGGAGATGGAACAAGTTCTAAATTTACTCTTCAATCTGTTTCAAATCTTTTGCAAGGTATGAATATAAAAGTTGATCCAAATAATATTAAATCAAAAAATATAGCAGCAGTTATGGTAACTGCTAAGCTTCCTGCTTTTGCAAAAAGTGGAGATAAACTTGATGTAACTGTCTCATCGTTAGGAGATGCTAAATCCTTGCAAGGTGGAACTCTTTTACTCACGGCTTTAAGAGGAATTGATGGAGAAATTTATGCTATAGCACAAGGTTCTTTATCTGTAGGTGGTTTAGCTCCAAGACCTGGAGCAGCAGGATCTCATTCTACTGCTGCTACAGTTATAGGTGGAGCTAATGTTGAAAGAGAAATTCCTCAAAATTTTAATGAAAGTAATAATTTAACTCTAAGCTTAAAAACAGCAGATTTTAAAACAGCTAATGATATAGAAAGAGTTTTAAATACTGTTTTTGAAGAAAATGTTGCAAAAGCTGTTGATTCAAGAACGATAAAATTAAATAAACCTGAAGATCTTTCTAATGTAGAATTTATGGCTAAAGTTTTAGAACAAGATATTTCTTATACTCCGCAAAATAAAGTTATAATTGATGAAAGAACTGGAACTGTTATTGCAGGGGTTGATGTAGAAGTTGAACCTATTTTAATCACTCATAAAGATATTACCATTAAAATTGATCCTAATAATACTACACCTTTAGCTGGTAATGAGATTGATATGAAGGATGGGGGAATTGTTGATCCAAATTCTAATACTTTAAGGATTAATAGTTCAAAAACAACTGTAGCAAATATAGCAAGAATGCTTAATAAATTGGGTGCTAGTCCAAATGATATTATAGCTATTATGGAAAATTTGAAAAGAGCAGGTGCTATTAATGCTGATTTGGAGATTATATAATGAAAATTGATAATTTCTTAAATACTTATAATATGTCAGGTCAAATTTATGATTTAAAAAAACCTTTTGAGGCTAGAGTAAAAGATAACGAAGTTATTGCAAAAACACCACAAGATCAAGCCTTAAAAGAGCAAACAGATGCTTTTGAAGCTTTTTTGGTTAAGTCTGTTCTTGATATTTCGCTAAAAAACCAAAATTCACTTTTTGGAAAAGATGCAAGTGATGAGATATATTCATCAATGTATAATGATGCTATGAGCAAGGCTTTAAGTGGCGGACTCGGATTTTCTAAATTATTATATGATTTTTTAAAAGAAAGGAGTTAATTTTTTTTAGATTTATCCGATATGCCTTATAGGAAATTGTAAAATCCATTTTAACAAGGAAGGCAAAAATGATAAATCCAGTAAAACAAGGTTATCTTAGTAGTATTGCTACCATAGATACAAATAAATCAGATAAAAAAATAAAATTAGATAATACTCAAAAAACAGAAAATGAAAAAGTTGCTAAAATTGCTGAGCAAATTAAAAATGGAGAATATAAAATCGATTTAAAAGCTACAGCAAGTGCTATTGCAGATTCTTTAATCTAGCTTTTTTCTCTTCTTTTTTTGAGTAAAAAAGGAGAGAAAAATGATAAAAAAACATTTAGATAAAGTTAATACGATTTTAGAGAAGTTAATTTCTCTAACTACTGAAGATATAGAAAATATTAAAGTTGCTAAACATGAAAGCGTTTCTTTAAGCGTGGAAGAAAAAAATAAGCTAATAATAGAATTTAATCAAGCTAAAAAAGAATTAGATCAAGCTCTTATTACCCTTAATAATAGTTCTACGGCAGGATTATCTCAAATGCTTGATGAAGAAGATAAACAAAAACTTGATCAACTTAAAAATAATCTTCAAGCTCTTTATGCAAAAAATAAAGAATATGCAAAATTTGTTTTAATTGTTAAAGATTTTTTAGATGGTTTGCTTAATAAAATGTTTGATGCAAATAATGGAACAAATAATGCTTATGGAGATAAAAAAACTACACCAGAATCATTTTTTAAAATAAATGTTTAAAGGGTTATATAATGGGTATTTTTTCTACGCTTCATACAGGGGTAACAGGTTTAAAAGCAAGTGAAGTTCAAATTGCTACAACAAGTAATAATATTTCAAATGCTAATAGCACTTTTTACACACGTCAAAGAGTTGTTCAAACAACCAATGGATTTTATACAACAGGAGGAGTACAGGTTGGCACTGGAACGAGTGTTGATAGTATTATTCGCTTGCATGATGAATATTCTTATTACAAACTAAAAAATGCTTCAACGCAACTTGAATATACAAAATATTTAGGAGATACATTAAAAGAAGTATCTCAGAGATTTCCAGATTTACAATCAACTGGAATTTTAAAAGATTTGGAAAATTATAATAAAGCTTGGAATGATTTTGCTTCAAACCCAAACGAGAATGCAACAAAAGTAGCTCTTGTTAAAGCTACTCAAACTTTAACAGAAAGTTTAAATAATACTTTTGCTACTTTGGGAAAAATGCAACAAAAAGTCAATGATGATATAAAATCAACAGTTGATGAGATCAATCGTATTGGTGAAGAAATTGCAACAATTAATAAACAAATTTATGGACAAGAAGCCTTAACTACAGAGCATGCCAATGAATTAAGAGATAGAAGAGATGAGTTAGAACTAACTCTTTCGAAATTAGTAGATAGTGTTGCTTCCAAAAATCCTATCAATCAAGACAATCGTTTTGATCAAACAGTTACAGATCCTGGACATCAATATAACCTTAGCATAGAAGGTTTTACTATAGTAGATGGAATAAATTTTCATCCTTTAAAACTTGATTATGATGATAAAAATAAATCTTATAGTATTTATTATGAAACCGCAGATGAGAAAATTCGTGATTTAACTGGAAAGATTAAAGGAGGTCAACTTGGAGCACAACTTGATCTTCGTGGTAGAGATTATAATAAACTAGAAGGAAAATATGAAAATGGGATTCTTCAAGGTTATATGGACTCTTTAGATACTTTTGCTAAGACTTTAATCAATGAAACAAATAATTTATATGCGAGTTCTGCAAAAAATTCAATGACTTCTGATTATATTAGCGGTTTGCAATCTAATATACCTTTAATGAATTATGATAGAACCATACAGCCTGGAAGTTTTGATATTGTTATTTATGATGAAAAAGGAGATAAAAAAGCTACAAAAACTATTACCATAGATGTTAATACTACTATGGAAGATTTGATAAAGCAAATAAATTTTAATTCTGATGATAATGGTGATCATAACAGTCAAAACGATGTAGATGATTATATTAATGCAAGTTTTAGCTATGATCCAAAAAGTGATAGTGGATTGTTTCAAATCAATGCAAAATCAGGGTTTAAGGTAGCTATTGAAGATAAAGGGACAAATTTCGCAGGAGCTTTTAGTATAGGAGGGTTTTTTAGTGGAAATAATGCTGGGAATATTTCTGTTAAAGATAGTATTTTAAATGATCCTAGTACTTTAAGAGCAAGTTTAAGTGGTGTTGATAGTGGTAATGACATGGCGAATAAAATTATACAGCTTCAATACGATAAAGTAAATTTTTATAATGATGATGGGACTATTGATAAACTAACTTTAGAAGAATATTATAGAAAATTTACAGGTAAAATTGCAAGTGATGGAGAAAATAATGAAGTTGTTCTTGCAAGTAATACTACCTTATATAATTCTGTTTATACAGAATATCAGTCAAAATGTGGTGTAAATACCAACGAAGAATTAGCAGCTTTAATACAATATCAATCAAGTTATGGAGCAGCAGCAAAAATCGTTAGTACTGTTGATCAGATGCTTGATACTTTATTAGGACTTAAATCTTAAATATTAATTTTGAAATTTGACTTTTTATTTTTTGTCAAATTTCTTTAATCTTTAAAAATTCTTTTATTTTTATTGTTTTAATTTTCGGCTTTCTAAAAAATTTAAATTAGAATAAATAAAGGATTTTAATGCAAAATTTAATTAATCTTAAAATCAAGCTCGATGAATTAGCAAGAGAAAAGAATAATTCTAAAGCTTTATTTAGTACTCCTGATCCTCTTCAAGTTGCCAAAATATATAATGATGAATTTATAGCATTAATTTGTGCTTTATTTGCTTATGGAAATGCAAAAAATATGCTTAATTTTTTAAAAAAGCTTGATTTTAATTTAATTAATTTAAACGAAGAACAAATTTACAAAAAATGTAAAAAATTAAAATATCGTTTTCAAAATGAGCAAGATATTGTTCAGATTTTTATTACTTTTAGAAGATTAAAACAAGAAATTTCTCTTAATGAATTATTTACTAAAGCTTATCAAAAAGAAGAAAATATTTTAGATGCTATTTTAGTTTTTATACAGAAAGTAAAAATGCTTAATAATTATGAAAGTTATGGATATACTTTTTTCTTTTCTAAAAGCTTTGAAAATATTCCAAAATCACCATTAAAACGTTATAATATGTTTTTAAGATGGATGGTAAGAAAAGATAATCTTGATATGGGACTTTTTGATAAAATTCATACTAAAGATCTATTAATGCCTTTAGATACACATACTTTTAAAACCTCGATTGCTTTAGGACTTATTAAGCGTAAAGTATATGATTTTAAAAGTGTGTTAGAATTAACAAATAAACTCAAAGAATTTGATTTTTATGATCCTGTAAAATATGATTTTGCTCTTTATAGATTAGGGCAAAGTAAGGAGATTTTAAAGTATGGGAATTGAAAATTTTGATATATTTTATTATTTTGTGCTTTTGTTTGTTGCTATTTTTGCAGGATTTATTGACTCTATTGTAGGTGGCGGGGGTCTTATAACTATACCCGCTCTCCTTGCTTGTGGAATTTCACCGCATTTGGCTATAGCAACTAATAAGCTTCAAAGTGTTTTTGGATCTTTAACTGCTGCTTTTACGTATTATAAATCAACTACTTTACCTCATTTAATTTGGGGAGTTTGTTTTACAGCTATTGGTGCAGCTATCGGAAGTTATGGTGTTTTATTTATTGAAGATGATTCTTTAAAAATTATAATATTAGTGTGTTTAACTTTTACTTTTTTATATATTGCATTCAAGCCTAATTTTGGAAAAGAACAAAGCAAAGCAAAGATTAAAAATATCAAAGTTTTTCATATTATTTGCGGATTAACTTTGGGTTTTTATGATGGTTTTTTGGGACCAGGAACAGGATCATTTTGGATTTTTGCTTGTGTCTTTTTATTGGGCTTTAGTATGAAACAGGCTAGTATTAATACTAAAATTTTAAATTTTTCTAGCAATATTGTTGCTCTTTTTATTTTTATTTGGCAATATAAAGTTTTATGGGATATAGGTTTTTTAATGGGATTTGGTCAAATTATAGGTGCATTTTTAGGTTCAAAACTTGTTCTAAAAACTAAAGGACATTTTATAAAAATTTTATTTTTAGTTGTTGTTGCTTTAACTATCATAAAAGTATCTTGGGATTATTTTATAAAATGAAGGCGTTTATGTATAAAATTATCTTTTTAATGTTTTTTTCTTCTTTGCTTTTTGCAAAAGATTTTATTAATTTTGAACAAAATATTTCTAAAAAACAACAAATAGATAAAAAGAAGATAGTTAAAATTCCAACTCATTAAGGATATAGTTTGGAGCTTTTGCATTTTTTTCAATACAAAGAAGGCTATCGTTACAATAGTGATTCTTTATTGCTTGTAGATTTTGTATTAAAAGAAGGTATAAAATCTGAAGTTTTAGATGTTGGTAGTGGTTGTGGTATTATAGGAATATTATTGAAACAAAATATTCCTAGTTTGAGTTTAAATTTATTAGATATTCAAAAAGAAAATATAAAACTTATTAAAAAAAACTTAGAATATAATTTTTTGGAAGCTGAGGTATTTTGTGAGGATTTTAAAAATTTTAATTCTTTAAAAAAATTTGATTTTATTGTTAGTAATCCTCCTTTTTATAGGCAAGGGGCACAACTTAGCAATAATATCCATAAAAATATAAGCAAATTTAGAGAATTTTTACCTTTAGAGGTTTTTATTGAAAAATCCTATCATTTATTAAAACCGCAAGGAATTTTATATTTTTGCTATGAAAGTATAGCTTTAAGTGAAATTTGTGCTTTATTGGAGAAAAATAATATAAAAATTATTAAAATTTGTTGTGTTCATAAAGATATTAAATCAAAGTCAAGATTAGTTTTGATTAAAGCAAGAAAAGGAGTAAAAAGTTCTTGTGAAATTTTAGCTCCTTTTTTAATGTATGAAAATAATCACTTAAGTGATAAAATGAATGAAATTTGCTTAAGGTTTGGGATAAAAAGTTATGATATATGAAAAAGATTTTCCTTATGCTTTTGATGAGAATGCTTGTGCTAAATGTGGCGGGAAATGTTGCACTGGAGAAAGTGGGAATATTTTTATAAATAATGATGAAATAAACCTTCTTAGTGATTATTTAAAGCTAGATAACAAGCAGTTTATGGAACGATTTATAAAAAAAGTTGGCTTAAGATATAGTTTAAAAGAAGTTGAATTTGAACAAGGATATGCTTGTATTTTCTTTGATAAAAAGAAAAGAAATTGTAGTATTTATGAATTAAGACCTAATCAGTGTAAAACATTTCCATTTTGGAAATATTTTAAATTTCATAAAGAGGAATTGCAAAAAGAATGTATAGGAATTTATTATTTATCTTAATAACTATTTTTTTAACAGCTTGTGCAAATAAAAACCAAGTAGTTTTTAAAGATTATGAAGAGCAAAAAAGTAATAAGCTTGATATGCAGATTCTTAGTGCTTTAAATTATGAGTATTTTAATGATTATAAAAAATCTAGAGATATATTTTTAGATCTTTTTAAAGAATATAAAGATGTTGTTTTTTTACAAAATGCTTATTTTTTGACATTGGCAAATAATTTAAATGATATTAAAGAAATTGACAATATTGCTAGAGTTTATGTAGATGAAAATGATAATCTTAAAAGACTTAGTGCTTTTTATGCTTTAAAAAGTTTAGAGCTTAATAGAGCGCAAAAATTAATCAACGAACTTTTGGCTAAAAATTCTAATGATCCTAGAAATTTGGAACTTTATGGCGATTTATTTGTACAAAAAAAAGATTTTATCAATGCTTTAAAATATTATAAATTAGCTTATGAACAAAATCCAACAGAAGATTTTTTATTTAAAATTATCAGCACTTATGCAATTTTAGATGATACTAAAAGCATTGAAAAATTTCTTGAACAATGGCGTCAAAAAAATGGTTGCACATTAAAAACTTGTTCAGTTTTAGCTAAAATTTATAATGATGAAAAGAAATTTGATTTGCTTGAAAATATTTATATCGATCTTTATAAAATAAGCAATAATAAAAGTTTTATTTATTCTTTGCTTGATATTTTAAATAAAGAGCAAAAAAAACAAGAGGCACTAGATTTAGCTTTAGAATATGATTTAGGTAATGATATTAAAATCTTTTTATATCAAGATCTTAAAAAATTTAATGAAGCTAAAAATTTAAGTTTAAAAATGTATGAGCAAAGTGGAAATAAAGAATATCTTATGCGTGCTGCCGTTTTCGAATTTGAACAAGCGAGTTTAGATAAAAAAATAACTCCAAGTTTAGTTTTATCTGTAGCAAAAAAATTCGAACAAGGAATAGATTATAATAGTAATGCTTTATATTTAAATTATTATGGATATTTATTAATTGATAATGATATAGATATTGAAAAAGGGATATATTTAGTAAAACTTGCCCTAGAAAAAGAACCAAATAATTTATATTATATTGATTCACTTGCTTGGGGTTATTATAAATTAAAAGATTGCAAAAAAGCTTGGGAGTTTTTGGAAAAAACTTTTATTGATAAAGAGTTTTCAAATTCAAAAGAAAGTAAAGATCATATTGAAGCGATTAAAGAATGTTTAAAATAACAGATAAAATAATAAATGAAAGCAAGATAGAGCTTGAAAAAAGAAAGAAAATTTTTCCTTATGATATGCTAGGAAGATCTTTAGCTTCAAATCCCTTTTTTCCAAAAGAAGTGAAAAAAAATCTACAAAGAAGCAATAATGAAATAAAATTTATGCCTATTATAAAAGAAGAAAAAGAAGAAAAACTTTTACAACAAGCTTTGGATTTAGAAAAAGATAAAGCTAATTGTGCTTTATGTATTGAATTACAACCCCAAAATCTTCAAAATTTAAGTTTAATAAGACGTTATCTTAAGCTTCCTTTGCTCAATAAACAGCTTATTTTTGATGAATATCAAATTCTTGAATCTTTAGTTTATGGAGCAGATTTTATTTTGCTTAGTGCTAAATTTTTAAATTTAAAAGAACTTAAAAGATTACTTGAATTTACAAGATACTTAGGACTTGAGGCTTTAGTTTTAATTAATGATAAAGAAGATTTAAGTAAGGCAATTTTTGCTGGAGCGGATATTTTAGGAATTTATTTTTTGCAAACCTTTAATGAAGTATCTTATAAAAAAATAATTTCTTTAATTCCTAATTCTAAAATTATTTTAGCTTGTAATACGATAGAAAAAAATGAGATAGAAAAATATCAAAATTTAGGAATTGATGTTTTTTGTAAGGATAAATAATGCAATATTTGTATGCACCTTGGCGTCAGGAATATTTTAATCATAAAAAACAAAGTTGTGTCTTTTGTGATTGTGCGAATAAAATTAAAAGTGATGAAGAATTAGGAGTTATTTTTAGAGCAAAATATTGCTTTGGTGTGATGAATGCTTATCCTTATTCTGTAGGACATTTTATGATAGTTCCTTATATACACGAGGAGCATATAGAAAATTTAAAAAATGAAATTTGGCAAGAAATGAGTGATTTAGTAAGAGTTGGTGTTAAAATTTTAAAACAAGAATTAAATGCTAGCGGGGTTAATATAGGTATGAACTTAAGCAAAGACGCTGGAGCTGGGATTGCAATGCATTGTCATTATCATCTCGTGCCACGTTGGAGCGGGGATACGAATTTTATTACAACAATAGGAGAAACCAGAGTTTATGGAAGTGATTTTAAAAAAAATTACGAAAAAATAGCAGCAGCTTTTAATAATGTTTCAAGAGTTTGAATTTCAGGAATTTGATAAGCAAAATTTTGATTGTTTGATTGATGCAAGAAGCCCTAGAGAATTTATTTATTCCCACATTTTTAGAGCCAAAAATTTTTATGCATTAAATAATGAAGAATTTGAAGAGATAGGTATTTTATATACTAAAAATCAATCTTTGGCTAAAATCAAGGGTGCAAGCTATATTTGCAATAATATGGCAAAACATATTTTAGAATTATATAAAGAACTTCCATTAAAATCTTTGATTGGGGTATATTGTGCTAGAGGAGGAATGCGCTCTAAAAGTGTGAGCATTATTTTATCAGAACTTGGTTATCGTGTGGTTAGATTAAAAGGAGGTTATAAAGCCTATCGATCGTATTTAAATAATTATTTTTCCAAACAACTCAATTTTAAACTTTTATCGCTTTGTGGTAATACAGGATGTGGAAAAACAGAACTTTTAGAATTATTGCCTCAAAGTATTAATCTTGAAAAACTAGCTAATCATTTAGGCTCAGTTTTTGGATCGATTTTGGGAGAGCAGCCAAATCAAAAATTTTTTGAAACTATGCTTTTTGAGAATTTTAAAAATATTAAAAATCAGGTTTTTATTGAACTTGAAAGTAGAAGGATAGGAGATATTATTTTACCTTTAAATTTATATGAAGCTATGCAAAATTCTTTTAAAATTTATTGTTTTTGCTCTTTGGAAAATCGTATTTTACGAATAGAAAAATTTTATAAATCGAAAATAACACCTTTAAAATTTAAGAAAGCTATAGAAAAAATTACACCTTATATTAGTATGAATTTACGTCTTGATTTGTTAAGTTCTTATGATAGAGGTGATTTAAGAAGGGTTATTGTTATGCTTTTAGAATATTATGATAAAGTTTATAAAAAACCTAAAAATATTGATTTTATATTAAATACAGATGATATTTTGCAAGCAAAAGAGAATCTTTTAAATTTATTCAATTTAAAAGATTCTTTAGATTAAAGCCCTAATGCAAATTTAAAAATAACAAAAACAATAGCCGCCATAAGTCCCGCTGCAGGTAAAGTAATCACCCAAGCTAAACCTATAGGCTTCATAAGAGACCAATTTGCATTTTTATTATAAAGACCTATGCCTAAAATTGCCCCTATTAAAATATGAGTTGAACTTACTGGGATACCAAGCCCTGTAGCAAGAAGTATAACCAAACTTGCACCAAGTTCTGCACTAAATCCTGTTGTTGGTTTAATTTTTGTGAGTTTAGAACCAACTGTTCTTATCACTTCTTTTCCTAAAAACCAAAGTCCTATTACTAAAGCTACACCAAACATACAAAGAGCAGCAAAAGGAACTGGAGAATTTGCATTGATTGTATTATTTTTTAAAACGTCTAAGATAGCAGCAAAAGGTCCAATGGCATTTGCTATATCATTTGCACCGTGTGAAAAAGCAAAACTTGAAGCAGTAAAAATTTGAAGCCATGCAAAAATCCTATTAGTTGTTTTATTTAGTTCTGTTTTTCTTACAATTTTTACAATGGCAAAAGTAACTATATATGCAACAATACCTAATATTCCTATAATCCATACATTTTGTAAAATATCTAATGTGCTAACATTATTTAAACCTTTAAATAAAAACATAGCGGAAATAATAATAGCACTCAAGCAACCTATTATAGGCATATGAGTTTTTAAAACAGAGTAAATATCAATAGCTTTTTCTTTTTCTTTAAAATTTTTAATTTGATTTTTATAAAAACTCTTTTCCTTTTCTCCATCATCTAAAACGATCAAGCTTAATTCTTTGATTTGCTCATCTTGAGATTTGTTTTTAAGAGCTTGAAAATATTCTTCTTTGAATTTTTTCTTTTCTTTTTTTATATTTTTAATTTGATCATTTAAGTTTTTAGAAGGTTTAAGAATTTTTTTATCTATGTAGCTAAAAATGCAATAAGCTACTAAACCACCTAAAAGAGGAGAAATAACCCAGCTAATAGCAATTTTTAAAATTCCACTCCATTTTACCATAGAAAGAGTTTGTTCACCATCAAAATATATCATTCCCATCATAATGCTAGCACCAACAATTCCTCCTATAATACTATGAGTCGTTGAAACAGGAAGCCCTTTTTTTGTAGCAATAAAAATCCAAGTTCCAGAGCTTATAAGAGCTGCCAACATAATAGATACAAAGAGCATAGGATTTAAATCTTGTGAAAAATTTACTATATTTGAACGAATGGTTTTTGTAACCTCTCCACCTGCAAAAATAGCTCCACTTAATTCAAAAATAGCGGCTATTATTAGAGCTTGTTTTATGGTAATGGTTTTTGCGCCAACGCTTGTACCAAAAGAATTAGCCACATCATTTCCACCAATATTAAAAGCCATAAAAATTCCAAAAATACTTGCAAGAATAAAGAGTATTAAATGATCATTAGAGATATAATAACTCCCCCAAACAAAAAAGACAACAATACTAATAATAAATATGCCAGAAGCAACAATATTATCCTTTTTCAAACAAAATCCTTAAAATTAAATTGCGATCGCAATTGAAGTTTAGCAAATTTTTCTTATTTTACTTTTAATTTGTTTTATTTTTTTATAATGTTTTTTATTTTATTTTGGATAATGATGAAAAGAGTATTTTTAATTGTAGTAATATGCACTATAAATGTTTTAGCAGGATCTAACCCAAATAATCAATGGAAGAAATTCGATTTTAATATTTCTCAAAAAAAAATAAAAACACCAGAGTATAATATAAATTTTAAAGATTCTTTTAGTTCTTTGTTGTCTAATGTCTTGGAAAATAAAAATGGCATTGATAAAACTTGGGATGATTTGAATTTTAACAATGGGAATGTAAAAATTAAAAATTTAAATTCTTTATATGAATATAAAAATATTTCTTTGTTATTTCAAAAAGAACTTTATGTGAGTGAAGATAATTATAATTATTCTGGTGGATTGATTAATCGCTATAAGCAAGATAATTTTTTAATTGGTGTTAATAGTTTTATCGATAGAAAAAAAGAGCAAAAAGATGTCAGTTTCGGGGGAGAATTTGGTTATAGTAATTTTTTAAAAGCTTATACAAACTATTATTATTTTGATCAAGCAAAACGTAACATTCAACTTGGGGTAAGTTTTACTATTCCAAATTATGATTATTTTTATTTTGATATAAATAAAAACGAAGAAAATATTGATTATAAAGTATCTTATTCTCCTTATAGTATTTTTAATTTAAATTTTATTTTTAGAGAATTGGATCAAAGTGAAGATAGAATTTTGCAATTAGGTTTTAAGATTGATTTGAATAAAAGTTTTTTTAAACAGCTTAAAAAAAATAATGATATTTTTGAGGAAGTTCAACGTTATGATTTCCTCAAAAGATAACTAATACATTCCAGCATTACGAAATTCTTCAGGGTGATCTAGAGCATATTTAAATTTTTCTCTATCGATTTGTTTATCCCATATACTTACAATTAAAGCCGCAACACTATTTCCGCAAAGATTGCCCACAGCTCTCATTTCTGACATAAATTTATCAACTCCAAGCAAAATTCCTATAGCAGCTACAGGTAAAACTTCAGCTAAGGTTCCACCAAATCCATTATTTGCTTCCGGAATTTGCATACCACCTAATGCCGCTAAAGTGCTTCCAAGAACTATAAATCCAGAACCAGTAACACCAACAGCCCCCTTAGATGCTATCATTAAAACAATTAAAATACTAATTTCATGACTTAAAGATAAATTTACATTAAAGGCTTGCGCTAAAAAGATTAGACTCATTGCTAAATAAATATTTGTACAATCTAGATTAAAACTATATCCTGTTGGTAAAACTAACCCAACTGTTGTTTTTGATAATCCTGCTTTTTCTAATTTTCTCATTAAAGGAGCAAGAGCTGACTCACTTGAACTTGTAGCAAAAACAATTAAAACTTCTCTAGAAATAAAACGCATAAATTTAAAAATATTTACTTTAACTAAATAACAAATAATACCTAAAATAATAAAAATAAAGACAAGACAAGAAATAAGCATTACAAAAAGTAAATAACCAAGATTAATTAAAGATTCAATGCCATATTGTGCAATCAATACAGCCATAGCGGAAAATGCTGCAATAGGACTAAAATACATTACAATTTGTAAAATTTTAAATACAAAATTTTGTGCAATTTCAAATGTTTTTTGTATTATTTGTTTATCTTCTTGCTTCATTAAAGAAATAATTAAAGCTGTAATAATAGCAATAATAAGAACTTGCAAAGTTTTTCCTTCTGTAAAAGGACTAATAATATCTGTTGGAATTGCATCTTTTAAAATATGCATAATTTCTGATTTGGCGCTAATTTCTTGAGTTTGATTTACATATTTTTCAACTTTAGTTAAATCAAGTGTTTTTGGATCTAGATTCATTCCAGATCCTGGTTGCATGATATTTGCCATAAAGATTCCAATAGCTAAAGCTAAAGTGCTTACTATTTCAAAATAAAGAACAGATTTAACACCAATACTACCAAGTTTTTTAAGATTTTCAAGACTAATAATACCCAATACAATGGTAATAAATATAATAGGTCCAATTAAAATTTTTAAAGTTTTAATAAAATATTCAACTCCGCCTTTACTAGCAAAAGCTAAATCTTTATTAAAATATCCAAGTATAACTCCTCCAACGATGCCAATAATAACCCAAAAACCGAGACTTTTTATTAAAGATTTTAAAAAAGGTGGTTTTCTTTTTACCAATGTTTGACTCAAAGTTTCCAAAATAAACTCCTCTAAAAAAACTTCAAAAATTTTAACAGAAAAATAAATACTTAGCATTATTTTAATATGAATTCTTTTTTAAGTGTTACTTATTTTCTCAAATATATATTATTTTAATAAAAATATTTAATTTTTATTTTAATTAAACACGATATAATGCGTCAAAAATTTAGAGGTGAATTATATGAAAGAGATTTTTTTATCAAAAGATGCTTTAATTACTTCTAAAACAGATCTTAAGGGAAATATTATTTATGCAAATGATGATTTTTCCAAATATGCTGGTTATGAGACTAAGGAATTTTTAGGAAAGCCTCATAATATTGTAAGGCATCAAGATATGCCAAAAACTGTTTTTAAATGTCTATGGGATACCATACAAAAAGGAGAAGAAATTTTTGCCTTTGTAAAAAACCAAGCAAAAAATGGAGATTATTATTGGGTTTTTGCAAATGTTACCCCATCATTTAATTCTAGCGGTAAGATAATTAATTATTATTCAGTTAGAAGAGCTCCAAATCGCAAAGCTTTGCCTATCATAGAGAGTGTTTATAAAACTATTTTAGAAAAAGAGAAGCAAGGAGGCATTAAGGCAGGATTAGATTCTTTGATAGAAATCGTTTCATCTTATAATGTCAGTTACAATCAGTTAGTTTTCGATTTGCAAGAAAATCTTAGATAATTAAGATAGAATTAATCTTGTTTTTAATATAATTTCTTTTTCAAAAATTCTAAAAAATTATAAGTCTATTTGGCTTAAAAATCATTCTTTATTAAAATATCTTAAAATTTATTAATTTTCATAGGAGTATAGATTTAAAATGGTAAATTGGTTTATATTTTCTATTTTATCGGTTATATTAGGAATTTTAGGAGCTTTTATAAGTATTTTTATAGCAATCCCTATTTTAATTTTATCTTTAGTATTGCTTATATATATGTTTTTTTATTATAAAAATGAACAAGTTATAATTGATAAATTGCTTCAACTTTCTGGGGAGTTAAGAGAGGGTAATTTTGATGGTAGAATTATTTATACTAATACCAAAAGTAAAAAATTAGGTATTATTGCTGATAATATGAATAATACCATAGATAATTTAGAGGCTTATTTAAGAGAAATTAATACTGCTATTTCTTGTTCTCAAAAGGGTGAATTTTATAGAAAAGCGCTTCCTGAGGGTTTAAAGGGAACTTTTGCTTCTAATATAGAATTTATTAATAAAGTTTTATCAAGTATAGAGGCTACTTCTAAATTGGCATACAAAAATGCTTTATCAAAAACTTTAATGGATTTAAGTCTTACAAATCAAAATAAAGATATGTCAGAAATTTCATCTTCTTTAAATCAAGATATAAGTATTATGAAAAATGTTTATGATATGGTTGATTTTATAACACAAACTGCAACTCAAAGTGGTTCTGAAGTGAATTCTTTGCAAAATTCTATGAGTTCTTTATTAGAAGTTGTAAATTCAAGTAAAGATACTGTGCAGACTTTCGTAGCAAATTCTCAAAATATCACTTCTGTTGTAGAAGTAATTAGAGATATAGCAGATCAAACAAATTTATTAGCGTTAAATGCTGCAATAGAAGCTGCACGTGCAGGAGAACACGGACGTGGATTTGCTGTTGTTGCTGATGAAGTTAGAAAACTAGCAGAGAGAACTCAAAAATCTACAAGCGAAATTTCAATTGCCATACAGACAATGCAGCAAGATTTTACAAATATTCAATCAGGTAGTGAGCAAATATTTGGTATTGTGAGTGAGTCAGAAGAAAGAATTAATAAATTTTCTCAAGCATTTAAGCGTCTTGAAGAGAATAGTCTATCTTTAGGAAAAGATTTTGTAGAATTTGCAAAAAGACTTATACTTTCAACTGTAAAAATAGATCATATTTTGTATAAATCAAATATTTATCTTAACCTTAATGGAGCTCAACAATTTAATCTTGAAAGTGTTGATCCAATTTCAAATCTTTGTAATGATGACAGAGCTAAAAGCATTATTGACAAATGTATTAAAGAGAATGAATTAAATCAAGGAAAAGAGTATATAAAAGATAATGCTCAAAAAGCAATTAAAGAATCAAGTCTTGAATATATTGATCAGAATGCATATAATATAATTGTTAATGATGTTAAAAATTTAGAACAAAAAAGTTTAGAAATTTTAGAAAAATTAAAAGTATAATTCAAAGAGGAATAACAATGTCAAAGGAGATTTTTTTAACACAATATTGTTTAATAACTTCAAAAACTGATTTACAGGGAAGAATAGTTTATGCAAATGGCGATTTTTTAAAATATGCCGGTTTTTCAATGAGTGAAATTTTATATAAACCTCATAATATAGTAAGACACTCTTCTATGCCAAAAGCTGTTTTTAAACTCTTGTGGAATTATATGAAAGAAAAAAAAGAAATTTTTGCTTTTGTAAAAAATCAATCAAAAAATGGAGATTATTATTGGGTTTTTGCAAATGTTACCCCATCATTTGATTCTATTGCAAACAAAGTTATAGGATATTATTCTGTTCGTCGTAAACCTAATAAAAAAGCTGTTGATATAATTGAAAAATTTTATGATGAATTATTAAAAATTGAAGATAAAGAGGGTATCAGTGCAAGCTTGCAAACTTTAGATGAATTTTGTAAAAGTCAAAATAAAACTTATAATGAACTTATGTTTCACCTTCAAGAATCTTAAATAGTTTTTTTAAGATTCTTTTTTACTCAACATATTTTAGAGGTTAGCTATGTTTGATATTATTGTTATAGGCGGAGGTCATGCAGGAATTGAAGCAAGTGCAGCAGCTTCTAGAATGGGTAAAAAAACCTTACTTTTAACTACTCTTATTGAGCAAATTGGCGCAGCAAGTTGCAATCCTGCTATAGGAGGGCTTGCTAAAGGACATTTAGTAAAAGAACTTGATGCTATGGGTGGTTTGATGGGAGAAATTACAGATCAAACAGGAATTCAATTTCGTATATTAAATGAAAGCAAGGGTGTAGCTGTTAGAGGTTCTAGAGCGCAAATTGATATGGATGCATATAGAATTTATGCTAGAAATAAACTTTTAAGTTTGGATAATTTAGATATTTCTCAAGAGCAGGCTGTAGATTTAATTATTGAAAATAATCAAGCGCTTGGTGTTAAAACAAATTTAAATAATGAATATTTTGCTAAAAAAATTATTTTAACAACAGGGACATTTTTAAATGGACTTATTCATGTTGGGGAGAAAAAAATTGAAGCAGGAAGAGTAGGGGAATACTCTTCTATAAAGCTTGCGAATTCTTTAAAAAAAATTAATTTAAATATTGGAAGATTAAAAACTGGAACTTGTCCAAGAGTTGATGCTAAAAGTATTGATTTTAATCTTTTAGAAATTCAATACGGAGATAAATTTCCTAAAGCTTTTAGTTTTAGAACAAAAAATTTTAATCCTATTCAACTTCCATGTTTTATTGCAAGGACAAATTTAAAAACACATGATATAATCAAAAATAATTTTTATCGTGCTCCACTTTTTACTGGACAGATTGAAGGTATAGGTCCAAGATATTGTCCTTCTATAGAAGATAAAATTAATCGTTTTGGCGATAAAGAAAGTCATCATTTATTTATAGAACCTCAGACAAAAGCTGCAAATGAATACTATATAAATGGTTTTTCTACCTCATTGCCATATGAGGTGCAAATTGCAATGTTAAGAAGTATAAAAGGTTTTGAAGAAGCCAAAATAACGCGCTTTGGTTATGCCATAGAATATGATTATATTGATCCAATGGAGCTTTATCATACTTTAGAAACTAAAAAAATTAAAAATTTGTATTGTGCTGGACAAATTAATGGAACAACAGGTTATGAAGAAGCTGCAGCTCAAGGTTTTATGGCTGGGGTAAATGCGGTTTTAGCTATTGATAAAAAAGAACCTTTTATTTTAGATAGGGATGAAGCTTATATAGGCGTATTGATTGATGATTTGGTAACAAAAGGAACAAAAGAGCCATATAGAATGTTTACTTCAAGGGCTGAATTTAGACTTTTATTAAGAGAAGAAAATGCTATATTAAGACTTGGTAAATATGGTTTTAAATTAGGGCTTCTAAGTAAAAAAGACTTTGATTTTATTGAAAATATTAATAAGAATTTGAATAAAGGTTTAAAATTTTTACTAGAAAAAGAACTTACCCCAAATAATGAAAATAATGAATTTTTAGCAAGTATTAAAGAAGAGTCAATCACCTCAGTATTAAACTGGCAAAAAATCGTTGCAAGATCAAGTTTTAATATTGAAAAACTTAGAAAAGTTGATACAATTTTTGAGGATATGGATGAGTATTCTTTACAAGAAATTTTAAGTGAAGCCAAATATTATCATTATATTAAAATGCAAAAAGCACAAATCAATAAAATGAAAAATTTAAATGAATTAAAAATTCCAAATGACTTTAATTTTAGAAATATTAGTGGTTTAAGTAATGAGGTAGTAGAAAAATTAGAAAAATTTAAACCCCAAACTCTTTTTGCAGCAAGTAAGATTAGTGGTATTACTCCAGCGGCTTTAGATATTTTACATATTTATATTAAAATGAAAAAGAGTGATAAAAAAATTATTGATTAGAATTATTTTGTATAGGTTTTAAAAAATCTTCATTGATCAAAATATCAATAACATCTTTAAACATAGGTAAAGCACTTTGTGCAGCATAATAAGTCTTAGTAGGATTTCTTACTAAAACCCCTATAGTATAGCGATGATTTTCATCATTAGCAAAGCCAAAAAAGGAAGCATTGTAGCGATTAGATGTGTAACCTTGTCTTTCTGCAATTCTTGCTGTTCCTGTTTTGCCTCCTATGATAATACCAGGTGTCATAGCCTTTTTTCCTGTTCCTTTTTCTATAACGTCAATTAAAATATTTTGCATAGTTTTTGCTGCTTCATTTGAAAGAATTTTTTCTTTTTTAATTTCATCATCCAAGCTAATAAAACGTCCATTCTGATAAAACTTATCTGCAAGTTTTGGGGTGATGTAAATTCCATCATTATTAAAGACATTATAAGCTCCAAGAAGTTGTATAAAAGTAGTTTTTAAACCATATCCATAACTTAAAACAGATTTTTCTATATCTCTTAATCTTTTAGGATTTGGAAGCTCTCCTTTTTGTTCATAAGGCAAATCTATACCACTTTTTTCTCCAAATTTAAAAATTCTAAGTCCTGAAATAATTTCTAAATTATTCAATCTTTTAGCGATTTGAATCATTCCTATATTTGATGAATATCGAATAATTTCTTCCATGCTCATTTTATCTTTTCTATGATCATCGCTGATAATAAAACGTCCTAGTTTATATTTCCCTCCATAAGTATTAATGATTTCATCGAGTTTAATTTTATTAAGTCTTAAAGCTGTTACAAAAATAAATGGCTTAATAACAGATCCAGCTTCATAGCCATATTCTATAGCACTAGCATTTAAAACAGATAAATCTTTGCTACGGTTTTTAGGATCATATCTTCTTGAGCTAGCAAGGGCTAGTATTTTACCTGTTTTGCTTTCCATAACCCCTACAATAATTTCATTTGCTTTTAATTCTTCATTTCTTTGATCAATTGCCTTTTCTATATTTTTTTGAAGTTTTAGTGAAACATTAAGATAAAGATCGCAACCATTAATTTTTTTTTGTTGCAAGGAGTTAGAATTTAAAATAATATTCCCTCCTATATCTTTAAGACCTTGAATTTTTTCATCTTGTAAAGGACTTAAACATTCATCATAGTATTTTTCTAAACCTTTAACACCTATATTTTTTAAAATATTATTGTCTTTATCTAAAAAAGTTTTTGTATAGCCAATAGCAGGAGTTAAAGTATCTGCTGACATATAAATTCTATCTTCTCTATGTTCAATAATACTTAAACCTCTAGTTTCAACACGATTGTTATTGTTAAATGCTTTAAAAAATCCTTGTATATATAGTTTTTTAGCAAGTTCTTTTAAATAGCTTGCTCTTTTTGAATCAAGGTTTTGCAAAAGGACAAAATTATAACTTTTTTTCTTTGCGTTTTGAATTCTTTTTCTAATATCAAGCATTTGTTCATTACTAGCTCCACTATAAATTTGAAAAAGCTTTAAAAATAAATCAAATTTATCTTTATCAATGCTTCTAAGGTCAATTTCAGCACGATATACTTGACGCGATGATGCAATGGTAAAATTATCTTTTGTAACAATATTTCCTCTTAATGCGTGAGAATATTGATCTTTTTCTGTGTTTGGAATATGACGTTTTGAAGTTAGAAAAAAAGTTGAAATGAGGAAAATAATCATAAATAAAAGTGCCATGCAAAAAGCAAAGGCAACTTTTGATATTCTATTTCTCTTGTTTTCTTGTATCAAAGTTTAAATTTGTGTTCTTGTAATTTCTTTGTAGGCATTAATAGCTTTATTTCTAACCTCAAGCATAAATTTCATACTACTTTCGGCTTTAGTTATAGCAATTGCAGCTTGATGCAAATCTTTAACTTCTCCTGTTGCTATATCTGTCATAGCTGCTTCAGCATCTTCTTGAGTTTTGTTGAGGCTATTAATTTCATTTTTTAGAAGTTTTGAAAATTCATCTCCAATATTATTTGAAGTTTTATTATCAGATAAGTTATTATTTGAAATTGTATTAAGTCTTAAATCATTAATATTATTCATTTTTAACCTTTAAGTAAATCAATAGCACTTTGCGCTATAGTTTTAGCACTTGTAAAAGCACTTACATTTGCCTGATAAGCTCTAGTGGCTTCAATTAAATCTGCCATTTCGATAACTGGATTAACATTAGGATAAGCTACATACCCCTCTGCATTAGCATCTGGATGAGAAGGATCGTATTTCATACGAAAATCTTTATCATCTCTTACAACTTTATCAACCACAACACTCATAATAGCAGGTTTGGCATCATTAGGAGAAGTTGGATCATTTAAAGGATTTTCATATTTTAAGAAATTATTATCTTTATTAATTTGTTCATTTAATAACTTATCAAAATCTGTCGCTTTAAAAATAACCTCTCTTCTTCTATAAGGCCCACCTTCTGCGGTCCTTGTTGTATTTGCATTAGCTATATTGGAACTAATGACATTCATTCTAAAGCGTTGAGCACTTAATCCATATCCGCTTATATCAAAATCACTTAAGTATGCCATAATTTTCCTTTAACTTAATTTAGAGCTTGCATCAATAATGGAGCTAAAAATATTACTTTGTCTTCTTAATACCCCATCAAGAGCTGTTATCATAACTGTATTTTTGCTCATTTCTGTAGTCTCTACATCAAGATCTACTGTATTTGCATCATTTCTTGCTAAATGTCCATCTCTTAAATAAATAGTTGATTTATTTGGATCTGGAAATTTCCAAGGTTTTTGATGTCCTTCTTCTGTTATTGCTAATTGTAATTCTTTGTTATCATTTTTCTTAAAAATTTCATTAGCACGGTTAACTAAAGCTGTTTCAAATTCAATATCTCTTGCTTTATAAAAAGGAGTATCAACATTTGCTAAATTAGAATTAATAAGTTGATTTCTTAAATTTCTACCAGCTAAAGCGCTTGCTACAAGCTCTTTTGATTTAAATGGTGAGATCATTTTCTTCCTTTTTATTTGATATTTTTAAATAATAAGCAAAAATTGTTCCATTATTTTTGTCTATTAATAGCATTATTATGATCCTTGATATTTGTGGTAAAGATATGTTTTTTTGTATTTTTATCTCTTACGAAATATAGATACTCACTTTTTATTGGGAAAATAGCAGCTTTAATAGCATTTAATGAAACATTGCAAACTGCATCTTCTGGAACCCCGCTAAATTTATAAGTATTATAAGAAGTATTATCTTGTTTTATTCTTTGAGGTGTTATTTTTTCGTGAGAATAAATTCCATAATTAAGTGTTCCATCCATTTGAAGTTTCATTCCTTTTTTAAGACGATTGTAAATAACACTTGAAACAATTGGCATTTCATCTTCACTAGCCGCCTCTTTTTGGATAATTGAAGCTATTATAATATATTGATGCCATTTTTTTGCATTATATTCCCCAAAAATTTTTTTAGAGATTTTTTGAAAATTATTTTCAGAATACTTTAATATAAAATTAATAAATAAAGATTCAGTAATTCCTTTAGGAATTTTATAAGTTTCTGGTATTAAAACTCCTTCTTTATAAGAGGCTTGTTTTTCAAATTCTTTTAAAAGTATAGTTTTGTTAAGATCTAATTGTTTAGCAACTTGATCTAAAAAAACAATTGTTGTTTCACCTGGTATTAAAGTGATAGTTTCAAGAGCAGCTTTAGATACGGTGAGTTTATATAAAAATTCAGCACGATTTAATTCTTTGTTTCCTATATTAATCCATCCAGATTGAGGATGACCTAAAAAAGATAAAATATATTTATCAATTATACTCATTTGATAATTATTCTGATTTAAATATGATATAATTTGTCCCACTGAGCCTTTGGGGATATAAACTACAGAATTACTTTTAAGCGGAAAAAGCAAGTAGTAAAAAATTCCAAAAATAATAAATAGAAAGAAGTAACGTATGAAGAAAAAAATACTATATTTTTTATTGACAATTTCTATATTAGTGATGTTATTATTTTTAGTTTTAAAAAACGGAATTTCCATATCAAGTATCCAATTTGATTTTTTAAAATTAGAGCAATTATATATTAAATTAGATAAAAAATTAATTGTAAGGGCAAAAAATATTAGTATTTATCAAAAATCAGACATTAATTCCCAAAAGCAAACCAATCAATTTGCCTCAGTTAAACTTTTAAGTCTTGCTGAGAATTTAAAATATTTTTATATTTTTATACAAGAAATAGATATTCGTAATTTAGTTTTTAAAGACTATCATTTGCAGATTTTATTTAAAAACAATGAATTTTTCATTAATAATAATTTATTTTTCTTAAAAACAACTTTACAAAAAGAAAAAAATAATATAAAAGTAAATATAGAAAAAATGCTTATTAAGGATTATAATTTAAGCATAGTTGGAAATTTAGATATTAATACTAAGAGCGAGTTTTATTTTTTTGATGCTAAAGCAAATTCTGATTTGATTAATTTTAATATAAATCTTTCTTATAAAAATGGCCAACTTGCTTATAATTTTAAAGAAATTAGTTTTAAAAATATTTTAGAGATTTTTAATAAGATTCAAAATAAAGTTCAACTTCCAGAAGATCTTATTTTATGGGTTGGAAATAGAGTAAAAGGGGAATTTTATTATTTAGATTATATTAAAGGTTTTATAGATTTTAATAAAAAAAGATATTATTTAGATAATATTGAAGCTTCAGGTTATGTTGATAAAGTTAAAATTAGTTTAGATGGCAAAATGGATCCAATTGAAATTCCAAAACTTAATTTAAGTTTAAATAAGCAAAAGCTTGATTTTAATTTTAAAAAAGCTAATTATAAACAAGCAGATTTAAGTGCAAGTAAAATTTATATTTATGATTTAATGGATGAAAATAAAGCAGGAATTTACTTACATATTATATCTAATAACTTAAAACTAGATCAAAAGCTCTGGAAAGCACTAGATTTTTATGATGTTAAAATACCATTTTTTCAAAAAGAAGGAAAAACAAAAACCGATTTTACTTTAGATCTTGGTTTTTATAAAGATCAAAGTTTGTTTGATGGAAAATTCATTATAGAAAATTCTATTTTAAATTTTTTGGATACAAATGTTAGTAAAGCTTTGCTTAAGATAAATAATAACACATTAAATATAGAAGAAGCTAATATCACAAATAAATTTTTAAAAGCAGATTTTAATGCTAGTATTGATTTAAATACAAAAATAGGTCAATTTAATACAAAAATAGGTCAATTTAGTGTGGAAAATAATATTTTTGATATAAAAAATGAAGATCTTATTATAGATCTTGATTTTACTCAAAACTGCAAAGTTTTTATCCCTAAGTGGCAATTAGATTTAGAAATTTCAGATAATTTAACAATCAATTTAAATAATCCTTCAATATTGGCTTTATATTCTCCTTTGCTTAAACAATTGGGTTTTAAAAATGCTCAAAGTGTTATTTATAGCGGAAGTGATTTTGATAATTTTAAAATAGAGATTAATAATGCTTCTTTTCAAAGTAATTTTTTAAATGGTAGCAATCCTTATCAAAATGATAGTTTTTATATAGAAAAAAAACAAAATACTATTTTTATTAACTCAAAAAGCGATTTAATTAGTGCAATATTAAGCGATAAAAATAAAGAAATTCATTTTAAAAATTTAACTTATATTTATAAAGAAGATAAAGAAAAATTTTTTAGTTTAGATTCTAATACTGAAAATATTTATTTTGGTGGAGCTAATTTTAATATTATTTTTAAAGATACTAATAATACTTTATCATTTGATCGCTTGGAAGCAAATCTTAATGAAAATACTTTAAACATTAAAGCTAATAAAAATGATACAAATTTAAATTTTGATTTTTCGCCAAATTATATAAATTTAAATATTAACAATATTAATGATGAGTTTTTAAATACTTTTCTTCAAAAGCAAGCCGTTTTACAAGGGGTTTTTGATTTAAATGTCACTGGTAGAAATTTTGAGGATTTTGAAGGACAATTTAAAATCAAAAATACTTTTATTAAAGATTTAAAAGGAACAAATCAGCTTATAAGTTTTATTGATACGGTTCCAAGTTTGCTTTTATTTAAAACTCCAACTTTTAATGAAAAGGGTCTTAGTGTAATTGATGGAGTAGTTGTTTTTGATCGCAAGAAGGATTTGTTTAGGGTTAAGGCAATTAGTTTAAATGGTGAAAGTGTTGATATTTTTGGAATTGGAAATATTAATTTGCGTTTAAAAAATATAGATTTAAATTTAGAACTTAAGACTTTAAAATCAGCCTCTAGTGTTATTTCTAAAGTTCCAATTATAAATTACGTTATTTTGGGTAAAAATCAAGAGATAAGCACTAATATCAAAGTAGATGGTTCTTTAGATAATCCTAATTTTCATACTCAAATTTTAGGAGATGTTGTAAAATCACCTTTTAATCTTATAAAAAATATTATTGAGTTACCAACAAATTTGTTTAAATAGTTTTAAAAATTCACCATTTGAAACAAATTGAAACAAAATTGCTGTTTTTTTATGAAAATTATTATATTTAATAAAATTAAAAATAAAATCAAATTAAAATATTTAAAAATTTTTATTTTATCAAGGAGCATAAATGAGCTTGATAGCACCGGAAAATACTCCAGTTTGGGTTGATGAAAAAAGATGTAAAGCTTGTAATATATGTGTAAGTTATTGTCCAGCAGGGGTTTTAGCAATGCGTGATGAGATTCATGCTGTTTTAGGTCAAATGATAGAAGTTGTATATCCTGAATCTTGTATAGGTTGTAGCGAGTGTGAAGTCCATTGTCCTGATTTTGCAATTATGGTAGCCAAAAAAAGTGAATTTCAATTTGCTAAATTAACACCACAAGCAAGAGATAGAGCAAAATTAATAAAAGATAACAATTATAAAAAATTAATATAGGAAGTAAGATGAGAGAAATTATAGCAACTGGAAATTCATTAATTGCAAAGGCTGCAATTGATTGTGGATGTAAATTTTTTGGAGGTTATCCTATTACCCCAAGCTCAGAAATAGCTCATGAGTTAAGTTATTTATTGCCAAAAAACAATGGAACCTTTATTCAAATGGAAGATGAAATTTCTGGTATTAGTGTAGCTATAGGTGCTTCAATGAGTGGAGTAAAAGCAATGACAGCAAGCAGTGGTCCTGGAATTTCTTTAAAATCAGAACAAATTGGCTATGCTTTTATTGCAGAAATTCCTTTAGTGATTGTAAATGTGATGAGAGGAGGTCCTTCTACTGGACTTCCAACAAGAGTAGCACAAGGAGATTTGTTTCAAGCAAAATCTCCAACTCACGGAGATTATGCAAGTATTGCTATTGCCCCTGCATCTTTAGAAGAATCTTATAGTGAAACTATTAGAGCTTTTAACTTAGCTGAAAAATTTATGACCCCTGTTTTTTTACTTATGGATGAAACTATTGGTCACATGAATGGCAAAGCAATACTTCCAGAATTAAAAGATTTAGAAATTATTAATCGTGCTAAATTTGAAGGAGATAAAAAAAACTATAAGCCTTATGCTGTAGGTGAAAACGAAAGTGCTATTTTAAATCCTTTTTTTACAGGTTATCGATATCACATTACTGGACTTCATCACGGAGATATAGGTTTTCCAACAGAAGATGGTGAGATTGTTAAAAAAAATATACAAAGACTTATAGGAAAAATCAAAAATCGCACTAATGAAATATGTTCTTATGAAGAATACTATCTTGATGATGCAGAATTTTTGATTATTGCTTATGGAAGTGTTTCTCGCTCTGTAAAAGAGGCTATTTTAAGATTAAGACAAGATGGAATAAAAGTAGGACTTTTTAGGCCTATAACTTTGTATCCTGTGGCAGAAAATAAAATCGAAAAAGTTGTTAAAAAATTTGAAAAAATTATGGTTTGCGAACTTAATATGGGTCAATATTTAGAAGAAATACAAAGAGTAAGCAAAAGAGATGATTTAATTTCATTACTTAAGGCTAATGGGCGTCCTATTACTCCAGATGAGATTATAGTTAAGGTAAAGGAGAATTTATAAAATGGCTTTTAATTATGATGAGTATTTAAGAGTAGATAAGCTTCCAACTCAATGGTGTTGGGGTTGTGGTGATGGTGTTATTTTAAAAAGTATTATTCGTGCTATAGAAAAAATTGGCTGGAGTATGGATGATGTTTGTCTAGTTTCTGGTATAGGATGTAGTGGTAGAACTAGTTCTTATGTTAATTGCAATACAGTCCATACAACTCATGGTAGAGCTATTGCTTATGCAACGGGTATTAAATTAGCAAATCCTAAAAAACACGTGATTGTAGTAAGTGGAGATGGTGATACTTTAGCTATCGGTGGAAATCACACTATACATGGTTGTAGAAGAAATATTGATATTACTCATATATTGATTAATAATTTTATTTATGGTCTAACAAATTCTCAAACCTCTCCAACTACTCCATTAGGTTTTTATACCGTTACAGCTCAATTTGGTAATATAGACCCTAATTTTGATGCTTGTGAGCTTACTAAAGCTGCTGGTGCTACATTTGTAGCAAGATCAAATGTAATAGAAATAAACAAACTTGAAAATATTATTTATAAAGCTTTAGAACATAAAGGTTATAGTTTTGTTGATATTTTTTCAAATTGTCATATTAATCTTGGACGTAAAAATAAAATGGGCGAAGCTGTTTCCATGCTTAATTGGATCAAAGAACGTTGCGTTGAAAAAACTAAATTTGAACAAATGGATCCTCAAGAAAGAAAAGATAAATTTCCAACAGGTATTTTATATCAAAATAAAGATTGTAGAGAATATTGTGAAGCTTATGAAGAAGTGCGTAAAGCAGCTCAAGAGGGAAGAATGGTAAATTTAGGAGCATTACAATGAAATTTCAGTTAAGATTCGGAGGTGAGGGTGGTCAAGGTGTTATTACTGCAGGAGAAATCTTAGCTAAAGCTGCAATTAAAAAAGGACTTTATGCTTTTAAGGCTTCAACTTATACTTCACAAGTGCGTGGAGGTCCTACAAAAGTTGATGTAATTATAGATGAGAGCGAAATTCTTTTTCCTTATGCCATAGAAGGAGAGATTGATTTTATGCTTTCTACTGCAAATAAAGGCTATAAAGGTTTTAAAGATGGAGTTAAAGATAATGGTATTATAGTAATTGAGCCTAACTTAGTTTATCCAGAGGAACAAGATTATAAAAAATGGCAAATTTTTAAAATTCCTATTATTAGTATTGCTAAAGATGAGGTAGGCAATGTTGCAACTCAATCTGTAATTGCATTAGCTATTGCTGCTTATATGAGCAAGTGTATTGATTTAAATATATTAAGAGAAATTATGCTTGAGATGGTGCCAGCTAAAACAAAAGAAGCTAATGCAAAAGCTTTTGATTTAGGTATTGAATACGCTAGTAGAGTGAAAAATTAATTTATGAGCTAAACTTTTATATTTAACTCTTTTTATAACATTCATAAAAAGAGTTAAAAATTATTTAATATTTTTTTATTATTATTTTGATTTAGCTACTTTTAACTATTAAAATTTTATAATCAATTGTTCTTAATTAAGGAAAATAATGGATATTTTTGATGAAATGTTAAATAAAACTCCTAAAGAAAAATTTATAGAAATTATTAAAAACGGAAATTTAGGAGCATTAGAAAAAACTTTTGATAATTTTTTTGCAGAACATATAGCAATGATAGAACTTTTAGAGCGCCAAAAGATAGATGATAGAGATATTAAAAAATTTATATTTGAAAATAATGAATTTATAAAAGAAAGACAAAACGATATTTTTATTGGTTTAAGTGCTGAAATTTTAGGATATGAAGGTTAAATTTGAAAAATATTTTTATATATTTTTTAATATGTTTTTTGTTAATTTTTAGTGTGCAAGATTTAAAAGCTTCTTTGCCAGTTTTTCAGCATACTTATAAATTTATTTTAAAAAAAGATGAAAGAGCAAGTGTAGAAATTCAAGAGCTTGGATATGAGGATAAAGTGCAAAATTTTGATTTTTACTGGACTTTATTTGATAATACAAATATTATAGTACATTCTAAATTTAGAAAATTTCCAAGGCAATTTACTATGTCTTTGCGTAGAAATTTAAATTGGGTTACTCAGACTTTAATTCCAGATTATACCAATCCTCATATTGATAGAGCACGTTTGATTTTAGAATTTAACTCTTATAACAAAGGTGAAGCTACTTTTGTGGTGTATATAGAGGATAAGGATGCGCGTTTAGCTGTTAAATTTTTAGATCCAAGAAAATTTCCTTTAAAAAATCCTCCACAGGATAATCAAGTTGTACCTATGATTAATTTTAATGAACCGCAAGTTAAACCTTTAACCAATCAAGAACAAAAATAAGGAAAAAAATTGCAAGAAATTGATAGTTTAATTCAAAATTATTTAAAAGATTTAGATTATACACCAGTTTTAGTAATGTTAGATAATATCAATACAGGGAAAAAACTTCGTTCAAAACTACTTTTAAATATAGCAGGGAAAAATGATATATCCTTTAAGCTTTGTGCTATTATAGAGCTTATACATTTAGCAAGTCTTTTGCACGATGATATAATTGATGAGGCAAAATTAAGACGAGGGGCACGTTCTATTAATGATAAATTTGGAGCTAAAAACGCTTTAATGCTCGGAGATATTTTATACTCTAAAGCTTTTTTTGAGCTTTCTAAAATAGATACTAATTTTGCACAAATAGTTTCTGATGCTGTGGTTAAATTATCTCTTGGTGAATTTATGGATATTAATTTAAGTCAAGAATTTAATATTGATGAGAATAAATACTTAAAGATGATTTATCACAAAACAGCTATTTTAATTGAGGCAAGTGCAAGATGTGGTGCTATAATAGCAAATTTATCTGAAGATGATTTTGCTATATATGGTAAAAATTTAGGTTTAGCATTTCAAATTATTGATGATATTTTAGATATTAAAAGTGATGAAAAAATACTTGGAAAACCTATAATGAACGACTTTAAAGAAGGGAAAACAACATTACCTTATATATATCTTTATAAAAAATTAAATGATGTTGATAAAAAAACGTTAATGAGCTTTTTTAAAAAAGAATTAAATAAGGATGAGATTACATGGGTAAAAGAACAAATGGTTAAAAATCAAATTCTAGAAGAGGTGTTTAATGAAGCTAGATCATATGGAGATCAAGCATTAAAAGCAATTGAAAATTATAATAAAACTTCTTTAAATGAAATTATTGATAATATGATAAGTAGGGAATTTTAATGCATTATTTTTGCGTCAGTTTTACGCATAAAAATACTGATATTTCTATAAGGGAGAAATTAAGCTTTAGTAATAATGCTAAAAAAGAGGAATTTCTTAGTATTATTTGTGCTAATGAAAATATAAAAGAGAGCTTAATTATCAGTACTTGCAATCGTATTGAAATTTTAGTTTTTGCTAAAAATAAAAATCAAATTGATAAATTTATAATCTCTTCCTTATCTTTATTTTGTAATATAGATTCTCAAACTCTTTTTGAAAAAGCAGATATTTATGAAGATACTGATGCAGTGCATCATCTTTTTGCCGTTGCCAGTTCTTTAGATAGTTTGGTTGTTGGAGAAACTCAAATTGTAAAACAACTTAAAGATGCATTTATTTTTGCACTTGAAAATAAATTTTGTTCAATACATCTTTCTAGAATAATGCATTTTTCTTTTAAGTGTGCTGCAAAGGTAAGAAATCAAACTCAAATTTCTAAAAACCCAATTTCTGTAGCATCTGTTTGTGTTGCAAAGGCTAAAGAATTCTTTGATTTAAGTCAAAAAAAAGCAATAGTAATTGGCGCAGGAGAAATGAGTGAGTTGGCATCTAGATATTTGATTTCTGCTGGAGCTAAAGTCATTATTTTAAATAGAGATTTAAAAAGAGCAAAAAGATTGTGCGAAGATTTAGGAAAATCAAGTCATTTTGATCATTTAAGTCAATTGTCTTCCTATATTAATAAATACGATTTATTTTTTTCTGCTACAAATGCAAGTAATGCAATTATAACAAAAGATTTGTTACAAGAAGTAGATTTTAAACGCTATTTTTTTGATATTGCTGTCCCAAGAGATATTGAACTTGAAGAAAATGATAAGATTAAAGTTTTTTCTGTAGATGATTTAGAAGAAGTTGTTAAAAAGAATTTAATTTCAAGAGAATATGAAGCTCAAGCAGCTTATAAAATTGTAAATGCAATGACAGATGAATTTTTTAAGTATTTAAATGATTTGGCTATTATGCCAGTTATTAAAGCTATACGTTTAGAAGCAAAAGAATGTGCTATTAAACAGCTTGAAATAGCACTTAATAAAGGTTATCTTAAAAAATCAGATTTTAAAGAGGCTCAAAAACTTATTCATCAAGTTTTTAAAGCTTTTTTACACACTCCAACTATAAATTTAAAGAAAATGCAAGGTAAAATTCAAAGCGATACTATAATTAATGCTATGCGCTATGTTTTTGATATAAAAAATGATTTAGAAGATTTAAATTTAAATCAATATAAATGTGAATTCAATACAAAGGAAGAGGATGAAATTTAGCAGACTTTATGCCCCTACAACAAAAGAAAATCCAAAAGATGCACTTTTGCCTAGCCATATTTTTTTAACACGTGCAGGTTTTATTGAGCAAATTGGAAGTGGTCTTTATAATTTTTTACCTTTAGGGAAAATGGTTTTAGAAAAAATTAAAACAATTATAAAAGAAGAAATGGATAAAGCAGGAGCGCAAGAATTAAGTCTTAGTTTTATTACTCCTTCAGATTTATGGAAAGAAAGTGGTAGGTATAATGTTTTTGGTAAAGAATTGTTAAGATTTAAAGATAGAAAAGAAAATGAATTTGTTTTAGGACCAACTCACGAAGAAGCAATACTTTCTTTAGTTAAAAACAAAATTACAAGCTATAAACAACTTCCTTTGCATCTTTATCAAATAGGATTAAAATTTAGAGATGAAGCAAGACCTAGATTTGGACTTTTAAGATGTCGTGAATTTTTAATGAAAGATGGTTATAGTTTTCATAGTAGCGAGAAAGATTTACAAGAAGAATTTGATTTAATGTATAAAACTTATAGTCAAATTTTTACAAGGCTTGGTTTTGATTTTCGCGTTGTAAATGCAGATAGCGGAGCTATTGGAGGAAGCGGATCTAAGGAGTTTATGGTTTTAACAGATAATGGTGAAGATGATATTTTGACTTGTCAAAATTGTACTTATGCTGCAAATATTGAGGTTGCCAAAAGAGCAAAAAAAGAATGTAAAGATGAAAGACCAGAAGCTAATTATGCAAGTAAATTTCATACGCCAAATATTAAAAGCATTAAAGAATTAGCTGATTTTTTTAAAATAAATGAATTTTATACTATTAAAGCTATTGCAAAAAAAGCTATTTATGAAAATGAAAGTAAAATTGTTGTGTTTTTTATACGAGGTTGTGATGAACTTCAAGAGGTAAAAGCTTTAAATGCTATCAATGCTTTAGAATTGCAAGATGCTAAAGAAGAAGAGCTTATTGAAGTAGGACTTTGTCCAGGATTTATTGGTTTTATCGGGCTTAAAGATATTGAATTTTACATAGATCAAGAACTTGAAAATGAAAAACAAATGATTATAGGAGCTAATGAAAAAGATTATCATTTAATAGGTATTGATGTTGTAAATTTAAATAAAAATCGTTTTAAAGATCTAGTAGAAGTAAAAGAAGGAGATTGCTGTATAGAGTGTGGCGCTAAATTAAAAAAAAGCAAAGGAATTGAAGTAGGTCATATTTTTAAACTAGGACAAAAGTACTCTAAATCTATGAATGCTAATTTTTTAGATGAAAATGGCAAAGCTCAAGCCTTTTATATGGGATGTTATGGCATAGGAGTAAGTCGTTTAGTTGCTGTGGCTATAGAAGCAAGTTATGATGATAAAGGTTGTATTTGGAATAAAATTTTAAGTCCTTTTGATTTGAGTATTATTATTTCAAATATAAAAGATGAAAAAGTAGTTGCATATGCTAATAATCTTTATGAAAATTTAAAAAAAGAAGGTATTAAAGTATTATTAGATGATAGAAATGAACGTTTTGGAGTTAAAATTAATGACTTTGAACTTATGGGATTTCCTTATGCTTTAGTTATAGGAAAAAATTTTGAAGAAAATAAGATTGAATTAATTCAAAGAAAAGGCTTAAAAAAAGAATTAATTGATGCTAATAAAGCTTTAGAACTTATAAAAAAGATAGTATTATGAAATTTAAATTAAGTTTAACCCCTTTAATTTTACTTGAAATATTTTTTACGATTTTATTTATTGTTGTTTTTGGTCTTGGTAATTTTTTAGCTTTTGTTTTAATTAGTATGGTTTGTGGTATTGTAATTTTGGGAATTTTTTGGAAGAATTTGCTTGAATTTCATATCGATAGTTTTAAAAATATGTTTATACAATTTTCTTTTGTGATTTCTGGTTTTTTACTCATTTTTCCAGGAATTTTAAGTAGTATTTTAGGAATCTTAATATTTATTTTTGGCATTTTGTTAAAAATAAGCACTAATACAAATTCATTTAAGGCTAATACAAAACAGAATTCGTGCAATGATGATATTATTGATGTTGAGATAATAGAGGATAATAAATGAAAGAATTAATTATTGCTACAAGAAAAAGTCAATTAGCTTTATGGCAAAGCGAATGGGTAAAATCATTTTTGGAAAAAGAACATAAAATTAAAGTTATACTAGAAGGTTTTAAAACAAAAGGAGATGTTTTGCTTGATTCTCCTTTGGCAAAAATAGGTGGTAAAGGACTTTTTACAAAAGAACTCGAGCAAAGTATGCTTGAACGAAAAGCACATTTAGCAGTTCATAGCTTAAAAGATGTGCCAAGTTTTTTTCCAAAAGGTTTAAAGCTTGTAGCAATTTCAAAAAGAGAAGAGAGTAATGATGCTATGCTTTCTCAAAAATATCCTACTTTAAATGATTTACCTCAAAATGCTAAAGTAGGAACAACAAGTTTAAGACGTAAAATGCAACTTTTGCTTTTAAGACCTGATTTAAATATTATTTCTTTAAGAGGTAATGTAAATTCTCGTATAGACAAATTAAAAAATGGCGAATTTGATGCAATCATTTTAGCTTTAGCTGGGATAAAAAGATTAAGATTAAATTCTTTAGTTAATTATATAAGCATTTTTTCAAAAGATGAAATGATACCTGCTGCTTCACAAGGTGCTTTAGGAATTGAAGCTCTTGATGTGCCTGAAATTATTTCTTTGCTTGATTGCTTAAATGATGAAAATTCATTTATAGAAACTACTATAGAAAGAGATTTTATTAGAGTTTTAGAAGGCGGATGTCAAGTTCCTATTGGAATTAATGCTGAGTTATTTCAAGATAAAATTCATATAAGAGCTATTTTAGGACTTCCTGATGCAAGTGAATATCTAAAAGAAGATTTTACAATCAATAAAAACGATTTTCAAAATGCAGGAGAAGAATTAGCTTTAAAATTTATTAAATTAGGAGCTAAAGATTTATTAAAAAGAGCAGAGGCAATGATATAATGAAAAATTTCATTAAAATTTTAAAACAAAATGATTTATTAAAAATTATAGAAGAACCCATAGATGTTGATCTTGAGATGGGATATATTGCTTATATAGAAGCTAAAAAACAAGAAGATGGTAAAGCTTTATTATTTACTCATCCTATAAGCAAAAAAGAAAATAAAAATTATAATTTCCCTGTTCTTATGAATACTTTTTGTAATGAAAAAGCTTTAAATTTAATTTTTTCACGTCCTTATTTGGAGGTAGCAGATGAAATTTCAAAGCTTTTAAAATTACATATCCCTACAAATCTAAAAGCAAAAATAGATTTTTTTAAGATTTTATTTTCCTTAAAAGATATTCCACCTAAAAGATTAAGTGCTAAACGTTCTAAATTTTCTTTTAAAACTTTAAATTCTTTAGAAGAACTTCCTATTTTGAAAACTTGGCAAAAAGATGCTTCTAAATTTATTACTATGGGCCAAGTTTATACCCAAAATGTAGATAAAACTCAAAATAATCTTGGAATGTATCGCTTGCAAGTAAGTGGCAAAAATGAACTTTTAATGCATTGGCAGATTCATAAAGATGGAGCACTTTTTTATCATGAGTATAAAAAAGCAGGTTTTAAAAAAATGCCAGTAAGCATTGCCATTGGTGGAGATCCTTTATATATTTGGTGTGCCCAAGCCCCTTTGCCAAAAGGGATTTTTGAACTTTTACTTTATGGTTTTATTAAAAAAACAAGAGCTTTGCTTACTCCTTGTGAAAATGGTATTTATGTTCCATATGATAGCGACTTTGTTATAGAAGGTTATGTAGATTTAGATGAGTTTAAACTCGAAGGTCCTTTTGGGGATCATACAGGTTTTTACACTCCACAAGAACTTTTTCCAGTAATGAAAGTTGAAAAAATTTATGCTAAAAAAGATGCTATTTATCAAGCCACTATAGTAGGAAAACCTCCTTTGGAAGATAAAATTATGGGACTTGGAACTGAGAGAATATTTTTGCCTTTATTGCAAACTAGTATTCCTGATTTAATTGATTATAAAATGCCAGAAAATGGTGTTTTTCATAATCTCATCTTAGCAAAGATTGATACAAAATATCCAGCTCATGCTAAACAAATTATGCACGCTTTTTGGGGTATAGGGCAAATGAGTTTTGTAAAACACGCTATTTTTGTGGATAAAGATGGTCCAGATTTAAATGATTATGATAATTTAATCCCTTATATTTTAAATCGATTTGATTGTCAAGATTTATTAATTAGCGAAGGAATTTGCGATCAATTAGATCATTCATCTCCTAATGCTTGTTTTGGGGGAAAAGCTGGACTTGATGCTACTGAAGAGAAGATAATACAAAGTTTGGAACTATTAGAAGATGAAGATTTAAAAGTACTATTTCAAACTAAGCTTGAAATTATTGATTTAAAACAATTTTATAAAGAGAGTAAAAATCCTATAGTATGTATTTTACTTGATAAAAAAGAAAGCATAAAAGAAAGTTTTGAAAAACTTTTAGATTTTAAAAAGCATTTTAGAATTTTAGTTTTTTTAGATAAAGAAAATCGGTTAGAAAATCCTTATATGCTAGTATGGAGAGTTGTTAATAATATAGATGCTAAAAGAGATATATATATAAAAGAAAAAGTAGTAGCTATAGATGCAAGTGCTAAAGGAAAAATGGAAGGCTATGAAAGAACTTGGCCTGAAGAAACTATTTGCTCCAAAGAAATTATTGATGATCTAATCTTACGTAAAATTTTAAAAAATGATACACAACTTTTCAAAAAATTTGAAATTTTTTAAATTTGAGAATACTTTTTGCTTGTAGTTTTGTAAGTTTATAAATTTCTATATAAACTATTAATTTTTTTTATTTAAATCCGATATGATGACAAAGCGAAAATTTTAAAAAGGATTTTAAAATGGAGGTAACTAAGCTTGCTAAAATGGATATATCAAATAATGTGAATATTCAAAGTCATCATAAAACCAATGAGGAAAATATTCAGAAAGTTCAAACAAATTCTGAATATTCTAAACAAACTCAACAAGAAGGTTTAAGTGAAAAATTATCAGAAATTACTAAAAATTTAAATGAGCAAATGGATTCGTTAAATACAAATATAAGATTTGCTTTTAATGATAAAATAGGCTCTATGTATATTAGTGTTACTGAAAAAAATACAGGAAGAGAAATCCGTCAAATTCCTAGTGAAGAAGCCATGAGATTGGCTGAATATTTTAGGGATGCGTTGGGATTAATTTATAATAAGGAGAGTTAAATGGCATTTGGAAGTTTATCTAGTTTAGGTTTTGGATCCGGAGTTTTAACACAAGATGTCATTGATAAATTAAAAGCAGCAGATGAGGCAAGTCGTATAAAACCATATACAACTAAAATTGAAGAAAATAACACTAAACAAAAAGATTTAACTGAGATTAAAACAAAACTCCTAAGTTTTCAAACAGCAGTTTCAGCTTTGGGTGATGCAACTGTTTTTGCAAAAAGAAAAGTAAATGCAAGTGTAACTACTAATCCTCCAGCTAGTTTAACAGCTGATAGTGGTGTAAGTTTGCAAAGTATGAAAATAAATGTAACCCAATTAGCTCAAAAAGATGTTTATCAAAGTAAAGGTCTTTCAAATGATAGTGGCTATGTTGATGCAAATTTAGATGGACAAGCTTCTTTTACTTTATTTCAAAATGGAAAACAATATACTATAACTTATGACAAGACTACGACTTATAAAGATTTGGCCGATAAGATTAATCAAGCAACAGATGGAAATATACAAGCTAAAATAGTTAACACCGGAGAAAAAGATGCTCCATATCGTCTTACTCTTTCAAGTAAAGAAACAGGCGAAGATAATGCGATTGGATTTTTTGATGGTTTCAAAAATGAAGATGGATTATATCAAGTTGATTCAAATGCTTCAAAACTTTTTTCAAATCTTGGCTGGGAACTTCATAAACCTTTATCTGATAGTAGTTCTGGTGATATTACTACCATAGATCCAAATAATTTTACAGGTTATGGTATAGTAGATGATCCTGATAATCCTTTACATATCCAAAAAGCCCAAAATGCAGAATTTACTTTAGATGGTGTTAAAATGATTCGTCAGAGTAATACAGTAACAGACTTGGGCGTTGGTATAACTTTGACTTTAAATTCAACCGGAGAGATTAATTTTGATATCCAGCAAGATAATGAATCTGTCATAAAGGCTATGAATGATCTTGTAGATAGCTATAATGACTTAATAGTTAATTTACAAGCAGCCACAGATTATAATAGTGAAACAGGAACAAAGGGAACTTTACAGGGTGTTACAGAAGTAAATAGTATAAGATCGACTATTATTTCAACACTTTTTGGAACTCAATCTGTTGATGGTTTTGTTGAAGATGCAAATGGTAATAAAATTCCTTCTAAGGTAATGGTTTCTTTGCAAGATTATGGACTTAGTTTAAGTGATTCTGGAACCTTGAGCTTTTCTCAATCAACTTTTGAAGAAAAAATGAATGAAGATCCAAGTTTTATTGAAAGTTTTTTTGCTGGTATTACTCAATACAAAGATATCAATTATACAGGTGATTTGGTAGAAACTAGCGATACAACTAAAACTTTATCAGAAAGCGAAAAAGAAATTAAATTTGAAAAAGGTAAATTTACTATAGTTTTTAACAATCAAACTTATGATTTATCAAAAACTAGAGACGGAAAAGATTTTGTTCTTACAGGTGATACCAAAGAAGAACAAATGCAAAATTTGGTTCAGCATATTAATAGTTTAAATATAGATGGATTAAATGTTAAACTTGAAGAAGTTAATAAAGATGGAAAACAAGGTGTTGTTATAAAATTTAGTAGTGATAATGGTTCTGATTTAACAATCAAAGGAGATGATGAATTTCTTAAACAATTTGGTTTAAAAAATACTACTGTAATTTCAGAGCCAGTTGAAGGACTTGGAGTTTTTGCACAGCTTAAAAGCAAGCTTCAAGGTATGACAGGAACTAATGGTTCTTTAACTAAGCTTGATGAAAGTTTAACTAATGAAACAAAATCATTAACAAAATCTAAAGAATCAACTCAATCTTTAATTGATTCAAAATATGAAACAATGCAAAATCAATTTTTGCAATATGAAAGTATTTTAAATAAATTAAATACACAGCTTAATACCATAACAAATATGATTAATGCCATGAATAATCAAAATAGTTAAGGAATATAAGATGCAAAATAATTTAGCCTATAATGCTTATTCTCAAAATCAAGTGGGGATAGAATCTCCACAAAAGCTCATTGAAATGCTTTATGAGGGAATTTTACGTTTTTGTGCAAGAATTAAATTTGCTATTAAAAATGAAGATATAGAACAAAGAGTTTATTATGTAAAAAGAGCTACGGCTATTTTTATAGAGCTTATTGATAATCTTGATTATGAAAAAGGTGGAGACGTAGCACATTATTTAAGTGGTCTTTATACAAGAGAGATTCAACTTTTATCTTTAGCAAATTTGGAAAATAATGAAGCAAGAGTAGATGAAGTAATCAATGTTGTAAAAGGTCTTTTAGAAGCTTGGAGAGATGTTCATAATAATGAAAACTTGGCTTGATAAATTTAAACTTGCTTTAATTGAAGAAAATATCAGTATTTTAGAAGAGCTTGTAGATAATTTTCCACGCAATATGGATAATGAAAAACTAATAGAAGTTAAAGCTTTAACCGAAGAAGCAATAAGGCTTATTATCAGCAAAAAAGATATAGCCGCTAAAGAAATTCATAAATTTAAAAGAGCTTTAGAATATACTAAAGCATAGCTATAAGCCGAGTTCTGTCTTGAATGCTCATTTATCTAGTTTTGTTTTTACAAACAAAATCAAGCGAAGGGTCCAACTAAAGACTTAAACCATCCCTTCTTGCTGCGAATTGGGTTTACAAAGCCGAAATTATTACTAAAATCGCTGGTAAGCTCTTACCTCACCTTTTCACCTTTTCCACTTAGTGGTAGTTTGTTTTCTGTTGCACTTTCCCTTAGGTTGCCCTAGCCATCTGTTAGATGGAATTCTTGTCTTTTGCAGCTCGGACTTTCCTCTTCATTAAAATAATAATGAAGCGAGCATTTGCTATGCTTTGTATAATTTTAACTAAAATTTCTTGTTTTGAAAATAAATTTTTTATAAGTATATAAAATAAAATTTGATAAAATAAAATTTATTTTTCATATAAGGAATGATTATGGCATCTTATTCGATGGGTGATTTAAAAAAAGGCTTAAAGATTGAAATTGATGGTATTCCTTTTAAGATAGTAGAATATCAGCATGTAAAACCAGGTAAAGGTCCTGCTTTTGTACGCATAAAAATAAAATCTTTTATTGATGGTAAAGTCCTTGAAAAGACTTTTCATGCGGGAGATAAGTGCGAAGCTCCAAATTTAGAGAATAAAAAAATGCAATATCTTTATGATGACGGTGAAAATTGTCAGTTTATGGATACTGAAACTTATGAGCAAGTAGCTATCACAGAAGATGATGTGGGTGAAGCTAAAAAATGGCTTTTAGATGGTATGATGGTAGAAGTTTTATTTCATAATGGCAAGGCAATTGGTGTTGAAGTTCCTCAAGTTGTAGAGTTAAAAATCATAGAAACAGCACCTAATTTTAAAGGTGATACTCAAGGTTCTAATAAAAAACCAGCTACTTTAGAAACAGGTGCCGTTGTTCAAATTCCTTTTCATGTTTTAGAAGGAGAGATAATTAGAGTGGATACCACAAGAGGTGAATACATAGAAAAAGCAAGCAAATAGCATTTTTATGCTATTTTGCAAGTTTTAATATTAAGTCCAAAACCTTTAAGTCCTATAAAATCTTTATCATGGCTTTGTGATATTAAATTTATTTCTTCTATCCCAAAATATCTAAGAATTTGTGCTCCAATTCCATAGTTTTTAACCTGAGTTGCTTGTGTTTTTTCTCCTTGCATAAAAACTATAAGGCCACCATTTTGATATAAAAATTCTATTTGTTTTAATAATGTAGAAAATTTATCAGAAGTAAGGAGTTCAAAGTCGCTTCCGCTTGAATGAAATTTTACATTTTCAATTTTTTGTGGCTCTTTAAAAGAAAAAACAATATGTGTAATGCCATTATGATCTTTAAATTCGTATTTTTGTGCTGCAAAACCTGCAAGAGAACTAGAACTTTGATTGATTAATTCAATTAAACTTTCATTTTTTAACCGATATTCTATCAGATCAGAAACTGTGATCATGTTTAGATTATGTTTTTGACAAAATTCTTCTAAATCAGTACGTCTTGCCATATCTCCATCATCTTTAACAATTTCACAAATTACACAAGCTTCTTTAAGTCCTGCTAAACGACATAAATCAACACTACCTTCAGTATGTCCAGTGCGTTCTAATACTCCACCATTTTTAGCTACTAAAGGATTTATATGCCCTGGACGAACAAAACTCTGTGCTGTTGCATTTTCATCTGTTAAAAGTTTTATAGTCATGTTTCTTTCATGGGCGCTAACTCCAGTTGTTGCTTCTTTTGCATCAATGGTTATAGTAAAAGCTGTTTCGTGATTGGAAGTATTATTTGGAACCATTAAAGGAAGTTCAAATTTTTTGGCTAGTTTTTCACTTAAAGCAACGCATACAACCCCTCTTGCTTCTTTTATAGTAAAATTTACTTTTTCTTTTGAGCTAAATTCGGCTGGAAAAATAATATCTCCTTCGTTTTCTCTATCTTCTGCATCTACCATTACAAGCATTTTTCCTGCTTTTAGATCTTCAATAGCTTGTTCTATGCTTATAAAATTCATTTAAATCCTTAAGTTTTTTAAAAAATTATAGCTTTATTTACTTGACAAATCAATTAAATTTAATTATAATTTTGGCTTTTAATGGGGTATCGCCAAGCGGTAAGGCAACAGGTTTTGGTCCTGTCATTCAGGGGTTCGAATCCCTTTACCCCATCCATTTTTTAAGATCGCGAAGTAGAGCAGTGGTTAGCTCGTCGGGCTCATAACCCGAAGGTCGGGAGTTCAAATCTCCCCTTCGCAACCAGAGATATTATTTTTTATTCTTTTTAATTTTCTTTACTTCTTTTTACTTATCTATAAAATAGGCTTTTCATAGATGTTTAATTTTTTTAGATTATTTTTAATTTATTATATTTGCAAATATTTTTTATTGACTTTATTATTGACCTAGCTGACCTTATTGGTCTAAAGGAATAAAAGTGTTAAATGATACAAAATAAAAGCTTTAAAAGCTAAAGATAAAAAATATTATATTGCTGATTTGATAATTTGCTTATTTGTGTTTATCTAATGATAAAAAAACGTTTAACTATAAATGCTTTAAAACTTTAAATTATAAAAAGCAACTTTAGGTGAATATCCTGCTTTAAGTCTTTAAAATGCAAGAAAAGAAAAAGATAATTTAAAAATCAATTTAGCCCAAAATGATAGCATAAGAGAAAAATCTCAAACAACATTTAAAGAACTGGCATTAGAAAAAATAAAACTTTAAAAAATAGAATTAAGCGAAAAAAGCTATATGATTTATTTGCAAAGATTTGCTTTTGTATTATATTAGATAAATTACAAATTAAAGATATTTTAAAAAGTTTTGAGAAATTTAGAAAAGAGAATATAAAAGAAGGTACTGATAAATTTTTTCTCTTTTAAATGAAATTTTTAAATATGATGTTATAAAAGAATATATCAAAAATATCTTAATATAATTACGCTTTAAATTTAAAAAATTATCCTGTGAAGCATTAGGCTGACCATATTGATGAGATTGCTAATTTAAATTAGCAAGTCCAAAATATTTTTTATAAAATTTTTCAATATCTTCTTTAGAATATAATTCTGAATAATTTCTATACTACTTAAACTCTCTAAATTTACCCTTTATTCAAAAACTAATGATAAGTTGGATCTATACAGATCTTATGAGAATGGATGAAAGACTTGTAAAACTTACTCAAATAAGAAATGATGAATTAAGAAATATTTATAAAAAAAGGAAAATAATGAAAAATGATTTAAAAAGAGTATGTGTAAAACCTTATGATAAAGATAGGTTTGAAGTAGTTGATGATTATGCTTTTTCTTTACCAAGCTTTAACGGTGTTATACCTAAGGGTTTTAAAACTGATGGAGCAAGTATTCCTAGAATTTTTTGGAGTATTTATCCACCTTTTAAAAGTGAGTATTTTAGTGCTTGTGTAATACACGATTTTTTATGCATAAAAGCAAGAAGTAAGAATGATTATATGTTAGCCAATAAGGTTTTAAAAGAGGCAATGCAAGCTTTAGAAATAAATGAATTTAAAATTTTTATTTTTTATCACTCTTGTAATTTGTTTCATAAAATTAAATGTTTAATAAAGGGGATAAAATGAGTTTGAAGTATTAAAATGAAGTATAGCATTGGGAAATTAAATAAAGAATTATAAACAATACTAGAAGAATATACAACAAGTACTTGCGTTATAGGAAAATTTAGAGTTTTTGATGATAAAGAAAATATACTTTTAGATTGCTTTTCCTTAGAAGAAGATAAAGAAGGCTTAGAAAGAGAGCAAGATTTAAGAGTTCTTGCTGGAATTTATAATCTTAAAAGACACAAGACTTCAAGTTTTAACGATAAAGGTAAAAAAGAAGTAGCAGGGGTTAAAGTTTTAAAAGATGATGATAGCATTATTAATATTTTTAATAATGATGTTCCTTTTGATAGACACATTCTTATACATTGGGGTAACACTGATAAAGATACCAAAGGTTGTATTTTACTAGGTTTAACTAAGTCTAATGATAATGAAAGCATAGGTTCAAGTAGATTAGCTTGTAAAAAATTTTATGATTTGGTGTATCATCAAGATTTAAGCAATATTAAGCTTGAAATAATTAACGAGTTAAACTAGTCAATGAATTTTTTATTTCAATATAAAAGCTATATTTTCATAGGAATACTTATTATCTCTATGGTATTTTTAAGTTTTAATCTTAAATTAACTAAGCAAGAATTAGAAACGACTAAAAATAATCTAAATCTTGCTTTAGAAGCTAATAATGAAAATTTAAAAAAACTAAAAGAGATAAATAAAATACATAAAGCACAACTACAAGCTATAAGCAATGCAAATAATGAAAAAGAGCAAATAAGAGAAAAGGTGAAATATGTTAAAGAATACATTTATAAAAGCAATGAAAATAACCTTACTAAGCTTTTTAACGATGTTATTGATAGGTTGTGGGAGCACAACGCAACAAGTGGTAACAAAAATTGAAATTCAAAAGGTTAAAATACCTAAAGAATTGCTAAGTTTAAGCCCATTGAAAAACCTAAATGTCAAATGATATAGAATAAAAACTTTAAAATTTAATAAAATATTGTATTATATTGTATAATTTATTTTTTTCTGTTTGTCTTTTCTGGACCAATAAATTAAAGACTATAATTTTATTTAGCTTAGGGTTAATTTTCTAAAAGATAATAAGGATCATCTAGTAATTTTTTTAAAGTATTTGTTAGATAAGATTTAGAATCTATATTTATTATACAAGAATTTCCAAATTTTTCTTTTTTAAAATTATTAGAATTTTTTAATATCTTTATTTGTTTATAAACATCAAGATTTGAATTTGTATTTAGATTCCTTACATAGTATTTTATGTTTTTTTGAGAAATATTTCCCAACTCATCAATGATTTTTCCGCTAAAATTTTTAAAATATCTATAAGGTACTTTTGCTTTTTCTTCTATGAAATGTGTAAAAGTATAACCATTGATTTCTGATCCAAGAAGTATAATTTTTCCATTCATTTTATAAAGCGTATCATAAACACTGTTTTCTCCAAAGCAACTTGAATGATCTTTTAAAAATTCTTTTTGCTCTTTTCCTTTTATAGCAAAAGAAAAAATAGGATCATTGTTCCTTGTTGCTCCTTCATAGAATCTGAAAAACTCATTTAAAATTCCTACTTTACATTTGGAGTTTAATTTGTCATAATTTTCATTTTTGCAGAAACTATAAGTAAAAGTAGGCATTATAAGAGTTTCAGTTTCTCCTAAAATTTCTAGAAAAGCTTTAATATAAGTATTAAGGTATTCTTTTTTGGAAAGCAAAGGAAAACCAAAATTAAAGAGTTCGGTATGTATGCAAAGTACGTCACCTTTTTTAATGCCTAATTTTTCTAAGGTAATAAGTAAATCATTTAAGGTATAGTTTTTATCAGCTCTTAAAAAAGTATCCATTTTACTTCTTTTATTATTTTTGAGGACTTATTATATAAGATTTTGATAAATATGATATCCAAAAAATAAATAATTAAATATATCCAGTGCTTAAAGCTATAAAATATCCAGCTACACAAGAACTAAATACACCCAAAAGTCCAGGTATAATAAAGCTATGATTGATTACAAATTTACCTATATGAGTTGTTCCTGATCTATCAAATTGTATAGTTGCTAAATCACTTGGATAAGTAGGCAAAATATAATATCCATAGCAAGCTGCTGCAAAGGCTATGATTATACCTGGTTCTACGCCTATATTTAAAGCTAGTGGAACAAAAGCTGAAATAGCTGCTGCTTGAGAATTAACAAATTTTGAAATCAATAAAAGCATAATTGCATAAGTATAAGGATAATCTTTAACTATGTTTCCAAGTATTTCTTTCATCATTGGAGTGTGGATAGCAAACATAGTATCAGCCATCCAAGAGATTCCAAAAACTGCTACCATGGCAATCATACCAGATTTAAAAATTTCATTTGATGCAATTTTTTTAGTTTCTGTTTTGGTAAAAATAATTATCAAAGATCCAGCTAAAAGCATAAACATTTGTATAACAGATACCATAGATAAAATGTCTAATTTTGGATTTCCTAAACTATCAAATTGAGGGATATTATTTTTTACAATTTGTCCCCAATTTGGACGTAGAAAATCAAAAATTCCAAGCAAGGCAACACAAACAATAGCACCTAAAAAAATCCACATTGCCAACCAATTGTCTTTTGAAAGTTTTTCATTTAGTAAAGTTTTAGTATTTCCATAAACGTAATTTTTAAATTCTTCATTTTTAAGTTTATTTTGAAATTTTTCATCTCTATCTAAATCTTTACCTCTAAACCATGAAAAAATTCCCACACACAAAACCCCAAAAAGCGTACTAGGTATTGTAATTTGAAGCAAATTGATATACCCATCAAAACCTGCTAATTTATGATTTGAATTTAATAAAAGCGCAGTAAGTGAGACAACAGCAACAGAAACTGGGCTTGCTATAATTCCCATTTGAGAAGAGATTGAAGCTGCTGCCATAGGGCGTTCTGGACGAATATTATTTTTAATGGCTATATCATAAATGATTGGCATTATAGTATAAACAACATGACCTGTTCCGCAAAGTATAGTTAAAAAGCAGGTTATAAAAGGTGCAAGTATAGTTAAAAATTTGGGATTACGTCTTAAAATACGTTCTGCAATTTGAAGCATCACATCAAGTCCTCCACTAGCCTGCAGTGTTGCACTTGCAATAACTACTGCTAAAATTGTTAGCATTACATCAATAGCAGGTTTTCCTGGCTTTATATGAAAAGCAAAAACAAGCATTAAAATTCCTATTCCACCTAGTAATCCAAGTGCTATACCTCCTTTTTTGGCTCCATAAAAAAGACAAGCAAGAACTATAATAATTTGAATTAGAAATTGAACGCCTTCGCTAAGATTGGTTAAAAATTCCATTTTATTGCCTTTAATTTTTATTAATACTAATAAAATATTATATTAATAAAAATTAAATATATCTTATTAAAATATAAAAATATTTTTTATTTTAAGTTATTTTGATATTTTATTATGAGATAAATCAAGTAGGTTGACAATTTAAATATTGTTTTAGATAAATTAAAAATTGTATTAATTTTATACAAAAATTAACCAAAGATATTTGTAAAAATTTTAAAATTTAAATTAGACTTTTTTATCCATTCCCATATTTAAATCAAAATTTTTTGTATGTATATCAAATTTTGATTTAATGATATCTCCAACAAAGAAATTTGCACTTAAAAGACCTGCTTTATTGATATTTTTTTTAAGTTTATGCGCATTTTCATAAATATTTTTTCTAAATTCTTTATTTTCTACCATTATATTTATATCTATATATTTTTGATTATTTAAGGCGATTAAAATTTCTAAATTGCCAAGTTTTGAAAATTCAAGTTTAATTTGAGCAAAAAATTTATCTTTTTTTCCTCTTTTAAAGATGATTTTAGAATCATTTAAATCATCCCAAGAGAAAGGTATATGAGTATTGATAGAGTTATTAGCTAAAGACATTAATTGATTGATTTCAATTTGTGCAATAAGTCTATTAGCTTGATTGAAAATAGCTTCATTGTCTGTTGTTTTGGCTAAATTTGAAATTTGAAGCAAGGTGGATTTTATGTCGTTGTGTATATCATAGTTTATATCATTTTGTGTTCTTGGTTTAATATTTTGTATATCTTTTATAGAAAGATTAACCTTATGATCAAGATTTTTTAGCTCTATTAAAAGATTTTTAGCATTTTTGGAATTTGGATCAAGCTGTTTTAAACTTTCTTCAATTTTTTTAGAAAATGAAGTTAAAGCCTTGCTTAAATCTTCTGTTTCATTTAATACTTCTCCATTGTTTAAAAAAATTAAATTTTTAACATTTTGTTCGTTTAAATTTTCATTTTTTATAAGATTATTAAAGATATTTTGATTTAAAAATTCGTTTTTGTGAGTGGTATTTTCTATATTTATATCCATTTTTTGGGAATTTTTTATTTCTTTTTGTGGTATCTTATCTTCATTTTTACTAGTTTTTATCTCTTTTTTATCATTTTCCTTTTTTTGTGTTGTTGGTATTTTTTCTTCTATATTTTCTTGTTCTTCTTCTATATTTTTTTCTTGTTCTTTTATATCTCCTTGTTTTTTTATCATTGTATCTTTTGAATCTTCTTTAGTTTCTATTTTATTATTTTGTTCTTTTATTGTTTTATCTTTTGAATCTTTTGTTTCTAATTTAATATCTTTGGTATTAATTTGATTTTCTTTTTTTTCTATTGGAGTTGTAGTTTTGAAATTTTTTTCATTATCTGGTTTTTGATATTTGTTTTCAATAATGTTTTTTAAAATGCGTTCGAGTTTATCTAAGCTTTGCATAGCTTGTTTAAGAATTTGAGGATTTTTAATTGCTATATTTTGAGGTTTGCTAAGATCTTTTATAAAGTCTTTTTTTAATGCATTGATTTCATTTAAAATTCTATTTGCCACTGTAATAATTTTTTTTTGAGAGAATTCAGGATTTTTATTAATATAGTTTTTAAAATTTGTAATTTTTTTACCTAAGTTTATTAAGGCGTTAAAAGAACTATTTTTTAAAATTTGTTTATTTTCATCGATATTTTTTTCTATAATACTTTTGAGTTTTTCTAAACTTTGTTTTGGGCTTAAATTTAATGAATCAAGTTTTAAAATTTCATTGATAATACTTTCTTTGCTTAAAGATTTAATTCCATTGACAAGAGTATGAAAACTTTTGGGTAAAAGATCTTTATTAAGAGAATCTTTTAATTTGGCTTCAAAAAATATTCCAGAATTTTTAAACAATAACGCTACATCATTGTTTTTAACTTCTGCCATAGGTTTTAATAAATTTTGTAATTTATTCAATACTTGTGAAAATTGATTATTTTTTGAAAGTTCTTGTATTAGAGTTTTTAATTCATTTGCAAAATTTGGAGCAAGATTTAATCTATTGGCTTGTTTTAAAACAGGAGAATTTGGGTTTTTTTGGGCATTAATTTGATCAAGAAGCTTATTGATTAATTCTTTAAATTTTAAATCAGTTTTATTTTGTATAAATTTTTGTATATTTTCTTCAGAATCTATAACTTTATCTAAATTTTGTTTTAAGGTTTTATTTAGAAGATCTTTGGGATCTAATTTATCTTTTGATATAGTATCTTTAGAATTTGAATCAGGTTTAATTTCATTTTTAAGTTTGTTTCCTATTTGATTTGTAAGCGCTGTATTAATCATCATCTTATCTTTAATATTTTTATTTTTTTAGAAATAAAATTTGGTTTATTGATGGCAAAAATAAATAAAAATGCAAATAAAAATGCATAAAAATATATAAAACCATAAAAACTCAAATATTGCATTAAAATACCTAAGATTAAAGGAGAAAGTAAAGATCCTAAAGAATAACAAAACAATACTCCACGCCCAAGTTCTACTATATTATCTTTTGAAGTTAAAGCATCGTTAGCACGAGCAAGTGCTAAGGCATAAAGACAAAAAGTTCCAAAACCTAAAAAGAAAGCTAAAAAATACTGAAAATAAATATTTGGTTTAAGAAGCAAAAAACATAACATAGTTAAAAAACCTATGAGAACGCAAATAATAATAGCAAATTTTCTTCCTAATTTATCGGAAATAAAACCCATAATTGCTTGAGCTAAAAATCCTCCTAAAGTTGCACAAGCTATAAAATAAGAAACAAATTTTGTATCATAGCCTTGCAAAATGATAAACAAAGAAGACATAGAAAAAAATCCCCCAATGAGTAAGCCCCCAACAAAACTTGTTGCAATAGCTAATGGAGCTATATTAAAAATTTTAGGTATAGAAATAGGATGAGGTTTTGGTATTGCTGGTTCTTTAATCTTGATTAAATTTAAAGGCAAAGAAGAAAATAAAATCAAGCTAGCACTTATAATAAAAATAGTATATTGATTTAAATTTAGAGCTAAAATTAAAGTTCCTAAGGCATAAGAGAAGTAAAAAATTATTTCATAAAAACCTAAAATTCTAGATCTTGTAGCATTTTTAGATTTTTCGTTAAGCCAAGACTCTATAGCCATAAGCAAGCCATAATAGCAAATTCCAATTAAAAATCTTAAAAAAGCCCAAAAAAATAAATTATTACTTAAAGCATGTAAAATAGCAGAAATTCCAAAAATAGAAACAAAAATTCCAAAAGATCTAATATGTCCTATTTTAGATATAATTTTATGAATTCCTATTGTTGCACATAGGGCACCTATAAAAAAACAAGAACTAATCACTCCTATCATTAAAGAACTTGAGTTGTTTTCTTTTAAAATAACTCCTATAGAGCTCATCATCAAGGCATTTCCAGCAAATAAAAAAGCCATAGAGGCAAATAATGCCATTAAAGATCTAATAATTCTTGTTAAACTCATATTTTACACATAAAGCAAATATTATAATACATATTAATAAAGCCGAAATTCCACCCAAATAAGCAAAAGTAGAAAAAATGCCTTTGCGATTTAAAAATAAAAATCCAGCGACTAAAATTCCATAAGCTAATAATTTAAATAAAGTAAAAAACAAAGTAAAATTTTGTATTTTATCTTTAAAATTCAGTTTTAAATCGTCATTTACCTTTTTAAATTTTATAATTTTTTGATCTTTTTTATAATTTTTAATGAAAATATTTGGTATTTGATCAAATTTATATTTATATGTATTTTTTACAATATTCTTTTGATAATTAAAATAAGAAATAATGATGATCAATAAACTACTAAAAAAAGCAATTTCAAAACTTAAAATATTTTTTTGGTTTAAAGAATAAGTAAAAAAAGAAAGTCCATAAAAAAATATATGGACTATAATAAATAATAAAAATAATTTTTTTTTATCTTTTGTTTTCATTTTTTATTTTGAAATTCTTCATAGCTTTTAACTTGTGCTTTATAGGCTTTATATACATTTAAAATAGCTGCTGCTATTCCCCAAAAAATTCCAAGCCAAAAAAGAAAGGTAATTCCTGTAATCTTTTTTAAAAAATAACCCAAACCTATGCCAAGGATAATAGCTACAACGATAGAAATTCCAAGACTTAAACCATTTGCAGCCTCTATGCTTTTTTGAATAATTTTTTTTCTTTTGCTCATAATTTTTTAAAACTTTCTCTTGCGGCTTCTAGTGTAATATCAATGGTTTTTTGATTCATTTTTGAACAAATAAAACCTGTCTCAAAAGAAGAAGGAGCTAGATAAATTTTATTTTTAATCATATTTTGATGAAATTTAGCAAAAAGTTTTAAATCAGATTTTAAGGCATCTTGATAATTTTTTACTTCATTTTCATTAAAAAAATATCCAAACATTGAGCCAACATAAGAAGTTTGCAACGCTATACCTTTTTCTTTAGCGAGTTGTTTAAGTCCTAAAGTCAATTTTTTGGCAAGTTTTTCAAGTTTGTTATAGAGATTTTTTGTATTTTTTGCTTTGCTAATGCTTGCAATTCCAGCCGCCATAGCCAAAGGATTACCACTTAGTGTTCCTGCTTGATAAACTCCGCCTAATGGGCTTAAATAATCCATAATTTTAGCTTTTGCAGCAAAAGCTGCTGCTGGCATTCCTCCGCCAATAACTTTACCAAAAGTTACGATATCAGCTTCTATTTTATTGATTCCATATGAACCTAAAAATGAAGCCCTAAATCCACTCATTACTTCATCAAAGATGAGTAAAGTTTCATTATCTTTACAGATTTTAGTCAATTCTTTTAAAAAGTCAATTTCTCCTTTTACTAAACCCATATTTCCAGCTATAGGTTCTATAATAACACAAGCTATATCTTTATGCTTATGAAAAAGTTCTTTAACGCTTTCTATATTATTATAAGTTGCTACTAAAGTTTGCTTTGCAACATCTTTTAAAACTCCTAAAGAGCTAGGAGAATTAAATGTAGCAGCTCCGCTTCCAGCACTTACTAATAAAGAATCAGAATGTCCGTGATAACAACCTTCAAATTTGAGAATTTTATCTTTTTTTGTATATCCTCTAGCAAGTCTTATAGCACTCATCGTTGCTTCTGTACCACTATTTACGAAACGAATTTTATCAAGATGAGGAAAAGATTCTAGGATAAGTTTTGCAAGCGTGGTTTCAAGTAAAGTAGGGGCACCAAAACTTGATCCTTTTTTTAAAGCTTTAATGCAAGCATTTTGTATATCTTTATCACAATGTCCAAAAAGTAATGGACCCCAACTCTGAACATAATCAATGTAAGCTTCATTATTGATATCATAAATATAAGCCCCCTTGCCATGATCTATAAATAAAGGATTGCTTTGAACGTTTAAAAAAGCACGCACAGGAGAATTAACTCCACCTGCTATAAATTTAGATGATTCTTCAAAAGCTTGTTTATTTGTCATTATTTTTCCTTATGATTAATATAATTATATAAAGTTACTATTTCATCTTCAGTAAGAGAATAACTTGGCATAATAGATTTTGAATCTTTTTCTTGAGTAAGAGCTAATTTAAATTGTTCAAAACTCAAATTTTGAATGCTTGGAATTTTATAAGGTATTTTTGTATCTTTTTTGGTGATATATCCTAGAATTTGCTCATCTCCATTTTTTCCGTGACATTCTTTACAGCTGATTCCTCTTGGGTTTTCATATAGCATTTTAGCGTATTCTCTCATAGTGATAAAATCTTCTGCAAAAAGTCTTGGAAAAATAAACAATATTATAAAAATAAGTCTCAAATTCTACCTTGTTAATAAATTCTTAATATGATACAATTTTTATTTTAAAAAATGTATAAATTTAAAAAGGAAAGCAATGGTTTTACTTGATGGCAAAGCTTTAAGTTTAAAAATAAAAAATGAATTAAAACTTAAAGTATTAGAGCTTAAAGAAAAATCTATAGAACCTTGTTTAGCTGTTATTTTAGTTGGAGATGATGAAGCAAGTAAAGTTTATGTGCAAAATAAAATTAAAGCTTGTGAATTTTGTGGTATTAAATCGCTTTCTTATCATTTAAAAAAAGATATAACTCAAAATGAACTTTTAGCCCTTATTAATACTTTAAATTATGACGATAGTGTCCATGGGATTTTGATCCAACTTCCTTTACCTAGTCATATTAATAAAGATATTATTTTAGAAAATATTGCAAGTTCTAAAGATGTTGATGGTTTTCATCCTATAAATGTAGGATATTTAAATTTAGGTTTAGAAAGTGGCTTTTTACCTTGTACACCTTTGGGGGTAATTAAACTTTTAAAAGCTTATGATATCCATTTAACAGGACTTGATGCTGTGGTTATTGGAGCTTCTAATATAGTAGGGCGTCCTATGGCAACCATGCTTTTAAATGCTGGTGCTAGTGTAAGTATATGCCACATTAAAACAAAAGATTTAAATTTTTATACAAAAAAAGCTGATTTGATTGTAGTAGCTGCGGGTTGTGCTCATTTATTAAAGGCTGATATGATAAAAGAAGGTGCTATTATCATAGACGTTGGTATTAATCATCTTGATAATAAAATCGTAGGTGATGTTGATTTTGAAAATGTTTCAAAAAAATCAAGCTATATTACACCTGTTCCTGGTGGTATAGGCCCTATGACTATAGCAATGCTTTTAGAAAATACAATTAAATCAGCAAAAAATAGACTTTAATTTAGGAAAATTATATGCAATTTTTAAAGAAACTTTATCATTTTTCTCAATCTTGGACCGGAACTATTGTTATCGTTCTTTTGGTAATATTCTTTTTTATTCAAGCTTTTGTTATTCCTTCTGGTTCTATGAAAAATACTTTGTTGATTGGAGATTTTTTATTTGTAAAAAAATTCAGCTATGGTATTCCAACCCCGCATATCCCTTGGCTTGAAATTCCTGTTTTGCCCGACTTCAATAAAAATGGACATTTAATTTCTGCAGAAGGTCCTAAAAGAGGGGATATAGTAGTTTTTAGAAATCCTAAGAATACTAAAGAACATTATGTAAAACGCTGTGTAGCCTTAGGACTTGATCGTGTAGTTTATGCTAATAAAACCTTATATATAAGGATGCACGAAGGTGATGATTTTATGAAAGAACACTATAAAGATGATATAGTTGTTTTAGGTGGAGAAATTTATGTTAAAGAACCTTACAAACAAAAAGGTATTCACTATGATCCACATAAAAATATAGAAAGAGAAATTTTAGAATATATGATGAGAAGTGATTTTGCTATGTCTCCTATCTATTTTAAAGAATTAGGCACCAATGTGGGCTTTAATGGTGGTAATGCTTATATTTTTGATGTTCCAGAAAATGAATATTTTATGGTGGGAGATAATAGAGACAATTCTTATGATAGCCGTTTTTGGGGAAGCGTGCCTTATAGTTTGATTGTTGGAAGTCCTTGGTTTGTATATTTTTCTTGGGATGAAGAAAAAAATGTGCGTTGGGATAGGGTAGGACGTTTTGTAGAAACTCTAGAAAGCGATGAATATTTTGATAAAAATTCAAATCAGATTTCATCACAATGATACCGAGTCTTATTAGATTTATAATTATATGCTAATATAACTTTAGTGTTATAGACTAAACAAAATTAAGTATATTTTTTAAAATAATACTTGACAAAATATCACTAAAGTTATATAATTATCAAAAATTATAGATTTTTTAAGAGTTTGACAATGATAAAAGTTGAGGATAAAAGAGAATTAATTTTAAAATCTATCATCGAAACTTATTTGTTAGATAATACACCTATAGGTTCTAATGAATTAAATTCTAGTCTTTGTATTCCAGCTTCTACTATACGTGTATATCTTAAAAAGCTTAGCGATGAAGGACTTATAACTCAAATTCATATTAGCAGTGGTAGAATTCCTACTATTTTAACTATGCAAAATTATTGGAAAAATGAGCTTGATATTGATAGTGAGCTTGATATTAAAAATGAAATATTTTTATATCATTTACTTAAAGAATACAAGATTTATTGTTTAGTTTATGGCGGTAGAGATCTTATTTTAAAAGAAATTTTTAACTTAAATAATAAATTTATTGTTTTAGATTTTGAAGAAAATGAAATCGTTTTAAAATATAACATTCAAGCTTTTGATTTTTTAAAAACTTTAATAGGATTAAATCTTTTTGATTTAGAAGATATAGTTTTAAAAGTTAAATTTTTTGAACTTGCTCAAAAAATTTCAAATTTAAAACAAGGTTTAATTTATAGTAAAATCAATGAACAAAGAGCTTATCAAATTTATCAAAACGATGAATTTGCTAAGCTCTTAGATTGTGCAGTTGATAGAAAATTCGGCGAAAGTCTTCAATTTGAACCTTTATTTAAAAAAGGTTTTATGGGATTTAAAATCAATGCGCAGTTTTTGGGCAAAAGTGTAAATATTATCTTCGCGGGTAGTGTTTATACGGATTATAATAAAGTTTTAAAACAGATAAAGGAGGCTGCGTGAATCAAGAAAACAATGAAGAAATGATTGAAAATAATCAAGAAATAGAACAAGAAAAGCAAGAAGAAAGCAAAGAAGCCATTTTACAAAAAGAATTAGATGAACTTAAAGATAAATATATAAGAGCTAATGCTGAATTTGAAAACATTAAAAAAAGAATGGAAAAAGAAAAAATTTCAGCAATGCTTTATGCAAATGAAAGTTTTGCCAAAGATTTGCTTGATGTTTTAGACGCATTAGAAGCAGCTTTAAATGTTGAAGCAAATGATGAAATAAGTTTAAAAATTAAAGAGGGGGTTCAAAATACTCTAGATTTATTTATGAAAAAGCTTGAAAAAAATGGTGTAAAATCCATAGATGAAATTAAAGAATTTGATCCTAATTTACATGAAGCTATGTTTCACGTAGAGAGTAAGGATCATCAAAGCGGAAGTATTATACAAACTCTACAAAAGGGTTATAAAATCAATGATCGTGTAATACGACCAGTAAAAGTTAGTGTAGCAAAATAAATTATTATAAAGGATATAAAATGAGTAAAGTTATAGGTATAGATTTAGGAACAACCAATTCTTGTGTTTCTGTATATGAGCGTGGCGAAAGTAAAGTAATTCCAAATAAAGAAGGGAAAAATACAACTCCTTCTGTAGTTGCTTTTACAGATAAAGGTGAAATTTTAGTTGGTGATAGTGCTAAGCGTCAAGCAGTAACTAATCCTGAAAAAACAATTTATTCTATTAAAAGAATAATGGGTCTTATGATAAATGAAGAAGCAGCAAAAGAAGCCAAAAACAGACTTCCGTATCATATCACTGAAAGAAATGGAGCTTGTGCTATAGAAATTGCTGGAAAAATTTATACTCCACAAGAAATTTCAGCTAAAGTTTTAATGAAATTAAAAGAAGATGCAGAAGCTTTCTTGGGTGAAAAAGTTGTTGATGCGGTTATTACTGTACCTGCATATTTTAATGATGCTCAAAGAAAAGCTACAAAAGAAGCAGGAACGATAGCAGGACTTAATGTTTTAAGAATTATCAATGAGCCTACCGCTGCAGCTTTGGCTTATGGTCTTGATAAAAAAGATAGTGAAAAAATCGTTGTTTATGATTTAGGTGGAGGAACATTTGATGTTACTGTGCTTGAAACTGGAGATAATGTTGTAGAAGTTTTAGCAACTGGTGGTAATGCTTTCTTAGGTGGTGATGATTTTGATAATAAATTAATTGATTTTCTAGCAACTGAATTTAAAAATGAAACAGGCATAGATCTTAAAAATGATGTAATGGCTTTACAACGTTTAAAAGAAGCTGCAGAAAATGCTAAAAAAGAATTAAGTTCAGCTAATGAAACTAATATCAATTTACCATTTATTACAGCTGATGCAAGTGGTCCAAAACATTTAACTAAAACAATCACTAGAGCAAAATTTGAAAGTATGATTGAAAGTTTAGTAGCCGAAACTATTACTAAAATCAATGAAGTGGTAAGTGATGCAGGACTTAAAAAAGATGAAATTAAAGAAATCGTTATGGTAGGGGGCTCTACTCGTGTTCCTTTAGTTCAAGAAGAAGTTAAAAAAGCTTTTGGAAAAGATCTTAATAAATCAGTAAATCCAGATGAAGTTGTAGCAATTGGTGCTGCAATTCAAGGTGCGGTTATAAAAGGTGATGTTAAAGATGTACTTTTACTTGATGTTACTCCGCTTTCTTTAGGTATTGAAACTTTAGGCGGAGTAATGACTAAGATCATCGAAAAAGGCACTACTATACCAACTAAAAAAGAGCAAGTTTTCTCAACTGCAGAAGACAATCAAAGTGCAGTTACTATCAATGTTTTACAAGGAGAGAGAGAATTTAGCCGCGATAATAAATCTTTAGGAAATTTCAATCTTGAAGGAATTCCACCTGCACCACGTGGTATGCCACAAATCGAAGTTACTTTTGATATCGATGCTAATGGTATTTTAACTGTAAGTGCAAAAGATAAAGCAACAGGAAAAGCTCAAGAAATCAAAATCACAGGTTCAAGCGGTTTAAGTGAAGAAGAAATTGATAAAATGGTAAAAGATGCAGAACTTCACAAAGAAGAAGATAAAAAACGTAAAGAAGCTGTAGATGCTAGAAATTCAGCTGATAGCCTTGCTCATCAAGTAGAAAAATCTCTAAATGAGCTAGGAGAAAAAGTTGCAGATGATGAAAAAGCAAAAATCCAAAAAGCATTAGATGATTTAAGAGAAACTCTTAAAAATGAAAGTGCAAGTAAAGAAGAAATCGAAAGCAAAATGAAAGCTTTAAGTGAAGTTTCTCATAAATTAGCTGAGAATATGTATAAAAAAGATGAGTCAAATACAGCAAATGATAAAAAGAAAAAAGATGATGATGTAATCGACGCTGAAGTCGAGTAAAACTCTCTCAATTCTTCAATCAAGCCTTTTTAAAAGGCTTGATTCAATTCTATTTTATCTTATTTAATTTTTAAATATCTTTTAGTGATGATTTTGTATAATTTTTTTATTAAAATACGAGGAAATCATTTTTAAAATTTGTTCTGATTTGTCAATTCTTTCATTATCTTCGTTAAATCAAATATTTATAAGAATTATAAATTTTATATTTGTTTTTGTTTGTATGTTTATTTTTATTATTTATGTTTAGTTATTTAGTTTTATTTGTTATTTTTAATCTTTATTGCTTTAAATTATTATTGATTTTATATTTTTATTTTTAATTACTATTATATTTTTGTATTGCTTTTTAATTATTATTTGTATTTATTTTATATTGCTTTATAACCTATATGTTATTTGTATTATTTTATATTTTAACTTTCTATCATTTAATTTTATTCTATATTTAAACTTATGATTTAATTTATTAAGTATTTTTAAAAGAATAAACCCCAAACAACTTAAAGTCATTTAGGGTTAAGGAGATTAAACTAGTTCTTTATATTTATTCTAATTTAGAATTATTTATATTCTTTTACCACACATAATTAAATTGAGCAAATCCTGTATGAGTTTTACCATCTTTATCAAACATTCCATTGTAGTTTAAGCTAAAGTAGAATGCTTCATTCACAGGAATAATTACTGAAGTAGTTACAAATTTTTGAACTCTTGGTAGATCAAATGTATCACTTACTTTAACACTACCAAATCTAGCTTTAGCTTTTACACTAGGATTGATATTAAATTTAGCTCCAAGTTCTAATGAAGTTTTTAAATTTGGTAACCAATCTCTAAACCATGTAAAGCTTGTTTTAGTAGAGAAGAGATTTAAATAGTTTGCATAGGTTCTCTCTCCTCCATTAACTGTAGCTTGACCTATAGTATCTTTCATAGAAAAAGCTTCTGTATAACCTCCTTCATAGGCTAAACCAACTTCAGGTGAGAATATATCTTTATCTTTAATAAAATTCATACCTAAATTAGCATTAAGTCCATAAGCATAAGAATTAGGTTCAG
>NZ_JAENKV010000060.1 GCF_016599045.1 Campylobacter sp. TTU_617
TTTAATAAATTCTTCACACTTAAACGAATTCTATTCTTCTTTTCATCAATAAAAGCAATACTTGCTTCAACTTCATCTCCAATTTTTAATTTTTCAAAATCTGAAATATTAATATCTTCTTTATGGATTAAAGCATCGACTTCTTCACTAAGTTCAACAAAAACACCAAATTCTTTTATATCTCTAACAATGCCTTTGACTATATCTCCTACTTTATGTTCTTTAGCGTAACTTTGAACAG
>NZ_JAENKV010000061.1 GCF_016599045.1 Campylobacter sp. TTU_617
AATGAAAGTTCAAATAGTCCAACACTTGTTACAGGGGGTCAAGGAGCATTACAATTTGGACCTCACAATATGAATTTTAATATCACTGCTTATACAGATGAGAAAGGAACTGTAAAATATTCTATTAAAACAAAATCAAACAGCAGCATTTTGGGGAAATGGTGATCAAAAAACAAAATTAAGCATAGTTTTAAATGGTGTAAAAATAGAAAATGAAAATATAACAAGTATAGATGAGG
>NZ_JAENKV010000062.1 GCF_016599045.1 Campylobacter sp. TTU_617
TTTAATAAATTCTTCACACTTAAACGAATTCTATTCTTCTTTTCATCAATAAAAGCAATACTTGCTTCAACTTCATCTCCAATTTTTAATTTTTCAAAATCTGAAATATTAATATTAAAGCATCGACTTCTTCACTAAGTTCAACAAAAACACCAAATTCTTTTATATCTCTAACAATGCCTTTGACTATATCTCCTACTTTATGTTCTTTAGCGTAACTTTGAACAG
>NZ_JAENKV010000006.1 GCF_016599045.1 Campylobacter sp. TTU_617
TAAAAAAGATTTAAGAATAAAATTAAAAAGAATATTGGATGAAGATTTAACTTATGTTAAAGAGCATCATCCTAAGTATTTGCAAAAATGGAAGTATTATCAAGAATTTGAAAAAATGTGCAAAGAATTAGATAGATAAAATCGCTTGTACAACTTTTTCTGAAGAATTTAATCTAGAAATTAAAAAATTGTTTTTAAAACTATAGTTTTGCAACTTCATTTCTAACTCATATAGTAAATTATCCAAATTCAAAACCACGCTTCCAAAACCATCTCTATTATAATCAAAATAACCTTGAGTATATGTATGTCTAGAAAATAACTCATTTCTATCAAATTGATAATAAATCACAGGTTTTTTCAAAACAGCCATTTCAAAAGCTACGCTTGAATAATCCGTTATCATTAAAGATGACTCGCAAAAAAGCTTTTGCATACTTATTTCTATAGAAGGCATTATAATATAACTTGGCAAGTTAAAACCATCTAAATAAGGTCTAATTTGAGGATGAGGATTAAAAACAATTTTGTAGTCATATTTTTCATGTAATTTTTTCAATTTTTTACTATGCAAAAAAGAACCCCATCTATAAAAATACTCACTTTCATAAAATTTTGTATTAAATCTTCTTTTCATTAATTTTTTACTATAAGAACCTACTATATATTCTCTCCAAGTAGGCATAATAAGAATTTGCCTAGTATTTATTTGATTATTTTTAAGTAAAGCATCCCATCTGGGAAATCCTGTTAATTTTACTTCTTTAGGAGTAAAATTATAACGATTAAAATCTCCTGCTATAGAATCATACTCAGTTTGTATTCCAGTAATAAATAAATCAATTTTTCTTTGATTTAACCAAGAGGATAGATCATCTTTTGTGATTCCATGTTGTAAAAATACAAAATCTTTAGTCTTTAAAGTATTTTCCCCTAAAGCTTCAAAAAAATACCTATCAATATGAGATGAAATGAGTTTATCTGCTCTAAAAACCAGATATTTAAATTTAAAACTTTTTGGATCAACCAATTTAAAACCTTCTTTTTTAAGTCTTTTAAAATCATGAGAATTTTTTCTAAGAACAAAAGTAATATTTTGCTTAGGATGATTTTTCATAACATAACGATATAAATGCTCAGCATTATCATCAGCCCTAAAAGGCATATCCACAAAAAGCCATAATGATTTATTCTTAGCTCTTCTTTTCTTTAATTTTTTAATTTCATAAAAAATATCATAAAAAGTGCATTTTTTTTCTTGGTAGATTATATCAACCTCTTTATCATTAACAAAACAAATCATATTTTTAGCATTTATAAAAAATTTAAACCAAATTCTTTTTTCATAAATAAAAACTCGGTTTAAAAAATCATATTGTCTGATTTTTGAACAAATGATTTTAGCTGACTTATCATCAAAAAGTATTTTAACATCGTCATTAATATCTGCAGTATAAAATTTAATTAAAATTTCATCATTTTTATCATCCATTTGTTCGATAAAAATTTTATTTATAGGAACTTTTTCTTTTTTAAAACAGTGCAAAAACCCCATTTTATATAAAAATAAAAAAGGATTAAAATTAAATTGTATTATACTTTCACTATCGATAAAATGAAAAATTTGATCAAGCAAGTTAAGATATTTTTGAATTTCAACTTGTTTCATAAAAGATAATTTTTTAGGATAATTAACCACTTCTTGTACTTGCCAAAATAATTCATATAAAATAACATTTTGTATAAAAATAGGAATTTTATTTTGCTTTACTATTAAATTTAAGAGCTCTAAATATCCCTTTTCTAAAACTTCTAAATAATAAATTTTATTTTCATTTCTTTTATCTAAAGTAGAGCTTTTATCAAACCTTTTTCTATAAAAATACCTTGCATTTTTTAAAAATGCAGATTTTAGATTTAAATTATTAAACAAATAAATATTAATAAATTTTCCATCTTCAAAATTTAAAGTTAAGTTTTCATCAAAAAAAATGTCTTTAAGATAATTATATTTTAAAAAGCATGAAGCAGCTGAAAGTTGGATATTTTCATTTAATTTTATATTATCATAAATACTTTTTTGTGTTTTAAATTTAAAATTTAAAGCATGAGTATCTTTATATAAAATCTTTTTTTGCTCCCTATAAAAAATAATATTCGTAGCTACCATAGCTATATTATTTTGTTTTTTTAAAAAACTATCTACTTCATAAAAATAATCCTTATCTAAAAAATCATCAGGATCACTAAAACTCACCCAAGAAATTTGTAAGTTATTTTCTTCTATATATCTTAATCCTAAATTTCTTGCACTAGCTTGACCGCCATTTTCTTTATATACATAAATAATATTTTTAGGATATTTGTCTTGATATTTTTTAATAATTTTCGATGAATTGTCCGTTGATCCATCATCAACTAAAATAATTAAAATATTATTTTTAAAATCCAATCTTTGCTTAATCACAGACTTTAAAAAATCATCTAAGTACTTTTCTACATTATAAACTGCTGAAACTATGGCGTATTTATTACAGGCTTTGTATTTTTTAATTTTAAATTGTTTTAGAAAATTTTGCAAAGAAATCGATAAACTTTTAAAGAAAAAAAATATATTTTTTTTGTGTTTTACCTTCAAGAACATATTAAAATTAGCCTTTTTTAATTAAATATAAATTAATAAATTTTATACCAATTAATCCAATAATTATAATCTTCTTAAAAAAAGTAAAAATCCATCTAAACTCAAAAATCTTGGCTTATAACTGTCGAATAAAACTGCATATTTATCTATATCAACTCCATATTTTTGGCAAAGATTTTCATATAATGCTAATAAACTTTCGCTATTTTCTTGTAATTCTTCCTGAATTTGAATTTTTTCTTGTAAAAGCCTTGAGTTTTTATGATATTGTCTAAAATATTTTAAAAATTTATTTTTACTATGATATATATGAAAGACAAGTTTTTTTTCAAAAAAATATGGCAAAGAATTTAAGGCAAGATATTTTCTAAAACCTTGACTTAAGAGCGGAGCTTTATAAAACCGATTTAACATTAAATCTTTTGTAGGTTTTATATTTTTATGAAACAACGCTAGTTTAATCATAAACTCAAAATCTTCTCCTCCATGCCCTGTAAAATTTTCATCAAATCCACCAATAGCAATATAATCTTTTTTCTTCATAAAAATATTAGCACTAGGAATAGCAAGATGCAAATATAAATCTTTTTTAAAAGATATATATTTATCAAACATTTCTTCTCTATTTAATTTAGATATAACTCTTGAACCTTTTTTAGAAAGATATAAGCAAGGTAAAATAACAAACGGACTTTTATCATTTTTAATCTCATTAATACAATTATCACTTAGCTCTTTATCAAATAAACAATCCACATCCATAAGATAAATATAATCACAAGAACATTGCTCAACTGCTCTATTTCTAAGTAAACTTTGACATACTAATTTTGTATAGAAATTACCAGAAATAAGTTTAACATTATTTTTTCTTCTTATTATTATTTTAAGATATGTATCGAAAATACTATTTCTATCATTATGTCCAAAAACAACTTCTATATCATTGTTTATTTTGTTTAATATATTTTTTACTTTTTTTAATATATTAAATGGACGTATTTTTAAATCTATCGGTATAATAACACTATATTTCACTAAACATTTCCTATAGCATAAAGCTGAATAATTCCTACAACTTTTTCTTTTTTTCCAACTACAATTTCTTTAATTTTATATTTTAGCATAATCTCTTCTGCCTCACTTGCCATAGCATCTGCATCTACTAGTTTAGGATTTGTACTCATAATTTCCCTAGCTTTAAAATCAAATCTTGGCTTATCATTGGCTTTTAAAGCACGACGCAAATCTCCATCAGTGATAATACCAATAAGTTTTTCATTTTCTAATACTATACAAAGACCTAATTTTCCAGAAGTCATTACATTAACAAGATCATTAAATTCAGTTTCAGGATGAACTATAGGAAGATTATCTGAAACCATAAGATCCTTAACTTTTGTTAAAAGCTTGCGCCCCAAACTTCCACCTGGATGAAAAAGCGCAAAATCATCCGGTTTAAAATTTCTAGCTTTCATTAAAGCTGCCGCTAAGGCATCTCCCATAACTAAAGTTGCAGTTGTTGAAGACATAGGAGCAAGATTTAATGGGCAAGCTTCTTTGGTGATAGAAATATTTAAACAAATATCTCCTTGTTTGGCTAAAGTTGATTTTAAATTCCCACTCATTACTATAAGAGGAATTTTTCTTCTTTTTATCACAGGAATAATTTTTAAAAGCTCCTCAGTTTCTCCAGAATTTGAGATAGCAATCAAAATATCATCACAAGTAAGCATTCCTAAATCACCGTGTAAAGCTTCTCCAGGATGGATAAAAAAACTAGGTGTTCCAGTACTTGCAAAAGTTGCAGCTATTTTTGCTCCTATATGGCCTGATTTACCCATTCCACTGACAACACAACGTCCTTTAGTGTTTAATATAAGCTCAATTGCTTTAGTGAAATTATCGTCTAAGTTTTTAGATAAATGATTGATAGATTCTGCTTCTATTTTAAAAACTTCTTTAGCAATTTCAATACTATTTAACATTTTTTATCCTATATTTTTAATACAACATTAGTTGCAATAGCAATTTGATAAAGAATTTGAGTAAGCATACTAAAGATCTGTAAATTTTCACTTTCTATCTTAGGCAATACCAAAATAGAATCTCCTGCTTCAATTTTCATTCCACTATGATATTTTTCAGCCTTGCCATTAATTCTTATAACTAAAACTTTAGAAGTATCTGCTCTATCACTAAATCCACCTGCTTGATTTATATAAAATTTTAAATCTTCTTTTTTAGTATAAACAAATGCTCCTGGTAAAGATACTTCTCCTTGAACTATAATAAGATTATTTTTACTTGGAACATTTACAATATCTCCATCTTCTAAAGTGATAGTATCATAAGCTTTTACATCATCGACAACAATTTGTCCTCTAGGCTCTACTTGTTTTGCTCTTTGTATAAATTCTAAAATAGTTCTTGATTGTTGCGCACGTATAGCTGCACCTTGCGGGGTTACTGAAGTACTAGTTAAAGCTAAAGTTTCAAGTTCTTTAAGTTGGGCTTTAATAAGTTCTTTTTGTGTTCTAGCAACACTTTTTCTAAATATTTGCAAAGAATTTATATCTGATTGATTATTTGCTTTTATTAGTCTTGAAATATCTTTTAGTGTGGTTCCTCTTCTTACAACTAAAGTACCTAAACCATCATGCTCACCTCTTATAGATATACTAATATTTTGTGAAACATATTCTGGCTGAAATTCAACTTCATCCCCTGTTCTTAAAAGAACCTTTGAAAATTGCATTTTATTATAAGAATACACATCAAGTTTATGATCTTCTGCATAAGTTTTTACAATAGCATTGGTTACTATAGGTTTAGCTCCAGCAATTTTCGCTAAATCACTTAAGGTTTTAATATCATCTCCAAGTTCAAAACGAAAAGGCTTTTGAACATCTCCTCTTACAAAAGCATATTTTTGAACATTTCCAACTAAAATAACATCACCGCTTCTAAAAGGGAAAAGCTCCATTTTACCCTTTAATAAAAAATCATATAAATCTACATTTTTAATTACTTCATTATTTCTTAAAATTTGTATATTCCTAAAACTTCCGTATTCCAAATTTATACCTTGTGCTTTATCTAAATACTGAATAATAGAATCAGAACTTAAACCTTGATAAAGACCTGGAGCATTAACACTTCCTGTAACAAAAACGGAAACATTTTGATAAGCATTCATATCTGCATATACAAAAACATTGCTTTTATAAATATGATTTACTTTAGATTTAATTACAGAAACTAAAGCACTATTTTTTACCCCTAATAAATTAATTGCTCCTACTTTTGGAATAAAAATATTACCTTGAGAATCTACTATTAAAATTTGAGCAAATTCGACAGCACCCCAAATTTTTAAACTTATTTGATCTCCAACTGCAATTTTATAATCAGGATTATAAACTCTTTGGGCAAAATTCTTAAAATTTCCATTAAAAAGCTGTGCTCCAAATACAAGAGGAGGCATTTTGCGTTCTAGGATACTTGAGTTATTTTCTATATTTTGAGAATATGCTAAAGATGCATTTTGTTCAAAAATTGGAGTATTATTTTCACTTGCAACAATTTGAGATATATCTACCGCTGCAAAAGAAAAAATAAATGAAATAAGTAATATAAGTATTTTTTTCATCTTAATATTTATGCTCCTCTATAATCATTTTAATAAATTTAATTATTCCATATGCCAAAGATAAAACTATAAATGCTGTAACAATATCATAAATCCTTTCTGGATATTTAGCACTTTGAGGTTCGCTTGGATTTTGTATTACAACTAATTGTTTTATTTTTCTTAAAGCTTCTATCCTAGCACTCTCATAAGCTTTTAAGGCTGCTTTATAAGCCTCTTCTGCAAAACCTACTTCTATGGTTAAATCTTGAAATTTCGCTGCTAAGTCATTTAATTTTTTACTTGAAGTATTAGATGAAATCTTAGCTTGTTCTTTATTAAGTTGTTTTTTGATTGCTGCAATTTCAGCTTTTAAAGTAACAATTTCTGGGGCACTATCATTCATATAACTTTGCAAAGTTAAAAGCTTAGCTTCTTTTTGTGCTAAATTTGCTTCAATTTGCGCAATTAAACTTGCTTTGTTTTCAGCTTGTTTTAAAGGATCAAAAACTCCATATTGATTTTGAAAAGAAATCAAATCATTTTGAGCTTTTTGAAGCCTTTCTTTAAATTTGATTACTTCATTTTCTGCAAATATCATTTGTTCTCTTGCAGCTCTATGGGAAACTTCATTAACAAATTTTTCACTCTCTTCCATAATTGTTTTTGCAATCAAATAAGAAGATTGTGGGGTAAAACCTTCTACTTCAATATTTAAAAGACCTGTTTTATCATCTGTATAAATTTTTACGCGTTTTTGATAATATCTTAAAAAAGCTTCATTAGAAGTTGATTCCCATAATTTATAAAACAAATCTATATTTTGATCTGCATAAAGTTCTTTTATTTTAATCTTTTGCTCTAATAAATTAAGCATATCAGAAGAATAAATATAACCTTTTAGATATTTAATATCTTCATTTGATCCAGATGCATTAGAAAGTAAAGATAAAATTCCACTTGTTTGAATACTTCCACTACTTGTTGATCTTACATCAAAACTCATAGTTGTTACATAACGATTAGCTGCTATTAAGATATAATAAATTACAACAAAAATCATTAAAAACCAAACGATTTTAAAAGAATCAAATATACTTAAATCTTTAATTTTTTCAAATAAATTTTTCTTTTCTTCCATTAAGTTTTTCCTTGATAAACAGCTATACCTTCATCGATATCATCATAAACTGTAATTTTTCCATTTTTCATAAAAATAATTTTATCACACCATTGTTTAATTTCGGCAATATTATGAGAAACCATAATAACTTTAGATTGACTCAATTTCTCCCTATAAAGTTTTATACTTTTTTCTCTAAATTTAGGATCCCCAACTGCCCCAGCTTCATCAATTAAATAATAATCAAAGTCAAATGCCATACTAAGACCAAAAGCTATTCTAGCTTGCATACCAGAAGAATAAGTTCTCATAGGTTCATTGAAGAATCTTCCAAGTTCTGCAAATTCTTCTACGAATTGAATTTTTTCTTTAAGTTTTTCACCCTTATAGCCATAAACTCTTGCTACAAATTTGACATTATCTCTAGCGGTTAAAGAGCCTTGAAAAGCACCATTTAAACCTAAGGGCCAAGATAATTTTTTATTTGTTATAATTTTTCCGCTATCTGGAAGTTCAGAACCACTTAAAAGTCTCATAAGTGTTGATTTGCCAGCACCATTATAGCCCATTAAACCAATACTACAATTTTCAGGAAATTCAAAGGTAAATTCTTTAAAGATATAATGTCTTTGACCATTAAACAAAGGATAAGATTTGGTTAAATTTATGAGTTTTATCATTGTCTTTTAACCGCTACTAAAGCTTGCCTATTGTAATAATAAAAAAATAGACCTATAAAAAGTACGATAGTTATACAAAAAACAGGATATGCATAATTACAATCTTCATATAAAGGATAATTATCAAAAAAATTATATCTTAAAAGTTCCATAATATGGAGCAAAGGATTATAATAAAATATTTCAAGCAAAGGTTTAGGCATAAGCCAAGTAGGAAAAATAATACCCGAAGTCCAATAAAAAACAATACTAAAATAAGTAAGTAAGGTTCTTAAGGGTTCAAAAAAATGATGAATAATTGCAAAGCAAATTCCTAATGCAAAGCCTGAACACATCAATAAAAAAATACAAAATATAACATCTAATAAGTGTCTTGGCAAAACATTTAAATGAAAAAACCAACCGGTAAAAAACAATACAACTATAAAAATTACAAAATAAATACAAAATTCAAGTAAAGTTCTGGTAATAAATACATGAATTGGTTTTACAGGCTTATAAGCAAATAAAGCTAAATTTGCCCCTACGCCATTCATAAGTTGATTAGCTATACTTCTAAACATAAAAAATGGCATAATACCAGAAATTAAAAACATAAAAATAGAAATTCCTTCTGGCATTACTTGATGATGGTATTCCCTAATAATAGTTCCAATTATTGTAATAACCAAAATAACAGACATAGGCTCACCTACAACCCAAATATATCCCAAATGTCTATTTGCACCAAATCTTGTTTTTAACTCTCTAAAAAAAAGAGCATAAATAACATTTAACATTTATTTCTTCTCTTTGTAAATTTTAAAAATTATAATATATTTTTTGTTAATCAATTTCTTTGAAATTCAATTTTTTGATTTAACATTAAAGTATTATCTGTAAATTTAGCCCATAAAATACATAAAGCATAAATTTTTATATCTTTTTGAAATTTTACAAAAGGAAATTTGTGATAATAAAGCTTTTCTTGCTCCTTAGTAGCATCCATAAATTTAGCTTTTATTTGAACCCCTTTCAATAAAGCAATTTTTTTACCTTGATAAACATTGACTGCTATACAAGGATTAATAATAGAAAGTTTTACATGCTTAGTATTTTTATCAGAAGCGATAATAAAAGAAAAATGTAAAATATCAAAAATATAAAAAGCGTTAGCAATATAAACCTCATTGCGATCTTGCATTGCAAAGCTTAAAATTTCATTATTTTGTAAAAAATTTATAATTCTTTGATCCATAAGAAATTATACTACAATAAATTTAAAAAAATCCGATCTAATATTATATATCATTCATTAATAAAGGAGTTCAAAATGGAACTTAGTGCAAGTCAAAGTCAAAATTTTTCTATGGATTATACGACAAAAAGTGGTAAACATCTTGCTTTTTCTATGTATGATAATCAAAGTTTAAATTATAACAATAACGAAGAAGGTAAAAATTTAAATTTAAAGCATCAATATGGTTTTAGTTTTAGTTTTGAAGGATCAAAACTCACTCAAAATGATTTAAATGAAATTAAAGATGCTATGAAAGAAGTTGAACCAATGATACAAGATTTTTTAAGTAAGAGTAAAGTAGGAGAACTAAATCCTAAAGAACTCATTACTAGTGCAATGCAAATGGCAAATGTCTTACCAACTCCAAATGATGAAAATCACCAAAATGCTATTATGAATAATTTTACCAATAAATTGCAAAATTTACTCACCAAAAACCAAACTTCGAATATAGATACCAACACTTCTATGCTTGAAGATAGTAAAAAATTATTAGATGAAGTTTTAGAACAAATGAAAAAGCAACTTGAAAAACAACAAGAAATAGCTAAAGAAAATGAAAATAATGCAGAAAATAATCTTAATATTTATGCTTAAAATTACTCTTGCCTTAAGGTAAGAGTTTGATAGTTTAAAATATTAAATATTTTTTAATCCTATATCTAAAATTTGCAAAAATTTCTAAATTTAATTAACGATAACTTAAATATTATAAATTTTCTTTAAATTCTTTCGCTCCTCTTTATTTATATTTATATTCTTTCGCAATTTTTTTAAGCTCTTTTATAAAAATAAAATATCCACCTTTATACCACATTCTTTGAGCCTTAATTAAAGCATAACCTATTTTATAATAAGGATGAGCTTTTATAAATTTTAAAGCACTTTCATAATCTTTATAAGAAGACAAAGGATTATCGTGTTTAAATTTATCTTTTTTAAATTGTAAATAAATCATTAATAAATCTAAAGGATTTTTAAGTAAAGTTTTCAAAGTAAAAGAATTTTTTACCATAGTTTCACCCAATTTATAACTTAAATGATTTTTCATTAAAAACTCAGCACCTAATTTTTTTCAAAATTAAAAGGAGTTTGAAATTTATCTTTAATTTCTTTAAAATAAAATTCAAAAAGTTCGTTGCATCCTAAATTTAAAGCGATTGAACTTGCAATGTAATCAATATTTTCAAAACCTTTTTTAGCATACTCAAAAAAATAATCGAATATAAAATCACAATAATATCTTGATATTGCCACAAAATAAAGTCTCTAAAAATACATTTTTTCTTTGTGTAAGTAAATTTTCAATATACTCGTTTGCTTCTTTAATTTGCTTTTCTTTAAATAGAATTTCTATCCATAAAAGATGAAAAGTGTCGTTATTTGGATTATAAAAATGGGCTTTTTTAAGCCAAGATTTTATCTCTTCTAAAGGTTTTTTTAAAATTTTAGCAAGTCTAAAACCATGAAAACAAACAAAAGATTTAAAGGGATGGACATTGATTTGTTCTAAATATTTTTGAATAATTTTATATTAATCTTCATCGCCAAAATACTCATAAATTCCAATATCTTCTTTATATTTACCAGTTAAAACAGCTAAATTTGCATAACCTGATGTTTTAGTATAATAAATCTTATCAGACCAAGACATTAAAGCATTTTCATATAAAGCCTTATAAACATAATCTTTCTTATTACATAAATCTATAGAAAAAAATAATTTCTTTTTTTGCTTTTCATTAAGATTTAATAAATTTTGGAATTTTGTTTTTAAAACACTCCAATAAAGATAAATCATCACTCAAAACTATAATGGCATTATTTGTTTTAATTCTTTATTAATGATTTTTATGGCAAGTGTAAAGTTAAGAGCTCTTGCAAAAATATTAGGTCTTATAATTTGTTTTTGAAATTTATTTAAAAAAATAGCATCTCCTACCCTTATATGCAAAGAACAAAGCTGTCTATCATCGATACTTTTCTTTAAATTAACAATTTTTTCTTCAGCTTCTTTTAAAATTTCTTTTATTTTAGGAGTAAAATCGAGCTTTTGCCAGATTTTAATTAAACTTGCTTTATATTCTTTAGTATCTAAATCATTAAAAATTGTATCTAAACGCTTTTGTGTCATATGAATAGGAAAATTTAAAACTTTTGCATCTTTTAAAAAATTTATACTTTTTCTTTTGAGTTTGCCAAATTCATCCATACGAGTTTCAAAAATACCATTATAAGAATATTTTTGTATAAATTCTTTAGAAAAAATTTCATTCACGCTAGGAACAATAACTGGCGCTAATTTATTTTTAGCTACTTCAGTTTCACTGGCATTTAAAGGATGTCACACTAAACCAAAATTAAAATTAAAATATTTAGAAAGATAAATTGCATTTAAAATAGCTCTTAATCTTTCTCCTAATCCATCATCCCTTGAAGCTAAAATTAACTCTTTTTGCATTATTTACTTTCAAAAATTTAAAATATATTTTTTAGTATAATTATATAAAAATTTAAGAAAGAAAACTATGCAAACAATAGAAATACTAAAAAATATGTTAGAACTTCAACAAAAATTAAATGATGAGACAAATGGTATTGGATGGGAAAACGGTTATACAAAAGAAGGCAAGCTTATAAGCTGGAGGCGTTGTATTTATATGGAATGCGCAGAACTTATAGATTCTTTTGCTTGGAAACATTGGAAAAATATTAGCTCATCAACTGACTGGGATAATGTTCGCATTGAATTAGTAGATATTTGGCATTTTATTCTTAGTCTTTTGCTTGAAAAATATAAAAACGATAAAAATTATAACAATATTGCTATAGAAATTAGCTCTATAAGTATTTTTCAAGACTTTTCTAAAGAAAAGATGAAACCTAATGAAAGTGATACTTATAATATTTTAAATGACATTGAATTGCTGATTCATGAGTGCAGTGGTTTTAATCTACGTTTATATACTCTTTTATCAAATTATTTTGCTTTAGCTATTAAATGTGGTTTAAATTTAGAAAGTCTTTATAAAACTTATATAGGCAAAAACATTTTAAATATCTTTAGACAAGAACACGGCTATAAAGAAGGAAATTATAAAAAAAAATGGAATGGTAAAGAAGATAATGAAATTTTAAATGAAATTTTAGAGAATAATTTTGATTATAAAGAAATCTACCAAAGTCTTGAACAATACTATAAAAAAGTCAAATAATGCTCATTTTTAAACTTGCCTTAAAAGATTTTTTAAGTATTAAATTTTTAAAATACGCTTTTATTCCGCTTCTTTTTAGTTTTTTATTTGTAAGTATTTTAGTTATTTTTGGATTTTCATTCTTATTTAATTATTTTAATACCTTATTTAGCATAGATGAAAATTCTTTTTGGGCATGGCTTTATGCTTTTCATTTTATGCAAATTATTATAGCAATTATAAGTATTTTATTTTCTAGTCTTGTTATTATTTTTGCTTCTGTTTTTTTGGCACTTTTTATCACATCTTTTTTAACGCCTTTTATTGTTAAAGAAATCAACTCGAAACATTATCACCATGAAATAAAAAATGAAATTCCTTTTATAAAAATCATTTTTGAATTTTTAAAAATATTTCTAAAATTTATAGCATTTTTTGTGCTATGTACTCTTTTTTTATTTTTACCTTTTATAAATCTTTTTATTTATTATCTTGTATTTTATTATCTCTTTCATAAGCTTTTAATGCTAGATGTTACAAGCTTTGTTTTGGACAGGGAAAATTTTAATCTTTTTCAAAATAAATTCTCTCCTTTAGAGTTTAAATTCAGCACACTTTGTTTTTATTTGCTTTCAACTTTACCGCTTCTGGGTATATTTTTACAAGTTTTCTTTATAATTTTTCTTACTCATCTAAGCTATCAAAGAATTTTAAACTTGCAAAATAAAATCTGAAGGGCTTATATGATGATTATATAAATAAGCTCTTAAAAGTCTTGGAATTTTTAAAATTCTACATTCTTCTTTAAATTTTTTAGGCAATTTTTCACAAACCTCATATTTAAATACAATAGCTTTTTCATTTTTATAAACTATAGCTATTTTTCCACTTAAAACACAATCATTCTTTAAAGCTTCTTTTCTTTGAGCCGCACTTAAAACAATACCTTGAATTTTTACAGTCTTTGCAATATAGCCTTCATCTTTTGGACAAATTAAAAGATCTTTAAATTCTTTAATTTTTTTTATATCAAAAAGTTTTTCTTTATCTTTTTGAAGATATCGAAAACTTTTTTCTAAGCCTTTTTCAAATTCTTTTGCAAAATTATTTGAAAAATACTTTCTAATATAATTTCTAAAATATTTTTCATTTTCATTACTCTCATCATTAAAATATTTTATATTTTCTTTATTTAAAAAATTTAAAATTTTATTCTTAGAAATAAAAAGCAAAGGACGTATAAGATTATAATTTTTACATTTTTCAAATTCACTCATCCCTAAAAGCTCTACCACTCCTGCCCCACGCGAAAGTTGCATTAAAAACCATTCTAATTGATCATTTAAATGATGGGCTAAAATAAGATTATCGTAATGATATTTAAAACAAATTTTTTCAAAGAAATCATAACGAAAAGCTCTTGCATTTTTTTCAAAATTATTTTTAAAACAAGGGGCTGAAATGGTAAAAATTTGTTTATTAAATTTAAAAGCAAGTTTTTTAGCTTCATCTTCTTCTAAATCGCTATTTTTTCTTGTTTTATAATTGATCATAGCAAGATCAAATTCAATTTTTTCTTGTATTAAAAAATAAAAAAGTGCCGTAGAATCACTTCCATAAGAAAAAGCTAATAAATTTTTACCTTTCCTTAAAAATTCTAAAATTTCTTTTTTAATTTGCATATTTTCTTAAGGCTTTTGCAATAAGTTTTTTATCAACACTTTGTAAAATTTCACACTCATAAATTTGTCCCATTTCTAAATTTCCACATTCACTTTCATTGATAAGAATTTCTCCATCAATTTCTCTATCCCATCTTAAATCTTTTCCAGCAATAAAAAATTCACCTTCGCTACTTTCTCCTGTACAAACTGCTAAACGTCTCTTGCCTACTTCTTTTTTAAAACTCTCATTTATCACTTTATCTACAATTTTTTCTATTTTTTTAAGTCTTGAATTTATAGTTTTAAAAGGAATTTGTTTCATATTAAAAGCTGCAGTATCTTCTTCTTTAGAATAAGCAAAAACACTTATTCTATCAAAACCAAAATCTTTTACAAATTCACAAAGCTCATTAAAATCTTCATCGCTTTCACCAGGATGTCCCACAATAAAACCTGTCCTTAAAAAGCTATCTTTGGCATTTCTCATTAAATTTAATATTTCTTTAAGTTTTTCAGAATTCATTCCTCTTTTCATAATTTTAAGCATATTATCGCTAATATGTTGTAATGGCATATCAAAATAATTCACAAAAATCTTAGAGTCAATAATGCGTTGTATTAAAGTTTTGCTAACACTTGTAGGATAAAGATATAAAATTCTAGCTGCTTTCACACCTTCTATCTTTTCTATCTCATCAATCAATTGAATAAGTCCATCTTTTTGCCCTTTATCATATAAATATGAGCTTGTATCTTGAGCAATAAAAGAAAAATCTTTATAACCATTTTTTACTAGATCTTTAACTTCATTTACTATACTTGAAATTTCGCGTGATTTTAACTTGCCCTTAAAAGTTGGGATAGCACAAAAAGAGCAATTTTGATTACATCCTTCGGCGATTTTTATGAAAGCATGTGAATTTGATCCTGTGATAATACGCTTAGAATTTTCACTCTGCAAATAAGTTGAACTTGAAAATAAATTTATTTTTTTAAGTATCATCTCATCAATTTTTTCATAATCACCCACGCCTGTAAAAAGATCAACTTCTGGAAGCTCTTTCATAAGCTCTTGACGGTAACGTTGCATCAAACAACCTGTAACTACTAAGAGTGAATTTTCTTTTCTTTGTTCGTGTAAATTTAAAATAGCTTCAATACTTTCTTTTTTAGCGCTTTCAATAAAACCACAAGTATTGACAATTATTACATCTGCTTTATTTGGCTCATCACAAATTTCATACTCGCTTAAACGACCTAGCATAATTTCACTATCAACTAAATTTTTATTACAACCTAGAGATAAAAGATAAAGTTTTGGCATTTTCCCTACTTTTATTTTTTTTTTTTTTGATATAATCCGAAGCCAAAATTATATCAAAGATTAGTGAGAAATTTAATGCTAAATAAAAATATAGTTTTACTTGGTGGCAGTGCTTTTGTAATGGTTAATGGTATTCAAGTAGGTTTAAGAAAAAAAGGATTTAAAGTAACCAATCTTGCTCTTGGAGGAACTTCAGCTTTACAAAACCTTTATGAATTAAAAAGGAATTATGAAATTTTAAAAAACGCTAATTTAGTCATAACTACTTCTAATGTTAATGATATAGGATTATATAATGATATAAACAGATTAAAATATTCTTTTGAAATTATTAATTGGTTTTATAAAGAGCTTTTTTATTTAAATAAAAAAATTATAGTTTTTATAAGCCCCATCTCACTCCCCTCTTTTAATAACATATGTATAAAAAGCATTAATAATTTTCATAAAAAACTAGCTAATAAATATGGTTTTAATGTTATAGATTTACAAGAATTCTATATTAAAACCAATTTACTTTATACTTTTCAAGCTTTAAGAGATGGCGGTGCTCATGATTTTGATTTTGTTATGAGAACTTTAGGAGAAAATATAGCAAATAACTTTCATAAGTTTTTAGAACCTAAAAAAAATTAATTTTTCTTATGATAATCCTACTTTTAAAATTATTAAAGCTAAATATTTTAGCAAAAAGCTTTCTAAAGAGTGCTTCATCAAAGAAAATTCAAGCTTTAAAGAAGAATGTTTATTTATAGATTACAATGATGAATTAGAAATTGATCAAAAATATAATGATTATAAAATTATAGGGATTCATTTTTGGGATTCTAAAGGTAAATTTAAATTTATAAATAAAAAAGAAACAGAATGGGGAATTAACTTTTCTCATCTTGGTTTTACTAATTTTACTCACTTTGATGATTTAAGCATAAAACCTAATATGAAATTTAAGCCACTTTTAAATTCTAGTATGAATTTTATTAGTTTTTTTCTTATCAAAAATGATTATTCTTCTTGTTCTCAAAAGATAAATTTTGAAGCCTTGTCTAATGAAAAAATAATAATAGATAAAGAATATGATTTTAACCATTTAATCCCACCTATAAAATTTTATAAAGAAATTATTGATGAGTATTGTGCCATAATGGATCCAAGAAAACTAACCCCTTTACAAAACCAAATCAAAGAAAAAGATAACACTATCTCTACTTTAAATCAAGAAAAAATAATTTTACAAAACGAGCTTAATTCTCTACCTATTAAAAAACAAAACTTAGAATTAGCCAATCTAGAACAAGATTTAATCTTTAAAAAATTACAAAATAAGAAGTTGGCTAAACAAATGGGTATAAAATTAAATACTATAATACCTAAACTAACTATGATAAATCCAAATTCAGCTAAAGCAAGAATTCATAATCATTTATCTTATAAATTAGGGCAAGCTTTAATAGAAAATTCAAAAAGTGTATTTGGATATATAAGAATGCCTTTTATTTTATCTTATATAGCGGATAAACACAAACTTGAACAAAAAATATATAAAGAAAAAATAAAACAAAACTCAAGCTTTACTTTACCACCATTGGAAACTTATCCTGATTATAATGAAGCTTTAAAAGAAAAAGAATGTTTTACTTATAAATTAGGTGAAGCTTTTATAAAAGCTAGAAAAAATTGGTATGGGGGGGGGTATATCAAATTTATATTCCAAGATGTGCCTAGGTTGAAAAAGGAGTTTGGAAAAAGCTAAAATTAGATAATTTACTTATCTAATAATCCTATCAATTTATACTTAAGTATTTAACATAACGCTTAAAATTTTATAAATCTTTAAAATTAAAATAAAATTTTTAATTTTTTGATAAAATTATAAAAATTTTTATAAATATAAAGAAAGAATTTTATGGATAATTATGAATTTAATGAGCTTATTAAAACTCTTAAAAATAAAGTTAATAATATCGCCTCTATTATAAAACCACACGATATAGAAAAACGCTTAAAAGAAATAGAAGAATTAGAAAATTCTCCAAGTTTTTGGAGTGATGTTAAACAAGCAGGTGTTATAGGTAAGGAAAAGACAAAAATCTCTAATCTTTTAAAAAACTATGAAAATGCCTTCAATGCAGTTAATGATGCTAGCGAACTTTTTGATTTAGCCAATGATGAAAATGATGAACAAATTTTAAAATCTTTATTTGATGATGCCTCAAAACTAGAAGATACTATCACTAGTCTTGAAATTTCTATGCTTTTAAGTGGAGAAAATGATAGTAAAAATGCAATAGTTTCTATACATCCAGGAGCTGGTGGAACAGAAAGTAATGATTGGGCAAGTATGCTTTATAGAATGTATTTAAGATTTTGCGAAAGAGAAGGCTTTAAAGTTGAAACTTTAGATTTTCAAGAAGGTGATGAAGCAGGACTTAAAGATGTTAGTTTTTTAGTTAAGGGTGAAAATGCTTATGGCTATTTAAAAGCTGAAAATGGAATTCATCGTTTAGTAAGAACTTCTCCTTTTGATAGTGCAGGACGTCGTCATACTAGTTTTTCAAGTGTTATGGTAAGCCCTGAACTTGATGATGATATTGAAATTGAAATTGAAGAAAAAGACATAAGAATTGATTATTATAGAGCAAGTGGAGCTGGTGGTCAACACGTTAATAAAACAGAATCAGCTGTAAGAATAACTCATATGCCAAGCGGAATTGTAGTGCAATGTCAAAATGATAGAAGCCAACATAAAAATAAAGCCACTGCTTTTAAAATGTTAAAATCAAGACTTTATGAATTAGAACTTATGAAACAACAAGATGCTAATAATACAAATGAAAAAAGTGAAATTGGTTGGGGGCATCAAATAAGATCTTATGTACTTTTTCCTTATCAACAAGTCAAAGATAACCGATCTAATGAAGCTTTTTCTCAAGTTGATAATATCTTAGATGGAGATATTAAAAAAATGATAGAAGGTGTTTTAATTGCTTTAAAAAATCAATCATAAATTATCAACTATATAAAAATATGCTGGGATATTTATCTTAGCATATGGATCTATCTCGGCACTTTTATACATATCCTCATCATTAATTTTTGTAATAACACCGACTGGAATTCCGGCAAAAAATACACCATCAAGACCACTTGTTAAAATTTCATCACCTACTTGGATTTTAGCCCATTTGGGAATAAAATTAACATAAGTTTTACCGCCACGACCTTGAATCAAACCGGGGGCTTTATCTTTTCCAATATAAACTGAAAAAACACATTGACTGTCACCTTGCAATAAAGCCATAGCACGTCCATCTTTATAGATAGAAATACCTGCGGTAAATCCCTTATAAATAAGTCCTCTATTTTTACTTTCATAATTCTTTACTAAATCAAGCCATACTCTTTTATAATCATTAATTTGAACGTAAGATATGGCTCTTACTAAAGAAATTCTTGGAAAATATTGAGTTGAATTTCTATCTTCTAAAAGGCGATTTAGTTCATTAGCAAAAGTGGTAGCTAAAATACTTGAATTTTCAAGCTCTTGATTTCTTTTTTTTAAATAAGAAATCTGCTCTGCTTGATTAAAATGTTTTGAAATATTATTATAAACGTATTCTTTAATATTATAAAAATTTCCAATTACTAAATCATTAATCCAAAGGACATTCTTTTTTATTATCCCTCCATAATAAAAAGAAATAAAAACCAAAAAAGCTAAAATTAAAATATAACGAATTCTACTCTTCATTAGTTAGCTGTTGCAATAATGAAATTTCCTCTAAAGCCTTTCCTGTTCCTTTTGCTACCGCTAAAAGAGGTTCATCAGCTATATAAACTGGAAGACGAACAATTTCACTTAAATACTTATCAAGTCCTCGAATAAGCGCACCTCCTCCTGTTAAAACAACTCCATTTTCAACAATATCTGAAGCTAAATCAGGTGGCATCATTTCAAGTACCATTTTTAAAGCATCTGCAATTTCTTTAAGTTGTTCTTTTATAGCTTCTCTTACATCTTCGCTTGTAAGCTCAATACGACTTAACAAACCACTTACCTGATCACGTCCTTTAACAACCATTGATAATTCTTTCATAAGTTGAATAGCTGATCCTATAGTGATTTTAATCTCTTCTCCGGTTCTTTCGCCTATTATTAAATTATATTTTTCCTTAACATAATTTACTATGCTCATATCTAGCTTATCTCCAGCGGTGCGAATAGACTTTGAAATAACAAGCCCACCTAAAGAAATAACTCCTATTTCAGTAGTTCCCCCGCCTATATCTACAACTAAATTTCCCTTTGGTTCTTGTATAGGTAAATTCGCTCCAATAGCTGCTGCCATTGGCTCTTCGATCAAAAATACTTCTCTAGCACCAGCACTTAAAGCACTTTCTCTAACAGCTTTTCTTTCAACTTGAGTTAAGCCATAAGGAACTGAAATAATAATTCTAGGACGCAAAAAAGATTTTCTACGATGTGTTTTTTCTATAAAATAACGAATCATTTTTTCTGTCATATCAAAATCAGCTATAACACCATCTTTCATAGGACGAATGGCTTCTATATTACCTGGGGTTTTTCCCACCATATCTTTAGCTTCTTTTCCTACAGCTAAAATTTTAGCTTTGCTTCCGTATCTTTCACGCTCAACTGCTACTACAGAAGGTTCATTAATTACTATGCCCTTATCCTTAACTAACACTAAAGTATTAGCTGTACCCAAATCTATCCCCATATCACTAGAAAAAAATCCTATAAGTTGATCAAGTATCATTCTTTTCCTTTATTATCTGTTTTTTTAATAAATAAAGCCTTTTCATTATCACAAACTACACCTTTTGTAATAATAATGTCATAATTTTTATATTCAGGAAGCTCAAACATTAAATCAGTCATTATTTCTTCTATAATACTTCTAAGTCCTCTTGCTCCAGTTTTTCTTTCTAAAGCTAATTGTGCTATTGCTCTTATAGCATCTTCTTCAAATTTTAATCTTACCCCATCAATTGCAAAAAGCTTTTGATATTGTTTTATAATGGCATTTTTAGGTTCAGTTAAAATTCTTATCATATCCTCTTCGTTTAATTCATTTAAAGAAGCAATCACATGCAAACGTCCTATAAGCTCCGGTATAAGCCCAAAATGCACAAGATCATCAGGCTCAATTTTTTCCATTAGATTTTTATCTTTTTCTTTTTTATCATCAAAAAAACCAACAATTTTATCACCCAATTTTCTTTTGAGTATAGTTTCTATTCCATCAAAGGCTCCACCACAAACAAATAGGATATTAGAAGTATCTATTTGAATAAAATCTTGATTCGGGTGTTTTCTACCACCTTTTGGAGGAATATTAACCAAAGAACCCTCAATGATTTTAAGCAAAGCTTGCTGCACCCCTTCTCCACTTACATCACGTGTAATTGACCTATTCTCACTCATCCTTGCAATTTTATCAATTTCATCAATAAATACTATGCCTTTTTGAGCACGTTCTACATCACCATCAGCAGCTTGTAATAATCTAGTTAAAATATTTTCAACATCTTCTCCAACATATCCTGCTTCAGTTAAAGAAGTAGCATCGCAAATAGCTATAGGAACATCTAAAAATCTTGCCAAAGTTTGAGCAAGTAAAGTTTTACCACTTCCAGTAGGACCTATCAATAAAATATTTGACTTGAATAATTCTGTATCATCCTCGCTTAAATGTGTTTTAAAAAGTCTTTTGTAATGATTATAAACTCCAACACTAAAAACTTTTTTAGCTCTTTCTTGTCCTATAACATAGCGATCAAGATAAGCTTTTAATTCTTTTGGAGTTAAATCTTTAAAATGATTATCTTCTTTTTGATTTACTTCTTTTAAATTTTTTTCTTCACCAAAAATTAAAGTATAAGCTCCTTCAACGCAATATTCACAAATAAAAGCATCACCATGCTCATTTGAAATTATTCTTCTTTGCGAATTCTCTACCTCATCACAAAAACTACATTTTTTAGCCATTATTTTTCCTTTTATAAATAGGTATCCCTCGCTTTGTTTCTAAAATAAATTGACACATTTTATTTACATTTTCACTTAAATTTTTTTCTAGCAATTCTTGGGCATTTTCTTTAATATTGCCTTTATTAAATAAAAATTTATAAGCTTTATTTAATCTTTCTACTTCATCTTTATCAAAACGTCTTCTAATTCCTACTAAATTAAGACTTCTAATGCTTGCACGATTGCCTTCAGCTAAACAAAAAGGAACTATATCTTGAGAAAGTGCCGATGCACCAGCTATCATGCAACCTTCTCCAACTTTAACAAATTGATGTATAGGAGTTAATCCGCCAACGATAACATAATCACCTAATTCAACATGTCCTGCTAAAGTTGCATTATTAGCTAAAATAATATTATTGCCTAAAATACAATCATGTGCAATATGGCAATAAGCCATAATAAAAGCATTATCTCCTATGGTTGTAAATCCATTTGCTTTTTGTGTTCCTGAATTTATTGTCACAAATTCTCTAATAATTGAATTTTTACCTATATTTACACCACTTATAATTTCATCTTTTTTATAAGAAATATCTTGAGGAATATCTCCTACAATAGCATAAGAAAAAATAGTAGAATTATTTCCTATACTTGTATGAGCTAAAACTCTTGCTCCTTGTTTTATGGTGACATTATTGCCTAATTTTACATTTTTTCCTATATAAGCATAAGGCTCTATAACAACATTTTCACCTAAAATAGCCCCTTGCTCAATGACTGCACTTGGATGAATATTTTTCATTTATCAATTATCATCGCTTTAAGTTCTGCTTCTGCAACTAATGCACCATCTACAAAAGCTTTTCCTTGAAAAATCCATAAATTTCCACGATTTTTTACAACACTCATTTCATAATCAAGTCTATCTCCAGGGCGCACTGGATTTCTAAATTTTGCTTTATCTATACCAGTAAAATACACTACTTTACTTTTAGGATCAACCTTATCTTCCATACTTTCAAAAGCTAAAACTCCTCCAGTTTGTGCCATACCCTCTAAAATTAATACTCCTGGATAAATAGGATGATCTGGAAAATGTCCTAAAAAAACTGGATCACTAATGCTAATATTCTTATAGCCTCTAACTACTTGTGATTTTTGAAGATCAATAATTTTATCTACTAGCAAAAAAGGATAACGATGGGGTAAAATTTCTTGAATTTGTGATACATTTATCATTAAAAGCCTTCAATAATTATTATATTTATAAAAAACGAAATTCTACAAAAAAAATGCTAATAAAAGCATAAAAATTTAAACGATATTAAATAAAAACAATTTTTTCTCTTGTATCAAAATAAATTTCACTTTGAGCTAAAATTTCATAACGTCCTTTAATAATTTTATCTAAAATAATAATAGGAGAAAGATTATAAGCACCTAATAATTTTTGACGCAAAGAAATTTCTTGTTTAATTTTTAATGGTTTTTTTAAAAAATCATTAAAATTTGCAAATCTATTTTTTAATAAAGCATTAAAATAATCAAAATCCCAAAAATTTATCTCATCTTTAAAACTCATATAAACTTGTTCATAATCTTTATCTAAACTAAATTTAATATAAGGATTTTTAAAATGAGAATAAAATAAAATATAACTTCTAACTACTTTTTTATCAATTTTTATTAAAGCTTTTAAAAGTCTATAATTTAGAAATTTTTCTCTTAAAATTTTAAAAGCAATTTTTTGTTTTTCTAATCTAGAAATTTTTTTATATAGTAAAATTCTCTCTTCTATACTAGAAGGAAGAATTTGCTTAGTAACTGGACTCATTAATTCATCAATAAAATTTTTATTTTCCTTTTGCTTTTTAAGCCCATAAATACAGCCACAATAATTTTGATGATAAAGCATATCTTTTTTTGCTAGTGCAAATTGTCTTTGTGTGCCCCCATTTTTTCTAAAATCAGGAGCTATAAATTCAATACCATAAGAAGTGCATTGTTTATTCAAAGCTTCCTCAAGTTGCTTTAAATCTTTTTTAGGACTTGTAAGAAGTGTCGTTGTTAGTTTTGTTTCACCAAGTTTTTTCGCAAATTGAGCACTTTTAAAAATTCTCAAATCAAAACAAATTGAACATCTTAATCCTTTTTCTGGTTCATTTTCATAACCACGCACTGCATTAAGCCAAGTTATATAATCATAATCACCTTTGTAAAGTTTTATTTTGAGTTTATCACAGCTTCTTTTTACATCCAAATATCTTAATTCATACTCGCTATAAGGATGGATATTTGGATCATAAAAAAAAGCTATTAGTTTTTCATTAGGATAATATTTTTTTAATTCTTGTAAAAAAAAATGAGAATCAACACTACAACAAATATGAACTAACATAAACAAAGTTCTTCAAAAACTTTTTGCGCGTGATTTTTAGCTTTAACATTTTTATAAATTTTAATAATTTTTCCTTTTTCATCTATCACAAAAGTTGATCTTATAATACCTTCATATTCTTTTCCATAATTTTTTTTAAGTCCCCAAGCTCCATACATTTTTGAAACTTCTTTTTCGCTATCACTTAATAAAATATGTTTTAAATTATATTTTTGTATAAAATTGGTATGAGATTTAACACTATCTGGACTTACTCCTATAATCACTGCATTTTTTTCACTAAATTTTTCATAATCTCCACTAAAATCACAAGCTTCTATTGTACAACCTGGGGTATTATCTTTTGGATAAAAATATAAAATTACTTTTTTTCCTATAAAATCTTTTAAAGAAATTTTAATTCCATCTTGATTTAATAATTCAAAAGTAGGTGCAATATCTCCTATTTTTAACTCAATCATTTTCTTCCTTTTTAATTTGTTCTACACTTTTTCCACCAAAAGCAATATCATAATTTTCAATATCTTCTAAAACAACAACTATTCTTTCTTTATTTTTATTATATTTAGTACTTAAAAGTTCTGTTATATCAGAAATCAAATTTGATTTCTGCTCTTTACTTAGTGCAGGTTTTGCAAGCTTTATAGTAACTAAAGGCATAAAAAACTCCTTAAAAAATTTTAAATACTCAATTTCATAAATTCTAATTTCATTAGTATATTTTTGATAAAATTATAAAATCATTAAAAAAACTAAAAATTAATGATTTTATAATTTTAGATATTCAAGAAAGGAAAAAAATGCCGGCTGATTTAAATGATTATTTCAATAAAAAAAATCAGAACAATAAACAAAACTTAAATTTTAAAACCCCAGATTTTAATTTTAAAGGTTTTGGAAAATTTTCACCTATAATTTATACTATTTTAGCAATTATATTATTAATCGTTATTGCAAAACCTTTTGCTATAGTAAATTCTGGTGAAATGGGGATTAAATCAACAACTGGTAAATACAATCCTAACCCTTTAGAGCCAGGACTTCACTTTTTCTTACCCTTTGTACAAAAAATCACTATTATTGATACTAGAGTAAGACAAATTAATTATGCTTCCATAGAGGGAACTAATGAAAATTTAAATTTAGGCTCTGGTGTTATCAATAAAAATAGTATTTCTGTTTTGGATTCAAGAGGACTTCCAGTTTCAATAGATGTAACCGTTCAATATCGCTTAAACCCTTTACAAGTTCCCCAAACTATTGCTACTTGGAGTTTAAATTGGGAAAATAAAATTATCGATCCTGTTGTGCGTGATGTAGTAAGAAGTGTAGTAGGTAAATACACAGCAGAAGAATTACCTACTAATCGTAATGCTATAGCTACGCAAATTGAAGAGGGTATTAGAAAAACTATAGAAGCACAACCAAACGAACCGGTAGAACTTCGTGCTGTTCAATTAAGAGAAATCATACTTCCTTCTAAAGTCAAAGAACAAATTGAACGCGTTCAAATTGCTAAACAAGAAGCTGAAAGAACAAAATATGAAGTAGAAAGAGCCAATCAAGAGGCTTTAAAAAAAGCAGCTTTAGCTGAAGGTGAGGCTAATGCAACCATTATTAGTGCTAAAGGTAAGGCAATGGCTGTTAAGATTGAAGCAGATGCTCAAGCATATTCAAATAAAGAAATTGCTAATAGTTTAAACAATCCTTTATTAACACTTAAGCAAATAGAAACTCAAAAAGAATTTAATGAAGCTTTAAAAATTAATAAAGATGCTAAAATTTTCTTAACTCCTGGTGGTGCGGTCCCAAATATTTGGGTTGATACAAAAGATGCTAAAAAACAAAGCTCTATTAACAATTAAATACTAAAAGAAAAATGCAAAATTTAAGAGAAAATTTACTATTTTATATCAACCACTTTTATTTGGTTGATTATATGTTAATTTTACTTATCTTTTTTCTCTTTATTTGCGTATTGCTTTTATGTTTTTTTTTAAGACATAGGCCAATTACTGCTTTAATTATTATTGCTTTTAATATTGTTGTTTGTTTTTTTCTTTATATATATGGCTATAGATTTATAGATTTTGAAGTAAGGAATCGCAAAACAAATATTATTCAAGAATTAAAAATTCAAAGCTCAAATTCTCTAGTTATTGATTTTGATATCAGTAATAATGCTAAAACTAATTTTAAAATTTGCAAAATTACGGCTAAAATTTATAGAATTGGTGATAAAAATAATCTAATACTTTATTATAAAAACCAATTTATACCTTATAGAATAAAAAGTATGGAGATTAAAGATCTGAAAAAAAATACAACCCAAACTCAAAGAATAACTTTTGAGAATTTTATTGACGAAAACCATACTATAAAATTAGATTCAAAGTGTTTTTAATGCATTTTACTATTTTTCATTTATTGGCTTTTATTATTTTATTTTTATGCTTTATACTTATTTGTATTATCATTTTTTTGAAAGTCAAACAAAAAGAAAATGCGTTATTATTTTATACTATAAATACTATTTTTAGTTCTCTTTTAATTTATTCAACCTTCCTTACAATTAATCAATTTACCATCAAAGCAAGTATTGAAAAACTAAGTTATACAAGAGATTTAAGGAATGAAAATTTAATTATCAAAGGAATAGTTAAAAATTTAACCAAATTTGATATAAGAAAATGCTATCTTTATCTTAGTATGGCCGATAGAAAAGAAGCAAATAAAGATATCTTTTATGAAGAAAATCTTAAAAAAGCAAAAATGAAAAGTGATTCAGTATCACATATTATAGAAATTATTGATAAGTTACCAGGAAATACCTATAAAGAATTCTCAGCAACTATTCCTTTTCCTCCGAGTTTTTCTAATCCAGAAATCTATAATACCTTAAAATGTATCTAAGTTTTATAAAATTTAAAACTTAGATTTTTTGATTTATTTTCTACTCTCATAAGCTTTGATAATTTCATCTTTTAGATTATAAATATCTTCTAATTTTTCAATATTTTTCACACTTCCATCAGGAAAACTGACACTTTTTTTTTAGTTGTATTAAAATACAATCTACATATCCATTTCGTAACCTTGTCTTGATATAAAATTCCAAAATAACTCAAAGTATCTTTATAATTTATTTCATCAAGATTTGCATTAATTTGCGCAAGTATTGGTTTTACTATATAAAAACCTTGTAATTCTTCTTCAGTAGTTACTATATCTTTACTCTCATCAATTTGCTCTTCATCTTCATCATCATTGATGCTTTGTAAATTATTTTTAATATTCGTAATTTTCTCATATGCTAAATCATTAATAATTTCTTTAAAAGATTTTTTTATATAATTTCTAAATTCATCTAAAACAGCACTAGTCATTCTTCTTTCTGTCATTTGTTTAGCAAAAAAACTTGTAAATTCATCGCTTGGATTTTCTATTTCATTTTTAAATATTTCTTGCATACCTCTATAATGCTTTTTTTCATAACAATACTTAAAATTTCGTCCAAATTTAAATCTGTGCAAGTAAAGCGTTTTAAATCTTTAATATCCATAGGTTTTAATTTTTCAAGATTTACTACTAAAAAAGGATTTTATCCATTAAATTAGTTTGATCCATATCAGTAAAAAATCTATACTCAATTCCATTAGTAAGAATAGCAAATTTTATACTAGGACTAGCATTAAAATATCTTACAAGCTGATTATTATGATTATCTAGATTTTCAGTATGATTTTTAGCTTCGATCAGTATAAAAGGTTTTGAATCTTTAAAAATTACATAATCAACCTTTTCGCCTTTTTTAGTTCCTATATCTGCAGTGTATTCTAGCACTACAACACTAGGGTTAAAAACATCACAACCTAAAACTTTTAAAAAGGCATTATAAAAGTCATCTTAGTAGCTTCTTCGGTATTAAGAAGTATTTTGCGTTCAGTATTATTTCAATTTTAGATTGGATCTATTTTTATAGATTTTTTATTATATTTCAATTAAAAATTAATTCATTAAATGCTTAATCTTTTATTAAAATATAATTTCAAGTTTTAATAAAAATTAAAGCTTATATTTAAGCTTTAATCAAACAGGTAAAACACGTATATTTGGACTTAATTCTTCTTGTAAAATATTTTCTATAGCATAAAGTGTTGATCCACTGCCACTAGAACATCCGCTACAAGCACCAAGATAGCGTATATATACATCAATAGTTCCATTTTCTGATTTTTGTATATCAATTACTTCTAAATCTCCACCATCGCCATGTAGCATAGGACGAATTTCACTATCTAAAACAGTTTCTACGGCTTTTAATTGTTTTACTACAGTCATATCATTAAAAGCAATATCATCTTTTAAATTTCCTTGAAGTCTTTCTTTTTCCATTTCAGCTCTAGTTTGTGCTAAGATATCAACCAGATAATACTCCCTGCTCTCGTGCCCACCTGGTTTTACACAAGATTTACAAAATGCCCCTGCTTTTGTAAATTGAGTGATCTCCTCAACAGAATGCAAATCATTAAGTTTAATCACTTCTTTAATTGTTCCAAGACTTACTCTAGCACATTCACAAACTATAATTTGATCTTCAAAATCTTCTGGATTTACTCCTTTGTATTTAGCTGCTGCTTGTTTAATAACATCATAAGCCATTACAGAACAATGCATTTTTTGCGGAGGAACAGCTGGAGTTTCTGGATTATCACGCATTGCAAATTCAACGTCTAAATTTGTAATTTTAACAGCTTCATCAACTTTTTTTCCTATACAAAGCTCAGCCATAGTATCACTGCTTGCAATAGCTGTTCCACAACCAAAACTTTTAAATTTAGCATCTATGATGGTATCTGTTTTTTCATCAACAAGCCAATAAAGCCTTACAGCATCACCACAACTTTCTGCTCCAAAATCTGCAACTATCAATTTTGCATTGCGCGCTTTAGCATCTTCTTCACTAAATTCACCCATAAATTTTGGATTGTTCATTCTATCTTGAACTTTTTGAGAATATTCTTCCCAAATAGATCCACCAATTAAGCTATTTTTTCCCATAATATTTCCTTTTATTTATAATTATTTGGATTATAAGCATATGTAGAAGAAATTGCTCTTAATCTTTGTGTTGCACTTTCAATTTGTTTTGCAACATAATCAATCTCTTCTTCTGTATTAAAACGTGATAAAGAAAGTCTTAAAGCTGTGTGAGCTAGATCATTTTCTGCCCCTATAGCTTCCATTATAGGATTGCTTTCTAATGCTTCGCTTGCACAAGCTGATCCTGTACTAGCTGCAATGCCATTTTTATTAAGATCCCAAAGCATTGCCTCCCCTTCAACTCCTTTAATACTTGCTAAAATTGTATTTGGAACTCTGTGCTCTCTTTTTCCAACTACAGAAGTATCTTTAATAGCTAAAATTTTATCTTCTAATCTATCTCTTAAACGTCTAATATGAGAATTTTCAAAATCTAGCATCATATTTGCAATACGCAAAGCTTCAGCCATAGCAACGATAAAAGCCACATTCAATGTTCCACTTCTACGTCCCCCCATATGTTCACCCCCGTGCAATAAAGGAGTTAATTTTAAACCTTTTTTAATAAAAAGTCCTCCAACTCCTTTAGGACCATGGAATTTATGAGCTGAAAATGAAGCAAAGTCAACATTCATTTCTCTTAAATTTACTTTAATTTTTCCTACAGCTTGAGTAGCATCAGTATGAAATAAAGCTCCATATTGATGAGTAAGCTCTGCCATTTCTTTAATAGGAAAAATCATACCTGTTTCATTATTTGCCCACATAACACTTACTAATGCTGTTTTATCACTAATAACATTTTTTAAATCTTCAAGAGTAGAAATTCCCTCATCATTTACTGGAAGCTCTATTACTTTTACTCCTAAAGATTTTAAAAACATAGCAGCACCTATAACTGCTGGATGCTCTACGCCTGAAATAATTACTTCATTACGATCTTTATGCAAAATATAATCAAAATATACACTTTTTAAAACCCAATTAATGCTTTCTGTCGCACAAGAAGTTATAACTATATCATCTAAATCGCTTGCATTTAATCCTGCATAAAGTTTATCCATAGCTTCTCTTAAAGCCGGATGAGTTTGAGAACCCCACTGGTGAAGACTATTAGGATTGCCGTACATATCTTTAAAAAAAGGTAACATAAGCTCATAAGCGCTAGGATCAAGCATAGTAGTTGCATTATTATCTAAATATACTTTCATTTCATTCCTCTAAAATAATTAGGATATTTTTTATCTTATTAATCTTTTAAACTGATAATAGCACAATTTTATAAAATTTAAACTAAATTTTATAAAATTGCTATTCAATAATGTTAAGACATTGCATTAATGTAAGAATATAAAACTTTATTTAAATTTGCTTGTCTTTCCCTGTGTTTTAAAAAATAATTAAAGCTTTGAGTTTTTTCTTGATTAATTAAAGATAAATTTTCATTATTGTTTTGATTTTGATATTCTTGTTTTAAAGTATTAAATTCTTCAATTAAAGAATCTGTATAAATTTTAAAAATGGAGCTAGAATTTGCAAATTCTCTTAAATCCATATCTTTTTGATAGTTTATATATTGCTGAAAAAATACAGAAAGTTTTTCTTTAGAAATTGTATTTTTATCTACACCATTTACATAAAGATAAAGATCAAAACTCATTTTTTTTTCATTATTTTCCTTAATATAATCTTCAATAGACCCATCTCCTTCTAAAATTTTATATAAATTTCTATGGGAATTAAAATCAAGATTTATAGGCTTCATAAAAAAATTTAATTGTTCTTCATTTTTATTTTTTATATCTTGATAAATAAAATTAGCTAAAAGACCGGATTTTGAAACTTCTGAATTTTTATTTAAATATGGTTTAATAATTTCATTAGATGAAGTATTATTGATTGCTTTATCAAAATGAAAATTAATAATTTTATTATCAAGCATTAAGGTGTTTAAATTTTTATTCTTATCTAAAGCTGAATTTAACATCTCTTGATTTTCGTATACACGATTAACTTGTCCTAATAAATTTCCATTATCAGTTGAAAATCCTTGCATAAGTTTAGAAATTTCATCACGACTTAAATTATCATTATTATTTTCTTTAAATTCTGGATTTAAAGCTTTTAAAGAACTATAATAACTATTAAGTATATAGGGTAAATCTATTTGATTATAATTTAAATTTTCATCTTGCTTAACCATTTCTTTGGCTATACTTCTTACACTTTTAATATGAATTTGATAAGATTGTGGAATATGAGAAATTTTATTTAAATCTTCACTAAAAAAACCTTGCTCATTTATCCTAAAACCAAATTCACTTGGATAAGTTGTTTGGGTAAATTTATAATCAAAAGATGAATTTAAATCATTATTTAAATTAGTAATCTGTTCTTCACTATTTAAATTTAATAATGCACTTTTTTCATAATGAGTTAAAGCCAAATTTTGATATGGATTAGCTAAACCTATTAACATAAAAATCTCTTTTCAAAAATATTACTTAGGTTTTATAAGCAAAAGTTGTGCCAAAAAATAATTACTAAAAAGTTTAAATTCAGCGTAAAAAAAGCAAAATTTCATTAGTATTTCAAACACTATTCTTAAATTTTAAAGGAAAAATATGCCAAAAATGAAAAGCGTTAAAAGCGCAGTTAAACGCTTTAAAGTAGGTAAAAATAAAATCAAAAGAGGCTCTGCTTTTAGAAGTCATATTTTGACAAAAAAACCTGCAAAAAGAATGCGTGATCTTAGAACAGCTAAATACGTTCATAGCACAAATGTTAAAGCTGTTGAAAAGATGTTAGGAATTTAAGTTTTTGACAAAAGTCATTTAAGCTCCCCTAAATAGGGAAAGATCCATTTTGGACGCCAATTTGTAAAAAAGGAATAAATATGGCAAGAGTAAAAACAGGTATAGTAAGACGCCGCAGACATAAGAAAATTTTAAAACTAGCAAGAGGCTTTTATAGTGGTCGCCATAAACATTTTAGAAAAGCAAAAGAACAACTAGAAAGAAGTTTAGTTTATGCATATCGTGATAGACGTCGTAAAAAAAGAGATTTTCGTCGTTTATGGATTATACGCATCAATGCTGCTTGTAGATTAAATAATATTAGCTATTCTAAATTTATCAATGGTCTTAAAAAAGCAAATATAGAGCTTGATAGAAAAATTTTAGCTAATTTAGCCATGAATGATGCTAATGCTTTTGCAAAAATTGTTCAAAACGTTAAAGAACATTTAAAATAATTTTTTAAGAGTCAATTTAATTGACTCTAACTTCTTTTTTAATACTTCTAACTTTACTCAAAAAAATAAATTCATTATTAATCAAATAGTAAATTAAAATTTAGATATAATAAAGACTTAGTGTTCATTTAACCATAATAAAAGGAATAAAAATGCAATCAAGCAATGAAGACATAAATGAAATTTTACTTAAAAGCGTAGAAACTCTTCCTCCTTTGCCTGATACAATTATAAAACTTAATGATTATATAGAAAAATCAGGTGCTAATATAGAGACAAACAAAGTTGCTGAAATCATTTCTAATGATCCTTTGATAACAGCTAAACTTTTAAAGCTTGCTAATTCTCCTTATTATGGTTTCTCAAGAGAAATTACAACTATTAATCAAGTGATTACTTTATTAGGTATTGCAAATATTAAAAACCTTATCACTGCTGATTCTATTAAGGATAATTTTAAAGTTGATCTTACTCCCTATGGTTTAGATACTTCAGTTTTTTTAAATACTTGTAGAGAAGAAATACTTTTTATTTCAAATTGGCTTAATGAAGAAGATAAACAACTTTCTTATCTACTTGCTCCGTGCGCCTTGCTTTTAAGACTAGGTATGATTGTATTTGCTAATTTTTTAATGCAAAATAACAAGGATAAAGAATTTTTAGAATATCTTAAAAAAACAGGATTTGATGATGTAAAAGAGGCTGAAAATAAATATTTAGGAGTTGATCATATATCATTTTTAGGTTTTTTACTGCATCGTTGGAATTTTGATGAAAGTTTAGTTGAAACTATTTGCTTTATACATACTCCACATTCTGCTTCTGAAAAAATTAAAAAATCATCTTATGCTTTATCGGTTATTGATCATCTTTTTACCCCGTATAATGGTGGCTCTTCTTTTAATGTCAAAACTGCTATAGCACTTCTTGAAGAAGCAAATTTACAAGGAATTTCTTTTGATATACATAATTTTTTATCGAAATTACCTCCTAAAGTAAAAGAAAATTTAAATAAAAATTAAAAGATGATGAAAACTATCATCTTACCACCAAATGAATTTTTAGATGATTATATCTTAAATGCCGAATTTCATAAACTTGCAAATATATCAAAAAATGCTTATAAATTTTGGAAAAATATTAGCATTGCTAAATATCAAGGAACAAGAACGATTTTTTTGCATAAAAATTGCATTTTAAAAAAATATAAACATATTATAAAACAATGCAGTAATTTAAATGGATTTGTTCTTGCAAGCTCTTTTTGTTCTTTTACAACTTTAGCTCCTTCTCATTTAGTTAAAAAAAATAATTCTTCTATTTATAAAATTTTAGATATTAAAGAGATTTATGGAGTTAAATTTGTAAATTTAAAAGCATTTTATGATTTTTTGGGACTGGACTATCATCAATTTATCTATATAGAAAAATGCCATTTCTTTAGTCCAGCCCCTTTTGAAAAACGCATTAAAATTACTGATAGCATGTGCGTTGGATATTATTAATCCATTTCATAAAAGTCATCTTTATCCTCATCACTATACTCATAATCATCTTCATCATAATTATAGTTTTTTGGATAATCTTTATATTCTTGCTCTTCTTCTAATTCATCATAATCTACATATTCTTCATCATCGTAAGTCATATTTTCCTCCTTATAAATAATTATATAAAACTTATTTTAGCTTAAATTTTTAATCATTTTGTTATAATTTAATATTTTTATTAAGGTATATTATGAAAATCACCCATCTAGATCAAAACAATCAACCTCAAATGGTTGATGTAAGTGCAAAAGATATCACACAAAGAATTGCTACAGCAAGTGGAATTATTTTTATGAGTAAAGAAGCTTTTAATGCTATAAAACAAAATACAGCTAAAAAAGGGCCTGTTTTACAAACTGCCGTTATAGCAGCAATTATGGGTGCTAAAAAAACAAGCGAACTTATACCAATGTGTCATCCTTTAATGCTTAGTCAAATTCAAACAAATATAATAGAAAATGAAAAAGAATACTCTTTTAAATTATTAGTAAGCATTAAATGCGAAGGAAAAACAGGAGTTGAAATGGAAGCACTTACAGCAGTAAGTATAGGTTTGCTTACTATTTATGATATGGTTAAGGCTATTGATAAAACTATGCGTATTGATAATATTATTTTAGAACATAAACAAGGGGGTAAAAGTGGAGAATATAATAGATCTTAATCAAGAACCTATCATAAATTATCCTACTTATTGGGATTATAAGGTTATTTTTTATGCAGAAACAAAAGCAGAAGAAATTTTTACAGATATTTTAAAGCAAAGAGATTTTAAATTTAAACACACAAACTCAAGTAAAAATGGAAAATATCAAAGTTATTTGCTTTCTGTTTATGTAGATAGCAAAAAAGATCGTCTAAATATTTTTGAAAAATTAAAAAATAAAGCTCAATTTGTTTTATAGAAAGAAAATTTGATTATGAAAAATACTATAATTATTTTTGAAAATTCACTTTTAAATTCCCCTAAAGAAAATGTTAAAAATTTAATCGAAAAATTAGTCTTTAATCTAGTCAAAGAACAAGTAGAAAAAAATAAAAATAATTCTCAGGAAATTCTTAATCAACTTTTGATCGAATTTTTAAATTCACTTAAAAAAATTGATTTATTAAACGATGAAAATGCAACCTTGCTCATAAGAACTCTCATTAAAGCAAGTATTTACGAAGAAGAAAATACTCTTTATAGCTATATCGATAAAATGGCTATTTTTAAGAGAAAAGCTGAAAATCAAAAAAATATATTAAAAAATCAAATTATTAATAATGTTTTAGAATTTGAAAAAACTTTACTGCACTCATCTTATAAAGATAAGCTACTAAGTAATATCAACGATGCAATTTTATTTGATATTGAAATGCTAGGTATTTTAAAAGAAACTGCCGAAAGTGCTTTTTTAACAACACTTGAAAAAGGAGAAGATGTTGAATTAACAAGTAGTGAAATTGCTAAAAATCTTGTATATAATGCTATTTGTGAAACAAATTTTGAAAAGGAAAGAATGCTTAAAATTTCAAGTATAGTGCTAAATACTGCCTTTGAAATAGCAAATGAATCAATAGTTTATGCTAAAGACTTATGCTTAGGAAGCATCAAAGGAACTCAAGAAGGTATTACTTTAAGTATAGAAAAATTTAAAAATTCTTTTGCCTATAAAAATTTTCAAGAAGAGATTTATATAAAAAGTAAAGAATTGATACATATAGAAGATGATTTTATTGAACTTTTAAAAATAGAGAGTAAAAAACAAAATAATCCTTCTAAAAAAATTGTTGAAAATTTATTAGAAAATGAGCTAGATAATTTATTTGCAAAACTTAAACGTTTTGCTTCAGAAAGCAGAGAACAACTTATTTTTAATCTTAATGAACTTAAAAAAAATCCAAAAATTAATGATTTTAATAAATTCGCCCAAAGAAAATTCTATGAATTTAAACAAGAAATTTTAGAACTTGAAAAAAATAACGAAAAATTCAATGATTTAAATTCTAAAAAAGCAAAAAAACTAGGTATAAGACTTTGGGAAAAAGCAAAAAAAATAATTAGGAAAAGAAATGAAAAAAATTATTAGCATTTTTATAATACTTATCATAGCATACTTTACGCATATTTTTTATGTAGGTAAAATGAATCAAAAAATTTTTAATCTTATTACTCAAAATACAGAGTTTTATAAAATTGAAAATATCAATTTTGATCAAGGTTTTTTTAAGTCTCATATAACTTATGATATGATTTTTACTAATTTAAATAAAAATTTAAAAACTAAAATTGAATTAAATATGTATAATAATTTTTTTACTTCTAAAAATTTGGAAGGAAATTTTAGTAATCCCTTTTTAAATTCAAATGAAACTCTTGGGAAATTCGATGCAAAATTGACACTCAATGATACAAATTTTAATATTTATTTTAATGATGTGAATTTAAGCCATAAAGAAGAAGATTTTATTTTCAAAGGTCTTAAGGCAAATATTTTATTTGATAAGCAAACAAAAATTAAAAATGCTAGTTTAGATATTGAACAAATTATTATAGATTCATTTTATGAGCACATTCAAGCAAATAAAATAAGTTTTAATAATTATTTAAATTCTGCACTTAGTATTGATGAATTTTTAAATACTTTTTATGAAAGTGAGCAAGAAATTAGAATTTCTGATCTTGATATAGATAAAATTAATTTTAAAAATATTGTTTCTAAAATAGACACCAATTTAAATAATAATAAAACTTTAAATTTTAATATACTTTTAAATATTGATAATATTTCTAATGAAATTACACCAGATTCTAAAGAAGAAATTAAAGATCTTAAATTAAATTTATCTTTAAATCAAATATCAAAAGAAACTTTAGAAAATTTAAATAAAGAACTCAATCAAGGAATAAAACCAAATCTAGAATTTTATTTAACAGAATTCTTAGCATTCAATCCTAGTTTAAACATACAAGAATTTAGTTTTTCAAAAAATAAAAAAGAAATTAAAATGAATGCAAATATTCAAGCTTTCAATAGAGATTATCAAGCCAAGGCTACAATTATAAGTGATGAGATAATTTCAAAACTATTTCCTAGCACTATTTTTATGGGTGGATTTGATGAGTATTTTATACAAAAAGATGGAAAATATGTGATGGATCTTAGTATAAGTGATACGAAAAATGATTCTCATATAAAAATTAATGGAAATGATTTAAATTTAGGAATTTCTTTAGATTGATTAATTTAAGTTTAAAATTTCGTCCTAAAAATCTAAATGAAATTTTAGGACAATATGAACTTGTAGAAATTTTTAAAAAATTCATTGCTATGCAAAAACTCCCTCATAGTATATTCTTTGGTCCAGCAGGTTGTGGAAAAACAAGTTTTGCAAGAGTAATAGCTAAAGAATTTGGACTTGATTTTTATGAATTTGATGGTGGTAATTTTAAACTCGAAGAACTTAGAAAAATACTAGAAAATTATAAAAATAGTCTTTATAAACCCTTTATTTTTATAGATGAAATACATCGTCTTAATAGAACCCAACAAGAAATGCTTTTAATTCCCATGGAAAATTATCGTTGTATTGTAATAGGAGCAAGCACAGAAAATCCTTATTTTGTATTAAGCGAAGGCATTAGAAGCCGCTCTATGCTTTTTGAGTTTAAAAGTTTAAAAACTAAAGATCTTGACTTCTTATTTTCAAAAGTTCAAAATGAATTAAAATTTAGCATTGATGAAGATGCAAAAGAATTTTTACTTAAAAGTTCAGATACAAGAGCAATGTTAAATTGGCTTGAATTTGCACTTGTTTTAGATGAAAAACATATCAGCTTAATTAATCTTAAAAAACTTAAAAATAATACTTGTAACGAAGGAGTAAATTCAAAAGATACACATTTTATTTTAATTAGTGCTTTAATTAAAAGCTTAAGAGGAAGCGATGTAGATGCTAGTCTTTATTATTTAGCTAGATTAATACAAAGTGGAGAAAATGCTGATTTTATTGCTAGACGTCTTGTAATATTTGCTAGTGAAGATATAGGCAATGCTGATCCTAATGCTTTAAATTTAGCAATTTCAACTTTACAAGCAGTTAAACATATAGGTTATCCAGAAGCTAGAATTATTTTATCGCAATGTGTAGTATATTTAGCAAGTGCCATAAAATCAAATTCAAGTTATAAAGCTATAAATCAGGCTTTAGCTTATGTAAAAAATAATCAAGCTCTAGAAATTCCAAGTTTTCTAAATAATAATCATCCAGATAAAAAAAATTATCTTTATCCTCACGATTTTGGAGGATGGGTTGAGCAAAAATATCTTAGCAAAGATTTAAAATTCTATGAAAGCAAAGGTAATGGTGAAGAAGCAAGGCTTTTAGAAAATTTAAAAAAAATGAAAAATAATCAATCAAATTAATATATTTATCTAGTATTTATAAATTCATAGCTGTATCAAAAACTAAATATATAAATTATTCTCTAAAATAAAAATTTATAAAATATAGCTTTTATTTTAGAAATTAATATTTTCAAAATAAGTTTAAGATTTTATTATTAATAAAACTTATAATTTTGTAAATTTATGGCTAATTTATAATTGAAATATTATTTCATCAGCTTCTTAAGTATTATCAATTAAAAAAATATTTTTTTATGTCTTTTAAGATGTATCGTATTTTTAATTTCGTAAATTCTAATATAAACTATTTTGGCAATTTTATAAGCTTTTTTAGTGTTTTTATAGAATTAATCTAGAAAATGTTTCTACAATAAACCATTTTAATAAATAAAATCTTTTACAATTTAAAAACATTCGTATCAATATTAATTGCATAACTTTAAAAGTATTTAATCATAAATCTTTTTTAACCCTTATTTAAAATACACATTCAAATTTATCTCGTTCCTAAAATTAATAATATTTAATAAATTTATAAAAATTATTAATTTAAATTTTTTATCTGTAAAAAAGCTTTTTGGCTAAAAGTATTAAATACTTTTCTATAATTTTTTTGCCAGCCTTTATCTACTACTAAGCTATCATATTTTCCTTTGTAACTTCCACCACTAAATCTAAAAGCGGCTAATTTACTTATAAAAACCAAGCTCGGAATTTGTAAAATATCACATAAATGAACATTACCTGTATCCACGCTAATAAAAAAATCAATTTTTTTAGAAATACTTACTAAAGAGGCTATATTGTCATTATTAACAAATATTTTTAAGTTAGATTCTTTAATATTAATTTGTATAGGATTTATATCAAAATTTAAAAGTATAAATAAAAAATTTCTATGATTTTTAGCTAAATTTCGAGCAAGATTTAACCAATCTTTGATAAAGAAATTTACACCTCTATACTCACTATTATTAGAAAAAGGATTAATAGCTATAATTTTTTCATATTTTAAATTTTTTAAAAAATTTTTACTTAAACTATCATCATTGGGTAAAAAATCTTTTACTTTTGAAAAATCAATCTTTAAAATATTTTTATCATAGTGTTTAGTATTTATAGCTCTAACAAGTTTTAAGGCAATTTTGCTCATATGTTTTTTACTTCTAAAATAAGGAAATGGAGTTGTAAAATAACTTGAAATAAGAGAAATAAAATGTGGATTTACTATACATTTTTTAAGTTTAAGTTTTTTTAATTCTTTAAAAAAAGAACTTGATCTTTGAATACTTATAAAAATATCAGGATTTAATAATGATAAATCTTGAAAAAAATTACTAGAATGTAATACCTCATCAATAAAACTTAGTTTTTTTAAAAATTTAGTTATCCCCTCCCCATTCATTGCAATAAAGTACAATAAGCTTATCTTTAGGGTAAAGTTCTTTTATAGCATAAAGAGCTTTAAAACACACAAGGGTATCGCCAAAACCGCTACAATGAAACACAATTTTTCTCATTCTAAAACAACCCCTTCGTTAATCACCACCTCTCCTATAATAAAAGCATCTGAATTTTCTAATACTTTACTTACATTTTTAGGTTCTACAATCATTATTAAACCAGTACCCATATTAAAACTCCTATACATCTCATCTTCTTCTACAATTTCTCCAATAGTATAAAAAATTTCAGGAGTTTTTAAATAATGTTTTTTAACTACAGCACCTATACCTCTTGGTAATACACGTGGTAAATTTTCAACAATTCCTCCACCCGTTATATGTGCTAAAGCATTTATAAAAGGTTTTAATTTTAAATAATCTTTTACATAAATACGCGTAGGTTCTAATAATATATCAATTAGTTTTTTACCATCGATCTTATCATCAAAATTCATTTTTAATTCTTCAAATAACACCTTTCTTGCTAAAGAGTATCCATTAGAATGAAGTCCTGAACTAGGTAAAGCCAGTAATATATCTCCATTTTTAACAAACTTAACTCTATCTAGCTCATCTTCTTCAGCTATACCTACAGCAAAACCAGCTAGGTCAAAATCGTTTTTTGCATACATTCCAGGCATTTCAGCTGTCTCTCCGCCTATTAAAGCACAATTTGCTTCTTTACATCCTTTAGCAATACTTGCTATAACAGCTTTTGCAACTTCAATTTCAAGTTTTGCACTTGCATAATAATCTAAAAAAAATAAAGGTGTTGCAAAATTACAAATTAAATCATTTACGCACATAGCTACCAGATCTTGGCCTATAAAATCATATTTTTTACTTTCTATGGCAAGGCGTAGTTTTGTTCCAACTCCATCTGTAGCTCCTAAAATTACAGGTTTTTTAAAACCACTTGGAATTCTAAAAGCTCCAGAAAAAGATCCAATATCCCCTATTACATTATCATTAAAAGTCTCTTTTACTATAGGCTTAATTGCTTTTACAAAAGCATTTCCCTTATCTATACTTACGCCTGCATCTTCGTATGAAATTTTCATTTATTTTCCTTTAAGAATGAAAAAGATATTTTAACGAAATAAAATTTAATAAGGTATAAGATGAAAAATGCTTTTTTTGTAACTGCTTCTATAGCTTGTGGAAAAAGTTCTTTTATAAAAATAGCTAATTCTATGGGATTTAAAAGCATAAGTGCAGATAAAATTGCTCATCAAATTTTAGATAATTTTTCAAAAGAGTTAGTAGAAATTTTTATTCCATTTAATACAGATAAACTAAGCTTAATAGAAAATAATAAAATAAACAGAAAAAATCTTGCAAAAATAGTTTTTTCGAATTTACAAGCAAAAAAAACCTTAGAAAATTTTACTCATCCTAAAATAAGAACAAAAATTTTAGAACAAATGCAAATTTTAGAATGCGAAAATAAACCTTTTTTTATAGAAGTTCCACTTTTTTTTGAAAGCAAAGCTTATAAAAATTTAGGCAAGGTAATTTTAATTTACGCTCCTAAAGAATTAAGTTTAAAAAGACTTATGCAAAGAGATAATTTAAGCAAAGAAGAAGCTTTAAAAAGAATTGAAGCTTTAATGGATATTGAAAAAAAAGTTTCTTTAGCAGATTTTGTGATTACCAATGAAAGCTCTTATGAAATTTTTCAAGAAAAAAGTATAAAATTTATTGAAAAACTTTCTAAGGAAGCAAATGAAATTTTATAAATACTATGCTAGTGGAAATGATTTTATAATATTTAATGCTGATAAAAAAGGAGATAAAAGTGCTCTTGCTAAAATCCTTTGCAATCGCTATGAAGGCATAGGCGCAGATGGAATGATAGCTATATTAAAGCACAATGAATTTGATTTTGAATGGGAATTTTATAACAATGATGGTAGCAAAGCTAATATGTGCGGTAATGGAGCCAGAGCCGCGGCACATTTTGCACATCATTTTAATAAAAAAAATGAAAATATTAGTTTTTTAACAGGCGCTGGTCTTATAAGAGCACAAATAAAAAATGATCTTGTTAATATAAATTTAGGAAAAATAAAATATATAAAAGAACCTTTTATATATGAAGATGAATTTTGGCAAGAATGCAATAGCGGTGTACCACATTTAGTGCATTTTTGCAATGATATTAACCAATTTGATATTCAAAAAGCTAAATTTTTAAGAGATAAATATAATGCTAATGTAAATTATGTACAAATTATCGATAAAACAACTATGAAAGTGCGCACTTTCGAACGTGGCGTTGAAAATGAAACTTTAGCTTGTGGAACAGGAATGGGTGCTTGTTTTTATTTAGCTTTTTTAAATTCTTTAGTATATGATGAAATAAAAATAATACCCAAAAGTAATGAAGAATTAATTTTTCAGTTTAAAGATAATGAAATATTTTTTCAAGGTAAAGTGAGGTGCTGTTTTGAAGCTAATTATTATTTTATTTAGTTTTATTTTTCTTTATGGATTTGATAATTTTGAAAAAAATTATTATGAATTAGATCCTGAAAAACAAAGAGAAATATTTTTTAATAAAATGAATGAAATGTTTGACCATTCATTTGAAAATATATTAAAAGAAAGAGAATTTGTCCAAAATTTTATCAAAGAAGGGGCTAAAACAGGTTTTAGAAACCTTGATATAAATGGCTTAAAAAAACTTATAGAACTTAAAAATAAATATCGCATAAGCAATTTATTTAATTTAGATGAATATGAAAAAAAAATCAATCTTATTCCAAAATCTATGGGTATAGCACAAGCTTTAGTTGAAAGTGCAACCGCTACTAGTCGTTTTGCAAGAGAAGCAAATAATTTATTTGGAGAATGGACTTGGGGAGAAAAAGGTTTAATTCCCAACGAAAGACAAGAAGGAAAAAAACACAAAATAAGAATTTTTGATTCTTTGCAAGAAAGTGTTGATTCTTATATTCTTAATTTAAATCGTCATTTTGCTTACGAGGATTTTAGATCATTAAGACAAAGTTGTTTTATTCAGGGTAAAAATATTACAGGACTTAAAGCTGTTGAAAACTTGCACTCTTATTCAGAAAACAAAAATACTTATATAGGCATTATTAAAAAAATTATAGAAAAATATGAGCTTGAAAAATATGATAATTTAAAAACTCAAAGCCCACTTATCAAAAGGTAAAATTTCAAATTTAACCCCTTGCTCAAAAAAATTCTCTTCATTAGAAAGAGTGATAAAAAATATATGAAAAATATCAAATTCCAATGCTTTGGGTAATATTTTTTTAGCTTTAAGTTTTAATAAATCTATATCTAAAGTAGGACTTGCTATAAAAGCTATTTTGGATTCTTTTAAATAAAAAGTGAAAAATTTATTAAAATAAATATCTTCTTTAAATTTAAATAATTCATTTAAAATAAGGTTTTCAAAAAGCTTCTTAAAATCTTTTTCTATACAAAAAGCATTTTTAAAAGCAAAATCTTGAAAATAAATTTTTTTTAAAGCCTTGCTATCGTGCATTACATTATAAATAATATATTCATTTTCTAATTTTTTAATACTTTTATATACGCTATCTTTTGAAGTTTTAATCTTATTTTTTAAATTTTGAAAAAGTTTTGTAATACTAATTTGATTTCCAAGATTATAAGCAAGATATTTTAAAATTTCAAGCTCTAAAATTGTAAAATTATCTCTTAACATTTGATTGTTAAAATTAGATCTTCCATAATTTAAAAAAAGTCCTAAAGAATGATTAGAAGTTATATTTTTACCTATACTAAGAAATTCTTCAAAATCAAAATAATCAAGCTCCAATTCATCAAAACCCTCAAATTTTAAATCTTTTTTATTTGCACTTAAAATAATTGATATATTTATATCCTTTAAAGATATATTATGCTCTAGATTATACAAACAAAGAATTTTAATTTTTGTATTTTTTTGTAAAAAAGAAGGTAAATTTTTTAAACTTTCTTCCTCAAATCTCAAATCTTTTAGATCTAAAAATAAAATTTCTTCACTTTTAAACTGAGAGAGATAATTAAAAATTAAGGTTTTCTTGCCACAATATTTTGGTCCTTTAATAAGAGTACGCGTAGAAGTTATTTTTATTTTTCTTTCATAATTTAATTCAAATTTATGAGGATTTTCATAAAAAAAATTTAAAACCCTCATAAATACTTAAAGATTTTGTTCTTGTAAAGATAAAGATTGATAGTGTGCAATTAAAGGTTCTATTATCTCATCAAAAAGACCATCTTGCATAATTGCATCTAAACGATAAAGTGTTAAATTGATGCGATGATCACTAATTCTATTTTGTGGAAAATTATAAGTTCTTATACGCTCACTTCTATCTCCACTTCCTACTTGAGATTTTCTTGCTTCACTCTCTTTAGCTAAACGCTTATTTTCTTGCACTTCATAAAGTCTAGCTTTTAAAACTTTCATTGCACTTTCTTTGTTTTTATGCTGACTTTTTCCATCTTGATTTACTACAACAATTCCACTTGGAATATGAGTTATACGCACAGCACTATCAGTTGTATTAACACTTTGGCCTCCATGACCACTTGAACGCATTACATCAATTTTTAAATCATTAGGATTAATTTCAATTTCTATATCATCAACCTCAGGCATAACAGCAACCGTAATTGCTGAAGTATGGACTCTACCTTGTGACTCAGTTTGAGGAACTCTTTGAACGCGATGGGTTCCGCCTTCGTATTTCAATCTTGAATAAGCTCCTTCGCCTTTTACAAGCATTATAATTTCTTTAAATCCCCCTACACTTCCTTCACTTGAACTTACAATTTCAAGTTTATAACCACGAATTTCAGCATATCTTGCATAAGCCTTAACTAAATCTCCTACAAATAAAGAAGCTTCATCTCCACCTGTTCCAGCACGAATTTCTAAAAAAATATTTCTTTCATCATTAGGATCTTTAGGTAAAAGTAAAATTTTTATCTCTTCTTCTAATTTTGGTCTTAAATCTTCTAAATTTTTAAGCTCTTCTTTAGCGAGCTCAGCTAAATCTACATCACTTAATAGATTCTTATTTTCTTCAATATTTTGTAAAATTCTAAAATATTCTTTAATTTTAGCTACAATGGGTTCTAAATTTTTTTGTTCTTTAGAAAGGAGAGTCATTTTACTAATATCTTTTAAAATATTAGTATCGCTTAGAAGAGAATTGAGTTCTTCATAGCGTTTTAAAAAAGGTTCTAATTTTTCAGCTAGCATTAAAATCTATGCAATTTTATTCACCAAAAGTGCTAAGCGACTTACACGACGTGAAGCAGTTTGTTTCTTTAAAAAACCACGACTTACCATAGCATGTATGCTTTTATTTGCTATCTTTAAAGCTTCATTTGCAGCATTTTTATCATTATTCTCAACAGCTACCCTAACAGCTTTAGTGATATTTTTAAGTCTTGTACGGTAAAATCTATTTCTTTCTGTTTTTTTAATTGTTTGTCTTGCTCTTTTTTCAGCTGATTTATGGTTTGCCATAAGCTTTTCTTCCTTGCTTTGAAATTAAAACTTAAATTATATAAGAATAAATTTTAAAGTTATATTAATTTAAGTTTAAATTTATTTTAAAATAAACTTTTTAATTCGATATCCCATTGTAATAAATTAAAATGATTTAAAATTCCATAAATTACAGCACTGAGCAATCCTGCAAATAACCCTGCCAACATATCATCTAGCATTACGCCCAAGCCTCCTTTAAATTTTTTATCGACTATCCCGATAATAGAAGGTTTTAAAATATCAAACATTCTAAATAATATAAAAGAAAGTAAAAAAGCAAAAAGTGTATTTCCAAAAATAGCTAAAGCTAAAAATACTCCAGCAACTTCATCAATTACTATATGTTTATCATCGTGAATTTTAGTTTCTTTTTCATAATTATCAATCACACGAATTGAGGCAATACAGATAAGTATTGAAAGTAAAAATAAAGTTTGTATTCCTAAATATTTTAAAATAAAAAATGCAGGAATCAAAGCTGCTATAGTTCCAAAGGTCCCAGAAGCTTTTTTAGTGCAACCTGAATAAAAAAAAGTTAAATATAATTTTCTCATAATCTACACCATATAAGACATTTGATGAACTTCTAAAAGTTTTTGATAAAACTCTTCATCTTCTTTATATTCTAAGATTCCATTAGTAGGAAAAAGATCATTATAAATTTTTTGCATATTTTTAAAACGATTTGGAAAAAGTTTGCTCAAAATCATACTTGAAATTTCCTTTCTCATAAAAATAGCTGGGGGAATGATTCCTGCTCTTAATAATTCTTTTAAAGAATTACTATTAAAATGCATATGATGGTGATGTCCATGGGGACAAGATTTTGTACTTACTATAATAGCACACTTATCGCAAAAAACAAACTCAGGTAAAACAATTACTTCAATACCATAATCTTTAGCAAATTCATCTAAAATAGTTTTAGGTTGATTACAATCATAAAACATTCCAAGTCCGGTATGATTTTGTCCCACTACTAATTTCGTACAACCTAAATTCTTAGCAATAGTCCCTTCAAGTCCAGGATTTAAATGAGCGTGAAATATATCAGTATCTTGCAAAGGAAATACAAAAATACGCTCAGGTGGCAAATAATCTTTTATAAATTTATTTAAATATTTTTCTTTAAGAGCAAAATCAAGTCCATTTTCTTCATAAGATTCTATTAAAAAAACTACTACTAGATCAGCCTTATCAATACTCCATCTAAAAATTCTCTCATGAGCTCTATGTAAAGGATCAAAACTTGAAACTATCGCTGTAATTTTTTTTGCATTAAGATTATTTTTAATACTTAAAAATTTTTCTTTAATACTTTTAATAGGAGAATTATAAATTTCAAATTCCCCGCTAATACATACATTTTTATCATCTAAAAAACACTCATTAAAATTAAAAATACTTGTAAAATGACTTTTATATTTAAACTGGGAATGAAAAATTATATGTCCAACTATTTGATTATTTAATATAAGATCGATTTTATCGCCAAATTGAATATTTTTTAAAGTTTCTTTAATTTTATTATATTTAGAAACAAAGGTTAATGGATAAAGAAAAGTATGACCTTTAAATTTCTTTGTGCGTGAAATTTCTTCGCTTTCTTCTTCATTCATTAAATATCTATAAGGACCAAGCATTCCTTCTTTAATAAGTGCAAGAATTTTAAATTCATTAGCATTAATAACTATACTTTTATTTTCTTTTGCTGATTTCATATTTTTTCCTTTTTTCCCATAAAGATTTTCTTGAAATTCCTAATTTTTTAGACAAATCTGTATCTGGAAAAATATTTTGATAAGTAAGTATTATATATTTTACATATTCATCAATAGTTAAGATTTCATTATTATTGATATTTTTTTCATCATTTCTTAAATCAATATAATCAAAATTTACAGGCTTTTCCAATGCAGTACTTGTATGCAAAATCACCATTTTATCTTTAATAAAATTTAAAATTTTTTCTTTTTCTGTATTTTTTAAGATTTGAAAATTGCTTATATATATAATATTGTTATAAGAAATGAGTTTAAAAATCTTTTCCAATGAACTTAATTCTAAAAGATCAATATATGAAAAAATTAAATCATATTTTTTCATATAACTAAAAACAAAAAAATCAGCATTATCTTGATTATTTGTCTGGATTATAAGAGGGAATTTAATTTTTTTATAATTGTATTCAATAGTTTTTAAATTTTTAAAATGTGATTTAAAATAACTTTCATAAGTATTATTTAATACAAGAAGTTTTCTAAAATCTTGATGATGCTTGATTTTTCTTAATAATTCTTCCATCATAAAAGGTTTTTGAATATAATCACTAGCTCCCATTTTTAATGGGTCAGAAACGGTATCTGTACTTATATATGAAATAAGAAGAATTATAATACTAGATTTAAATTTTTCAACTGCATTGATAAAATTATTAGTATTAGTAGAAAGAAGAATGACATCGTAAGTCTTTTCATCTTTTAACTCATCAAAAGAGTTAATAATTTCACACCAATATCCAATTTCACTTAATTTCATACTTATACTCTGTGCTAAGTAAATTTCATTTTCTATAATTAAAACTTTCATTATATTGTCCAATCAAAATATTTCAAATTTATGCAAGATAAGACAGCTATACCCTCTTCTCTTCCTACAAAACCTAATTTTTCTGTTGTAGTTGCTTTTACATTAACTCTAAATTCATCTATTTCTAGAATTTTGGCTATATTTTTTACAATATCTTGTTTAAAATTTTGCATTTTTGGAGCTTGTGCTATGATAGTTACATCGGCATTTATAATTTCAAATCCCACTTCTTTAACTTTTTGATAAGCTTGCTTTAAAAGCTCCATAGAATTAGCATTTTTAAATTTCATATTTGTATCTGGAAAAAGCTCACCTATATCTCCAAGCGCAGCAGCTCCAAGTAAAGCATCAATTAAAGAATGAGCCAAAACATCTCCATCACTATGAGCTTTTAAACCTTTACTAGGATGAATTTCAACCCCTCCTAAAAGCAAAGGACGCTTTTCTCCAAATTCGTGCACATCAAAACCATTGCCACAAAAAATTTCATTACTTGGTTTTGGTAAATCTAATTTTTTTAAATCCTCTTTAAAAGTGATTTTTCTTGCACTCTCTTCTCCTTCAACATACCAAATTTTTCCACCTACTGAAGCAATAGCACTACTATCATCGCTAAATTCTTTATCTGTTTCTAAAGCTTTTTTTAGTAAAGAAGTGCGTGAAATTTGTGGAGTTTGAATAAGCTTAATTTTTTCTCTTGGTAAAATTTTTTCATCAAATAAAGTAGTATCAACTACTTTTAAAATAGGCGTTATGCAATCTGCGTAATTAATATTTATAATTAATCTGTCAAATAATTCTTTAGAAATAAGTACTCTAGCAGCATCACTTACCATCACAAATTCGCTATCAATTTTATTAAGTGCATTCTTTAAAGATTGCGATCTTGATTTAGCGCCTTCAATAATTTCATAATGAGAAGTAAATTTTTTCATATAAGAAGTATTACTAGAAGTAACAACAACTTTTTTAAAATGATATAAAGAACTTAAATTTTTTGTCGCATATAACCAAAGTGGATCATTTTTTAAACGAATAAATTGTTTTTTTACATCAAGATTAAATCTAGTAGAATCCCCAGCTGCAAGTATAATTAAGCTTATATCAAGCATATATTTTCCTTTTTAAAAATTATGACTTTATAGTATGTTACCATATTAAACACTTATAAAAAGCTAAATTTTATTTTTTTGTTAGTAGAATAATATTTTAAATAAGGAGAACTAATGTTAAAAAAAATTGAAGAAAAACTTAAAAACATAAAATATCCTGGATTTGAAAAAGATATTGTTAGTTTCGGTTTTGTAAAAAATATACATTTTGAAAATGAAACTGCTTTGATTGATATTGAAATAGTATCAGCAAATCCACAAATTGCAAAAGAACTAAAAGATAATATTGAAGCAAATCTTAAAGAATTAAATTTAAAAGAGCTTAAAATTAATATCATACAACCTAAAATTCCTGAAGAAAAAAGTAATTCTAGAACTGGAAAAAATATAGCTCCTCAAATTAAAAATTTTATTATGGTTTCTAGCGGCAAAGGTGGAGTAGGTAAAAGTACTACTGCTGTTAATTTAGCTATTTCTATGGCAAAAATGGGTAAAAAAGTAGGACTTTTAGACGCAGATATTTATGGACCAAATATTCCAAGAATGCTTGGAGAAACCAAAACACAACCTGAAGTTGTAGGCCAAAAATTAAAACCTATCTTAACACACGGAATTTATATGATGAGTATGGGTGTTTTAATTGAAGAAGGTCAAGGTCTTATGTGGCGTGGAGCTATGATTATGAAAGCTGTGGAACAGCTTTTATCTGATGTTATTTGGCCAGAACTTGATGTACTTTTTCTTGATATGCCTCCTGGAACTGGAGATGCTCAAATTACCTCAGCACAAAGTATTCCTATAACTGCTGGAGTTTGCGTAAGTACTCCTCAAATTGTTTCGCTTGATGATAGTAAAAGAGCACTGGATATGTTTAATAAACTTTATATTCCTATAGCAGGAATTATTGAAAATATGAGTGGATTTTTATGCCCTGATAATGGTAAAGAATATGATATTTTTGGCAAAGGCACAGCAGAAGATATAGCAAAAATTTATAATAGTGAGGTATTAGCTCAAATTCCTATTGAAATGATAGTTAGAGAAGGTGGAGATGAAGGAAAGCCTGTAAGTTTTTACCATTCTGAAAGTGTAAGTGCAAAACGTTATTCTATAGCTGCTGAAAAAATCTGGAATTTTATAGAAAAAATCAATCAAGAAGGTGGAGTAAATAATTCTAAAATCCAACCTACAATAAATGGTAAAAGTGCCTGTTCTTAAAATATGAGGAGAAAATAATGATAAATTCTAAAGAAGATTTTTTACTTTTTGTAAAGCAAATAGAACAAAAACAAGGATACAAAAGTCCAAAAGCTTTTGGTATTGCAAGGCTTGATCGTGGACAAATAAATAAAAATAAAATTTTACAAGCAAATTTTGCTTTTGTAAATTTTGAACAAAATTATGCCTCAGCTGCTATTATATTTGAAGCTTTTGCTAAAAGAGGGATTGAAATTGATTTTAATGCAAGTGAATTTGTTAGTATTTTAAAATTAGAAGATATAGAATTTGCTCTTTCTTGTTTTAAACCATTTTTAGAAGAAGAAGGGCATCAAAACATTGATTTACTTAAAATCATTAAAGAATCTTTTAAAGATGATGAATATGCTTTTGTATGTATTTTTGAAGATAAAGAGCCTTTAAGTGTTGAAAGCGTATATTTAAAACTCTATCTTATTTCAAGTAAAAAAGTTCCTTTAAGATCTTTAAATTTAAATGGAGCTTTTGGACTTTTAAGCAATGTTGCTTGGAGTGATGATAAACCAATAGAATTAGAATACTTAAGAGTAAATCAAATGAAACTTAAAATGAAAAATCAATATCCAAAAATTGATTTTGTTGATAAATTTCCAAGATTTTTATCCCATATCATTCCTGAAGAAAACACAAGAATTCTTGAAAGCTCTAAAGTCAGAATGGGAGCACATTTAGCAGCAGGGACAACTATAATGCCTGGTGCAAGTTATGTCAATTTTAATTCAGGGACTACAGGAGCTTGTATGGTTGAAGGGCGTATTAGTTCTTCGGTAGTAGTTGGAGAAGGCACTGATATAGGAGGAGGTGCTTCTATTTTAGGAGTTTTAAGTGGAACAAGCGGTAATGCCATTAGCATAGGAAAGTCTTGTCTTTTAGGAGCTAACTCTGTTACAGGTATACCTTTAGGGGATAACTGTATAGTAGATGCTGGAATTGCTGTTTTAGAAGGAACTAAATTTTTACTCAAGGATAAAGATAAACTTCAAAAAGTTAATAAAGATTTTGATTTTTCAAAAGATATGTATAAAGGATTAGAACTTCAAGGTTTAAATGGACTTCATTTTAGACAAGATTCTATTAGTGGAGCGATGATTGTAGGCTTTAATAAAAAAGCTGTAAAACTTAATAATGATTTACATTAAGCAGAGATTAACTCTGCTTAAATTTCGCTTTTATTAACAACAACTTTGTGAAGTTGTTTGACAAGAGCCTTGTGAAGCTGATTTTAGCATCCAAAGATCTTTTTCATATTTAGCAATTTTTTCTTGTGCAAAAGCAGCTGTAGTTGTATCGCTAACTTTTTCTGATTCTTCATTTAATTTTTTAAATTCATTTAAAAGATATTCATAATCTTTTTTAATAAATTCAATTACTTCAATAGGTGTAAAACAATCCTTATCTACTTTTGGACTTTTAGCTTTTTCTATTAAAGTTTTTCTACAAACTATAGCTTTTTCTCCAAGTTGTAATACTCTTTCAGCACAATCATCAAAAAGTTCTGCCATTTCTTCATAAGCTTTTTCTGTATATTCGTGAATTGAAAAAAACTGAAGACCTTTGACATTCCAATGATAATTATGAAATTTAATCCATAAATGATGTGCATCTGCTTGGATTTGTAATAATTGATTTACTACTGACATTTTATCTCCTTTTTTTAATTTTTAAAATTATAACATAAAATTATTAAATAATAATTATTATTATATAAAATTTTTTATTATAATTTTTAATTTGTTTTATTATACTCTTTTTCTGTAAAAAATTAACGAGAATTTAATATATTTTTTAAAATAAGTTTTCCTACTTCAACACCAGGTTGATTATAAGTATTTATCCCTAACATAATTCCACAAGCTGAAGTAAAAAGTTCATAATAATACATTAAATACCCTATATGCCAAGAATCAAGATATTCAATTTCTATTAAATCAACACTAAGATTTTCAGAAATTAATGCGTGCATTGTTGCATCACATTGAGCATTTAAAAGTTCGTGCAATTTTATATTATTACTTGATGAATCTAAAAATGTAAAATTAATATCCGGTATAATTGGAGAATCTTTAAGATTTTTAATTTTTAAAAAAGTTATTGTTTTATTTTTAGGTCCATCCATAATAAGCTGTAAAAAACTATGCTGATCCCTTGCACCGATTAAAGAAATAGGAGTTAAACCTATCCTTTTATATCCTTGTTTTTTACCCAAACTTTCAGCAATAAGCTGTATATACCATTCATTAAATCCTCTAAAAATATCATTATAACTAAACAAAACATTAATATTAGCACTTTTATGTGTGCAATAATGATAAGCCTTTTGCAAAATTTCATCTTTTTTATGGATAAAAAAATCTTCAAAACAAGATCTAGCACCATTTAAAAGTTCTTTAGCATCATAACCACAAAAACAAAATGGCACTATACCAACAGCAGAGAGTATGCTAAAACGCCCGCCAACATTATTTGGAATAAAAAAAGTCTTTATATTTAAATCTTTTGCTTGTTTATCAAGGTTGGAATCCTTATCAGTAATAAAAACAAAATAATTCTTTAACTCACTAAGTTTTAAATTAAAATATCCAACAATAATCTTAAAGATTGAAATAACCTCTATAGTATTGCCTGTTTTACTTGTGATTAAAAAAAGACTTTCTTTAATATTAATATGTTCTAGAATTTCCATTAAAGTAGAAGATGAAGTATTATCTACAATATAAAGATTTTTTAAACTTGTATTTTGATTAAAAAGCAAATCTTTTAATGCTTTAACCCCGCAGCTTGAACCACCCATTCCTACTAAAATAATATTTTTAATATGATCTTTATCTTTGATAAAATCCTTACTTTCATCAATAAGTTTCAAACTTGTATCAATTAAATGATAATATCCTATATCTCCACTTTTAAACTCATCATTTATACGATTAGCATAAGATCTAATATTTTCAAATTTAGTTGTTTTAAAAAATAAAGTATTTTTTAACATAAGCTTTTCTTATAAAAGAAATTTGTTGCCTCTACAAAACCATCAACACTACCACAATCAAATCGCTTTCCTTGAAATTTATAAGCTAAAACCATCCCACTTAAAGCTTGAGTCAGTAAAGCATCAGTAAGTTGAATTTCTCCATTTTTTCCTTCTTTGGTATTTTCTAAAATACCAAAAATATCCGGAGTTAAAATATATCTTCCTATAATTGCCAAATTACTTGGAGCTTCATTGATATCTGGCTTTTCTATCATAGAATTAACCATAACCAAATTATCTTCTACATTATTTCCAGTAATTATTCCATAATTTGAAACCTGATCCTTTGGTACCTCCATAACTGCGATAATAGTGCAACGATATTTTTCATAAATTTTAACCATTTGTGTCATTACATTAAAACCTTCTTCATTGACACATAAATCATCAGCTAATATCACACCAAAAGCTTCATCTCCTACTAATGGTCTACTTTTTAAAATCGCATCACCCAGACCTTTCATTTGATTTTGTCTTGTAAAAGTAAAGGTACAACGATCAATTAAAGATCTTATATCATTTAATAAATATTCTTTTTTTGTTCCTAAAATTTGATGTTCAAGCTCATATGAAATATCAAAATAATCTTCTAAAGCTCTTTTGCCTCTTCCAGTTACAAATCCCATATTGTCCATACCTGCTTCTAAGGCTTCATCAACACCATAATGAATAAGAGGTTTATTTAATATAGGTAGCATTTCTTTTGGGAGTGTTTTTGTTGCGGGTAAAAATCTAGTTCCATATCCAGCTGCTGGAAAAATACAAGTTTGAAGCATAAAATTTCCTTATTGTTATTATTTTATAAAAAAATTATAACAAAATTCGCTACAAATTTAAAATAATTAATAAGTTAAATTAGTTCATATGTAGTAAGAAGTGGTGACCCATACGAGACTCGAACTCGTGTTACCGCCGTGAAAGGGCGATGTCCTAACCGCTAGACGAATGGGCCTTTCAATTTTCAATGAGTTTTTTTAAAAAGTGAATTATACATTTATTATTCTTAATATTATATTAAATTTTAAATTAATATTTTTAAATTATAATTTCATTTTTTATATTTATCAAACAAAAAGGTAAAATATGGATATTTTTAGTTTAATTTTTCTCTCTTTTGCCTTAGCAATGGATGCTTTTGCTGTATCTTTATGTAAGGGTTTTAGCGTTAAAAAATTAAATATAAAACACTATCTTTTAGTAGGAATTTATTTTGGCGGATTTCAAGCTATAATGCCTTTATTAGGATATATTATAGGAATAGAATTTGAACCTTTTGTTAGAGAAATTGATCATTGGATAGCTTTTATACTGCTTACTTTTATTGGTATAAAAATGATTAAAGAATCACTCGAAAATAAAAGTTGCGAAAATATAGCAAATGAATTTAATTTTAAAACTATGTTTTCATTAGCTATTGCAACAAGTATTGATGCATTTGCCATAGGGGTAAGTTTTGCTTTTTTGCAAGTTAATTTATTTTTAGCACTTTTTTTAATTGGTTTTATTACTTTTATACTTTGTATTTTTGCACTTAAAATTGGCAATCAATTCGGTGTTTATCTTAGCTCTAAAGCAGAATTATTAGGAGGTGGGGTTTTAATTTTACTTGGTATTAAAATTTTAATTCAGCATCTATTTTTTGATTAAATATCGAGTTCAATACCAACAGGAGCGTGATCTGAACCAAATATATCATCTCTTATAAAGGCATTTTTTAATTTCTTTTTTAAACCAGATGAAATAAAAAAATAATCAATCCGCCAACCTACATTTCTTTCTCTTGCTTTCATTCTATAACTCCACCACGAGTACTTTTCTTTGATATCCCCATTGATTTCTCTAAATGTGTCAATAAAACCTAAATTAAGCAAATCATCAATCCAAGCTCTTTCTATAGGCAAAAATCCTGATGTATTGGCATTTGCTTTTGGATGGGTAAGATCTATTTCTTTATGTGCAGTATTTACATCGCCACAAATAATAATTTCTTTTTTTTCATTTAAAAGTTTTTCAAGATATATTAAAAAATCTTTATAAAATTGCATTTTAAAATTTAAACGTTCTTCATCTTTTTGTCCATTAGGAAAATAAATATTAAAAAGAACTATATTTTTAAAACGATGTTCTAAAACCCTTCCCTCATCATCATCAAAAAATTCACATTTTTTTACTTCACATTCAAAATTACAAAGGCTCATTACTCCAGAATATCCCGCTCTTTTTGCAGAATTAGAATATATATATTTAAAGGGATATTCATAAATTCTTTTAGGGAATTTATCCTCGTGAGCTTTAATTTCTTGAAAACCTATAAAATCTATATTTTCTTTACTTATCCAATCTAATGCATTTTTATCACAAATAGCTCTTAAACCATTTACATTCCACGATAATAACTTCATCTTTATCCTTAAAATAAAAAAATGCAATCATAACATATTTTTTAAATTTGTGCTGTGTATTAATCTAAAACTATTATAATAAACATTTATTCAAGGGATAGTAAAAAAGGATAACAAAATATGCTAAAAATTTCATGGTTTAAATTTGTATTATTAAATTCCATACTGATTACTTGTTTAAATTTTAATCTTTTTATTTTTGTATATGAAAAGATTCAAAATACTTGGCTTACTTTAACTTTTATTGTTATGTATTTTTTACTTATACATACTATTTTTTCTATATTGTTTATCAAATATCTTACAAAATTTTTCTCTATATTTTTTATCTTAAGTTCTTTAATAAGCATATATTTTATTCATTATTATGGAGTTTTAATAGACTCTGATATGATTTTAAATGCTATGCAAACAGATGTAAAAGAAGTTAAAGAACTTTTAAATTGGCGTTTAATTCTTTTAATTTTAGGTTTTTTAATATTAATTGCTTTTATTGTTAAATTAAAAATTGTTAATTCTAATAAATTTTCCACTAAGATAATTAGTATATCTTTGGCTTTAATTTTATTTTTAGGTTTATTTTTACCTCTAACTAAAACCTATATTCCATTTTTTAGAAATTATAATGAAATTAGAATGTATAACACTCCTTTTTATCAAATTTATTCTTTATGGCGTTATTATAGCAAATACGTAAAAGCTAAAGAAAAATTTAAGACTATAGAAAATGATGCTTACATAGAAGATAATACAAGTAAAAAACTTCTTATTTTAGTAGTTGGTGAAACTGCAAGGGCGGCAAATTATTCTTTAGGTGATTATACTACAAATGATACAAACGCTTATACCAAAAAAGAAAATGTTATCTTTTTTAATAATGTTAGCTCTTGTGGAACGGCTACAGCTATAAGCTTGCCTTGTATGTTTTCTATTTCAAAAAGAGCAAATTTCTCCAATAGCGAATTTCAAGAAAATGCTTTAGATATCTTGCAAAAATTAGGAGTTAATACTATTTGGATTGATAATAATTCAGGGGGTTGTAAAGGGGTTTGCGATCGCATTAAACAAACAGAATTATATTCTTATCAATATGATGAGAATTTACTCGATTCATTCAAAGAAAAGTTAAAAAATCTCAAAAATCAAAATATCATAGTATTACATCTACAAGGATCACATGGACCAACTTATTATAAACGTTATCCTAAAGAATTTAAAAAATTTTTACCAACTTGTGATACCAATACACTTGATAAATGTTCACAAGAAGCACTTGTTAATACTTATGATAATACTTTGCTTTATACAGACTTTATTTTAAGTGAAATTATTGCTTTATTAAAAGAGAAGAATGATTTCCAAAGCTCTTTAATCTATATTTCTGATCATGGAGAAAGCTTGGGAGAAAATGGATTATATCTTCATGGTATGCCTTATGCTTTTGCTCCAAAATACCAAACACATGTTCCTTTAATTTTTTGGAGTAATGATAATAATTTAATAAAACTAGCGCAACAATACAGAAATTTAAAACTTTCTCAAGATAATCTTTTTAGTTCTCTTTTGGGATATTTTAATGTAAAAAGTAAAGTTTATGAGAGTAGCTACGATCTCTTTAGTAGCCATTTAAAGGATAACCCTTGAAGCCAAAATATAGTCTTTTAAACAATACTAAATACGCCATAGAAGGGATTTTAAGCCTTATTAAAAATGAAACTTCTTTTTGTATAGAACTTAGCATTATTATCCCTGCTATAATTATAAGCTTTTTTCTTCCAATTTCCTTGTTAGAACATTTATTTTTAATTTTTGTTTTGATACTTATTTTAATCGTAGAAGCATTAAATTCAGCAATTGAATCTTGTGTTGATTTAATAACAAATGAATGGAATGAAAAAGCAAAAATAGCAAAAGATTGTGGCTCAAGTGCTGTATTTTTTAGTGTTATTTTAGCTCTTTTTACTTGGGGAATGATATTGGGACGCTTATACTTATGAAATTTGAAAATTTAATAAAAGAGCTTTTTGGAAAAAAACGCTATGAACTTATGAAATTTTTATGTGATAATGCTGATAACAATGGCTTTATTACAATAAAAATAAATGAGATAGAAAAAAAACTTAACCAAAGTAAACCTACTATTATTGCAACTTTTAAATTTTTAGAAGAAAAAAAAGTTTTTAAAAAACTTAAAAATGGGTTCTATCAACTTTATATTAAAGAATAAATATTTGCTAATTTAAAAATTAATTTCTTTATTAAAATTCGATAATTTATATAAGGAACAAAAAATGAAGCTTAAAAATCCTTTGGATATGCATTTACATTTAAGAGATAAATTGATGCTAGAACTTGTTGCACCTTTAAGTGCAAAAGATTTTCGTGCGGCTGTTATTATGCCTAATTTAATTCCTCCACTTTGCGATATTAAATCTTTAAGATCTTATAAAGAACGTATTCTAAAAGCAAGTAATGATAAATGTTTTACTCCGTTAATGACTCTTTTTTTTAAAAATTATGATGAAAAATTTTTAGAAAAAGCAAAAGATGAAATTTTTGCCATTAAGCTTTATCCAGCAGGAATTACTACAAATTCGGATAATGGGATTTCAAATTTTGAAATTGAAGCTTTAAAACCTACTTTAGAAGCTATGAGTGCTCTTAATATTCCTTTATTAATTCACGGAGAAACAAATGACTTTGTAATGGATAGAGAAAGTAATTTTGCAAAAATTTATGAAAAATTAGCAAAAAATTTTAAAAATCTCAAAATTGTAATGGAGCATATAACAACCAAAACACTTTGTAATTTATTAAAAGATTATGAAAATTTATACGCTACTATCACTTTACACCATTTAATGCTTACTTTAGATGATGTTATTGGAGGAAAAATGAAACCTCATTTATTTTGCAAACCCATTGCTAAAACTTATGAAGATAAAACTACACTTTGTGAATTGGCTTTTAATGGTTATGAAAAAGTAATGTTTGGAAGTGATAGCGCCCCTCATCCACAAAGCGAAAAAGAATGCTGTGGCTGTGCGGCAGGAATTTTTAGTGCTCCTATAGCCTTAAGTGTTTTAGCTGAACTATTTCAAAAATATTCAAATCAGGAAAATTTACAAAAATTTATATCAGACAATGCTTGTAAAATCCATAGACTAAAATTTAAAGAAGATAAAATCATTACTTTAAATAATGAAGATTGGCAAGTCCCAAATGAATATAAAAATGAAAATGAAAAAATCATTCCTTTTATGGCAGGAGAAAATTTAAAATTTCAAGTAAAACCCTAAATTATACAATTTAGGGTTTATTATAATTAAAAAATATTTATTCCAATACAATTAAAATTTTTTTAAGATTATCTTTTTTAATACCTTTCCATACAAGAAAATAATCTACTATAGTCCAAACCCAAAGTCCGATTAAAATAATAAAACCTATATAGATAAAAGTAGTAATCATACCTATAATAAAAGTTATAAGTTTAGCAATCCCTAAAGTTATATCGCCTTTATAGAAGCGATCAATCCCATACAAACCAAAAAATAAACCTAAATTAAACCAATAATATGATTTTTAAAATTTAAAGTTACAATAGTATTAATTTTATCTTCGCTAGAATTTTTAAGTTTTTCTTGAACAAGAATTAAGCTTTGCGATGGAATTTTATCAGAAATCATCATTAAAACGGTATTAGCATCCATAAATATTCCTCTAAAAAATATTATAATATCAAAAAATTTAAAAAATTAAAAGTTTTATTTTTGATTCAATTTGCTCTTTTATCTCTTCTTTTACAAGATTTTCTAAGATTTTTTTATCTGCTTTTATCCCATTCATACCTAAATGCCATAAAGCATTTTCAATAGCCTCTTCGCGATTTCTTTCAACTATGCGTATTTCATTAAAAATTACTTTATGAAATTTAATATTTTCTCTTAATAAAAAATTTTCTAAATCTTTTTTATAAAACCCTTTAAATTCTGTATTAAAATGTTTAAAAATAGGATCTAAAAAATCACTCTTTCTATAATCAGCCCATCCAAGATAAATTCTAAGTGGGGCTAAAGATATAAAATTTTTATAATCTATATCATTTTGTAAAGCAGGAGACATACTTAAAAAAGCTATATCACATTTAAAATGAGAATTTTCCTTACAAAAAAGATCAAAACTTAAATTTTGACATTTAATATTATTTATATCTAAATTTAAAGCATCTTGGCTTAAAATTTCTAACATGGTTTTCGAACTATCTAAGGCTAAAATTTCTTTAGCACTTTTAGCAAAATACAAAGTCCAAACTCCTGTCCCACAACCTATATCTATAATAAATTTATCTTTAAAATCTATATTAAGCTTTTTAAATTCTTTAAAACTATCTTTTTGTATCTGATTTAAAGATTCATTATATCTTGCATAAGTTTTAGCTTTTTTATCCCATAAATTCATTTTAATCCTATCTAAGTTTTTTTATAAAACAAATAAGATGATTAGTAATATCAAAACCCATTGCTTTATGAAATTTAATACTAGCAAGATTCTTAGATTCGCAATCGCTTGCAAACTCTAAAGCCCATAACTGACAAGCTTTCAATAAAGAACTTGCATAAGATTTTCTCCTAAATTCTTCTTTAACAAAAATTGCCTCTAAATAACCAACAGGAGAAGTTTTAGACCCTTCTACATAATCAAATCTTAAAGAAGCTAATGCAAAAGCAATTGCTTTATTTTCTTTATGCAATAAGAAAAAAATATGATTTTTAGAACAAAGTAATTTCTTAAGCTCTTGTTCTAAAGTATTTTTATCACCATTAAAAAGTAAAAAGAATAACGGTGATAAAATTGGTAAATCACTTAAATTTGCTTTTTTAATTTGCATGATCAAAAATTTTTAACGCCTTTTCATAATCCTCTAAAGTATCTATACCTATGCTTTTAGTATTAATTTGTAACATTTTAATTTTTTTACCATTTTCTAAGGCTCTTAATTGCTCTAATTTTTCACTTTTTTCTAAATCTGAAGTTTTAAATGTGCAAAATTCTCTTAATGATTTAACCCTATAGCCATAAATCCCTAAATGTCCTTTAAAATCATTATAATCTTCTCTTTCAAAAGGAATTTTAGCCCTTGAAAAATATAAGGCAAAATCAAATCTATCATTTACAACTTTTACCAAATTTGGATCATTAGCTTCAATTTTAGATATGTTTTTATAACAACTTGCCATAAAAACATCTTCGTTTAAATTTATAGAACAAAATTCTTTAAATTTGATTATATTTTCTTCTTCTATAAAAGGCTCATCGGCTTGCACATTAATAATAATTTCATTTTCATTTAAATTTAAAATATCACTTGCTTCTTTAATTCTATCTGTTCCACTTTCGTGCTCTTTTGAAGTTAAAACTGCTTTAAAACCAAAATCCTTAGCAATTTTTAAAACTTCCTCATCATCTAAAGCTATAACCACCTCATCAATCTTTGCCATTTTTTGAGCTGTTGCTATAAACATTGGAACATTATTAATTTTATAAAGAATTTTTTTAGGAAATCTCGTTGATTTTAATCTTGCAGGTATAATTATCATTGTTTTATCCAATCTATAATTTCATTTTCAAGCTCATCACACTTATAAGCTTTTAAATTATTGTTTTTTATATCAAATAAAGCAAGTAAATCTGGTCTTATTTGATAATTAAATTTCAAAGCAATTTCAAGCATGGCTTCTTTTTCATTGTTTAATTCTTTATCAAACAAAGCTTTATATATACTTGGAGTGAATTTTGTCCATTCTGCCGTTGAAGTTATAAGAGTACTTTTATTTTTATCTAAAAGTTTAAAACAAGTTGCTGTATGTGGATCAATTAAAAAATCTTTAGAATACTCTTTAATAAAATTCATACATTCTAAATCCGAGCAAGAAGAAGCATCAAAATCTTGCTTTAAGTTATCAAGCTCATCTTTACTTAAATAAAAATATTTTTTTTCTTTTAAATTATTCATAAGCTCTTTAGTTCTTAAATCTCCAAATTTATCAAAAAGCAAACGCTCAATATTTGAAGAAATTAATATATCCATAGCCGGAGAAATAGTCTTTTTAAGGCTTCTTTCTCTTATATCATAGACACCCTGATTAAAAAAATCACTTAAAACATCATTGGAATTAGTAGCAATTTTAATACGATCTATCTTAGCTCCCATTTTTTTAGCATAATATGCTGCTAAAGCATTACCAAAATTACCACTTGGAACTATAATGTCTAATACTTTATCAAGTTTCACACAAGCATAATAATGATAAATCATTTGAAATAAAATTCTTCCAAAATTAATAGAATTTGCTACACAAAGTTTAAAATCCAAACCAGCTAACATTTCCCTAAAATCATCTTTTAATAATAGTTTTTTTAGGGTATTTTGCGCATCATCAAAATTTCCTTCTATGGCAAAAACTTTTAAATGATCTTTATTTAAAGCTTGCATTTGCAAAGCTTGAATTTCACTTGTTCCATCTTTAGGATAAATACAAACAACTTTGATATTGTGAAATTTTTCAAAACTTTTTAAAGTAGCTGGTCCTGTATCGCCACTTGTTGCACAAATAATTAAAATTTTTTCATTTTCATTTAATTCATTTAAAAGCATACCAAAAGGTTGTAAAGCCATATCCTTAAAAGCGCGTGTCGGACCGTGATAAAGCTCATTAATAAATAAATTTTCATTTACTTTTCTTAAAAATAGAGCTGTTTTATTATCAAATTCTTTATAGGTTTGCAAAGCCTTTTTAAATAAATTAATATAACCAAAATGAAAATGTTCTATAAATTTTAAAGCAAATTCTTCATAGTCTAAATCTTTTAAATCATAAGCATTAAAAGGTAAAATCTTATCAAAAGTATAGAGCCCTCCATCCTTTGCACTAGGATTAATCAAAGCTTCTTTAAAATCTATTTTATTATTTTTATCTCTTGTGCTAACAAGCTGCATTAAAACTCCTTATATAGCTTTGTAAAACTTTTTTAAAACTATCTTCTAATTCTATATTTAATTCTATAATTTGACACTTAAAACCAAAATCTTTTATTTTTACATAATCTTTAAAAGTAAGCATTAAAGTATCGCAATGATGTTTATCAAGTAATTTTTTAAGTTCATCTTTTTTAAATTCATAATGATCATTAAAAAAATAACAAGCTCTAGCCTTTATAAAATGCTCATAAAGTCTAAAAGGTTTTGCAATAGCTGTTACTAAAATAGCCTTAGGATTTTCTTTTACAAAAGAATAACGATAAAAATCTTTACCCTCTTTTGCAATAAAATTGGCTCTTTTTTTATAAAATTTTGGAAGCCTATATGCTCCACTTGGTAAAGTAAAACCAAAATAAGGCTCTATCTTACTTTCTAATAAAATATCAAATTTTTTAATATAAAACTTTGAAAAAGCATCATCAAGTAAAACAATCTTTGCACCCAAATCAAAAGCTTTTTGTATCCCTTTTACTCTATCTTCGCTTACTATTACCCCGCTTATACTTTCTTCAAAAGCATATTCCATAGCTTCATCGCCACTTTGCATTACATCGCATAAAATTTGTTCATTAGCTTTTACAACAAGAAGTCCTTTGCTTTTTCTTTTATATCCTCTAAGCACAATAAAAACTCCTTTAAATTCTTTAGAAATAGCTTTGCATACCGGAGTTTTTCCATTGCCTCCAAAACTTAAATTCCCTACACTAATAATAGGTTTTTTAAAATCTATTTTTTTTCTAAAATATAAATTTAAAATAGCCACTAAAGCATATAAAAAACTAATAGGAAGCAAAAGAAAAGCTAAACACTTTTGCCAAAAAGATGGTTTAAAAAAATACCTATCAAGCCAAGTCATTAAATATTTCCGGCAAAGCTCTCTTAAAAGCATATTTTGTCATTCTTTCTTTAAGCATAGAAACTAATTCTGGGTTTAAGCTTAATATTTTTTCCTTATCATTTAATTCTAAAGCTTTTAAACCTTGATCAATCTCTTCATAAGAAAAACCTAAATCTTCTTGATCGTTTTGTCCAACCCAAAGATCAGCACTTGGAGCTTTTTGTATAAAAACTTGATCTAAATTTAAAAAAGTAGCTAAGTTATAAATTTCACTTTTGTAAAAATTTCCTATAGGATTAAAAGCACAAGCTAAATCTCCATAAATAGTTCCATAACCAAGCATTAGCTCACTTTTATTTGAAGTTCCAGCAACTAAGCATTCTTTTAATGCAGAATAATCATAAAGCAAACTCATACGAATTCTAGCACATAAATTACCCATTCTAATTTTGTTTATATCTTGACTTTGTTCTAAAAACGAAGTTAAAATTTTATCAATTTTTATAATTTTATATTCTATATCTAGATCTTTACAAAGTTTAAGGGCATCTTGTAAATTTTGTTCATTTGAATATTTACTCGGCATTAAAAGAGCAAAAATATTAGTTTTTAAAGCATTTTTACAAAGTGTTGCTACCAATGCTGAATCAATTCCTCCACTTAAACCAAGCACCACACCTTTTGCATTAGCATTTTTAATTCTTTCTTTTATAAATTCATAAATTTTTTGCGTTAATTTTTCATAATCCATAAGTTTTACACCTTTTAAAATTGCCATAATTATAACATAAGCAAAATTCATATCTTTAAAAAGAATTTGATTTACAAAAAAATATAAATAAGCTTAATAAAAATATAAATTTAAATTTTTAAATCTTTAATAAAAATTAATTTTTAATTCAAATCAGATATAAAAATCAAACAAAACAAAAAGTATTATTTAAGCAAAATCAAAAAAATATAAATTCATTAAAAAAGATTAAAAATTTTAAAAATAACTCAAATATTATATAATTTAAAAAACTAAAAGGATAAAAATGCAAATTATTAAACAAGCCTGTGGTCCTTATGAAACAAATTGCTATATTTTAAACACAAATATTGGTGAATTTATTATAGATCCTGGCATGGGGGCTTTAGAATTTATAGAAAAAAATGTTAAAAATCCTATAGCTATTTTAAATACTCATGGACACTATGATCATATATGGGATAATGCTAAAGTTAAAAAGAAATTTAATATTCCTATTTATATTCATAAACTAGATGCATTTTTTCTTCAAGATCCTTTTAATCAAGGCTTTGAAAAAAGCGAAGCTGATGTTTTAATTGAAAATGAAGATGACATTAACATTAATGGCATTTTTTTTAAATTTCATTTTTTACCTGGTCATACTCCAGGTTGTTCTATGATAGAAGTAAAAGGTGAAAAATTAATGTTTAGTGGAGATTTTTTATTTTATAGAAGCATAGGAAGATGGGATTTTCCTTATTCTAATGCTCAAAATATGAAAGAAAGCTTAGAAAAAGTTCTACTTTATAAAGAAGACTTTCGTCTTTTACCTGGACACGGAAAAGAAAGTACTTTACAAGAAGAAATTCTTCATTTACCAAGTTGGTTAAGGTATTTTCATTGAGTTTAGATTTTGTTTTATTATGTATTTTTGTTTTTTTAAATTGTTTTGCTCTGCTAGGACTTAAATTAAAAAATAAAACAAAAAAGAAGGTTTATAAAATTTGTCCTTGTAAAAAAATGGCTGAAAATGGGACTTTAAGTACTCTTTGTATGTATGGTGCTATGGGTGGATTTTTATATAGTGCTACTTCTATTAGTTTTATTGGTTTTAAAAATTTAGAACTTGATCTTATCTTTTTACTTTCGCTTTTATGTGCTTATTTAGGATGGAGATTGAAAGAAAATTAATGAATTTAGAAAAGATACTAAAACTTACACAAAATATTCGCTTAATTGGTGCAAGTAAATATGTTGATGCTAAAACCATTGAACATTTTTATAAATTAGGTATTAAAGAATTCGGGGAAAATCGTATTCAAGCTTTAAAAGCGAAAAAAGAAGAACTTGATAAAGAAAATTTAGATATAAAATGGCATTTTATAGGAAATCTTCAAAGTAATAAAATTAATCTTTTAATCCGTCAAAAACCTCATCTTTGGCAATCTTGCAATGGAATTGAAATGGCTAAATTAGTTAATAAAAAATTAGATTATACTCTAGATACTTTACTTGAAATCAATATAGCTAAAGAAGATTCCAAACAAGGGATAGAACCTAATAAAGCCTTAGAAGAATATCTTCAAATTCAAGAAGAATGCTCTCATTTAAATTTATGTGGAATTATGTGTATGGGTTCTCATAGTGATGATAAAAAACAAATTGCTAAAGATTTTGAACAAGCTTATAAAATTTATGAAAATTTAAAAAAACACAAAGCTACAATTTGCTCTATGGGTATGAGTAATGACTTTGAATTAGCTATTAAATGTGGCTCTAATATGGTAAGACTTGGAAGTATTTTATTTAAGAGTCCATAAAAAGGACTCTTTTTTTAACTTAATAAGCTAGCAAGTTTGGCTTGTAACATCATATTTGATTGTGCTGCTATAAATGCAGAAGCATTTTCTTTTAAATATGATTGATTTAAATCATTTATATTTTTTGCTAAATCATTATTTAATAAATTATTCTCTGAAGACTTAGCATTAATGCTATTTTGCACGCTAGCATTAATATTTGAAGTTAAAGCGTTAATACCTGAACCAATTTCTGATCTTAAAGTTCCAAGCTGATCTTTGAAATTCGCAATACTTTCAGGATCATCAATACTTAAATCTTTCGTATTTAAAACATTTAAATTAAAATTTTCATTTCCACTTCCAACTACAAAATCCATACTTTGAAATACATTTTTACCATTATAATTTGCATTATTAAAAGAATTATTAATTGATTCTTGAATACGTGATGCTTCAGTTCTTAGCATTGATTTTTGATTATCATTTAAAGCTGCATTATTCATTCTTACTGAAAGTTCGCCTAATTTATCCACACTTTGAGAAATGCTATTTAAACTTGCATCAGCTATTTGCAAAACACCTATAGCATCATAAGCATTAGCAACACCTTGATCTATAGTGCTAGCATTTGTTCTTAAAGAATCAGCGATAGCTAAATTAGAACCATCAACTCCACTAATGGCTCTAGCAGCAGCGATATTCCCTAAGGCTTTTTCAGAGGATTTTTGAGCATTATCTAAATAATGATTTTGCTGCATTACACTGGCATTATTGATTTTCATAGTTCCTCCTTTAATTAAATTTATATTATTTTAGTATTTTTTTCTATCTTGAAGCTTAAAAAATACAAAATAATTTGCATTATAATAATAATTTTTAACACAACCTCGCTAGCTGAATGCATACTTTTAAACTCATTATTTTGTATCACTTGATCACCTAAAATTCTTTGTTGCTCTGCTATATAATCACTAAAATAAAAAACAAACAATAAACTTAAAATTAAAATCAATAAAGAAAGTATTAATTTTGAAAATCTAATTTGAAATTTTATTTTATTTTTAAAAAAACAATAACATTCATAAAAAAAATTAAAAAACGATATAAAGAGTAAAATATAACCAAATTTTATAAAAATATGAGTCATCATTAATCCGCTTTGAAAATGACTCAAAATTCCTTCTCCTATAATATCTTTAGGATAAAAAATAGTTGGTGCAACAATAATTCCAAGAATTAATTCAATACCTATAAGTGCACTGAGTAAAAAAAGATTAATTGCTTTCATTAATTTCTCCTTTTAAAATTGCCCAAAAAGCTCTATTAAAACCTCTTTCATCTTTAAAAAACTGACTTTGATAAAAATTTTTATTTAAAATTTCTTGCAAAATTTCTTTTTGATCATAACCAAATTCACAAGCTAAATATTTCACATTATTTGAAAAACTGAATTTTATTATTTCTTCTAAAATTTCATATCCTTTCTCTCCTCCAAATAAAGCTTCTTTTGGTTCATTAAGAACCCACTTATCAAGCTTATAATCATTTTTTATATAAGGAGGATTTGAAAAAATAAGATCAAATTTATTATATTTTAAATCTCTAAAATCACACAAAATAAAATCAATTAAATGATCTACTTTGTGAATTTTAGCATTTTTCTTAGCAATCTCTAAAGCCTTAGCACTAATATCACAAGCAGTAATTTTAAGGCTTAATTCTTTAGCCAAAATAATACTTAAAATTCCACTCCCAAAACCTATTTCTAAAATATTTTTAAAATTATTTTTTTTACATAAGTCAATAAGCTTTACAAGTAAAATCTCGCTATCATATCTTGGGATTAATACTCCATTTTCTACATAAAATTCTAAATTATAAAAATAAGCCTTTTTAAAAATATATTCAAAAGGTTCTCCTTTTTTAAAACGAGAAATCAAATCAAAATAAGGTTTTTCATCAAATTCTAATTCTTCATTTAAATAAAGCCAAATTTTATCTTTTTTTAAATATTCGCATAAAATGAAAACAGCTTCATTTTTGTGGTCTTTTAAGGATTCTTTGGCTAAATTTAATGCTTGCTTTATCCTCAATTTAAAGCCTTAAGTCTATCACTAATACTTGGATGACTTAAATGAAAAAAAGTATAAATAGGGCTTGATTTTACAAAAGCTTTATTTTCTTTTGCAAGTGTAATTAAAGCACTTTTCATGTCCTCTTTTGAAGTCATTTTAGCACCATATTGATCAGCTTTAAATTCATTATTTCTACTCAATAAATTAATCAAAGGAGCGATAATAAAGCTAAAAACATTTCCAAAAAGCAATAAAAGCACAAATACTCCAGCATTAATTTCTGTTAAATGACTCTCTTCATAAACAAAATCTGGTAAATTAGCAAAGAGAAAAAATAAAACAAACATTACTAAAGCATTCATAAATAAAGATTTAATTATATCTTTATGCACAAAGTGTCCTAATTCGTGCCCCAAAACAGCTAATAATTCTTTTTGATTTAAAGCTTTTAAAAGCGTATCAAATAAAACAACTCTTTTACTTTTAAAAAGACCTCCAAAGTAAGCATTTAAGCGCTTATCTCTTTTGCTTGCATCAATTACATAAATTCCATTAGCACTAAAACCGCATTTATGCATTAAATTTGTAATCTTATTTAATAAATTTTCATCGTTAAGTTTTTGCATTTTATTAAACAAAGGTGCAATCAAAATAGGATAAATAACATTTATGCCTAAAATAATTATAAAAGAAAATATAAAAGCTACTATCCACCAAAAAGTCCCAAAATAATTATAAAAAAACAATAAAGCATAAAGAATCAAAAAGCCAAAAATTACAAATAAAATTAAAGATTTTACACTATCTTTAATAAAAAGCATTAAAGTCATATTTGAAAAACCTTGTTTTTTATTTTTAACAAAATTTTCATATAAACTAAGTGGTAAATTTAATAAACTTGTTATAAGTAAAAAAAGAAGCAAAAATAAAGTATTTTCTAATATGGAATTAGAACTAATAATAAATTTTTTAAGATACAAAAGCCCAAATGTAAGCCAAAGTATATTAATAATTAATGTATAAAAATTGGAAAATATTTTAAATTTTTCATTTTCAATTGCTATATTTGCTGCATCTTTATAAGTCTCATCATCTAAAACCAAAGCTTTATTGAATTTTTGTTTTTCTAAAAATTGAATTTGTATATAAGAAACCAAAGAAAAAATTGCAGTATAAAAACATAAAATTGCAATTAAAACCATATAATAACTCCTTAAGATCATAAATTCTATCTTAGTTTTACTTTTAAAAAGTTAATATAAAAAATAATAAAAAAATACTTTTTAAAATATCAATATAAAAAATTTTATAATATAATAATTTAAGATTAATAAACTATTTTTACTCTTAAAAACATTGATAATAAAATTTAATTTTGACTTTTTTCCAATACCTTGAAATAATCTTCTTCAAGAATTTTAAGCTCATTTTGTGCTTGCATCAATTCTTCATAAAGTTTTTCAATACCTATTTCTTTATAGAGCTTAGGATTTGATAAAGAATTTTGAAGTTTATTAATTTCTTTTTCTAAAATCTCAATTTTATCAGGATAAGTTTTTAAAATTTCATTTTCTTTATAGCTTAATTTTTTACTTGTTTTCTCTTTGTTGGATACTAGATTTTCTTTTTTAAATTCTTTTTCATACTCTTCAATTTCATTAAGTTCTTTTTCATTATCTAAATATTCTGTATAAGTCATATACTCTATATTAATTTTGCCATTTTTTTCAAAAGCATAAATTTTATTAGCAATTTTATCAACAAAATATCTATCATGAGAAACAAATAAAATAGCACCTTTATAATCTAAAAGATATTCTTCTAAAATATTAATTGTTGAAATATCAAGATCATTTGTTGGCTCATCTAAAATTAAAACATCATATTCTTTAGTAAAAAGCAAAGCTAAGACGACGCGATTTTTCTCTCCACCACTTAATACGCTTACAGGCTTATCTAAAAATTCTTTTGGAAATAAAAAATGCTTTAAATAACCATAAATATGCATATTTTTGCCTTTAACTAAAACTCTATCACCTCCATTAGGACAAAAAATTTCAATAAGAGTTTTATCTGAATTTAAAAGCGTTCTTGCTTGATCAAAATACCCTATTTTTATATCTCCTTTTTTAATCTTCCCGCTATCACTTAAAACTTGCTCCATAAGAATCTTTAAAAATGTTGATTTGCCACAACCATTTTTACCAACTATAGCTATACGTTCATTTTGCAAAATTCTTGCACTAAAATCTTTAAAAAGAACCTTTTCACCTATACTTTTACTAATATTTTCAAGTTCAAAAAGCATTTTCTTGCGGTTTGAATTTTGATTTGAATTTATTTGACTTGCTCTTTGAATTTCAAGTTTAAGACGATTTATAATTGCAGGATTTTTCTTAGCTTCCTCTCTCATTTTTAAAATTCTTTCTTTGCGACCTTGATTTCGTTTAAGTCTTGCCTTAACACCTTTTCTTAACCATTCTTCTTCACTTTTGAGTTGCTTTAATAAATTTTCATAATTTTTTGAAAGATTTTGAAGGATTTGAGCTTTTTTATCTAAATAATTTGTATATCCCCCTTCAAAAACATTAATATTGCCATTTTCTATTTCGACACATTTATGTGCTATTTCTTCTATAAAATATCTATCGTGCGAAATAAAAATAATACACATTTTAGATTTTTTAAACATATCCTCTAAAAAACTTGTCATATAAACATCTAAATGATTGGTTGGTTCATCTAAAAGAAGTATATCAGGATTTTTAAGCAAGAGAATACTAAGACCAACTCTACGAATCTCTCCTCCGCTTAAAGAGCAAACCATTTGATCTTTAAATTCCAATAGCTTTAATTCATTTAAAATTCTATGAATTTTTTGATCAATATTCCAAGCATCTTTACTATCAATCAAATTTATAAGTTCATCAATTCTTTTTAATAAAGTTTTATTGCAAGGATCTTTAGATAATTTATCTTGTAAATTTTCATACTCATTTAAAGTATCATAAATTTCTTTAAGTTCTTTATGGATTAATTCATTAACACTTAAATTAAGTTCAAAATCGACCTGTTGGGAAAGCATTGCTATGGTTTTTCCATTCTGCCTTAAAACTCTTCCACTATCTAAAGATAAATTTCCAAAAATGATTTTTAAAAAAGTAGATTTTCCTTGTCCATTCTTGCCTATTATGGCAATTTTTTCACCTTCGCAAACACTAAAATTTGCTTCATTAAGAATAATTCTTTCATCAAATCTTTTTGATGCATTAATTAAATCTATTAGTGCCAAAAAAATCCTTAAAATAATAGTTTATAACCATATTTCCTTTGCTTTAGCATTAATTTTATATTCTTTTAATTTATTAATAATATTTTCAATTAAGGTTTTATTATCAGTATTTAAAAAAATCTCTGGATTATCATTTGATTTTAATAAAAAATAATCAATATTAAAAAAATTAAGAGTTTGTTTTAAACAAAATATAGAATAAATATCATATTTATTAATTATTAATTGATAGTACTTACTTTTTTCCTTAAAATCGCTTATATCAGCCTCAAAATGCATGCTAAATTGTTCTGCTGCTGGAGTATAATCTTTTGAGACCCAATTAGCAAATTCTTCTTGCCAAGTAGGGTTGTTATTAGTAGAAATTGCTTGAATTTTATTATCTTGCATAAATTGCGGAGTAAAATCTATATTTGATTTAAAACTCCACAACAAAAAGAAAACAGCAACAAGTAAAATCAGTAAGAAAAAACCTAAAAATCCTATAAGGAAATACTGCTTCATTATGATAAATGATCTTTTATAATATCACCTAAAGTAATTTTGTCATTATTATTAATTTCATTTAAAGCTTCTCTTTCTTTTATTTTTAATAAATTCTTCACACTTAAACGAATTCTATTCTTCTTTTCATCAATAAAAGCAATACTTGCTTCAACTTCATCTCCAATTTTTAATTTTTCAAAATCTGAAATATTAATAT
>NZ_JAENKV010000007.1 GCF_016599045.1 Campylobacter sp. TTU_617
CACTAAAGCATCAAATTTATCCAGAGATTGAACTTATAAAGCCAAACGAAATTGATAAAGCTTATGAAAATCTTACTTCAGGTAAAGCAAAATTTCGTTATGTGATTGATATGAGTAAAGAATAATTAATATTGATTAAATTTATAAAAATAAGCACTCATATGAAAATAAAATGATTTAAGCTTAAAGTGCTTAAATCATTAAAATACTCTAAAAGGAGTAAAAGTAAAATTATTTTAGACTTTTAGAGTGTTTTGTATTTTTTGTAAAAGCTGATTGGCTTTGTTTTGATTTTCTTTCAGAGTGCTTAAAATTTCTTCCACTTCGCGTAAAGCTTTTTCTTCTTTTAAATTTGGATTTTTAGCACTTAGATCATAATTTCTCTCTTCAAGCTCTTTTATGCTGACTAAATAAGAATGAGGAGTAATTTTTCTTTCTTTATAGCATTTTAAAAATTCTTTAAAATGTGCGTATTCTAAAGGTTTATTTTTAGTAAGTTTAAAAGGTGGTATAAGTTCATAATAATACACTTTATCATCATCTCTACAAATACAACTTTTTCCTTTTGAGAAGAAAAGTACATTGGTTTTTACTGCACTATAAGGCAAAAATACCCCGCTTGGCAAGCTTAAAACACACTCGAGATTAAAATTTTCTAGCAAGTCTTTTTTTACACTTATAAAGGCATTGGAGTTTTGAAAAAGCACGCCTTCAGGCACGATGATAGCACATCTTCCGTTGTTGTTTAAAGATTTTAAGATATGTTGTAAAAATAAAAGCTCAGTAGCATTTGATTTTATAGGAAAATTGTTTTGAATTTGTTCTTTTTCTTTTCCACCAAAAGGGGGATTTGCTAAAATCACTTCATATTTTTCATTTTGTGTTATATCTGTGATTTTTTTATTTAGAGTGTTAGTTTTGATAATATTAGGAGATTTTACTTCGTGTAAGATCATATTCATCACGCCCATTGCATAGCTTAGTGGAGTTTTTTCCTTGCCAAATAATGCTTCATTTTGCAAAAATTCAAGCTCTTCCACACTTAAATTTGCTTTTTTATTTTTAGTCCTATCTTCATACAAAATATGTAAAAAACTTTCCACTAAAAATCCACAACTTCCACACGCAGGATCATAAATCCTTTCTTTTGCCTTAGGATTTATCACTTCAACCATAGCCCTTATCAAAGGACGCGGAGTATAAAATTCCCCACTATTTCCTCCATCACTCCCCATATCTTTTAAAAGTTTTTCATAAACTTCGCCTAAAGCAAATACATCACTTTCTTTGCTAAAACTAAGTTCATCGACTAAATTTATAACTTCTCTTAGAGTGTGTCCGTTGGCTATGCGATTGTCTATAAATTCAAAAATCCCGCCTATTTTATACTCTATACTTTTGAAATTTTCATTATCTTTAAAGCTTTTTAGATAAGGAAAAAGTTCATTATTGACAAAACCAAGCAAATCGCTCCCGCTTAAAGCATTTTTTACATCAAGCTTACCTTCATTTGTTTTGGGTGCAGCCCATACTTTCCAGCTGAATTTTTCTTCTAAAATACTTTTATAATTTTTCGCATCTAACATAGCTTCTAGTTTTAATTCTTCTTCATAATCATCTAAAAATTTTAAAAATAATATCCAGCTAATTTGCTCACTATAATGCATTGCACCGCTTATGCCATCATCACGTCTTAGTATATCTGTGATTTTGTCGATTTTATTTTGCATTAAAAAATTCCTTTTCTAAAAAGTTTTAAAAGTTCTATATTTATATAATAATTACTTCTACCCATTTTAATACATTCTAATATCCCTAAATTTCCACAAATTTTAAGATATTTTGAGGCACTTTGTCTTGAAATGTCTAATTTTTTTATTAAAAAATCTATCTTTGCATAAGGATGAGAAAACAAAAGCTCTATAAAATCTTTACTATAAAAATTTGTTTTATTTTGTAAAATTTCACCTATATTAGACATCATTTTTTCTATCTTAATAATAGTTTCAATAGTTTTTACAGCGGTTTGCTCTATGCCTTTAAGTATATATTCTATCCACTCTAAAATCTCCCCTTCATCTCGCACTTTTTGTAAAAGCTTATAATACTCATCTTTATTTTTTACAATATAAGCACTAAGATATAAAATAGGAAAATCCAAAAGTCCTTTATACACTAAATAAAGTATATTTATAATCCTACCTGTTCTACCATTGCCGTCATAAAAAGGATGTATGCTTTCAAACTGATAATGAATGATTGCCATTTTTACTAAAAAATCAAGCTCATCTAAAGTATCATCATTGATATATAGCTCTAAGTTTCCCATAAGATTTTTTATATCATTAGGATTTTGGGGTGGTATATGCTTAACTTCTCCTGTGGTAGGATTTTTAAGCATAGTTCCACTTTGTTTTCTAAAGCCTGCATTGTTTCTTTCTAATCTTTTTTGAATTTCTAAAATATGTGTATTGCGTAATAATTTTTCTTTTTTTAAAAGCTCATATCCTTTTTTTAAAGCGCTTTCATAGTCTTTTACTTCTTTTGCTGCTCTTGTGAGTTTGTTCTCATCAATTTGAGATAAAAAAAGCTCATCGTGTGTTGTGATGATATTTTCTATTTCACTTGAATCTTTTGCTTCTTGTAAAATTAAAGCATTGATTAAAATATTTGGGTTTGGAATGCTTTTGCTAAGTCCATTTAGTTCTGCTAATTTTCTTGAAGCTTGGATAATGAGTTGATAAATATCAGCATTTAGCTCTATTTTCAAGGGCAATTTTGGTGGTATAAATTCTTTCATAATTTTTCCATATGTTAAAATTTTTTAAAATTTTTAACATTATAAAAAGATATGTTAAAAAAATCAAAAATTTTTAACATATCAGGTCTTTGTGTTAAAACTTGGCAAATTTTTAACATTTATAATTCTCCCTTAAAAGCCTTATCAAGCAAGGATTGTTTAAGTTCTTGTAGATCTTTTATTTGTGTTTGATAGTTTTGCTTTAAATTTTTTATATTTAAAGAAAGTTCATCTAAATGCGAAGCAATTTGCTTTTGTTCTTTCAATGGAGGCAGGGGGATTTGTAGAACTTTAAACTTAGGTATGGTAAGTTGTGGAATACTAGAACCATCACTTTTTGCTATAAAAAAATTTAAACAGAAATATAAATATTCCAAATATAATATTTTTTCATTAGGAATTGTGCAAATAAGTCTTACAATAGGATAATAAGGCTCTTTTCTGATACAAACAAACCCTATAGTCCCTCTTGCTGATATAGTTAAGGAAGGCTTTGTAATAACGGCTTTATCTGTATATCCAATTAAGCCATTATTGTTTATACCATTTGCATAAATAGGTATTTGATTATCAATACTTTTCTTTTCTGTATAATTTTTTGGTTTATCTCCACCGGCAGAAATACTTTTACAAATACTCTCCAAGCTTTTCCATTCCCAGTCTCTCGGGAGTTTGTAGTTTTCTTTAGCTTCATCTTTTAAAGGGTTAAAAGCTTTTTGTAATGCACCTTGCATTAACTCATCTAAATTTAGCAAATCCTGCTCTAAAATTTTTATATTCTCATCTATATTTGCAAAACTCTCATCTAAAATCCCCACTATCCTTTCTTGTTCTTTCAATGGAGGTATGGGGATTTCAATTTGCTTTAAAATTTTCACACTAGCTATATTTTTAATTGCTGACCCCAAAGTAGATTCTAAAATTTTTCCCTGCATTGTCGGAGAATTAAAATAATAAATAAAATAACTATTTAAAATTTTTTTATTATCTAGTCTTATTTTTAAAAGAGCTTGATTTATAATTCCTATTTCCGTATTTTCAGGCAATTCAACTATTTTTCCTAAAGTTCCAGAACAGCTAATTAACAAATCACCCTCAATTGCCTTAAATGTCTCTAATTCTTTAAATTTGTCATAAGAGATAAAATATCTTTTCCAATGAGGGTCATTATTTATAGCATTATATTGCTCAAATACTCTAACACCATTTTCAACAAAAAAACTTTTTTTTAAAGCACTTCCAAATGGTCCTCTTTTTATGGAATACTTATCGTTTGACAATATCTCATATAAGCTTTTCCATTCCCAACCCTGCGATAAATTTGTCATTTTATTTTCCTAAGCCATCATAAAAATAATTTAATATATAATCTTCAAAATCATCGTATAGACTATTTTTTTTCAAGATATTAACTATATCTTCAACTGTGCATTCTTTAAACTTATCTAATGCTTGTTCTATTGTTAAATCTTTATTTTCAAAATTGATAAATTCACATTGATGAAGTTTTTTAGAAATTACTCTAGGTAGTCCAAACTCTTCAAGGGTATAAACCACAGACGGTAAAAAGGCATTTGAAAGTTTTGTAACAAAACTTGAAATATCTATCCCTTTTTCAGGGTAAAGTATTTTTTGCAAAGTGTTGATATCAGAAAATATCGATGCGACTTTAAAAGTTACATGGTTCTCAAATTTAAAAAAAACATCTAAATTAATTCCCATATCTTTAATAAGTTTTGGTAGTGGTTTAATCCAATTTTGTGATAATTTTTTTACCAACTCAACATTATTTATATTACCAGTATCATTAATATTATTGCAATGAAATTCTCTTATAGATGCAATTTTAGATAATATATACCATTTATCAGGTTCATTATTAAATAGATATGTAAAAATTTCACTATTAAAGTCTTCACTTTGCAATATTTGAATTATTTTTAGAATAACTTCTAAATCATTTTTTAATGAGGTTTCTTTTTTGAGTAAATTGAATTTATCTTTTCCTATTAAATCTATTATTTTTAGTTGATTATTCTTAACTTCCGCTTGTATATTATTGGGAATTTCATTATTTATCTCATCGTTAATAGATAAAGATTCTGATTTGATTTCTACATCTAATATCTTTTCTTGGTTATTGTCTTCATTTGGAGATTCAAATAAATATACTTCACCTATAAAATATTTAAACATTCTTCCGCTTCTACCCATAATATTCTTATAGGTAAAATGATTTATATTTTTTAACCCATTTTTATTATCCCATAAAATAAGATTTTTTGCTGGAATATTAACCCCTTCTATTAAAGAAGAGGTGGAAACAATGGTTTTTAGCAAATTTTTTTCATCAAATAACTTTACTTGCAATTGTGATAAGCATCGATGTAGCTTTCCATGATGTATTCCTACACCAATTTTTAATGCATCATTAAGGTAATGTTCCCCATAATGTTTCAATAGCCATTTTGCAAAATTTTCTAATAAAGCATTTGAATTTTCTATAAAGGTATTTTCTATCAATATTTTGCAAACATTCTTTATACTATTTTGACTTTTAGTATAAACTAGATTTTTTTCATCTCTTTTTATTATTTCTAGAATTTTTTGTTCTTTTTTAAAATTTTTATCCCTATAGCATTTATTGATATTAATAAAAACAGTATTGAAATTAAGGCATTCAAATTTCATTCCCTCACAAAGAATGCTATTTTCGTTTGTTATTTTGTCTATATTGGGGCAAATATAATATCTTTGATTAGAAATACCTGTATATTTCAAAATAGCGTTTTGCAGCGGAGCAAATCTTTCATTTTCATATTCCTTTGATATTTTATAAAACTCATCAACAATAAAAAAATCAAGCTTTATATTTCCTTTGTTAATAAATGGAAAATACTCAACTGCTCTTTCTGGAGGGAAAATAAAGATATTATTATTTTCTAGATCGGTTTGTTGAGTGACTGTGATTATTTTATAGTTATAAAATTTTCTTATAAGTCTTCTTCTAGCTTCATCTAATAAAGAAATAGTAGGAACAATGATTAATACATTTTTTGGTTTTTTTATGGCTATTAAAGCATCAATAATAAAACTTTTACCAAAACTTGTTGGAGCAGATAGAATAAGGCTATCATTGCTTAAAAGTCTTTTTAAAACTCTTGATTGCTCTCTATGTAAAACCCTTGGTTCATTTTCTCCGATGTCTGTTTTGAAGCATTCTATTAAAAATCTGTCTTCTAAAATTGAAGTATCTTGATTCATATAAGGATACAAACCAAATTTCCTGATTAGATGATTTAGTATAGGTGGATATAAAGCTTTATCTGGAATTTCATCAAGCAAATAAAAAAGCTCTCTCTTAGCCTCTGTTTCTTTGTTGTTATCATTTAGAATTTCATATATTTCTACACATTTATCAAAAATTTGTTCACTAGTCATTTAAGATAAAGCTCCCTATTTTTTTAATAAAGTTATCTTTTATTCTTTCTTTTTCTGGCACGGGGAATAGGATAATATGAAATTTTATTTCATGTATATTGTGTATATCGCCTAATTCTTCAGTGATTTTTTCAATAGCTTTTTCTGCTTGTTTTTGATGAAAATTTACTATTTTTCGCTTATATTCCTCTGATAATCTATTATCTCTATTACCTTCAGTGATACTACATTGATAAATGATTGATATTGGGATATGTAAAATATTTTTTAATTCATCTATAGAAGTCTCTTGCCTTAGAATCTTTTTAATTTTTTCTATATTTTCTTCAGAGATTTCATCTTTTTTATCCTCTATAAATGATTCAAAATCACTGACTATAATAATAGATTTTTCTTTATTTAATCTATTTTTTTCTAGAAGTTCTTTGATAGATTTTATAGCTTTACTAATTGCCTCGCTTATATCTTTATAAAATTTAGATTCACCCAGCCATAAATGGCATTCTTGATTTTCTATAGTTAGATGAACACTATCGGCACCTTTTGCGTAATCATTAGAATTTTGCTTGTAAAAAATTTTAGGCACAATAGGTAAGGCGTTATAATATTTTCTCATAATACCATAAAGAAAAATTTCTCCCACTTCTCCTTCTTTTTTATTTAATCTTTCGACAGATTTCTCCATTAAAGAATAGGGGTGTTCTTCTCTTAGGGATTCTCTTTCTTTCTTTGATAACGCAGTTTCAGCCAATGTATCCATTATGTATCTATTAAATTTATTAAATCTCCACTGACCTTCTTCATAATCATTAACTAAAGATAGTAAAAACCTATTACACGAGTTATTGATTACAGAATCAAGGAAAATTTCAAAAGTAACATTATTCCTGTTTTTCACATAAGTGTTTGTTGTTTTATTTTCTATCTCTTTATCTAGCATAAATCTCCCTTTGCAAATCATCAAAACTTTGTTTTAGAATTTCTAAGCCACCAAATTCATTAGCTAGTTCTCTTACATTGCCCAAAGAACTAAGCTCGATTAAAGGAGCTAGGCCTTCATCGAAATCTTTTATGCCATATTGTTGATATCTATCTAGTAAAAATTCTATAAATTTTATTGCTTTTTCTTTTTGAAAGCGTTTTAAAAACTCGCTATTTTCTACTTGCAAAATGCGCTCTTGTCTTGTTTTAATCTCGCTATTAAAACTCAAGTGTGCTAAAACATCGTATATATCACAATCTTTCTTATCAAAAATTTCACTCAAATCTTTCAAGACATTCTCATCTACTCCATCATTTTCAAGGGATTTTAAAAATTTTTCTCTATTTTTTTGATCACTCCAAATTTCACGCAATTTTGCTTCATCATCATAATACTCACCAAGCTTACCTATTAAAAATTCTAAAAATTCCTTAGTGCCAAGTGGCTTACCTTGTGCTCCTACATAACTTGTTGTGATATCTAAAACTTTGAGTTTTGTGCCTTTTAAGTGTATGGTTACACTCTTTTTTTCTTTGCTTTCTTCTTTTGTTTGTCTTGTATGCTCTTTAATGATTTTTTCTTTTTTATCTTTTTCTTTTAACTCTTCTATTTTTTCACCATCCCATTTTGGATCATAAAATAGCTTGCTAACTCCGACAAAATCAAAAATAGTAAAAAAGTCTTTATCTTCATAAACCCTAGTGCCACGCCCAATGATTTGCTTAAATTCTACTATAGAGCCTATATTTGCTAGCAATACTATATTGCGCACATTTTTTGCATCTACTCCAGTTGTGAGCATTTTAGAGCTTGTAAGGATTACAGGATAGCTTTTATCATTATCTTGAAATAATTTCAGATAATCAAGCCCTATCTTGCCTTCATCGCTTGTAACTCTTACGCAATAATCATCTCTTTTTTCACTCTTAAATTTATCAATAGCTCTTTTTACTTCGCTTGCGTGAGCTTGATTGACACAAAAGATGATAGTTTTATCCATAGGGTTTATAAGCTCTAAAATTTTTTTAGCGATAAAGTCATTATAGTTTGGTAAAAAGATATTTCTTTCAAATTCACTTTGTTTATAAAAGCCTTTTTCAAGCTCACCTTGTATCAAATCATCAGGGTTATAAGTGTAGCCATCGCTTAAAGTTGTTTTTATGAGTTTAACTTTATAAGGCGTTAAAAATCCATCTTCAATGCCACTTTTAAGACTATAATCATAAACACTATCACCAAAATACTTATAAGTGTCTATGTTTTCTTCTTTTTTTGGAGTAGCGGTTAAACCAAGCTGAGTTGCATAAGAAAAATATTCAAGTACAGCTCTCCAGCTTCCTTCTTCATTTGCTCCACCCCTATGACACTCATCAATGATAATAAGATCAAAAAAGTCTTTTGGATATTGAAGATAAAATTTACTTTCTAGTTCTTCTTCTGTGTTTTCTTGTTCTTTGGAATTTGCAGCTAGACTTTGGTAAATTCCAAAGAATACATTTGCATTGGTGATGATTTTTCCATCATTTTTCTTTATCTCTTCAGCACTGATTGCTTTACAATCACTTTCTATAGGATTAAATTCTCCCAAGGCTTGATCTCTTAAGCTTACTCTATCACATAAAAACAATATCTTAGGTTTTTGATCTTTATTTTCTTTATTCCACCTTGCTTCAAGTAAGCGATAACATAGATTAAAAGCTATGGTCGTCTTACCTGTGCCAGTAGCAAGAGTGAGTAAAATCCTATCTTTGCCATTGATTAAAGCTTCTATGACTTTATCTACGGCTATTTTTTGATAGTATCTTAATGTTTTTTGTGGTAGATATAATTCTCTTTGGGTTAAAAGTTTGTATTGCCATTCTTTTAAGTTTCCATAAATTCTATCAAAAAGTTCGCTTGGGCTTGGAAATTTTTCTATATACTCACCTCTTGAAACTCTTAAATCATACTCATAGATTTTGTCTCCATTAGTACTATAAGCAAAAGGCACATTTAAAATTCTGGCATATTCTATACCTTGAGTTAAACCATCTAACGCATCTTTACTTTGTTTTTTAGCTTCTATAATGGCAAGATTGTTATTTTGAAATTTAAGCAAATAATCTGCAAATTTTCTCTTAGCTCTTTTATTGCCTATAAGTTTGCGTCCATCAGTAAAATAGTAATCTCTTATGATATTTTCTTCTTTCCACGAAGCTAATTTTAATTTTTCATCTATAAGTTTAGATCTTGTATCTTGTTCTGATAGCTGCATTTTTAACCCTAAAATGATTTTATAATGAAAAATATATTTTAACATATTGTAAATAAAAGTCTCAAAGAAAAAAACATAAAAGTTAAATCCAAAATATAAGTAATCTATTAAGTTATGATATGGGTTAAAGAATAATTAATATTGATTAAAAATATACCGCTAATATGAGATTTCTTTGATTGGCGGTATTAAATTTATTTTTTGATTTAAAGATTTTTATCATTTGATTAAATTTTTGATATTAGCCTGAAAGTAAGACTATTGTTTTTATCAAGAGAGAATATTAACCCTTATTTATTTATACTTTTTTGCTATAATATTTTAAAATTAAATTAAAGAAGTTTTAATGGAGCCTTTATTTACAACGCAGATTTTAAAATATAAAGGCGATGAAGTTTTTACTTGTGATGATACTTTAGTTAGAGAAATTAAGCTTGAAATTTTTGTCAATGATGAAAAGGTGGGAGCTTTGATGGCAACACCTGTAGATGAAAAAGCTTTAGCCATAGGGTATTTAATGAGTGAAAATATCATTGCCAAAACGCAAGATATAAAAAGTATAGAGCTTAAAGATGATGGTATGAGTATCCATATAAAAGCAAAAATTGATAAAAAAAATTTAGCTAAACTCAATGCCCAAGGTGTTGTTATAAGTGGATGCGGTAGAGCTCATACAGCAAATATAGATCCAAAAAGCATAGAAGCAAGTAAGATCGTAAGTTCTATTAAATTTAGTAAAAATGAAATTTTAAAACAGATGAGCGAGTTTTATACTCAATGTGAGCTTTATGAAAAAACAGGTTGTGTGCATACAGCTAAACTTTTTGTAAATGAGAATGTTTTTTTTATAGGAGAAGATATAGCTCAGCACAATACCATAGATAAGGCTTTAGGTAAAGCAAGACTTGAGGGGATAGATTTGAGTCAATGTTTTTTAATGGTAAGCGGAAGACTTAGTTCTGAAATGGTTGCAAAGGCTATAATGCACAAGGTCCCGATTCTTGTTTCAAGAACAGCACCTACTTGTTTAGGTGTGATGATAGCAAGAAAATTTAACTTAACACTTTGCGGTTTTGCAAGAGAAAATAAAATCAATATTTATAGTGGAGAATCTAGAATTTATGGATAATAAACAAGAAAAAAAAATTATTACTTATATGAAAGAAATGTTAAATAGCAACGAAAGATTAGATTGCGGTACAGCTTTTAAAATTGCTAAGAAATTTTCAAAAACAATTGAAGAGATAGGACAAATTGCTGATGAAAATAGTATTAAAATCGATAATTGTGAATTAGGACAATTTGGACATTTAGATTTTGAAAAGGCTAAAATCGAAGTTTTAAAATCAATTGAACCTTATCTTGATGAAAAGCGTCGCATTTTTTGTCAAGATGCGAGAGAAATTTCTAAAAAAGGTTGTGGATTAAAAGCAATGCGTTCAGCTTTAAGGACTTATAAAGTTGATGTGAAATATTGCAAACTTGGTTGTTTTAAAGAAAAAAAAGGAAAGCAATTTATAGTTAGAACTAAAACGTGGATTGAAAATGCTGATGGAGATTTGCTTTTTGGTAAAGGTAAAACAGAACTTCTTGAGCTTATAGAACAAACAGGAAGTCTTTTGAGTGCTTCAAAACTTATGGGAATAAATTATAAAAAAGCTTGGATGCATTTACAGATTTTACAAAAAAATTCTCAAGAAATTTTAGTAAGCTCAAAACAAGGACGCTCTAAACAATCCGGAACAAAATTAACTTCTAAAGCTATAGAGCTTATGGAAAATTTTAGTATTTTGCAAAAAGATATAGAAGAATACGCTAATAAACGTTTTAAAGAATTATTTTTCACTAAGAAAAAATAATATTTTAAGCTTTTTTTGTTTTTTGTTAATATATAATTTAAAATTGTAAATATTAGTTTTACTGGAGGAAATATGTTTAAGTCTTTAAATATAGGTTTAAAGCTTGTTTTGTCAGTAGCTGCTATTGTAATATTGGGTTTAGTTATTTTGATTATGCTTATTACTAAACAAGTAAGTAGTAATATCATTAAAGATACTGAAAACATTATCGAATCAAATTCCAAAGGATATGCTACTCATACTCAAGGTATAATTGATGAAATTACCTCTTTAAATAAGAGTGCAGCAAGTACTTTAACAGACATGTTTAGATCAACAGGCAAAGATGATTTAGATATTGATAATATTACAAATATTATTACTAATATCCTTGATAATGGTGCAAATGCTGATATTGCTTATTTATATCTTTTAGATCCACCTGAATATTTTAAAGAAGAAAGTAAATTTTTTAAAACTCAAAGTGGTAAATTTGTTATGCTGTATGAAGATGAAGATGTTAAAAAAGGTGGTATTAAAATACTTCAAGCTACAGATGAAATTATAAATTTTCCAACAACAAAAGATATACTACAAAATGCTCGATATGGAGAGGATAAAATATATAGTAATGCCCCTCTTAAAATAAAATTTGGAGATACTGAGTTTTTTGGAGTAAATATAGCTTCTCCAATTTTTGATAAAAAAGATAAAGTTGTGGGAATTATAGGAATGACTTTAGATTTTGATCAAGTAGCATCATATCTTTTAGACCCAGAATCACAATTATATGATGGAGAATTAAGATTAGTTTTAAATTCTGATGGAGAAATAGCCGTTCATCCAAATAAAAATTTAATCCTTAAAAAACTTCAAGAAGTTAATAACGTAAAAGGAAATGATCAAATTTATCAAGCCATTAAACAAGGTGAAAATCGAATTTATAATAATTATATTTCTACAACCGGACTTGAATCATATGTAAGTATTAGCCCTTTTAAAATTGGAGATAAGTTATGGAGTGTGATGGTTGTATCACCTCAATATTCTGTATTTGAGCCTTTAAAGAAAATACAATTAATGATTATTGGAGCTTCTTTATTTTTTGTTATTTTTGTTTTAGCAGTTGTATATTATTGTGTGCAAAAAATAGTTGGTTCAAGGCTTCCTATTATTTTAAATTCTTTAGAATTGTTTTTCCGCTTTTTAAATCATGAAAAAGTTCAACTTCAAACAATTAAAGTAAGAGCCAATGATGAACTGGGTAAAATGAGTGAAATTATCAATGCAAATATCGAAAAAACAAAAAGTTCTTTAATGCAAGATGAAGATGCTATTAAAGAATCAGCTCAAACAGCAAAAGAAATAGAACTTGGTAATTTAACAGCTAGAATTACTAAAAATCCAGCTAATCCTCAGCTTGTTGAGCTTAAAAATGTATTAAATAAGATGCTTGATGTTTTACAAAATAAAATTGGTTCAAATATGAACGAAATTAACCGTGTTTTTGATAGCTATAAGGCGCTCAATTTCACTACCGAAGTAAAAGATGCCAAAGGTGAAGTTGAAATTACAACTAATATTTTGGGAGAAGAAATCAAAAAAATGCTTATTGCTTCTTCAGATTTTGCTAAAGAATTAGCAAGTCAATCTCAAGAATTAAAAACTTCAATGCATAAATTAACCGAAGGTTCTAATTTACAAGCAAATTCTTTAGAACAATCTGCCGCTGCAGTTGAGCAAATTAGCTCATCAATGCATAGTGTTAGTTCAAAAACAGTTGATGTGGCAAGTCAAGCAGAAGATATTAAAAATATTGTCAGTGTGATTAAAGATATAGCAGATCAAACTAATCTTTTAGCTTTAAATGCTGCTATTGAAGCTGCACGTGCAGGAGAACACGGAAGAGGTTTTGCTGTTGTGGCTGATGAGGTAAGACAATTAGCAGAAAGAACAGGAAAAAGTCTTTCTGAGATTGAGGCAAATATCAATATCCTTGTGCAAAGCGTTAATGAGGTTTCAGAATCTGTTAAAGAGCAAACAGAAGGAATTTCTCAAATTAATGAGGCTATAGCTAAACTTGAAAGCATTACTAAAGAAAATGTTGGAGTAACAAATGCAACAAATGATATCGCTAATCAAGTTGATGAAATTTCAAATGCTATTTTAAATGACGTTAATAAGAAAAAATTCTAATTTTTATCCGCTTTAAATAGCGGATATTTTGATTATTTTAAATTAAAATATTTCTTTAGTTTTTTATATAAACTTTAGGGAAAATTATGAAAATCGATTGTCGTAATCTTGTTTGTCCTGAACCAGTAGTTAAAACCAAAAATGCTTTAGAAAATCTTAATGAAGGTGAAATTTTAGAAATTCTTGTAAATTCTCCTATTTCAAAAAATAATGTATTAAAATTCTTAACTTCTTTACATTTAAATGCAAGTTTTGAAGAGTGTGAAAATGAAATTTGTATTAAAGTTTATAAAAGAAATATCAATTTAAATCATATAAACAATGATGAATATAGTGTTTTATTTTTAAAAGCAGATAAAATAGGAACTGGGGAATTAGGTGAAAACTTACTTGTTGGTTTTTTGGCTAATTTAAAAAATATAAATCATATTCCAAATAAAATTATTTGCGTGAATGAAAGTGTTCTAATCAATACAAATGAAAATCATAAAGCTCACAAAGCTATGAAAGAATTAGAAAATTTAGGTGTTGAAATTATAAGTTGTGGAGCTTGTTTAGAATTTTTCAATAAGGCAAGAGAGCTTAAAATAGGCAATATTGGCAATGCTTATGAAATTTTAAATGAACTTTTTGGTAAAGCAAAAATTATTACTTTATGATAGGATATATTTTGAAAGAGTATAAAAATCAGAATTTAACTCATTTTGTTAAAGCAGCAGGTTGAGCAGCTAAATTAAACCCGGGTGGTCTTAAAACAATTTTAAATTTTATGCAAAGCTCTCCTTTTTTATTAAGTGGTGTTAATAATAACGAAGATGCAAGTGTATATAAGCTAAACGATGATTTAGCTTTAGTGCAAACTTTAGATTTTATCACTCCTATAGTAGATAGTGCATATCACTTTGGTGCTATAGCGGCTGCAAATGCTTTAAGTGATGTTTTTGCTATGGGTGCAGAAGTAATTAATGCTTTAAATATCGTAGGTTTTGATAGTAAAAATCACTCTTTAGACATTTTGAAAGAAATTTTAGAAGGAGCAAATGATAAAGTTAAAGAATGCGGAGGGTTGATTACTGGTGGTCATACTATAGAAAGTAATGAGCTTTTTTTTGGTCTTAGTGTTACTGGTAAGGTGTATCCTAATAAATTTATAGCTAATAATACTTCTAAAATAGGAGATATAATTATCCTAACTAAGCCATTAGGAACAGGTATTTTAAGTACAGCTTTAAAAGCTAAGCTTTTAAAAGCAGAATATTTAAATGATATGCTTGAAAGTATGATGAGTTTAAATTTAAAAGCTGCTCAGGTTGCTTTAAAATTTAAAATAAATGCTATGAGCGATGTTACAGGATTTGGACTTTTAGGACATTTAAAAGAGATGATAAATGATCAAATCAGTTTTGAAATTTTTAAAGGTCAAATTCCTTATTTAAATGGAGTAAAAGAGTATTTTGATATGGGATTAATTTCAGGAGGAGCTTATAAAAATTTTGAATTTATTAAAAATTTATACCCTTACATAAAAGAAGAATATCTTATATTATGCGATCCTCAAACTTCTGGTGGGCTTTTGATTGCTATCAATGAAAGTGAAGCTTTAAAACTTTTAAAAAATTTAAAAGATGAAGGTATTGAAGCTAGTATCATAGCAAGAGTTTTATCAAAGCAAAAAGATAGTTTTATTTTTAATTAAGTTTTTAACTAAATGATATTTTTATCAAGAATAAAGTATAAAATTTTATTAGAAGTTTGTTTTGATATCTTAATATAATAAAAAATATATTAAAAAAAGAAAACTATAATTAAATGGTATTTAGATTTGATGATAAATTTAAATAATATAAAAGCTTGAGAAATTTTAAGGTTTTTGGATTAAAAACCTTAAAGTAGGTCCATTTTGTTCGATTTTAAGCACATTAAAACCACGATTTTGGGCATCTTTAGGTATAGAATTAATGCTTTGTGGGCAATCACATAAAACTTCTAATATCTCACCACTTTTAAGTTGTGGTAAAACTTCTAAAGTGGCAATAGCTGGATAAGGACAAGCCTCGCCTTCTAAATTTAATGTGTAATTTATAATCATTTTTATCCTTTTAATAAAAATATTTTTTAAAATGATTTAAATAGGCTTATAAATCATTTTCATTTTTAATAATTAGTATTTGTTTTTAAAAAAGTTCCATTTCTTAGCTCTTTAAAAGCCAAATTTAACTCTTCTTTGGTATTCATAACTATAGGCCCACCCCATTCACAAGGCTCATTTAAAGCTATAGAGCTTATAAAAAGAATTTGAGCTTTTTTATCCGTGCTTTTTAGTTCAAAATACTCTCCTAAACTAAGTTTTACTGCTGTTTTTTCTTTCACTAATTGATCATTAATATAAGCGTCTCCTTGTAGTAAAAAAAGCATAACAAAATAGTCTTTTTTTGTATGAATGATTTGTGTTGTATTAGGATTTAAGTGAATGTCATAATAATCAAAAGGTAAAAATTGGCTTTTATATCCATTTTCACCTTGATATTCTCCTGCTAAAATTCTCATTTTAGCATTTTCTAAATCAAGTTCTTTAATCTCGTCTTCTTTGATGCTTTTATAAAAAGGATCACTCATTTTATTTTTTTGAGGTAAGTTAAGCCATAGTTGTACGCCTAGCATTCTTTTTGATGGATGTAAAATTTCTTCGTGTAAAATTCCACTTCCAGCACTCATCCATTGAACTTGTCCATTTTGTATAGTATCTGTATTTCCTAAACTATCCTTGTGAGTCATTGATCCTTCATAAACATAACTTATAGTTTCAATACCTCTATGTGGATGCATAGGAAAGCTTGCTTTATAGTCATTAAAATCTGTGCTATCAAAACAATCAAGCATTAAAATTGGATCAAATTCTTTTATAGTTTGTGGTCCTAAAACTCTTATAAGTTTTACTCCGGCACCGTCTATAGTTTCTTTTCCATATACAAGTTTTTCTATCTCTCTTTGCATTAATTATCCTTATTAAAAAAGTATTGTTTATATGTTATAGTCCAAATAAAAAGTGATAAAAATAATACAAGGCTTATAATCAAACCTTCTAAATTCCCAAAAGTATTTAATAGATTGATTTTTACACCTTTTATAAAATAATGAGGCAATAAATCATAACTTAATGCTAAAATCATAGTTCCTGCAATATTGGCAATGCCTACTATTACAAAATGAATTTGCCCTTCAAAAGCTCTATAGGTCCAACCACATTCACAACCTCCTGCAAAGACTATGCCAAAACCAAACAAAAAAGCCCCTAACATAAGAGCAGGTGAAATTTCTATTATTTTACTTGTATGTCCTTGCAAGATAAAAGCAAAAGCTATAATATTAGCAAGCATCATTGCAATTAATGCTGCTTTTATTGCATTATCTCTTTTGAATAAAAATAAATCTCTAAAGCAAGAAGTAAAACAAATTTGACCTTTGGCAACTAAAAAACCAAAAATAAAACCAAAAATTAAAGCTAAAGTTAAAAGACTTTTTCTATTTTGAAGACTAATATCTCCATTTATAAAAAAAAGATAAATTATTAAAAATAAAAATATTATAAATAATATTATTCCTAATAAAAAATAAAATTTTGCAAGTAAGATGTTGTTTTTTAAAGCTTTGTCTTCTTTGTCAACGCGTATTAATCTAGCTTTTGGTTTAAAAAAAGAAATATTGCAAATTTTTACACCTATATAAATACCTAAAATCATAAAAAAAGTAAAAACCCAAGTATGAAGTGAAAAATAAGGAAGTCCAGTAAAAAAGTTAGCAAGATTACATCCAAAGGCTAGTCTAGCACCATAACCTGAGAGAATTCCGCCTATAATAGCTTGAAAAACACGTATTTTACTAGCCGGAAAGCGAATTTTGATTTTATTAGATAAAAGTGCTGCTATAAAACAGCCTATAAACATACCAAGAATCATAACTCCATCAGTTCTTGTTAAGATATTGCCTTCTAGATTTTGTTTTTGATAATATGAATATCCATCTAAATTTAAACCTAAAAATTCTAAAAATTCTCCACCCAATCGTGTAAATTCTCCAGTAACAGCCCATACATTACCAAAAATTCCAAAATATACAGCACTTAAAATTCCAAGCAAAATAAAAACGCGTGTATTATCCCAAAAAGAAATTAAATATTTTTCTTTAAAAGAATTCATAAGAAGATTCCTAATTGTAATTATCAAAACCTTGATACTTAAGAGAAAAATTATAATTTAAATTAGTAAAATTGTCAAAAATATAATTAAACTTTTTATAGCATTAATTTAATTTTGTTTTTATAATTTAACTACATATTTTAATAATATTTTGTTTTTTATTTAGTTATAATAACAATGGAAGATAAGCGTATCTGGTGATCGCCACTGACTTCAAATCAGATGAAAGGGTAGCTGGCTATTCTTTGGGGAGTTCGATTCTCTCATCTTCTCGCCATACAAATAAGGATAAAAAAATGAGTAAAGCAGATATTGTTGTTGGTGTGCAGTGGGGCGATGAGGGAAAAGGTAAAATTGTTGATAAATTATGTGAAAATTATGATTTTGTTTGTAGAAGTGCAGGAGGGCATAACGCAGGTCATACAATATGGGTAAATGGAATTCGTTATGCACTTCATCTTATACCCTCTGGAATTTTGCATCCAAGGAGTATTAATATTATCGGAAATGGTGTTGTTGTTTCCCCTGAGGTTCTTATCACAGAAATGGCACAATTTGATAATTTAAAAGGAAGATTATATATTAGCGATAAAGCACATTTAAATTTAAAACATCATTCTTTAATTGACATTGCTAAAGAGAAATTAAAAGGTAAAGATGCTATTGGAACAACAGGTAAAGGTATAGGTCCATCTTATGCAGATAAGATTAATCGTAATGGTCATAGAATGGGAGAGCTTTTAAATCCAAGAAGATTGTGTGATGATTTAATAAAATATTTTAATGAAAACAAAATTTTCTTAGAATTTTTAAATGTAGAAATTCCAACAGAAAAAGATTTGTTTGATGATTTAAAGCGTTTTAGTGAGATTTTATCTCCTTATATTACAGATACTACAAGAATGCTTTGGAGAGCTTTAGATGAAGATAAAAAAGTTCTTTTAGAAGGAGCTCAAGGTTCTATGCTTGACATAGATCATGGAACCTATCCTTACGTTACAAGTTCAAATACCATTTCAGCAGGAGCACTTACAGGACTTGGTTTAAATCCTAAAGAAGTAGGATCAATTATAGGTATTATTAAAGCTTATGCTACAAGAGTTGGAAATGGGGCTTTTCCAACAGAAGATAAAACTCAAGATGGTGAAAAAATTGCTCAAATTGGTAAAGAAATTGGTGTAAGCACTGGACGTAAAAGACGTTGTGGATGGTTTGATGCTATAGCTGTTAAATATGCAGCAAGATTAAATGGACTTGATTTTTTAGCTTTAACAAAATTAGACGTTTTAGATGGTTTTGAGAAAATTAAAATTTGTAAAGCTTATGAATATAATGGTGAAATTATAGATTATATGCCAAATGATTTAGAAAATGCCAAGCCTATTTATGAAGAATTAAAAGGTTGGGATAAAGTTTTTGGAATAAAAGATTATGATTTGTTACCTAAAGAGGCTAAAGAATATATAGCAAGATTAGAAGAGCTTGTAGGAGTTAAAGTGAAATTTATCTCTACAAGTCCTGAAAGAGATGATACTATTATTCTATGAAGAGTAAATATAGCTCAATCGTTGATGTAAGAAAACAACAACTTGATAAAGCTGAGTTGAATTTAAGTCAAGCTAAACAAAGAAAATTAGAAAATGAAAGAAAATTTGAACTTTCTAGGCAAGAATTTTATGATTTAAATATCTTGCCCAAATCAGGAAATACCCAAGAATTAAGATCAAAACTTCAAATGGCTAATATTGCAAAAGAAGCTTTAAAAAGGGCAAAAGAAAAAGTAGAATTATCAAAAAAAGAAATAATTCATTATGAGTTTTTATATAAAAAGGCTCATTTGGATTATGAAAAAATAAAAATTTTAAATGCACAAGAAGTAAAAAAGAAGCTTAAAGAAATACAAAAAGCAGAAGAGAAATTTCTTGATGAATTAGCTATAAGTAGATTTGTTAAAAAGGAAAAAGATGAATAAAATTATATTTTTAAGTTTTTTATTGGTTTTATCTTTACAAGCAGTTCCTCAAAACTGCGAACAATATTTTGAATCAAAAAAAGCTCAACTTGAACTTCAAACAAAAGAATTTGATGAAGCAAGACAATCTTTAGAAGCTTTTAAAGCTTCTTTTGAGGCATTACAAAAAGAAAAAATGCAAGAATTAGCTACAAAAGAAGCAGAAGTTAATGCAACTTTAGCACAAATTGATAATTTAAAAAAAGAAAATGCTAGACTCTTAGAAGAGAAACAAAAAATATTAGATACTATTAATGAAAAAACAGAAGGAAGAGTAAAAGAAATTTACTCTCAAATGAAAGATGCAGCTGTTGCTAATGTGTTAAGTCAAATGGATGCTGAAGATGCGAGTAAAATTATGCTTTCTTTAGATTCGAGAAAAATTTCAGGGATACTTTCAAAAATGGATCCTCAAAAAGCATCTGAGCTTACTTTACTCCTTAAAAATATGGATAATAATACAAGTTCAAATTAAAACTTGTTTTAATATTCTTTTACCTAAAATAAGTTATCATTTTAAAATTATTTTTAAAAGGTTTAAAGAATGCGTATAAAATTACCACATATTCCTTATATCGCTAATAAAATCACATTAGACATTGTCCATTGTTCTTTTATTGAAATTAAAGATCAATTGGAAAAAATTAATTTATGTATAAAAAATGTTTTAGAAAATGATGTATTAAACGAAAGAAAATTGGATGAAAAAGTAAAAAAAATCCTAGAAGAGCAAGAAGAAGAAATAGAATTTATGCAAATAGATCGTAAAAATATGTTTTGGCTTATAAAAAAAAGATTAGCAAATGAATTTGGGGTTATTTTAAATTTGGAAGATAGGCATAATAATCTAGCACACGAGATTTTAAGTGAATTAATTGATAACGATTATATAAATTTTCTTGTTTCTGAAAATAGGGTTAAAAATTTAATTTTTTCAAGCATAGAAGAATATTTAAAAATTTACGAAGAAATTGAAGATGAGGTTTATGAAAAAATAAGTAATTATAAAACCAAACCTATTCCAGGAAGTGAAGAATACGAACTTATTTTTGAAAAACTTTATCAAGAAGAACTTAGAAAAAAAGGAATGTTTTAAATGAAGGCTTATGTGTATTTAGAAAATGGTATTTTTTTAAATGCTAAAGCTTTTGGAGCAAGTGGGACTTTTTTAGGAGAGCTTGTTTTTAATACTTCTTTAACAGGATATCAAGAAATTATTTCAGATCCTTCATATGCTGGACAATTTATTGTTTTTTCTATGCCAGAAATTGGTATAGTAGGGGTAAATGATGATGATAATGAAAGTGATGAAATTTTTGCTAGCGGTATAATTATTAGAGAATTAAATAATTATTTTTCCAATTTTAGAGCCAAAGAAAGCTTACAAGCTTATCTTAAAAAGCATAATAAAATAGGTATTTATGATATAGATACAAGATTTTTAGTAAAAATGATAAGAGATAATGGGAACTTAAGAGCTATTATCTCAACAGAAATTTCAAATAAAGAAGAATTAAAAGAAAAGTTAAATTCAAGTGCTAAGTTTGAACAGACTAATTTTGTTGAAAATGTAAGTACTAAAAAAGTATATTCCCATAAAAAAGGTGCTTGGAATCATAATGCTCAAAAATTTAATTCTCCTCAAAAAAATTCTAAAAAACTTGCTGTTATTGATTATGGAGTGAAAAAAAATATTCTTAATGAGCTTGTTGAAGTAGGTTTTGAAGTTGATGTTTTTCCTTATAATACTAAAGCTAAAGATTTAATTGCTTTATACGAGCAAAAAAAAATTCACGGAATATTTCTTTCTAATGGTCCAGGTGAGCCAAAAATTTTAAAAAATGAAATATTAGAAATTAAAAAACTCATAGAAGCTAAAATACCAATACTTGGAATTTGTTTAGGACATCAGCTTTTAAGCAATGCTTTTGGTTATGAAACTTATAAAATGAAATTTGGTCAACATGGAGCTAATCATCCTGTATTAAATTTAGAAAGCAAAAAGATCGAAATTACTGCTCAAAATCATAATTATAATGTTCCAGAAGAACTTTGTGAAGTGGCAATCATTACGCATAGAAATTTATTTGGAGATAATGTAGAGGGTGTTAGATATAAAGATTATCCTATTATTTCAGTTCAACACCATCCAGAAAGTTCATCAGGACCTCACGAGAGTAAATATATTTTTAAAGAATTTTTGAATTTAATGTGAATTTAGATCTTTTAATCTTTATAGGTATTGCTTTTTTATCAAGCTTTGGGCATTGTTATTCAATGTGCGGAGGCTTTATTTTGCTTTTTTTAAATTTAAACAAAAAAGCAAAAAATTTATTTATTCTTCAAATTATTTTTCATTCTTTTAGAATTTTAACTTATATTTTTTTAGGCGTTATATTTAGTTTGATTGGAAATTTTTTTATTATTAATACAACAATTCAAAGCTTATTTTTTTTTATTATAGGTTTATTAATGATTTTTTTAGGTTTTGCTTTGATATTTAGAGGTAAAATTTTATTTTTAATTGAGAATCATATTTTATATGAAAAATTTATAATAAAGATATTTCAACGAGCTAAAACTTACAAAGGCATAAAATCAGCTATATTTCTAGGTTTTTTTAACGGCTTTATACCTTGTGGTCTAGTTTATTTTTTTATAGCTTCAGCTATGAGTAGACAAAATATTCTAGAAAGTGCTTTGATCATGTTTATTTTTGGACTTTCTACTTTACCAGCTTTATTTCTTTTTTCTTTAATAGCTAAATTTTTAAGTGATTTTTTTAGAAATATTTTTAATTATATTGCTTATATTGCCATTATTTTTTATGGATTATATTTATCTTTTATGGGTTTTAAAAATTTTTAATTTTGTAACAAATCATTAACTATTTTAATTTTTTAAGAAAAAATCTATTGTTATTATTTTATAATAATTAATTATTAAAAATTCTAAGGAGAATTGATGCATCCAGGTAATATGTTAAATTACGATTATACGGTTGCTAAATATTTTATGTTTACTACTATAATTTTTGGGATAGTTGGAATGGCTATAGGAACTCTAATAGCTTTTCAAATGGCATATCCTAATTTAAATTATTTAGCAGGAGAATATGCTACATTTTCAAGATTAAGACCTTTGCATACTTCAGGGGTTATCTTTGGTTTTATGCTTTCTGGTATTTGGGCAACTTGGTATTATATAGGACAACGTGTTCTTAAAGTTAGTATGGCAGAATCTCGTTTTTTAATGGCTATAGGTAAAATACATTTTTACCTCTATGTTTTAACTATGCTTATTGCCATTATTTCTTTATTTGCGGGAGTTACAACTTCTAAAGAATATGCTGAACTTGAATGGCCACTTGATATTATGGTTGTTTTAGTTTGGGTCTTGTGGGGTGTTAGTATTTTTGGTCTTATTGGAATTCGTAGAGAAAAAACCCTTTATATATCTCTTTGGTATTATATTGCAACCTTCTTAGGTATAGCAATGCTTTATCTCTTTAACAATATGGCTGTTCCTACATATTTTGTTTCTGGTATGGGAAAATGGTGGCATAGTGTTTCTATGTATGCTGGAACAAACGATGCTTTAGTTCAATGGTGGTATGGGCATAATGCAGTTGCTTTTGTCTTTACTGTAGGAATTATTGCTCAAATTTATTATTTTTTACCAAAAGAAAGTGGACAACCTATTTTTTCGTATAAGCTTTCTTTATTTGCATTTTGGGGCTTAATGTTTGTTTATCTTTGGGCTGGAGGACACCATTTGCTTTATTCTACTGTTCCTGATTGGATGCAAACTATGGGTTCTATTTTTTCTGTTATACTTATATTACCTTCTTGGGGATCAGCGATTAATATTTTACTTACTATGAAAGGTGAATGGGAGCAATTAAGAGAAAGTCCATTGATTAAATTTATGATTCTTGCTTCAACCTTTTATATGTTTTCAACGCTTGAAGGTCCTATTCTTTCTATAAAATCTGTAAATGCTTTAGCTCATTTTACTGATTGGATTCCTGGCCATGTTCATGATGGAACATTAGGTTGGGTTGGTTTTATGACTATGGCAGCACTTTATCATATGACTCCTAGAATTTTTAAAAGAGAGCTTTATAGCAAATCTTTAATGGAGGCTCAATTTTGGATACAAACAATAGGAATTGTGCTTTATTTTAGTTCGATGTGGATAGCAGGTATTACACAAGGAATGATGTGGAGAGCTACCGATGAATATGGAAATCTTCTTTATGCTTTCATAGATACTGTTGAAGCTATTATTCCTTATTATTGGATTAGAGCTATTGGAGGATTATTGTATTTGGTAGGATTTTTTATGTTTGTTTATAATATTTATAAATCAATTACTTGTGGCAAAGTGCTTAATAAAGAGCCTAAAAATGCTTCACCTATGGCAATATAAGGAGAAAAAATGTTTAGTTGGTTAGAAAAAAATCCATTCTTTTTTGCTGTAGCGGTTTTCATTGTAATTGCTTATGCTGGAATCATAGAAGTTTTACCAAATTTTGCAGAAAGTGCAAGACCAATTGAGGGTAAAAAACCTTATTCTGTTTTACAACTTGCAGGAAGAGCGATTTATATTAAAGAAAGTTGTAATGCATGTCATTCTCAGCTTATTCGTCCTTTCAAGTCTGAAACAGATCGTTACGGGATGTATTCTTTAAGCGGTGAATTCGCTTATGATAGACCTTTTCTTTGGGGATCAAAAAGAACAGGACCAGATCTTGCACGTGTAGGGAATTATAGAACTACAGATTGGCATGAAAATCATATGTTAGATCCAACTTCCGTGGTTCCTGGATCTATTATGCCTTCTTATAAACATATGTTTACTAATGATGCAGATATAGAAACAGCTTATGCTGAAGCTTTAACTGTTAAAAAAGTTTTTAATGTTCCTTATGATAAAGAAGGACAAACTAAACTTGGAACTTGGGAAGAAGCGCAAGAAGAAGTTAAACTTGAAGCTAAGAGTATAGTAGATGAAATGAAAGATCAAGAAGTAAAAGATGCTTTTGCTAGAGGGGAAATAAAAGAAATTGTAGCTTTAATTGCTTACTTAAATAGTTTAAAGTAAAAATTATGAAAGATTTAATAATAATATTTGATGTTTTTAAAAATCTTATTACTTTTAACTTATCTGCCATTTCTAAGTCTGAATGGCAGATTTTTCAAGGTTATGGATTTTTTGTATTTGTTGTTTTTTTAGCTATTGTTTTGTATGCATATTATTTTCATCTTTATAAAAAAGAAAAGATAGGCGAAAGAAATTATGAACAATATGCAAAACTTGCTTTGAATGATGATATTAATGATAGTGTTTTAGAAAGTAAAAGGAGTGCTTAATGCAATGGTTAAATTTAGAAGATAATATTAATCTTTTATCTTTAATAGGTGCAATCTTAATTATTTTAATTACTTTAATAGTTGTAAATAGAATTTTTAAGCAAATTAAAGAGAAAAAGAAAGAAGATTTGGAATTAAGTGAGCATAGTTGGGATGATATAAAAGAATATAAAAATAATATTCCTATAGGATGGTTAGTTGTTTATGTTTTAACTATTGTTTGGGGTATATGGTATTTTTTATGGGGGTATCCTTTAAATTTGTATTCAAGAATAGGTGAATATAACGAAGAAGTAGCTTTACATAATGCTAAATTTGAAGAAAAATTTAAAAATTTAAGCGAACAAGATAGAATCACTATGGGTGAGAATATATTTTTAGTCCAATGTGCAGCATGTCACGGAATTACAGCAGATGGAATGAATGGAAAAGCTCAAAATTTAAATATCTGGGGTTCAGAAGAAGGTATAGTTGAAACAATAAAAACTGGATCTAAAGGAATGAATTTTTCAGGTGGAGAAATGCCAGCTGCTTCTGATTTAGGCATAGAAGATGAGGATATAAAAGCAATTGCTGCTTATGTTGCTAAAGAGCTTTCTGCTATTAAAAAAACAAGTAATGAAGATTTAGTAGCAAAAGGCAAAGAAGCTTATGCAAGTTGTGCAGCATGTCACGGAGAAGATGGAAAAGGACAAGATGGAGCTTTTCCTGATCTAACAAAATATGGTTCAGCTTCTTTTGTTGTAGATGTGTTAAATAGCGGTAAAAAAGGTTTTATTGGTTCTATGCCATCATTTCCATCTTTAAATGATATTCAAAAACAAGCCGTTGGTGAATATGTAATTTCTCTTTCAAGGGGTGAATAATGGAAAATATAAAAAGATCAGTATTTTCATTATCTGGAGTAAGTGGTTTATTGATTGCAACTTTACTTTTAATTATCATTTTAGTTGTTCTTACGATATGGGGGATTAAAGCGCAACAAGAAGTTATGCAAAAACCATATACTTTGAAAAATACACAAGAAATTAAAATGCTAGGTTCTAAGGTTGAAGATTTTAAAGCAATAAAGGAAAATAATGAATAAGGTTTTAGAATATTTAGTGGTTATTGGTCTTTTTGTTACAGCGGCTATTACAGCTTGGTCTGTTTTAAGTATCAATCATCTTAATATAGGATGAGAGTACTTTTAAAAGGCATTTTTTTTGCCTTTTTATTCTTTTTTCCTTATAAAATTTTTGCTTTTGATGCAATTATTTTAAATGAAAATGTTTTAAATGATAAAGTGATTAAAGAAATAAATCTTATAGGAAAAGAGCTTTATGATAAAACAGGTATTTTCGTAGGTGTTGCTATAGCAGATCAAACCCCTTTTGAAGACTTATTTAAACTTCAAGAACAGCTTGTTAAACCCAATGTTTTATTAATGCTTTCAAAAATTTCACATAAAGTTGATATTATAGGAACTAAAGATTCTTTGCTTTTTTTTGATAAAAATAAGGTTTTAAGTCCTTATCCTAGCACAGGAACTATATTGCCCATTCTTGTTTCTAATAAAGGAAAAGATATTTATAACGCTGCTGTTTTAAATGGATATGCTGATATTTGTGATAAAATCGCAAAATATTTCAATCTAGAGCTTGAAAATTCTATAGGCAATGCAAATCGTGATACTATAAATATTTTAAGAATTTTAATTTATGGGTTTATTTGTTTTTCATTGCTTTATTTTGTGCAAAGAAAAATGAAGAGGAAGAAAAATGGTTAAAAAAACTTTTTGGCCTTATGGAATTTTACTTTCTATATTAGCTATTATTATAGCTTGTATTGCAACAATCATTATAGCAAGTGATTATCCTGTATATGAGGATAATTTTTATTTTGATACCTATCAAAATGTAGAATCAAATTTTAATAAAATTCAAAATAATCAAAAACAATTTGATGAAAATTTTAAATTATATATTAAGGATAAAGAAAGTTTTATATATAAAAATAAATCAATTTATTATATCAATGAAGGGCAAAATGAATTTAGAATTTTTATTAAAAATTTAAAAAATTATGATTTAAATAAACTTCAAATCAAAGCCTTGCTCTCACGTCCGCATACAAACAAAAGCGATGAAAAATTGCAAGTAAAATTAGATGCTAATGAATTAGTTTTTGATTTTGATATTAAAGAAAAAGGCAATTGGCAATTACTTTTAAAAATTACTCAAAATGAAAATAGTATAGGTTTTTTTAAATTCTTTTTGCAAACTAAATAATGAGACTTTTTGTATTTAGCTCTTTAAGAGCTTTAAGAAAATATTATGAGGAAAAGTTAAAAGAAAACACTTTAGTAGATCCAGCTATGAGTATAGCTGAGTTTATGCAAAAATTAGTTTTTTCTGAGCATTTTGAAGCTACACGTTATGAGTGTTTGCTTTTGATGCAAAAAGCCTGTGAGCAAACTAAAAATTTAGAACAGAGTTTAAAAATACCAAGTAATTTTTTTGCATTTTTAAAAAATAATGCTTATTTATTTAGTTTTTTTAAAGAGTTAAGTTTAGAAAAAAAAGATATTAGCGAATTAAAATTTCACGATGCTTATGCACAATATGATGAACATTTGCAAATTTTAGAAGAACTTTTTAAAAGCTATTTAACCTTATTAAAAGAACATAATTTATATGATGAAATTTCTTTGCCTTTAAATTATAAAATTAATGTTGATTTTTTAAAAAATTACAATGAAATCATTTTTGATTTTCAAGGATTTTTAAATGCTTTTGAGGTTGAGCTTTTATTAGAAGCTAAAAAACTAATTCCTATTAAAGTGCAATTTAATTGCACTAAGTTTAATAAAGATTTTTTAAGCTCTCTTAGCTTTTTACAAGGGTTTAATTTTAAAGAAAATTATTCTTATTTATTTGATTTAAATCAAAATCAAATTTTAAAAGAATACTCTTTTTTAAAGGAAAATAAAATTAGCTATAAAAGTTTTAATTTAAGAACTTTACAAGCAGCTTTTGTTTTTGAAAAAATTAATACTTTTTTAAAAGCAGGTATTAGTGCAAAAGATATTGTAGTGATTACACCTGATGAAAAATTTGTAGATATTTTAAGATTGTATGATAAAAATAATGTTTTAAATTTCGCAAGCGGAGAGAGTATTAAAAATACATATTTTTATCACAAATTAAGAACTCTTTATGAAAGTGCTAAAGATGATGAGTTTGAATATAAAATAAATGATGATTTTTATAATGAGCAAAACTTAAATAAACATTTGTGCAATTTGCATTTTTTTTCCAGTGTAGATTTTCAAGAATTTAAAAAACTTTTTAATGAAAATATTTCTTTTGAATTTTTTGAAAATTTTATATCTCAATTATTAGAAAATAGTGAAAATGAATTAAAAGATTATGTTATCAAAGAGCTTATTTTTATCAAAGAGCTTATTAAAACTCATAAGCTAAATTTTGCACAAATTTTAGAATTATTTTTTATGCAAATTGATAATATAAAATTAAGCAGCGTAGGTGGTGGAGAAGTTACCGTTATGGGTCTTTTAGAAAGTAGGGGGCTTAGCTTTGATGGGGTAATTATAGTTGATTTTAATGATGATTTTATCCCAAAAAGAGTTTCAAGTGAATTATTTTTAAATAACGAAATCCGTAAAAAAGCAGGACTGATTACACACAATCAAAGAGAAAATCTACAAAGACATTATTATTATACATTAATAGCTAAAGCAAAATTAGTAGGTATTTCTTTTATAGAAAATGAAGAAAAAATCAAATCAAGATTCTTAAATGAACTCGAATTTACTTTATATGAAGATAAAATTTATAGCAATAATGCTTATTTAAAATATTTTCATACCTATCAATGCTCTTTCAATCTTGGGCCTATTACACACATAAAAGCTAAACATAATTATTTTAAAGAAAATCTATCTTATTCAAGGCTTCATCTTTTGATTAATTATGGCTTAGATTATTATTATAAATATGTTTTATGCTTAAAAGAGCCAAAAAATTTAAATGATACACTCAAAGCAAACGAATTTGGAAGTTTTATCCATAAAGCTTTAGAAATTTATTACACTCAAATTTCAAACAATCATTTTGATTATGAAGCTTTTATGCAAGTGGTTAAAAATATAAAGCAAAACAACATAGATGCATTAAATCTTGCTCTCATTGAGGCTATATTTAAAGAATTTCAAATACTTGAAAATGAACATTTTGAACAAGGTTATATTGTAAAAGAACGCGAATTCCCTTTACTAAGGGAATTTATCACAGATAATGGAGTAAAAATTAATACCTTTGGACGCTTAGATAGGATAGATTGTAATGATGAAGAAAAAATGATTATAGATTATAAAAGCGGAAAAGCAGATGATAAATCCTATCAACTTGCTTTTTATAAGTTTTTATTAGAGGGTAAATATCCATTAGAAAATATAAAAGCTTGTTTTTATGATTTAAAAAATATTAAGATTATAAATGAGAATGCTCAAAGTAAAAGTGTGCAAGAGCTTAAAGATTTATTTAGCAAGCTTGCCAAAGAGCCTTTAGAAAAAGAATTTTACAATCAAAAAAATGACAATATTTATAGTCCTTATACTATGCTTTATAAAAAGGAGTTTAAGTTTTGAGTTCTAAGTTTGAACCTTTTTTAGCCCTAGAAGCTAGTGCAGGAAGTGGAAAAACCTTTGCTTTAAGTGTGCGTTTTGTCGCATTAGTTTTAATGGGTGCTAAAATCAATGAAATTTTAGCACTTACTTTTACCAACAAAGCTACAAGTGAGATGAAAGAAAGAGTTTTTAAAACTTTTTTAGAATTTGATATGCTTGAAAATGGTGAAGATAAAGCGGAATGTAAAGAACTCATGAAAATGCTAGATAAAAGCAAAGATGAACTTATAGCTTTAAGAGAAAAATATAAAGAAGATTTTTTAAGATCAAAACTTAATATCTACACTTTTGATAGTTTTTTCTCTCAAATTATTCGATCTTTTGCTTTGAATTTAGGCTTTATGAGTGATTTTGAAATCATACAAAGTCAAGATAGTTATAAAAATTTTATCAGTAAGTTAAATAAAGAAGAATTAAATACTTTAGCATATTACATAATCCAAACTAAAAGTAAAAGTGATTTTTTGAAAAATCTTGAGAGTTTATATGAAAAATCTTGTGAGATTAAAACTATTAAAAACGTTCATTTTCCAAGCAAAACTTCTTTAGAAGAAAGTCTTAATAAATTTATAACTTATGCAAAAACTTTAAGCACTGATAAAAATTATCAAAAAAATTTTAATTTTGAAAATATAGAAGATTTTTTTACCAAGCCTATTATTTGTGATTTAGAAAAAAAATACTTTGAAAAAATCATTGATAGTGAGTTTTTGCAAAAAAGAGCTGAGTTTTTACAAAAGGTAAAAGAGTATTTTATCCAAATGGAAAATTATCGCATCAATATACTTGCCAAGCTTTTAGCACATTTTAAAGAAGCAAGAAATGAAGATAATATTAAGCAAAATGCTTTAACTTTCTCAGATATAGCCTTAAAATGCTATGAGTTAATTAGCGATGAGGCAAATAAAGACTTAATTTATTTTAGGCTTGATGGCTATATTTCACATTTATTAATCGATGAATTTCAAGATACCAATGTTTTACAATATCAAATTTTAAAGCCTATTATAGCTGAACTTGTTTCAGGTGAGGGTGTGAAAAAGAATAGAAGTTTTTTTTATGTAGGGGACAAAAAACAAAGTATATATAGTTTTAGAGGAGGTAAAAAGGAGCTTTTTGATAAACTTTTAAAAGATTTTCCACAAATTAAATTAGAACATTTAGATACAAACTATCGCAGTAAAAAACTTATAGTTGATTATGTAAATGAAGTCTTTAAAGATAAATTCTTTGATAGCTTTAATAGATCTAGTTTTACTTTGCAAAAGAGTGTTAAAGAAGGCGGATATGTAGAAATTTTACAAAATCAAATTGCTTCAAAAAGCACTTTGTATCAAGCAAGTGGTAAGGAAGTTTTAAAGATTATTCAAAAACTTTTAGAAAAAGGAATTAAACTTAGTGAAATTTGTATTTTAGCATGGATCAATAAAGATGCTACTTTAATGAAAGAATTTCTTGAAGAAAATGGCATTAAAGCTTATACACAAAGTAGTGTTGATTTAATGGATTGTATTAGTGTAAGGGTGCTTTTTGAGTATGCTAAAGCTTGTGTGTTCAAAGATGAATTTAGTTTATATTTTGTAAATAGTATTTTAGAAAAAGATCTTGCCTATACTGAGCTTGATTTAAATCGTAGCGTGGGTAAAATTTTAAAATATTTAGTTCATATCTTACAACTTGATTTAAGTGATATAAATTTAATCGCATATTTAGAGTATGCTAGCACTTTTGATAATTTTATAGATTTTTTATTTTATCCTTGCGAATTAAAATCTTTACAAGCTCAAGATGATGGAGTAAGTATTATGACTGTGCATAAATCCAAAGGGCTTGAATTTGAAAATTTAATCGTCCTTGATAGACTTAGCAAGGGTAGCAATGAGGCTCAAACCTTGATGTTTGAATACGATTTAGAACAAGGTTGGGAAGTAAAATACAGACATAGTGTAAGAAAATATCTAGAAGATGAAAACTATAATTCTTTTTTGATGAAAAGAGAAAAACTTCAAGCAGAAGATGAGGTAAATTGTTTATATGTAGCATTAACTAGAGCTAAAAATTCTCTTTTTATTATAAAAAATGATGAAAGTTTTAAAACTTTTAAAAGTTATTTTAAAGACTATGAAGAAAAACAAATTGGCATTTTAGAAAACAAAGTTCAACATCAAGAAAAAAGTTTAACAAATTTAGAACAAATTGAAGAATTTGAACAATTTCAAAAGGTAAATTTACAAGAGGTTAAAATAAAAAGCCAACTTTTTAGCAAGCAAATTCATTTTGGTTTAGCTTTGCATGAATTTTTGCAATATTTTGATTTTAATACAAAAAATAATTTTGAATTTTGCAAACAAATGATATATAAAAAATATCGCTTTTTCTTAGATGATGAAAGTTTTAAAGATCTTTTTAAAAGGCTTGCTATGCTTTTAGAAAATGAAAATTTTAATAAACTTTTATCGCAAAAAACACTATTAAAAGAGCAAATCATCACTTATAATGGTGAGCAAAAACAACTAGATATGTTAGCACTTAACGATGATGAAGCTATCATTATAGATTATAAAACAGGTTTAAATTTAAATGAACATAAAAAACAAGTTTTGCTTTATAAAGAAGCTATAGAGAAAATTTTAGCTAAAATTTCCACTAAAGCATTTTTGGTATATGTTTTAAAAGATAAAGTGGAAATTATAAAAATATAGAAAAAATATATAAATAGACCACAATAAAAAGTTTTTTTAATACTCCAAATAATGATTTTTAATCAACAAAACAGAAATTTATTGACAATATATATAATTATAATTTATATTATTAGCAAGGAGTAGAGTTTTGGATTATTATTTAAAATGTATTAAAAATTATGCAAATTTTAATGGTAGAGCAACGCGTAAAGAGTATTGGATGTTTACATTATATAATATTATCATTTGGTTTATTTTTGCTATTTTGGCAAATTATATCTCTAATTTTTTTGCGATAATATTTGGTTTATATTTCATATTTACATTTTTACCAAATTTAGCTGTAAATACTAGAAGATTACATGATATTAATCTTAGTGGATGGTGGCAACTGATAGGGTTGATTCCATATGCATACATTGTTCTTATCATACTTTTTTGTCTTAAAGGTAATGATAATGCAAATAGATTTGGCTTAAATCCATTGCAAGAAATAGAGTAATTTTAAAAAAGTTAAAATATTTTTATTTTAACTTTTAAAAACTATTCAAATTGCAAAGATTAAAATTATAAACCAATTTATCGAATTTAAATTCTATTATAATTTCCCCCTTTTATCTATAAAACTATATTTTCCATTTTAGTTAATTACAAGTTTAAATTTAAAACATAAAAAAACAAGTTTTACTTTATAAAGAAGCTATAGAGAAAATTTTAGCTAAAATTTCCACTAAAGCTTTTTTGGTATATGTTTTAAAAGAATGGAAGGTTGAGATAATATCTCTTTAATAATAATATATCGTATTTAGGTTCTATGATAATTTTTCCATTTTTATCTATAACTCCCCATTTCCCATTTAATTTAACTTGAGCTAATCCTTCCTCAAAAATAATATTATCGTATTTAAGTTCAATCACAATTTTCCCACTTTTATCTATAAATCCGTATTTACCATTTAGCTCAACTTCGGCTAATCCTTCTTTAAAGTTAGTAACACTATCAAATTTAGGTTCAATCACAATTTTCCCACTTTTATCTATAAATCCGTATTTACCATTTAGCTCAACTTCGGCTAATCCTTCTTTAAAGTTAGTAACACTATCAAATTTAGGTTCAATCACAATTTTCCCACTTTTATCTATAAATCCGTATTTACCATTTAACTTAACTCGAGCTAATCCTTCATTAAAACCCCAAATATCATCAAATTTAGGTTCAATCACAAATTTTCCATTTTTATCTATAAGATCCCATTTACCATTTAACTTAACCCGAGCTAATCCTTCTCTAAACTCATAAACATAATCAAATTTAGGCTTAATCACAAATTTTCCACTTTTATCTATAAATCCATATTTACCATTTAGCTTAACCCAAGCTAATCCTTCTCTAAACTCCTCAATATCATCAAATTTAGGCTCTATAACAAACTTCCCACTTTTATCTATAACTCCCCATTTCCCATTTAGCTCAACCCAAGCTAATCCTTCATTAAAACTATAAACATAATCAAATTTAGGCTCTATAACAAACTTCCCATTTTTATCTATAAGACCCCGTTTTCCATTTAACTTAACCCGAGCTAATCCATTATAAAAGTCAAATTCAGGGTCATCAAGCTTAGGCTCTATAACGAACTCTCCACTTTTATCTATAAGACCCCATTTCCTATTTAACCTAACTTTGGCTAATCCTTCTTTAAAATCCCAAATATCATCAAATTTAGGTTCAATTGCAATTTTTCCATTTTTATCTATAAAACCCCATTTGTTATTTAATTTAAATCCTGTATTTAATTTAAATCCTGCTAATCCTTCTTTAAAATCCCAAATATCATCAAATTCTGGTTTTATTATGGTTTTTCCATTTTTATCTATAAAACCCCATTTGTTATTTGATCTTATTATTATTGAATGTTTAGATATAAATATATTAAAACAAGCTTCGTTGTTTCCTTCATTGCATTTTTCTTGATAGATATTTTGAAGTATTTTACAACTAGATTCGTCATAGTTATAACATTTTTTTTCAAGGCTATTTATATAAATTCTGCTATATTTTCCACCATAAAAATACTGATACATACTTGCTGAAGCTATCAAAAATAAAAACACTACACTAGCTATGAATTTACTTTTGTGCTTTATGATGAATTCTTTTCTTTGTTTTAGTTTCTTTTCTCTTTTTTCTTGAGCTATTTTTCTTTCTTCTTCGATTTTTCTTTTTCTTTCTTCTTCTAATCTTTTTAACTCTTCTTGTCTTTTTCTTTCTTGTTCTAATTTCTCTTTGGCTTTTGGATCGTATAAATTATTACTTCCGCATTCTTTACAGAATTTAGCTATATCTAAATTTTCTTTATGACATTTATTGCATATAAGCATTATATACCTCTTGCTTTTTTGATGATTTCATAAGCTAGATTGATTTTTCTCATCATTTCTTGAGCTATTTTTAAGAGTTCAAGAGGAATTTCTTTAGAATTAAGACTATCATAATGATACTCCTTGGCTAATTTTCTATAATTTTTTTTGATAGTTTCAAAATCGTCATTGATTTGACATTGTAAAATTTCATAAGCTTGTTCTAAAGTGATTTTAAATTCTTTATCTTCTTGTTTTTGGTAATTTTCTTGTTTGTTTTTTTGATTAAAATCATAAATTTGCTCATATCTTAGTTTTATTTCTCTAAAGCTTATAAGATTTAATCTAAGTCCTATGATGATATTTTCCATTAAGGTATTTTCATTTGCATTTATTTTTTTATCAAAATATATAAGATCAAGTAGCAAACAAATCAAAAAATCTGCTTCTTTTGCATTTAAAATACGCATACTAGAGCAAAGTTCATCGATACTTCTACCTTTATTTTTCTCTTGCTCAAAAATCTTTGCATAAGTGCTTCTAAATCCACTATACTCTTTAGAGTAAAACAAATCTATTTTATCAAGCAAAGAAGATATAAATTTGGATAATTCTTTTGTGATGATTCTATTATCTACTTTTGACATTTTTGCTAAAAATGCCACCATAATGGCAGGATTTTTACTATAAATATAATTAAATCTTTGTTTAGCTGGATGATTTAACTCAGCTCCACAAAATATACAAAATTTTGCATCTTTTTCTAGAACACTTTTAAGACAAAATTTGCAAGTTATTAAATCTTGTAATTTAAATTTTGAAAATAACAAAATAAAACCTTGATTTTTAAATAAAATAAAAATTTATTTTAACTATAAATTACTTAAATAATGATATTTTAAAAATTTAATTTTAGTTATTTACAAAGCTTTATATATTCTTAAATTAAGCTATTTATAAGTTTATTTCAATATAATCACAATTTAAAATTTTTGGCAAAGGTAAAATAATGACAAAGATAACAAAGCCAAACGAAGTAAAACGTGAATGGATCGTTTTAGATGCTGAAGGAAAGCGTTTTGGTCGTCTTTTAACAGAGGTGGCAACTATTTTAAGAGGTAAAAATAAACCTTGTTATACTCCAAATGTTGATTGTGGAGATTATGTTATAATCATCAATGCTTCTAAGGCAGTTTTTACAGGAGCTAATAAAGCAGAAGATAAACTTTATCACAGACATTCAGGATATTTTGGAAGTGTAAAAAGTGAAAAATTTGGTGATTTATTAGCAAAAAATCCTGCAAAATTATACAAATTAGCAGTTAGAGGTATGCTCCCTAAAACAAATTTAGGAAGAGCAATGCTTAAAAAATTAAAAATTTATGCGGGTAGTGAGCATCCACATACAGCACAGCTTGCTAAAGAAGGAAAATAATATGGCAACAATTTATGCAACAGGAAAAAGAAAAACAGCTATTGCAAAAGTTTGGTTAAAATCAGGAAGCGGAAAAATTAGTGTAAATGGTATCGATTTAAACACTTGGCTTGGCGGACACGAGTCGATTAAACTTAAAGTAGTTCAACCTTTATTGGTTACTAAGCAAGAAACTTCTATGGATATTCGTGCTATAACTTTAGGTGGGGGATATAGTGCTCAAGCTGAAGCTTTAAGACACGGAATTTCAAAAGCTTTGGCAGCTATGGATGTAGACTTTAGAGCCTTGCTTAAACCAAAAGGCTTGCTTACTAGAGATAGTAGAAGCGTTGAGCGTAAAAAATACGGACGCAGAAAAGCAAGAAGAAGTCCGCAATTTTCTAAACGTTAATAATTTTAAAACATTATTATTTAAAATTATTAGTTATATTCAATTAGTATTATTAAATTTAATACTAATTGATTTTTAATATACTATTAATATTTTTTAAATAACTACAAAGTTAAAACTTCAATTTTATACTCTATTAAAGCTTTTTTAATTTATTTTTAATTTTTGTTAAACGCCTTTTAAGAGAATTAATAGTAAATTTTTTACAAAATATAAAATTAAGGAAGGTCTTAATGAGTAAAGTAATGAAAACAATGGATGGAAATGAAGCAGCTGCTTATGCTGCTTATGCATTTACTGAAGTAGCAGGAATTTATCCTATTACTCCAAGTTCTCCTATGGCTGATTATACTGATATATGGGCATCTCAAGGAAAAAAGAATTTATTTGGTGTTCCTGTTAAAATTGTTGAAATGCAAAGTGAAGCTGGTGCTGCTGGATCAGTTCATGGATCTTTACAAATGGGAGTTTTAACAACGACTTATACAGCTTCTCAAGGTTTACTTCTTAAAATTCCAAATATGTATAAAATAGCTGGTCAGCTTTTACCAGGTGTAATCCACGTTGCAGCAAGGGCTTTAGCTTCTCAAGCACTTTCAATTTTTGGAGATCATCAAGATATCTATGCTGCAAGACAAATAGGTTTTGCTATGCTTTGTTCACACTCTGTTCAAGAAACAATGGATTTAGCAGGTGTTGCTCATTTAGCTGCAATTAAAGGTCGTATTCCATTTTTACATTTTTTTGATGGTTTTAGAACAAGTCATGAAATTCAAAAAATAGAAGTTATGGATTATGCACATTTTGATCGTTTACTAGATAGAAAAGCTCTTTTAGAATTTAGAAATGCAGCTTTAAATCCTGAAAATCCTAAAACACGTGGAACAGCGCAAAATGATGATGTTTATTTCCAAACTAGAGAATTAAATAATCGCTTTTATGACGCCCTGCCAGATGTTGTTAATGAATATATGCAAGAAATTACCAAAATCACAGGTAGAGAGTATAAACCTTTTGTTTATTATGGTGATGAAAATCCAGATAGAATTATTGTTGCTATGGGTTCATCTACTCAGACTATCGAAGAAGTTGTTGATCATTTAAATTCAAAAGGAGAAAAAGTAGGTCTTTTAAAAGTTTATCTTTATAGACCATTTAGTTTAAAATATTTCTTCAATGTTATGCCAAAATCTGTTAAAAAAATAGCAGTGCTTGATAGAACTAAAGAGCCAGGAAGTTTAGGAGAGCCTCTTTATTTAGATGTTAAATCTGCTTTCTATGGAAAAGAAAATAGTCCTATCATAGTAGGCGGTCGTTATGGACTTTCTTCAAAAGATGTAGATCCTGCACAAATTATAACAGTGTTTGAGAATTTAAAACAAGATAAACCAAAAGATGGTTTTACAATCGGTATTGTAGATGATGTAACACATACGTCACTTCCTTGTGGAGAAAAAATTTCTTTAAGTGATGAAAGCACAATAGAATGTTTATTTTATGGTCTTGGTGCTGATGGAACCGTTGGAGCAAATAAAAATTCTATTAAAATTATCGGAGATAAAACAGATTTTTATGCTCAAGCTTATTTTGCTTATGATTCTAAAAAATCTGGTGGTTATACTAGAAGCCATTTAAGATTCTCTAAAAAACCTATTCGTTCAACTTATCTTGTTTCTACTCCTCACTTTATAGCTTGTTCGGTAGCAGCTTATCTAGAAATTTATGATGTTTTAGCAGGGATAAGAAAAGGAGGAACTTTCCTTTTAAATAGTATTTGGAATGCTGAAGAAACTATAAGACAACTTCCTAATAAAGTTAAAAAAACTTTAGCAGAAAAAGAAATTAATTTTTATATTATTAATGCAACTAAACTTGCAAGAGATATAGGACTTGGAAATAGAACTAATACTATTATGCAATCTGCTTTTTTCAAATTAGCAAATATTATCCCTTTTGAAGATGCACAAAAATATATGAAAGAATTTGCTTATAAATCATATAATAAAAAAGGTGATGCTATTGTAGAAATGAATTATAAGGCTATTGATGTTGGAGCTGATGGTCTTGTAAAAATAGAAATTGATCCTTCTTGGAAAAATCTTGATATTAGCGAGAAAGAAGGAGTTAGTGCTTATAAAGGAACTGAATTCGTAGAAAAGATCGTTAAACCTATGAATGCTGCCAAGGGTGATGATTTGCCTGTTTCAGCATTTTTAGGTTATGAAGATGGAAGTTTTGAGCATGGAACTACAGAGTATGAAAAAAGAGGTGTTGGCGTAATGGTTCCTAGATGGATAGAAGCAAATTGTATCCAATGTAATCAATGTGCTTCTGTTTGTCCTCACGCAGTAATTCGTCCATTTTTAATTGATGATAATGAAATGAGTAAGGCTCCAAGAGGGGTAAAAGAACATGCCTTAGAGGCTAAGGGAACAAAAGGTGAAAAACTTAGCTTTAAAATTCAAGTTTCACCACTTGATTGTACAGGTTGTGAGCTTTGTGTTCATGAATGTCCTACTAAAGAAAAATCTTTAGTTATGGTTCCACTTCAAGAAGAAATAGATTTTGGTGAGCAAGAAAATGCTGATTATCTTTTTAAAGAAATTGTTTATAAAGATCATATCTTAAATAAAGAAAGCACTAAAGGAGCTCAATTTTCTCAACCATTATTTGAATTCCATGGAGCTTGTCCAGGATGTGGAGAAACTCCATATATCACTTTAATCACAAGATTATTTGGTGAAAGAATGGTTATAGCTAATGCAACAGGTTGTAGTTCTATTTATGGAGGTTCAGCTCCTTCTACTCCTTATAGAAAAAGTGTTAAAAATGGTCATGGTCCAGCTTGGGCGAATTCTTTATTTGAAGATAATGCAGAATTTGGTCTTGGAATGAAGATTGCAACAGAAAATACACGCAATAGAATTGAGCATATTATGAATGAAAATATGCAAAATGTTCCAAATTCTTTATCTGCTCTTTTTAAAGAATGGATAGCAAATAAAAATGATAGCATTCTTTCTTTTGAAGCTAGAAATAAATTAATTCCAATTTTAGAGCAAAATAAAGACATTAAAGCTGTAAAAGAAATTTTAGAGCTTAAGCAATTTTTAGGAAAAAAATCTCAATGGATTTTCGGTGGAGATGGTTGGGCCTATGATATAGGTTATGGTGGGCTTGATCATGTTTTAGCAAGTGGAGAAAATATTAATGTTTTAGTTTTAGATACTGAAGTATATTCAAATACTGGAGGTCAAAGTTCTAAAGCTTCAAGAACGGGTGCGGTAGCACAATTTGCAGCAGCAGGAAAACCTATACAGAAAAAAGATCTAGGGCAAATTGCTATGACTTATGGTTATATTTTTGTTGCACAAGTAAATTCAAATGCAAATTACAATCATTTAATTAAAGCATTAATAGCTGCTGAAGCTTATGATGGTCCTTCTTTAGTTATTTGTTATTCTCCTTGTATAGCTCATGGTATCAAAGGCGGTCTTGGATATTCAGGAGAGCAAGGTGAGCTTGCTACAAAATGTGGATATTGGCCTATTTATACTTTTGATCCACGTTTAGAAGAAGAAGGTAAAAATCCTTTAAATATAGCAAGCAAAGAGCCAGATTGGGATTTATATGAGCAATTTTTAATGAATGAAGTGCGTTATAATTCTCTTAAAAAAGCTAATCCTGATCACGCTAAAGAATTATTTGAGCGCAATAAAAAAGATGCACAAAGAAGATATAGACAATTAAAACGTATTGCAATGTCTGATTTTAGCAACGAAAAAGAGTAAAAATTTTTGAAAAATCTTTTTTACTTTTTTCTATTTTTTACTGCAGTGTCAGCAAGTTCAGATTTTGAAGCTTATTTTGATTCTTTAAACAAAAAAGAATCAAAATTTAATTTCTCTAGTCTTCAAAATCCTTTTTTTAATCCAAATTTTAATGAGATTCAAAATTTAAAAATTCAAGCTATTTTTTTAAATAAAGTTAAAATTAATAATACATGGTATAAAGAAGAAGATAAAATTAATGAAGCAAAAATTAAAAAAATAAAATCTGATAGAATTATACTTGAGTATGATGGGTTTGATATAGTAGCAAAGCTACGTACAAATGATAAAATTTATATTGATTAAATTTTTAATCTTTACTTCTTTTGTTTATGCAATTGATTGCCAAAAAAGACTTTTTAATATAAAATCTAGCGAGAATTTAACTATAAAAGAAAGCTTAGAAGAACTTTCAAATTATTGTTCATTTAGTATTATTGTTAAAGATAAATTAGCTAAAGAAAAACTTTTACAAACTCAAATAATCAATATAAATCAAATGACCTTGGAAGAAATTTTTAAATTTTTTCTTGAAGATAATGATTTAAATTATAATTTTAATGGAAAAATTTTAAAAATATCAGCCATTGAAACAAAAATGTTTAAAATTAGTTATATAAGTTCTATACGAGAAGGACAAAGTATTACAAAAGCTTCAGTAGATGCTAAGCCAAAACAAGCTGAATATATCCAAAATGAAGATATAGAAGATAATATGATTAAAAGTATGGAAAAATTTGATTTTTGGAAAAATATCGAACAAGAAATTACAGCGCTTTTGCATAATACTTATGATGAAATAGAAGTTAAAAAACCTATTATTAATTCTAATGCTGGAATTATTATAGTAAGTGGAACAAGGACTCAATTATTAAAAGTTAAAGATTATTTGCAAAAACTTGAACAAAGACTTAAAAAGCAAGTTATTATTGATGTAAGTATTATTGCTGTATCTTTAAACAAAAGCCATTCTAGTGGAATTAATTGGCAAAAATTTAATATAGATTTTAGTTCTAAAACCAATGATGGAAAAAATTCTTTCATAGGAGTTGAAAATAACAAAGGTTTTGTTAAAAATTTAGGTTTTAGAGCTGATTTAAATTTTGATTCTATTTTAAATTTTCTTTCTCAAAATGGAAAAACGAAAGTTTTATCAAATCCCAAACTTATGGCATTAAATAATCAACAAGCCATTATTTCTATCGGAGATACAATCAATTATCAAGTAAAAGATACATCCAAAGGGACTGAAAATGGAACAACAGTAAGTGAAAGTTTTAGTAATTATTCTATTTTTATAGGAATTTTACTCAATATCCTACCAGAAATTTCTGATGATGGCAAAATAATGCTTAGAATTAATCCAAGTTTAAGTGATTTTAAATATCTAGAAGATAATCAAAGACAAAAAGAACCAAGAACTATAGCACCTGATACCATACAAAAAAAGCTTTCAACTGTTGTACAAGTTGAAAATAATCAAACACTTATTTTAGGAGGTTTAATCAGTCATAATCAAAATAAAGATGAAAATGAAGTTAATTTCTTTTCAAAAATTCCTTTAATAGGAGAGTTTTTTAAATCAAGTGATGAGCTTTCTAGTATAAATGAAATAGTATTTATTATAACACCTATTTTAGTAGAAAATTCTATAAATACCCCAAGTTTAAAAGAGTTAGGATTTAAACATTATGAATGATGTTATTAACATTAAAAATCAAGATTATATTTTAAATCGTATAAAAGAAGAGCTTTTAAAACAAAAAAGTTTTATATTGTTGCTTGGTAAAAGTGGTAGTGGAAAAAGTGTTTTACTCCAAAAATTAGCTAAAAATTTTAAAAATTTAAAATTTAATGGAATTTTTAAAAATAAAGAAGAATTTGAAGGGTTTTTAAAACCTTATATCAATAAAAAAGAAAATATTGTTGTTTTTCTTGATGAAATAAGTATATATGATAATGATTTTTTAGAGCTTATAAGAATTTATAGTGATTTAAATATAAGTTTTGTTTTAAGCTCATACAAAAAGCCTTTAATTTTTAAAAAAGAGCATTTTAAAAGCCGTATTCATTTTGAGTTTTATCTTAAAGAATTAAACTTAGATGAACTTAGAGCTTATATTAGTGATAAATTTAATATTAGCTTGTGCAAAAGCGATCTTAAACTGATAAAAAAATATTATAGTGCTAATTTAAGAAATATTGATAAAGTAATTAAAAGTTTTAAAGAATTTAAAAATTTCTTTAAAAATAGTAAAAAAGAAAATTATCTTTTAAAGCTTAGCCTGTTTGAAAATAATTTGTTAGGTTAAAATGCAAGAGCGTGTAAAAAAACTTGAATTAGAATATAAAAAATTCTTAATTAAAAAATATTTGAAGTATTTTTTATCTTTAATATTTTGTTTATCTTTAATATTTTGTTCTTATTTTATTTTTAATGAAATTCAAAAAAAAGAAGTTTTATTAAAACAAGTATTAAAAGAAAAACAAGATTTAGTATCAAAACTTCAAAAAGCTAAAATACAAGAAGAAAAAAATAAAATTATTAAAGAAAAACTTCGAGAAACAAATTTAAATCAATTTGAAATGAAACAAGAATTGCAATTTGAAATTTCATCTATGATTTACAATTTATCAGTTTTAAAAAATGAATTTTACAAATCTCCTAGTTTTGACAAAGCTTTACTTTTATCAAAAATGTATTATCAAAATAAAGATTATAAAAAATCTATTTTTTGGTCTTTAAAGGCAAATGAGATAGATAAAAATCATAAAGAACCTTGGTTTTTATTTATTAAGGCTAAGGAAGCTTTAGGTGAAAATGATGAGGCAAAAAGAGCTTTAGAAACTTATAAATTTTATTATGAAATAGAAGTTGATAAATTTTAGGACTTATATTTGGAAAAAGAATTTTTAGAAAAATTAAAACTATTGGGTTTTAAAGAAGAGAATTTGGATTTTGAAAATATTAAATTTAAAGAATTTTTATTTAATTCTTATGTAAAAGATGAAATTAGCATTGATGAGCTTTGTTTAAATTTGAATATAGATTATAATGATTTTTTAAAATCTTTGGCTAATTTTTATAATCTTGATTTTTTTGAATGGAAAGAATTTGATGATAAGCTTAAAGTACCGCTTTCTTATGAAATTTTATTAAATTATCAAATTTTACCTTTTAAAATAGATGATAAATTTATTTATATAGCTTCTTTTAAACCTTGTTCTCTAGAAGTTTTAGAAAAAATTCAGAGATTTTTTAAAGATAAATTTGTAAAAAATATTTTAGTTAATCACATTGAATTAAAAGCTAAATTGCAAAAACTTAAAGTTTTAGCACGCCTTCAAGAATTAAGCTTAAAATTAAAAGAAGAGTTAGCCAATAATCTAAAAAAAGATGATAAAAGTTCTATTAATCAGATTTTTGATTTTTTAATTTATGAATCTATTAAATTTTGTGCCAGTGATATACATATAGAAGCAAGGGAAAAAGATGCTTTAATAAGATTTCGTATTGATGGAATGCTTAATTATTTTTGTATTTTAGATAAAGAGATTTATCAGGCTTTAGTTTTTTATATCAAATTTTTAGCTAATTTAAATGTAGCAGAATTTAGAAAAGCTCAAGATGGAAATTTTGAGTTTGAAATTGATAAAGAGCATTATGATTTTAGAATTTCAACTCTTCCTTTAATGTATGGAGAAAGTGTTGTTATAAGAGTTTTAAAACACGATTTAAATTTATTAGATCTTAATAATTTGGGTTTTAATAAATTAGAATTAGCACTACTTCATAAAAATATTAATTTTCCACATGGTATGATTTTATTAACTGGTCCTACTGGGAGTGGAAAAAGCACTACTTTATATGCTTGTTTAAATGAAATTAAGTCCATAGAAAAAAAGATCATTACTATTGAAGATCCTATCGAATACAAAATGTCTCTAATCCAGCAAATTTTATTAAATCCTAAAGCAGGACTTGATTTTCATAATGCTTTAAGGTCTATTTTAAGACAAGATCCTGATATTATTATGATAGGTGAGATTAGAGATGAGCAAAGTCTTGACATAGCTATTAAATCAGCTTTAACTGGACATTTAATTTTAAGCACTTTGCATACAAATAATGCTATTTCAACTCTTACGCGTTTAATAGATATGAATGTAAAACCTTATCTTTTAGCCTCTAGTTTAAATTTAATTATTGCTCAAAGACTACTTAGAAAACTTTGTCCTTATTGCAAAAGACAAAGTGATAAAAAATATAAAGAATTTGATGGTATTTTCTATGAAAGCAAGGGTTGTGAATATTGTAATTATAGTGGTTTTTTTGGAAGACAAATGGTTGTTGAGGTTTTAGATATAAATGATGATATAAAAGAACTTATTAGAATGAATAAAGGAGAAAAACAAATTTTAGAATGTGCAAGAAATAATGGCTTTAAAAATATGTTTGAAAATGCTCTAGAAAAGGCTAAAGAAGGTCTTATAAGTTTAAATGAGATTATAAGAGTTTTAGGATGAAAATTTATGAGCTTAGCTTTTTGAAAAATGGAGTAAAAGCTAAAAAAATAATTAAAGCTAAAAATCTTAATACAGCTCAATCTTTAGCCTTAAAACAAAATTTAAATATCTTAGAGCTAACAGAACTCAAAAAAGAAAGTTTTAGTTTTTTTAAAATTTCAAACCAAGATTTTATTTTATTTTTTAAAGAATTTTCTTTTTTACTTGAAGCAGGTTTGAGTGTTTTAGAGGCTTTAGCAGAGCTTGAAAAAAGTTCTTTTAAAAAAGAACTTAAAAAAACAATAAAAACTATAGATGAAAATTTAAATTTAGGACAAAGCTTAAGTGAGGCTTTTAAAAATTCTCATTTTAACTTAAGTCATAGTGAATTAGCTCTTATAAAATTAGCTGAAAATACTGGAAAACTTTCTTATATTTTCAATCAAATTGTTTTAATAAGACAAAAAATCACAAAAGCAAAAAAATCTTTTACCAAGTCAATTAGATATCCTTTAATAGTGTTAATATCTATTTTTATTTCTTTTATCTTTTTAATTTTATTTGTTATTCCGCAATTTAAAGATTTATTTGATAATTTTAATATAAAACTTCCTTTAATCACGCAAATTTTACTTCAAACTTATGATTTTTTACATTCTTATTTTTTTCTTATTTTAGTTTTAGTTTTTATATTTATGTATTTATTTGTGATTTTTTATAAAAAATTTTATTTTTTTACTTTAATGAGTGATTATTTTTTTCTTAAAATTCCAATTATTTCCAAACTTATTTTATATTATCAAAATTATCATTTTTTTAGTGTTTTTTCTTTACTTTTAAAAAGTGGAATTTCTTTAAATAAAGCTTTAGAATTTGCTATTTTTGGAGTAAAAAATGAATTTTTAAAAAATAAATTAACTCAAATTTTATCTTTACTCGATCAAGGTTTAGAATTAAGCGAAGCTTTTAGAAGGGTTAAAATTTTTGATCCTTTGGTTATTTCTATGTTAAATATTGCTATGAAAAGTTCTAAACTTGATATTTTAAGTGAGCAAATTGCTTTATTTTATGAAACTAAACAAGAAAACATAATGGAAAAAATATTAAGTTTGATAGAGCCTTTTATGACTTTATTTGTAGCTTGTTTAGTGCTTTTATTAGCCTTGGGTATATTTTTGCCTTTGTGGGAAATTAATAATATTCACTCTTTTTAAGAGTTAAATAAGATATAATTTAATTTTTAGATTTTAGGGAACAAAATGCTTGATGATATTTTTACCACTCTTAAACAAAATCATAATTTTAGAGTTTTACCTTATTTAAAACACGATAATTGTTTTGTTTATAAAGAAGGAAAAAAACTCTTAAATTTAGCGTCAAATGATTATTTGGCTTTATCTTATGATAAAAATTTAATAGAAGAATTTTTAGATAATTTAAAAGAAAAACATAAGTATTTTTCTAGTTCAAGCTCAAGAAGTTTAAGTGGAAATTTTGAAATTTATGAAGAATTTGAAGAATATCTAAAAATGCAATTTCAAGGATTTGAAGTTTTGCATTTTAATAGTGGCTATCATTTGAATTTATCTTGCATAGCTGCTCTTGCAAGTGTGCCTAAAACACTTTTTTTAGCAGATAAATTTATCCACGCAAGTATGGTAGATGGTCTTTTACTTGGAAAAGCACATTTTTTTAGATTTAAACATAAAGATATAAAAGCTTTAGAAAATTTAATACAAATTCATTATGATAAATATGACAATATTATTATTTTAAGTGAAGCTTTATTTAGTATGGATGGAGATTTTAGCGATTTGAAAGCTCTATGTGCTTTAAAACAACGTTATAAAAAAATCAAACTTTATATAGATGAAGCTCATAGTGTAGGTTGTTTTAATGATAATGGTTTGGGATTAGTTAAACATTTAGGATTTGATAAAGAGATAGATTTCTTAGTTTTTACTTTTGGCAAAGCTGTAGCTTCAATGGGGGCTTGTATTATAACACATAAAGAATTTAAGGATTTTTTTATCAATAAAGCTAGAGCTTTTATTTATTCTACAGCTTTAGCACCTATTAATGTGGCTTTTACTCTTTTTATTTTTAAAAAAATGAAAGAATTTAAAGAAAAAAGAGAAAATTTACATAATTTAGCTTTTCTTTTCAAAGAAAAATTTGCACAAAAAAAATATGAAATTTTAGGGGATGTGTATATTATTTCTTTAGTTTTAGGTGATAATCTTAAGGCTTTAAATATTGCTCAAATTTTAGAAAATCAAGGTTTTTTTGCTCCTGCTATTAAAGAGCCTACTGTGCCAAAAAATACTGCTAGAATTCGTTTTTCTTTACACGCGGGCTTAAGATTGGATGATATTGAAAGGATAATAAATATTTTATGAAATATGAATTTTTACATCAAAATTCACATTCAAATGAGTTGATTTTATTTTTTGGAGGTTTTGCTTCTCATCCTAGTCATTTTTCGCATTTAAAATCAAGTAAAAATGTTTTAATGTGTTTTGATTATGAGGATTTAAGTTTTAAATTTGATTTGAATGTTTTTGATAAAATTACTCTTATAGCTTTTTCTATGGGGGTTTGTGCAGCTTCAAAATTTTTAAAAAATTATAAGTTTGATAAAAAAATTGCTATTAATGGCACTAATTTAGGCATAGATGAGATAAAAGGTATTCATCCTATTATCTTTAATAAAAATATTAAAAAATTTAATTTAGAAAATTTTAAACAATCTTTATTTAAAGAAAAAATAAATTTAGCTAAAGATTTTATCTTTAAAGAAGAAAATTCTTTAAAAAATGAACTTAAAGAACTTTTAGAATTTGCTCTAAAAAACAAAGAAGATAATTTTGTTTGGGATAAAATTTATTCAAGCGAAAAAGATGAAATTTTTCCACAAAATGCTTTAAAAAATAGTTTTAAAGCCTTGATTTTTTTAGATGAACCTCATTTTTCTTTTTTTCATTTTAAATCTTGGGATGAATTTTGAATTTTTTAAAACCTAAAGTTGTTTATAAAGAACAAGCTAAAGTTCAAGAATTTATGGCTAACAAGCTTTGTTTAAAACTTTTGAATTTAAAAAGAAATTATTTTCGTAGAGTATTTGAATTTGGCTGTGCTAGGGCAGAACTTAGTCAAAAACTTGAAAAAATTATTTCTTTTGATGAATATATTAAAAATGATATTTTAGATTATGGAGTTGATTTTAAGGTAGAAATTTTTGATATGAATGAAATTGCTTCTCATCCTTTAAGCGAGCAGAAATTTGATCTTATAATTTCCAATGCAACTTTACAATGGCTTGATTTAAAACATATTTTGCCAATTCTTAGTAAAATGTTAGATGAAAAAGGTATTTTACTACTTTCAACTTTTGGAGAAAGAAATTTAGAGCAAATTACTCAAAGTACGGGTTTTTCTTTAAAGTATTATAGTGTATTAGAATTAGAGCAAATTTTTAAACAATATTTTTTAAATGTTGAAATTAAAGAAGAGTTTAAAACTTTAGAATTTAAAACTCCTTTAGAAGTTTTTAAACATTTAAAACTTAGCGGAGTAAATTCTTTGGGATATTATTTTTTAGGGAAAGATTTTTTAAAAGAATTTGAACAAAAATTTCATAATTGTTTAACTTATCACCCAATTTTTATTTTATGCAAAAAATACATAAAATAAAAATTTTATGTTATAATGTTTTAAATTTTTAAAAAAGGGAATTAATGGTAAGAATAATTTTTTTGGCTATTTTCTTTTGTGTTTTAAATTTAAATGCAGAAAAAATTAGTGTATTTGTAGCATCAAGTGCCTCTAAAGCAATGGGTGAAATTAGAGAAGAGTTTTTGAAAAAATATCCAAATAATGAAGTAGATCTTGTTTTTGGAGCTTCTGGTAAGTATTATCAACTTTTAAAACAGGGTAGAGAATTTGATTTATTTTTTTCAGCCGATGAAAAATATGCATTAGAGATACAAAAAGATAATAATGCTTTAACACCGCCAAAAATCTATGCATTAGGTGTTGTTGTGCTTTATTCTTTAAATGAAGATTTATTAAAAGATGGAATTAAAAATTTAGATAAAAAAGAAATCAAACACTTAAGTATAGCTAATCCAAAATTAGCTCCTTATGGTGTAGCTTCAATTGAAATTCTTAAAAATCTTAATCTTTATGAAGCTCTTAAAGATAAAATTATATTAGGTGATAATATTTCTCAACCTGTAATGCACGTTGATAGTGGCGTAGCAGATGTTGCTTTGGTTGCTTACTCTTTGGTTTCTAAAGATCCAAAAGGGAAAGTTGCCTTTATAGATAGTAAGCTTTACACTCCTTTAAAACAATCATTTGTAATTACAAAATATGCAAAAGATAAGGATCTTGCTTTTAAATTTAGTGATTTTGTTTTAAGTGATGAAGGAAAAACAATTATTAAAAAATATGGTTTTAATACTTTATGAATATTTTAAAAGCAAAAGTACTTGATATCTTTTATAAAGATGATATTGCAATGATAAAACTCGATGTTAAAGATGAAATTTTTAACGTTTTAATGCTTGATTTTAATTCTTTAGATCATTTAAAACCTAATTCTTGTGTAGAATTACTTTTTAAAGAGCATGAGCTTAGTTTTGGAGAGTTAAATACCAAAATCAGTATAGAAAATGTCTTTAAAGCAAAACTTATAAGAATTAAAAAAGGTGCAATTCTTTGGCATATATTTTTTGATTTTAAAGGTTTTTTGATTAGTTCTATTATTAGTGCTAAAAAAGCACAGGAGTTGAATTTAAATGAAAATGAAGAAAAGCTTTGTTTTGTAAAAGCAAACGATATAATTTTGAGAACTTAAATGTTTGATAATGATTTTTTACAAACTTTATGGCTTACTTTTAAGTTAGCTTTTATTACAAGTTTTATTTTATTTTTTATAGGTATAGCTTTAGCTTATCTTTTTGCTTTTGTAAATTTTAAATTTAAAAGTATTTTTCAAGTTTTGGTTTCAATGCCTTTAATTTTACCTCCTAGTGTTTTGGGCTTTTATCTTTTAATCACTTTTTCACCTAATAGTTTTTTAGGAAATTTTTTAAAAGAATATTTTAATATCTCTTTAGTTTTTAGCTTTGAAGGTCTTGTTTTGGCTTCTGTGATTTTTTCTTTACCTTTTATGGTGAATCCTTTGCAAAGTTCTTTTTCTTCTATAAATTCTAATTTAATCCTTGCTTCTTATACTTTAGGAAAAAGTAAATTTATTACTTTTTTAAGGGTGATTTTACCTAATTCAAAATTGGGAATTTTTACAGGTTTTATTATGGCTTTTGCACATACTATAGGAGAATTTGGTGTTGTAATGATGATAGGAGGGCATAAGAAAGGAGAAACTTTAGTTGCAAGTATAGCTATTTATGATGAACTTGAAGCATTAAATTATTCTTTGGCTCATCAATACGCTTTTACCCTTTTTATTTTTTCTTTTTTAATACTTTTAAGTCTTTATTTTATTAATAAAAAATTTATATCACAGGTTAATTTATGATAAAAATTAATATTAAGCATACAATTAAAACTTCCAAAAAAGATATTCATTTGGAATTTAAAGCTGATATTAAAAAAGGATCTATAAGTGCTATTTTTGGAGAAAGTGGAGCTGGAAAAACAACTTTATTAAAAATTATATCAGGGCTTATAAAGCCTGATTTTGGTTATTTAAAAGTAGATGATGAAATTTATTTTGATAGTACTAAAAATATTAACTTAGCTATACAAAAAAGAAAAATCGGTTTTATGTTTCAAGATTATGCTTTATTTCCCAATATGAATGTTAAAGAAAATCTTTGTTTTGCCACTAAAGATAAAGCAAGAGTAAATGAACTTTTAGAACTTATGAATTTAAAAGAGTTTGAAAAATCTTATCCAAAAGAACTTTCAGGAGGACAAGCTCAAAGAGTAGCTTTAGCAAGAGCTTTAGCAATGAATCCTAAAATTTTACTTTTAGATGAGCCTTTGAGTGCATTAGATTTTAAAATGAGAGCTTTTTTACAAGATGAGCTTTGTAAAATTTTAAATCATTTTAAAATTACTACTTTATTAGTAAGTCATAATTTGGCTGAAATTTATAAGTTAAGTGATCAAATTTTAGAATTAAAAGAAGGCAAGATAGTAAAAGATATAAGCACAAAAGATTTTTTTACTCATTCAAATATTAGTGCAAAATTGCGTTTAAGTGCTATCTTACTTGATATTAAAAAAAGTGATATTTTGGTTATTTTAACACTTTTGCTTAATAAAGATCTTATAAAAATTACTCTAAGTGAGGAAGAATTTTTAAAAGATTATAAAGATATTAAAATAGGTGATACATTGATACTTTCTATAAAAGCTTTTAATCCTATTATAGTTGGAAAAATTTAAGGCATTTAATAATTTTATTTTTTTTTTTTTTTGATAAAATCAGCCTTTAAAATAGCATTAAAAGGAAATTTTATGAGTAAAAATATTATCTTACTAGGTGGAAGTAATTCTGTTATGGTAAATGGTTTATCAAAAGGCTTGAAAGAAGGTATAGAAAAACTTAATGCTTCTACGGGGGGGGGGAATTAGAGTTTTATAATTTTGCTTTGGGTGGAACTTCAAGTATTCAACGTTTATATGAGTTAATAAGAAATAAAACTATCATAAAAAATGCTAATTTAATTATATGTGAATCAAGTGTCAACGATATAGTGGCTTCAGCTATATCAGAAAAAGAATCTTTACCCCTTAATGTTTTGTATAGAAATGTACAATGGCTTTATAAAGAATTATATGTTTTAAATAAAAAAGTTTTAATTATTATTTTTCCAACTTTTAATAATAGAATTAATAATTTACATAGATTATTATGTCAAAAATACAATTTTAATGTGATTGATATGGCAAATTACTATGAAATAAATAATTTAAAAGATTTTGAGCCTGATCATTTGCATCCTTTATCTTCGTATATGAAAAAATTAGGAGAAAGCATAATCGAAAATATTTCTAGTTTTAAATTGGGAAAAACTAATACTTTTGTAAACGACAACCCTACTTTTGAAATTATAACTCCCAATCAAATGCAAATAATCTTATCTAAAAATATAACTAAGAAAACTTTTGAAAACTCCTTATTTAAAGAAGAAACATTTATTTTAAAAAAACATGGAACTATGCTTAAATTTAAAGATTATTTTGATTTTAAAATTATAGCCATACATTTTTGGAATAATGATATTTCCGGCAAAGACTGGTATGAATGTTTTTTTAGAACATCTGGGATTATGATTGATAATGGTATAGAACATATTATTAAGGATTGTGGTTGTTTGAATTCAGTTCAAGAAATACAAAATGTAAATTTTAAAATTACAAAAAACACTTGTGTAAGATATTGTGATAAAAATATTCCAAGAAAAGAATTTCACCATACTGCAGCAGTATGGGACAATAGGAATAATATTATTGATGAAATCGGAATTATTGCTTTTTTCTTGGCTTCTCCTAAGGGAAATTATCATACGGAAACAATTGATTTTCAGGCTCTAGGAAACGAAAATATAATAATATCAAAAGATTATGATTTTAGTTATTTAATTCCTCCTATAAAATTTTATAAAGAAATTGTAGATGAGTACTGTTGTTTAATGGATAATAAAAAATTAACTCCTTTTTTAAAACAAATTACTAATTTAAATCATAATCTAGCTAAAATAAAAATTCATAATCATCTTTCTTATAAATTAGGTTACATTATGATTAAGAATTCAAAAAGCTTACTAGGATACATTAAAATGCCTTTTATTTTAATGATTGTTGTTTTAATGCATAAAGAGCAAAATAAAATAAATCATTTTTTAAAAGAATTAAAAAATGATCTTAATAATGAGATTATTTTAAAAGAAAAAGAATGTTTTACTTATAAGCTGGGAGCTGCTTTTATAAAAGCAAGTAAAACTTGGTATAAAGGCGGATATATAAGATTTTTATTTATGGATTTATCTAGATTAAAAAAAGAGTTTAAAAATAAAAATAAATATTAATTTTTATTATTTTTATTTCATCAATAAATTTACTTTAGATTCTTAAAATTAGCCATTATAACAGCTTAATCCTTAATAAAAGTCTTTAAATGTTAGAATTATTTTATTTCCAAAAATTCTAGATACTGATTAAGGAAAACCTCTCTTTTAAAAAGTGTGTTAAAATCTTTTATATCAACATTTAAGGCAAAAGAGTAAATTTGTTTTTTTGTTTTTATAAAACCTACTATCCAAGCTATATTTTGTTTATCATTAAAACCTGTTTTTCCATAAAGAATAAAATTGTCATTTTCTTTTAATTTTATTATATTGATTAATTCTTCTTGTATTGCTTTTGGATAAGCAAGTTTTAAATTAGCTAGTTTAAAAAGTAAAACAGCTTGTTCTTTTGCACTAATTTTTAAGGAATTGTCTAGCCAAAAATTATCAATTTTAGAAATTTTTTTATTACCATAATTTAATAAATTTAAATTTTCTTGCATTCTTTTAATGCCTATTTTTCTAGCAAGTTCTTTAAAAGCTGTTACTTGAGAACGTTTCATAGCAGAGCTTAAATTTGCATCATTTGCCCAAGATTTTAAAAAAACTTTTTCTCCTTTATAGTGATAAAAAATTTCTTCTGTGTTTTTAACTATTTTTAAATTTAAAGCAATTAAAGCATTAAAAATTTTAAAAGTTGAAGCAGGAGAAAAAGCTTTATTGGCTCTTTTAAAATCATTGCTTAAAAAGTTTTTGCCATCATAAATTATAAAAACTCCGCTTGTATTTTGTTCTTTAAAAAAATCAGGTAAATTTTCTGCTTTTAAAAAAACAATAAATAAAAACATAAGCCAAATTTTTTGCATTAAATTTCCTTTTTCATTAAAAAATTTTTTAAAATTTGATCATTTCTTTTAACTTCATTTTCTCTTACAATTTTAAAGTTATTTTTTAAGAAAAAATCTTTAGCACTCAAAGATGCAAAAGTATAAATTTCTTTATATAAATAATTTTTTAAAGTAAAATCAAGTAAATTCTGTGCTAAACCTTGTTTGGTAAAATTAGGATGAGTAAAAAGTAAATCAAGCATTTTTTGACAATTTATTATACTTATAAAACTTGCAATTTTACCTTCTTTTTCATAAATAAAAACATCATTGTTTTTAAATTTTTCTTCCCATTTTTCTTTATCAATTTTAATCCACATTTTAATTTGTTTTTGTGTATAGTCTTTTAAACAAAGTGTTTTTACACTTTGTTTAAAAAGTATTATACAGGTATTTAAATCTTTAATACTAGCTTTTCTTATCAAGAATTTTCCTTAAAGCTAAAGAAGCTAAAGCTAAACCAAATGAAGCTGTAACTCCCATAAAAGATCCAAGATTTTTGCAATTAGGATTTTCATCTGAGAAAACCACTTCAAAATCTCCTTTAAATTCTGATTTTCTTAGTTCATAACGAAATTTTTTTGCTAAAGCATCACCATATGTTTTAAAGATACTTGCTGTTTTAATACGCGTTGGATCAAGTTTTCTAGCTCCACCTGTAGAAGAAACAAATATTTGATTTTTAAAATTTATAGCATTAGCTAAAGCGACTTTAGCAGGTATATCATCAATAGCATCAATAATAAGATCAAATTCACTTAAATCAAAATTTTTTAAAAACGTATCATCAATTTTTGTTATTATGCCTTTAGCATTGTAAATTCTTTCAAATACTTTTGCTTTTTGTTCATTGAGAAATTCACTATGAAGTTGGCGGTTTTGATTTGTAATTTCAAATTGATCAGCATCAATTAAAGTAAGATTTGTAAAACCTGTTCGAAAAAGAGTATCGACACATATACCACCTACACCACCAAGTCCACAAACTAAAATTTTTGTTTTAGAAAATTGCTCGAATTTCTCTTCTCCTAAAAGCCATTTTATGCGTGTAAATCTATCATTCATTTTTTTCCTTTAAGCCATTTTTTGGTGTTTTTTAATTTTTTATATGCTGTTAAATCAAGCATAATAGGAGTAATGGTTGCATAACCTTGTTTTAAAAGAACTATATCACTATTTTTTTCTTTTTCATGTTTTAAATTTGTGCTTGCAAGCCAAAAGTATTTTACTCCTCTAGGGTTTGTATTAGAATGAGCTTTATAGGTATAAACTCTTTTTCCTGCTTTACAAATTTTTAAACCTTTATATGAAATTTTTGAAGATGGAAAATTAATATTTAAAAATTCTTTTTTACTTAATGGAAAACCTTTATCAAAAATATTTTTTATAAGTTTTTTGGTTATTTTTAAGGCATTTTTATAGTCAGGTTCTTCGTTTTTTTGATAAAATTGAGAAAGTGCTATAGCCGGAATTCCTTGCAATACTGCTTCCATAGCTCCTGCACAAGTTCCAGAATAAGTAATATCTTCTCCTACATTAGCTCCTTTATTTATCCCGCTAATTACAAGATCAGGTAATTTTTTTTTGTATAAAGTATGAAGTGCTAAATAAATACAATCAGCAGGAGTGCCATCATCAAGTTTGTAAAATCTTTTTTTAATTTTAATAAAGCGAAGAGGTTTTGTAAGGGTGATAGAATGAGCACAAGCAGATTTTTCGCAAGAAGGAGCAACTATAGTAATTTTAGCTTTAAATTCTTTTTTAAGCATTTTTATAAGTTTTTTTAAACCTTTGCTTTCATAACCATCATCATTGGTAATTAAAATTCTTTTCATAAAAATAATTTACCTTTAAAAATTTTTTAAGATTAATTTTAACATTAAGTTTATAAAAACTCTCTTTTTTTGTAATTAAATTACTTTTTGTTATTACTTTATTATTACAATTAAAATCTATACAAAAATTATAAAGGAAATGAATGAAAAAAATTATTAGTTTATTTGGTGCCATTGCTTTGGCTTTAAGTGTTGCTAATGCGGATATTAATCTTTATGGTCCAGGAGGTCCTCATACAGCTTTAAAAGATGTTGGAGCTAAATATACAGAAAAAACAGGTATTAAAGTAAATGTTAATTTCGGTCCTCAAGCAACTTGGCTTGAAAAAGCAAAAAATGATGCTGATATTTTATTTGGAGCCTCAGATCAATCTGCTTTAGCTATAGCAAGTGATTTTGATAAAGAATTTAATATAAAGGATATTAAACCTCTATATTTTAGAGAAGCTATTATCTTAACTCAAAAAGGAAATCCTCTACACATCAAAGGTTTAAAAGATTTAGCTAAAAAAGAAGTAAGAATTGTTGTTCCAGAAGGAGCGGGTAAAAGTAATACTTCAGGAACAGGTGTTTGGGAAGATATGATAGGAAGAACTAAAAATATCAAAATGATACAAGATTTTAGAAAAAATATTGTAGCTTTTGTTCCAAATAGTGGAAGCGCTAAAAAACTTTTTGCAGAAAATAAAGCAGATGCTTGGATAACTTGGATTGATTGGTCAAAAAGCAATCCAGACATAGGAACTGCAGTGCAAATAGAAAAAGATTTAGTTATATATAGAACTTTTAATGTTGTTGCAAGAGAAAATTCAAATCAAGAAGTAAAAGATTTTATCGCTTTTTTAAGTTCTAAAGAAGCAAAAGAAATTTTTAAAAAATATGGATGGAAAGAATAAATTTCATCTATTAAAAAATTATTTATAGATTTAATCCTTTTTTGATAAGCCATTTTGCTATAATTGCTTTTTATAAATTTTTAAAGGATTTTTTTATGTTAAATCTTTTGCTTTTAAGTAGTTCTAGCTATAAGGATACAGGCTATTTAACACATGCAAAATCTTTTATAGAAGATTTTTTACAAGAATGTGATATTAAGGATGAATCTATACTTTTTATTCCTTATGCAGGAGTGAGAAGAAGTAATGAAGAATATGAAATAAAAGTAAAAGAAAGTTTAAATAAAAACAATATTGTCTCAATACATCATTTTGCAAATTTAAAAGAAGCAATCTTAAAGGCTAAAGTTTTTTTAGTGGGTGGTGGAAATACTTTTATGCTTTTATCTAAGCTTTATGAATATGATTTACTTGAAATTTTAAAAAAACGTATCCAAGATGGCGCTTGTTATATAGGATGGAGTGCAGGATCTAATATAGCTGGAAAAAGCATTAAAACAACTAATGACATGCCAATAATTATGCCAAAAAGTTTTGATGCCTTAAATGTTTTTCCATATCAAATAAATCCTCATTTTATAAGTGGTAAAATTCAAGGTCATAATGGAGAGAGTAGAGAAGAGAGATTAGAAGAATTTTTAATAGCAAATCCTAAAGATGAAATTTATGCTATTCCTGAAGGTTCAGCTTTAAGAGTGCAAGGGAATAAAATAAAAATTATAGGCTATAATCCTGTGCTTAAATTAAGCTATCCTATGAAAAGCACAATTTTAGAACTCAATCAAGAATATAATTTTTAAGGATTAAAATGCAAACATTTTATCTTTTTGCCTCAATCTTAGGGACAATAGTAGCTATTATTTTACTTATTAAAAAGGTAGAAACAAAAACTGTTTTAATTGGCGTTGGTTTTGTTCTTTGTTTAATTTCTTTAAAACCTGTTGATGCTTTAAATGCCTTTACAACAGCTATGACTAAAGCTTCTTTACTTAAAGCTATTTGTGCTAGTATGGGTTTTGCTTTTGTGATGAAATTTACTAAGTGTGATGTGCATTTAGTAAGATTACTTACCGCACCTTTGAAAAATTTAGGTTTTTTCTTAATTCCTATAGCCTTTATCATTACATTTTTTATTTCTATTGCAATTCCTTCAGCAGCAGGATGTGCTGCAGCCGTTGGCGCAACGTTGATTCCCCTTTTAATGGCATCAGGTGTCAAGCCTGCTATGGCTGCAACTACTGTTGTAAGTGGAACTTTAGGCGGTGTTTTAAGTCCTGGAACTTCTCATAATAGTATTGTGGCAAATATGAGTGGTTTTTCTGTCCCTCAAGTTATAGGTGTTCAGCTTAATAATGCTATAGTTGCTGGTATTATAGTTTGCATCTCTTTAATCATTATGACTTTAATTTTTAAAGATTATACAAAAGGTATTGTTTATGAGGTTAAAACTCAAGATAATCATGAAACAATGATACAAAAAGTAAATATTTTATATGCTTTAATGCCTTTAGTACCTATTGTTATTTTGGTTATTGGGGCAAGTGATTTGTCAAAATATCAATTTTTAAGTCCTTTTTTAGAATGGACCACTAAGATTGGTGTTGCAGAAGCTATGCTTTTAGGGGCAATTTTAGCAATATTTATTACAATGAGTAAGCCAAGTGAAATTTGTAAAGAATTTTTTAGTGGTATGGGAAACTCTTATGCTAATGTTGTAGGTATTATCATAGCAGCAAGTGTTTTTGTAGCTGGGCTTAAAGCATGTGGAGCTATTGATGCGGTGATTGAATTTTTAAAAAATGAACAACATTATGTGAGTATAGGTGGAACCTTTATACCTTTTTTAATGGCTATAGTTACAGGATCTGGTGATGCTCCCACTATAGCTTTTAATGAGTCAATTACTATCCATGCTGCAACTTTAGGCTTTGATCAGGTAAAATTAGGAACTGCTGTTACGATAGCAGGGGTATTAGGACGGGTTATGTCCCCAATTTTAGCAGCAAATATTATAGTAGCTGCTATAGCAGGAACTAATACCATAGAAATTGTCAAAAGAACAGCTTTAGGATCAGTAATTTCTCTTTTTGTAATAGCATTTATTATGCTTTAATTTTAAAGCATAATAAATTTAAGAATTTTTACTTGCTAAAATGATAATTTCTTGCAAAACTTTACTAGCTGATTTTAAAGATTTTACAGGCAAATATTCATAAATGGAATGAAAATTATGCGCTCCTGTAAAAATATTAGGACAAGGCAAGCCTTTTTGTGATAAAATGGCTCCATCATATCCGCCACGCATTGGTATAATCTTTGCTTTGATATTTAAATTTTCATAAGCCTTTAAGGCTAGTTTTATAGGCAAGGCATTTGTATTTTTTAGCGAATTAAATACATTTTTATATCTATCATTTAATTTTATATCAATTTTTTCATCTCCCCAAAGTTTTTTACAAGCATCGCCTAAATCTTTTAAAAATTGCATTCTTTGTTTGTATTTTTCATCATCAAATTCTCTCACATCGATTTTTAAAATAGTTTTTGCACTATTTCCTTTTAATTCTTTTACCCAAAAATATCCCTCTTTATTTTCTGTATATTCAGGCACTTCACCTCGTGGAAGCATAGAGATAAATTGATGAGCTAAGATTAAAGAATTTACAAGTTTGTTTTTAGCATTCATAGGATGAGCTGAAATACCTTTAAAGATTATTTCTACATCTCCTGCATTCCAGTTTTCATATATAAATTCTCCTATGCTACAACAATCTAAGCAATACCCAAAATCAGCTTTAATTTCTTTAATATCAAAAGCTTTTGCTCCTTTTAAACCTTGTTCTTCATCAGGTAAAAATCCTACTATTATATTGCCGTGTTTAATATCTGAATTTTTAACAAAAAACTCTAAACAATCCATAATAGCAGCAATAGCTGCCTTATCATCAGCTCCTAATAAGCTTGTGCCATCTGTATGGATAATCTCATCTCCTATATAATTTTTTAGTTCTTTAAATTCGCTTTCTTTAAGGTAAATATTTAAGTCTTTATTTAAGCAAATATCCCCACCTTTATAAGGTGTAATTTTGGCTTTTGTATCATTTGTTTGTTCCATACTAGTATCTAAATGAGCAAAAAATGCTATGCTTGGTGCATTAGAAATGTTTGCTGGTAAAATTGCAGTTGTAATAGAATTTTCACGTCTTTTAATCTCACTTAAGCCTAATTCTTTTAATTCCTGTTCTAATAATATAGCTAGTTCCATTTCTTTTGGATTTGAAGGCATAATTCCTATTGCACCATTGTCTTTATTGGTTGTAGTATTGATTTTTGTATAATTTATAAATCTTTCTACTATGTCCATATTGAATCCTTAAATATATTATTTAAGATTTATTATATATAATTATTTTAATTTATCAGTAGTTAAAATGTATTAGACTTATTTTCAATATTGAAAATAGATTTTTACTTAAAATAATAAAAATTATAGTTTTGATTTTAGAAATGAAGATAAAGAATATAAAATTAATAATAAATATTTTAATTTAGAAAGTGAATATTAAATCCTTTAAAAGATTTTTACTTAATTAAAATTGTCAAAACCATTACAATTTGTAATGGTTTTTTAGTATTAAAACTCTTTTGGTTGTTTCAAATTATCCACTTTTTCAATCTCACAAGGTTGATTGATATAACAAGGACCTGTCATTTTGACATAAATTGTTAATTTTTTATGATCTTTGGATATTTCATAAGATTCTATACTTAAAACCCTATTTCTTGGAAAAAGTAATTCATATTGACTTTCAAATGCGGCAAGTCCCTTTAAAGAAACAAAAAGTGCATCTGAGTATTTTGGAACTTTTATAACAAGTTCAACAGGTCTGGTTTGAAATACACCATTTCTAATTGTAGTAGTAGACATAAACCCATAGTCTCTGTATTTTTTATGATTAATAAATTCTAAATAATGTTTAGCCCTTTCTGTAAATTTTCCATCTTTATAAATTTGAGAAAAATAATTTTTATCTAAAAGTCTAAATATAAAACTTAGATTTTCATAACGATAAACTATTAAATTTTCAAATATAATTGTTTTTCCTAAAGCTTGATCAAGCTTTTTTACCATTTCTTTTTGTTTTTCATCTAAAGAAGAAAGTCCTTCTCCATTTCTTAATTTGCTATTTATTGTTACAAAATCTCCATAAGTATATTGATAGACTATATTTTTTTCTTCTTGAGATAAAACATTATTTCCATAAAGTCTTAACCACCAATTTACTGCTTCCCAACCATTTTTAAATTTTTTATAACTTGTATCATCATAATATCCCATTAAAGATGCCTGAAATCCTAAAAATAAAAGTAAAAAAATAATTTTTTTCATTAGCACTCCTTTAATTTGAATTGGATTATAATTAATTATATACCATACAAATTTAATTTTTTAGGAAAATTATGTATAAAATAGTAAATATAAGATATAAATAGTATTAAATATAAAGAAGTACCATAGAATTTTAATGTTACAAAAAGTAAAATATGTTTAATATGATTTTAAAAATAAATAGTAAAAGTATTTAAAAAATTTAAAAACTTATCTTTAAGGATTTAACAAAATTAAACTCACTGCCATTACAGCCATTCCAAAAACTAATCCATAAAGACTATCGTGTGCTTTGTCATAGGTTTTAGCAGCAGGGAGTAATTCATCAAAAGAGATAAAGACCATTATCCCAGCTACTACAGCAAAGGTAATAGCTAAGGTAAGTTCATTCATAATAGGTAAAATTAAAAATGCACCAACGATAGCTCCTATAGGTTCAGCTATTCCAGAAAGAGCTGAATAAATAAAAGCTTTCTTTTTATCATTTGTAGCATGATAAATAGGTAAAGAAACTGCCATTCCTTCTGGAATATTGTGTATAGCAACAGCAACAGCTATAGCTATGCCAAAACTAAGATTATCAAGGCTTGAAATAAAAGTAGCAAAGCCTTCTGGAAAATTATGTATTGCTATAGCAAGTGCGGTAAATAACCCAGTTCTTTTTAGGGCCTTAGTATTGATTTTTTTGAGTGGTTCTCCAGGATGAAAGTGTGGAGCTTTTTCATTTTTTTTAGGTAAAGGACAGATTTTAAGCTCACTTAAATCTTCTTTTGGTTCGTGAGGATTAACATCTTCTGGAATAAATTTATCAATCATGGCCGATAAAAAAATACCGCTAAAAAAGCATAAGAGTGCTAAAAGCTCACCATAACTTGAATTATAATATCTTTTAAAATCAATTAAAGCAGAAGGTAAAATTTCCATAAAAGAAATATAAATCATTACTCCAGCTGAAAATCCAAGTCCAAAAGAAAGAATTCTTAAATTATCATTTTTGCTAAAAAAAGCAATCACAGAGCCAATTGCAGTTGAAAATCCAGCAAGTATGGTTAAAATTATTGCTATTAAAAGTTCTTCTAGTGTGAATTCCATAAAACATTATAACAAAAATTATTAATAATTAATATTTTAAGTAAGTTTTGGCTAGAATTTAAATTTTATTTTGATTAAAGAGTTAAATGATGAAAACTTTTTTAGTTTGTGCTTTAGAGCCATCAGCAAATTTACATTTAAAAGAAATTTTAAAAGTTTATAAAGAAAATTTTAAAGATTTTAATCTTTTGGGAATTTATGATGAGGATTTGTCTAAAGAATTTAACTTAGATTCTAAACCTCTTTATAGTTCTCATGAATTTAGTGCTATGGGATTTATAGAGATTTTACCTTTGATTTTTAAAGCAAAAAAAGCGATCAAAGAACTTGTAAAATTAAGTTTTGAAGTAAAAATTGATGCTATACTTTGCATAGATTCTCCAGCTTTTAATATACCTTTAGCTAAAGCTTTAAAAAGATCAAATTCAAAAATAAAAAGAGTTTATTATATACTTCCTCAAGTTTGGGCATGGAAGAAAGGACGTATTCCTATTATAGAGAGTCATTTTGATATTTTGGCATCTATTTTACCTTTTGACGATAAGTTTTTTACTAAGAGTATTTATTGCGGACATCCGCTTTTAGATGAAATTAAAGAATTTAAAACTAAAGAAGATAAAAAATTAATTCTTTCAAAAAAAGAAGAAAAAATTATAGCTTTTTTACCTGGATCAAGAAAAAGTGAGATTAAACGATTAATGCCTATCTTTAGAGAACTTGCTAAAAAATTTAAAGGTGAAAAAATTCTTTGTGTTCCTTCTTTTAGACGTGATAAACTTGAAATTTATGAAGATATATCCGAATTTAAGGTGCAAAGCAATACTCCAAAAATACTTAAAAAAGCTGATTTTGCTTTTATTTGTAGTGGTACAGCTACACTAGAAGCAGCTTTAGTAGGAACGCCTTTTGTTTTAACTTATAAGGCAAAAGCTATTGATATTTTTATAGCAAAATTATTTGTAAAATTAAAACATATAGGACTTGCAAATATTATTTGTGATTTTGCAGGAAAAGAGCCTTTAAATCCTGAATTTTTACAGAATGAAGTTAAGGTGGAAAATCTTTATAATTCTTATATAAATTATAATTATCAAGTATTTTTTGATAAGGTTAATTTTTTAAAAGAGTATTTAAAATTTGGAAGTGCAAAAAATTTGGCTAAAATACTTCATGAAATTTAAAAAGGATAAAAAATGCAAAAAGAACCAATGAGTGAATTTGGCTATAAAAAATTACTTAATGAATTAAAAGACTTAAAAGATAATCAACGTCCAGCAGTAGTTGTTGAGATTGATGTAGCAAGAAGTCACGGAGATTTAAAAGAAAATGCAGAATATCACGCCGCAAGAGAAAAACAAGCTTTAATTGAAAGTCGTATAGCAGAATTAAGCGATATTTTAGCAAGAGCTCAAGTTATTGATCCTTCAAGCTATGATCACGATAGTGTTAAATTTGGCTCTAGTGTTGTGATTATGGATGTAGAAAGTGAGAAAGAAAGTAAATATACTTTAGTTGGAATTTGTGAAAGCAATCTTGAAAAAGGTTATATTTCCATCAATTCACCTATTGCAAAGGCCATGCTTGGTAAGAAAATAGGTGATGAGTTTAAAGTGCGTCTGCCAAAGGGAGAAAGTGAATTTGAAATTATAGATATTTTTTATGAAGCCTTAGAGTTTTAATATCTGATAATTTTTAAATATTTTATAATAAATTTAATTTATTTTTTTAGAAAAGTGAGAGAAATATTTATTTATGATAGAAGTTAGTATTTATGTAAAATATAAATTATAATAAAGAATTAAAAAATGAAAAAGCATCTACAAGATGAAGTGATTATTAAAAATGGTGCTATTTTTATAGCTGATGCACATGAAAATGAACAAAGAGAGAGTTTTTGGAATTTTTTATGTGCCTTAAAAGAAGGTAAAATTAAAACTTCTCAACTTTTTTTAATGGGAGATATATTTGATCTGTTAATAGGAGAAATTTCTGCTACACATAGTTTTGCAAAAAAATATATTTTTTTACTAGAAGAGCTTAGTAAAGATATAGAAATTTTTTATTTAGAAGGAAATCATGATTTTAATCTTTCTCCTTTTTTTAAAAAAGTGAAAATTTTTCCTTTGCAAAAACAACCTTTAAAAGCTATTTTTTATACTGAAAAAGATAAAAAAGAAAATTTTTTTTTAGCACATGGAGATATTTTTTTAAATCCTTTTTTAGGGTTTATTTTAAAAAATTTAAGAAGACATTTTTTGCTTCATTTTTTAAATTTTTTAAATAAACTAACTTTTAATTTTATATCAAAACAGATTTTAGCAAATCAAAAAAAGAAAAATCTTTTTTTTAAAATTAATAATTTTGAGAATTTAGTTTATCAAAGATATAAAAAATATAATGCAAATAATACTTGGGTTATAGAAGGACATTATCATCAAAATTTTATTTTAAATAATGAAAATATAAAATATTTTAATTTAGATAGTTTTGCATATAAGGAAAGTTTTTTTGTAGTAGAATACAATCAAGAAATCAAATTTCAAGAACAGAATTTGAGGGGTCAAAATGTTTGATGAAAATATAATTAAAACAGGTTCAAATGAAATGGAACTTGTTGATTTCCGTATTTTTAAGCAAGGACATGATAAAGTTTATGAAGGTATTTATGGTGTCAATGTTTCCAAGGTAAGAGAAATCATCAAAATTCCAAGTCTTACAGAATTACCAGGTGTACCTGATTATATCGAAGGTATTTTTGATCTTCGTGGAGTAGTTATACCTGTAGTTAATCTTGCAAAATGGATGCAAATTACTGAACCAGAAGGAACTATGTTAAAACCAAGAGTTATTATTACAGAATTTAGTAATATTCTTATTGGTTTTATTGTCCATGAAGCTAAAAGAATTCGTCGTATTAATTGGAAAGATATAGAGCCAGCTACTTTTTCTGCCGGATCTGGAGCTTTAGATAAAGGTAAAATTACCGGTGTAACGCGTATTGAAAATGATGAAGTTTTACTAATTTTGGATCTTGAAAGTATAGTAGAAGAATTAGGAATTTACGCACCTAAAATAGATATTGATCTTAGTAAAATTGAAAAATTTAGTGGAACAGCTTTAATTTTAGATGATAGTTTAACAGCTAGAAAGCGCGTTAAAGAAATGCTTCAGCAAATTGGATTGCAAGTAGTTGAAGCAAAAGATGGAGTAGAGGGTATTAATAAATTAGAAGAATTAAGTCAAATTTATGGGGATTCTTTAGGTGAAAATTTAAAGATTATTGTAAGTGATGTTGAAATGCCTCAAATGGATGGTTTTCATTTTGCAGCACATGTTAAAGAAGATCAAAGATTTAAAGATATTCCTATAGTTTTTAATTCTTCTTTATCTAATGAATTTATGAATGAAAAAGGCGTCCAAGAAGCTGGAGGAGAAGGATATTTGGTAAAATTTAATGCAAGTGACTTTTTCTCTGAAATAACTCGCGTTTTAAAAAAACATCAATCTCAACAACAGGGGTAAAATATGGAAGATATGCAAGAAATACTTGAAGACTTTTTGGTTGAAGCTTTTGAGCTAGTTGAGCAAATCGACCATGACTTAGTAGAGCTTGAATCAAATCCAGAAGATTTAGAATTATTAAATAGAATTTTTCGTGTTGCGCATACTGTTAAAGGATCATCAAGTTTTTTAAATTTTGATGTTTTAACAAAATTAACACATCATATGGAAGATGTTTTAAATAAAGCAAGACATGGTGAGCTTAAAATTACTCCAGATATTATGGATGTTGTTTTAGAGTCCATTGATAGAATGAAAACTTTACTTAATTCTATTCGTGATAATGGTAATGATACAGCAATTGGTATGGATATTGAACCAATTTGTTCTAAACTTACTGCTATTTCAGAGGGAGAAGCACCGACTTCTTCATCTCCTTCTGAAAAAAAAGAAGAAAATAGCGAAATTAAAAAAGAAGAAATAGAATCTGCCTCAGAACCTGATATAGATGTAAGCAAACTTAATGATTCTGAAGTTGAAGCAGAAATAGAAAGGCTTTTAAAAGTAAGAAAAGCTGAAGATCAAGCAAGAAGAGCTCAAAAAAAGCAAAATTCAGCTGCATCGGTTTCTCCAAATAAGTCAGCAAATACACAAACAGATACTCAAGCAGAAAAAAAGGTTCCTGTTTCAGGTAGTAGCGGTACATCTATGGATCAAACCATTAGAGTTGAAGTAAAAAGACTTGATCATTTGATGAATTTAATTGGTGAATTGGTACTTGGAAAAAACCGCTTGCTTAAAATTTATGATGATGTTGAAGAGCGTTATGAAGGTGAAAAATTTCTTGAAGAACTTAATCAAGTAGTTAGTCAATTAAGTATTATCACAACTGATGTACAACTTGCCGTAATGAAAACAAGAATGCAACCTATTGCGAAAGTGTTTAATAAGTTCCCAAGAGTCGTAAGAGATTTAAGTCGTGAGCTTGGAAAGCAAATTGAACTTGAAATTACAGGTGAAGAAACAGAGCTAGATAAGTCTATAGTTGAAGAAATAGGCGATCCTATTATGCATATGATTAGAAATTCTTGCGATCATGGAGTAGAAGATCCGGCTACTCGTTTAGCTGCAGGAAAACCTGAAAAAGGTATTGTCCAGCTTAAAGCTTACAATGAGGGAAATCATATTGTAGTAGAAATTACTGATGATGGCAAAGGACTTGATGCAAATGCATTAAAATATAAAGCTATAGAGAAAAATTTAATCACCGAAAGAGAAGCGGATCAAATGACTGATAAAGAGGCTTTTGCCTTAATTTTTAAACCGGGTTTTTCTACGGCAGCAAAAGTAACAAATGTCTCAGGTCGCGGTGTTGGAATGGATGTTGTTAAAACTAACATTGAAAAACTTAATGGTGTGATTGAGATTGACAGTGAGGTGGGAGTAGGAAGCACATTTAAGTTAAAAATTCCTTTAACATTAGCTATTATTCAATCTTTACTTGTAGGTACTCAAGAAGAATTTTATGCTATACCACTTGCAAGCGTTCTTGAAACTGTTAGGGTTCCAATTGATGATATTTATACCATAGAAGGTAAAAATGTATTACGCTTAAGAGATGAAGTTCTTTCACTTGTAAGACTTTCAGATGTTTTTGGTGTTAAGCAAGTCCTTGAAAGTGGCGATCAAACATATGTAGTTGTCATTGGCGTAGCGGAAAGTAAGCTTGGTATTATAGTTGATACTTTAGTAGGTCAAGAAGAAATTGTTATTAAATCAATGGGTGATTATTTACAAAATATTACAGGAATTGCTGGAGCCACTATAAGAGGAGATGGTAGAGTAACTTTAATTATTGATGTAGCAGCTATGATGGATATAGCTAAAGAAATTAAAGTTGATATTAAAGCTCAGCTTGAATCAAACGTTAAAAAGGTTAAAGAAAAACCGAGTGATTATAAAGTTTTAATTGTTGATGATTCTAAAATGGATAGAACTTTAATGCAAAAAGCTTTGGAATCTTTAGGGGTAAGTTTAATCGAGGCAACTAATGGTGTTGAAGCACTTAATATTGTTAAATCAGGAGAACATGATATCGATGCCATGCTCATAGATATAGAAATGCCAAGAATGGATGGTTATACTTTAGCTGGCGAAATTAGAAAATACTCTAAGTATAGAAGTTTACCTCTAATAGCTGTTACCTCAAGAACAAGTAAAACAGATCGTTTAAGAGGTGTTGAAGTGGGAATGACAGAATATATTACAAAACCTTATTCTCCAGAGTATTTAGAAAATGTAGTTAGAAAAAATTTAAAATTAGGATAAGAGTATGAGTAATGATAAATTAGAACAAATTTTGCAAAAACAGCAAGCTCAGATAGCTAGTCCTCAAGATCATAAAGAAGATGATATAATCCAACTAGTTGGTTTTGTGGTTGGAGATGAGGAATATGCTATTCCAATTCTTAATATACAAGAAATTATCAAACCTATAGAATTTACTAGGGTTCCTAGTGTGCCAGATTATGTTTTAGGTGTGTTTAATATGCGTGGAAATGTTATGCCACTTATTGATTTAGCACAGCGTTTTAACTTAGGAAGTTCTAAAATGACTCCTCAAACTAGATATATAGTTTTAAGAGGAGAAACAAATGGTAGTGGTGTTGGAGGAAATGCCGGCTTTGTTATAGATAGATTAACAGAGGCAATTAAAATTCATAGAAGCAGAATTGATCCGCCACCTGAAACTTTAGTAAAAGATAAAGGCATGATTTATGGTATTGGTAAAAGAGATGAAAATATTCTTACCATACTTAAAGTTGAAGCACTTTTAAAACGAGAATTCTAATTTGATGGGATTTTCTCCCATCAAAATCTTTCCTAAATAAATATAATTTAAAATAAAACTGGATATTATTTCAATAAAAAAGGCTTAATAATGAAAAATTTTTCTTTATGGTGTGATTTTATTGAAAATAATTTTTTAGAAAAAGAATTTTTAAACTTATTAAATTTTAAAGTTAATGGAGCTACTTCTAATCCTAGTATTTTTAAAAATGCTATTTTAAATTCTTTATTTTATAAAGATCAAATTGTTAAATTAAAAGGTAAAAAAGCTAAGGAAATTTATGAAGAATTAGCTATTAATGATATTAAAAAAGCAGCTGATAAATTAATGCCTCATTTTTTAAATTTTAATGATGGTTTCATTAGTCTTGAGATCGATCCAAGGTTTTATGATCATACGAGTTTGAGTTTAGGTGAAGCAAAAAGACTTTATAGTGCCATATCTAAAGAAAACGTTATGATGAAAATTCCAGCTACAGAAGCTTCTTATGAGGTAATGTATGAACTTATGAAAGAAGGAGTTAGTGTTAATGCAACTTTAGTATTTTCACAAGATCAAGGTAAAAAATGTTTTGATGCCTTAAATGAAGGTTTAAAATATTTTAATCAAAAAAATCCTTATTTAAATAAAACAAAAACTCCAAAAGCTGTTATTAGTATTTTTGTAAGTCGTTTTGATAAATTCTTTGATATTAAAGTGTTAGAACAAGGTTCTATAGGTGTTTTAAATGCAAATCTTATTTATAACGATATAATAAAAAATAATCAATCAAATATTAGAGCTTTATTTGCAAGTACAGGTGTTAAAGATAATTCTTTGTATAAAGATTATTATATTAAAGAATTATTATTTGAAGATAGTGTAAATACGGCTCCATTAGATGCTATTTATGCTTTTAATGAAGATTATACTTTTAAAACTCCTTTAGATAATACTGAGATTTATGCTAAATTAAATCAAATTGTTTCTTTATATGATTTACAAAAGGCTTATAAAAGCTTAATGGATGATGGTTTAGAACAATTCTGTATAGCTTATGAAGATATCTTAAGTGCTTTATCTTAAATATTCTAAAATCTAAGAAATTATAATTTTTTAGATTTATTATTAATAATTATTTAAATATTTTAATTTTATTAGGAAAAATTATGAAAAATCCTTTAAATAGTAAATCTTTTAAAATTTTAAAAGAGAAAGGTTTTAAAAAATGGATTTTATATCGTTTTATAAAAATACAAGCTATATTATTAAATTTATTCCCTTTTTTATTTAAGGTTTTGCCTGGCGATTATAAATTTGTTATTTATTGTTTTTCTACATCGGGTCATACTGCTTTAAATTATTTTTTATCTTTATGTGGGTTAAATAAAGTAGAACTTTATCATGATGTTTTAGATTATATAAATATTAGGGAAAAATTAAAAAAAGAAGATAAAAACTTTTATTTACATCTTTTCTTTTCAAGGAAAAAACAATTTATACCAAATTTCTCTTATATATTAAATCCTACTAAAATTCTCATTTTAACAAGAGATCCTATTTCAAGATTTAAAACTTTTATCAATCACGGAAAATCCAGCAATAACACAAAAATAATAAATTTAAATGATGATTTAGATAAAGTTTTTAAAATTTCTTATATAGGAAAGAATGATGAATATGAAATTAAACCAAGTTTAGAAGCTTTAAAATATTGGAAAAATTCAAATAAAACACTTAATTTCAACTACTATTCCAACATAAAAGCATTTTTAGAAAGTAAAAAAGAATTTAAAATCTTTTATATAGATTGTAAAGAATTAGATAGTAAAATAGCTTTTGATACTATGAATA
>NZ_JAENKV010000008.1 GCF_016599045.1 Campylobacter sp. TTU_617
TTGACCAAATTCATCATTTGTTTTTATATTAATGGTTGATACATTATTTGTTTTATGATTAATAAAATCAAAGAATGAGTTAAGACCATTTTGGATAGTGGTGAGCGGGGAGAGATTTTTAGCAATTAGAATTCTTGCAAATATTAAAACTATCACTAAAGCTAAAAAACCAACTATAAGCTGACTATATAATATGCTATTAATAACATTATCATAAGATTTTTTATCCACTACACTACAAACCCTATATAAAGGATTGATTGAAGTAGGATTGCACATAACTGCTTGAGTTTGACCTTGATCATTGTTTGCATAAAATAAAGTATCTTTTTGCTTAGGATCTATCAACATTGGATCATTTTTAATAGCTGCTGCAATATTTTCACTTAAAGCATTTTTAGTTAAAATTCTTGAAAGATCTTCATGAAATATAATATTACCTTCTATATCATAAACAGCAGCATAAGAATTTGCACTATGGCCTAAAGCAAGAACATTTTTAGAAAAACTTCTTAAATCATAATCTCCTCCAACAACACCAATAAATTTGCCATTTTGAAAAACAGGTGTTGCATAAGTTAAAGTAATATGACCACTAATTGATTTATAAGGTCTTGTAACACTGATTTTTCCATTATCTTTTGCTAATTTAAACCAAATAGAATTTTTTGTATCAAAGCCTTTAGAAGCGTCTAATATGGAACCATCTGATAAATATGTTTTTTCAGAATCTTCAAAACCCATCAAAACAAGATCAAATCCATTAGCTTCCTTAAAAACATGAAGCAAAGTTACAATCTCTTGTATAGTTATTTTAGGGTTATTAGAAATTTCATTTGCTAAAATTTCCAAAGCTTTTCTTTTAGAACGAGCATAATTATCAAAAGTTATTTGAACATCATCCATAACTTTTAGTTGATTATCTTGCAATAATTCAAAAGCATTTGATTTTGATTGATAATAAGTTATTGTAGTAGTTGCTACTAATACTAATACTATCAAAATACCTACATATAAAGTTAATTTTGAAGACACTTTAAAAGAATTCTTTGGATCTTTTGTTTGCATTTATGGCTCCTAAAAATAAATTTTTGTTATTAATATTATAACAAAAATTTATCAAAAACTTATAAAATTTTTGGATCATTAAAAGCCGTAACTTTAGGAAGACTTTCGTTGAATTTTTCAACTCCTACAAGTGTAGTATGTGAGATATTGCCATTTGCAAGTTTTGAAGTAGGCAAATCTAATGTTAAAACATTAGCACTTCCATATTTACACAATCCATTTTCGTCAGGATCATACCAACCTCCTTCACAAATTCTCACAACTCCTTGCATTATATCCTCGCTTACCAAAACTCCAGCTAAAATTTCTCCACGCTTATTAAATACTCTTACAACATCACCATTTTTAATACCAAGTTTTTTAGCATCTTTAGAATTTATAAGCAAAGGTTCTCTTTCTTTAATGGTATATTTTGTCCTTAAATCTGTATGGCAAAGTTGAGAATGAAGTCTTTTACTTGGATGAGAAGTTAGAAGATGAAATGGTGTTTCTTTAGTAGCATTCCCAAGCCATTCAATAGGTTCAAACCAAGTAGGATGTGCTTTACAATCATCATAATTATAATTTTTAATTGTTTCTGAATAAATTTCAATAAGCCCTGAAGAAGTTCCTAAAGCATTTAAAATAGGATCTTCGATAAATTCTGAAAAACGAACATATTCTAAACTTTCACTTGTTGGTTCAAAAACAATAGGTTCATTTTTTGCCCAAAATTCTTCAAAATTAGGCATAGGAATACTAAAAGCTTCTCCATAACTTTTTACTTGTTTTAAGGCAATATTATAATAATCTTTAATTAAATCTTTTGCTTTTTTACCATTTTGGGTATAAGCATTAAAAACATCTTTTCCGTAAATCTTGCAAAGATCAGAAAAAATTTCATAATCATCCTTACTCTCTTCTACCGGTAAAACAGCTTGTTTCATAGGAATTATATGCATATTAGAATAATCTCCACTCATAGTAATATCATCTCTTTCATAAGATGAAGTAACCGGCATTACAATATCTGCCATCTTTGCCGTTGGAGTCCAATAAATTTCATTTACAACAATAGTACGTGGTTTTCTCCAAGCTTTTACATTGGTATTAGTATTTTGATGATGCACCAAAGGATTTCCTCCTACCCAGTAAATAAAATCTATATCAGGATAAGTAATTTTAGTCCCATTATGTTCTATAGTTTTTCCAGGATTAAGCAAAGCATCAGCTATTCTTGCTACAGGAAAAGATAAACTAGCAGAATTTTGCAACCACTCAGCGGAATTTAATTCTTCTTTTGACTTTGCAAGACCTTTAAATTTACCATTTTTCCAAACTCCTAATTCACCCGCATTCATACCCCCTATTACACCTCCTTTACAAGTAGGTACACCTCCATTACTATAATGATAACTAAGTCCAAAACCACCACCCTTGGTTCCAATTTGCCCTAGCATAGAACATAAAGTTACCAACATCCAATGAGGTTGTTCTCCATGATGAGCTCTTTGCATACCCCAACCACTCATTATCATTGTTGGATTATCATAAAATGTTTCAGCTAATTCTTTAATAGTTTTTTCTTTTATACCACAAATTTCACTTGCCCATTTAACATCTTTTTTTATACCATCTTCTTTGCCTTCTAAGTAATCCTTAAACTGATTAAAACCAATCGTGTAATTTTCCAAAAAAGTATAATTTACTTTATTTTTAGCGATTAAATGACTTGCTATACCCATCATTAGAGCTACATCAGTATTTGGACGTGGGGAAATCCATTTAGCATTTAAAAATTTAGCTGTATCTGTTTTTATAGGATCTATACAAATAACCTTTATTTTACTATTTTTCAACTTTTCAAAATAAGCTAAACCTCTTTGATCATTTGAAGTCCAAGCTATACGCAATGTTGTTAATGGATCAGCTCCCCAAATAACAACATATTTAGAATGATTTAAAATATTTTCCCAAGAAGTTTGTTGCTCATAAACCTCAATAGAACCCACTACATAAGGCATAATAATTTGCGAAGCACCTGTTGAATAATCTCCACTCACTCCAACAAAACCTCCTGTAATATTTAAAAATCTATGAAGTAAAGTTCTGGCATTCTGCATATTTCCACTTGATTTCCAACCATAACTTCCACCAAAAATAGCACTTGATCCTTTTTGTTCTCTTGTTTTTTTAAGTTCATTTGCAATTAAATTCAATGCTTTTTCATAACTTACACGGACAAATTCATCTTTTCCTCTTAATTCTCTTTTTGGATTATTAGGATTTTCAAGATAAGATTTGCGAACATAAGGATATTTTATACGAGATTTATATATTAAATCAGAAGTATAATGTTGCAAAGGATTATCCATTTTAGTAAGTTTTTCCCAAGGTTCACTTTTTATAACTTTTCCATTTTTTATAGTGAGTTTTAAAATTCCCCAATGGGCTGCAGTAACTATTTCTCCATTTTTTACAATACCAAGACTTACTTTTGAAGCTTCAATATTTTTTGCCATACTAAAAGTAGGTATAAAAGATAAAGCACCTAAACTTGCACTCACTTTTAAAAATTTTCTTCTATCTAGCATCTTATTTCCTTTTTAGTTTGCTTTGAAATCTTTTGAATTTTTTTGTAAATATTCTATAACAAGCCATCTATCTTTTTTTTCAATTGCTGTTCTATCAACCATAGATCTAAAAATTGATGGCCAAGCATTTGCATTAAATTCTTTTTCTTTATGTAAAGTATGACAGATTCCACAATTATTAACAAAAAGATCTTTTGCACGAATTAACATTTCTTTATCACTCTTAAAAAATTCTTTTTTATCTGCCCAAATTTCTAAACTTACCCTATCCCATTTATCTTTGGAAACGTTTTTTTCATTAAAATTTAATTTAGTATTTCTAGAAAAAGCAGCTACAATAATTCTTTGGACATCATTATAATAAATAATAGAAGGTGATTTAGGATTTACAAAACCTTCAATTTTTATATAAACTTTATTACCTTGTTCTTTTAAAATTTCAAAAGAATTTGTAGGAAGCAATCTACCAATTACTTTAGTATCATCTTGAGAAAGATAAAGTGATACAACCTCATCACTATAAGCTATATTTTTAGACCACATGCAAGTGATTAAAAAAAATGTTAATAAAAAAAGCCTCATTGTTTTTCCTTAAATAAATATTAAATCATTTTTATTATATTTAATATTTTATTAATTATACATTAATAAAATATTTATATTTTAAAATAAAAATAAAATAATATTTAATTAAGAAATTTATTTTATAAAATAATCTCCATCAAAGCTTACCAAAGAATAAAATCTCTCATCTCCTATACTACTCACTAGCTCATCTATGCTTAAAAAAGTAAGAGAATCAGCACCAACAAATTCTTTTACTTCTTCTATATTTTTATTAGCACTAATTAGTTCTTCAAAAGTAGGTGTATCTATACCATAAATATCCGGGAATTTGATTTCAGGACAAGCAATAGCCAAGTGAATTTTACTTGCACCTGCTAATCTAAGCAAAGAAATAATTTTTTTAGAAGTTGTTCCACGTACCAAACTATCATCAATTACTACAACTTCTTTATCTTTTAAAACTTTAGACATAGGATTAAGTTTTAATTTAACTTTAAAATTTCTAAGTTCCTCAGTTGGCTCTATAAAAGTTCTACCCACGTAATGATTTCTAACAATAGCCATTTCAAGTGGAATTTTAAGATATTGAGAAAAACCTATAGCAGCGCTTACTCCACTATCTGGAACAGGTACTACAAAATCAATTTTTTGCTTAAATTTTTTTGCCAAAGTTTCCCCCATTTTTTTACGCACTTCATAAACACTTTTTCCTTCTATAATACTATCAGGTCGTGCAAAATAGATATATTCAAAAGCACATATTCTAGGTTTTTCATTAAAAAGCTTTATACTTTCAAATTTATCACTGCCTTGTGTAAAAATAAGCATCTCTCCCGCATCTATATCACGGATAAATTCAGCTTCAATTAAATCAAAAGCACAAGTTTCACTAGCTATAATATAACCTCCATCTTTTAAACGTCCTAAAGATAAAGGTCTAACTCCATAAGCATCTCTTATCACATAAAGCTTATCTTTACTAGCCAACATAAAACAATAAGCTCCTATGCATTTTTTTAAACCTTCTATCAAACGATCTTTTAAATCTTGTTTTTTGCTACGAACAATTAAATGGATTAAATTCTCTGTGTCTAAATTTGTTTGAAAAATTGCACCATCTTGCATTAAAGTATCTCTTATTTCATTTTTATTTACTAAATTTCCATTATGCACCAAAGAAATATCTCCAAAAGAACAATTAGCATAGATAGGTTGTGCATCATCAATACTTGAATTTCCAGCCGTAGAATAGCGATTATGTCCTATAGCAATTTCACCATTTAAAGTTTTTAAATTTAAAGGATTAAAAATTTGATTTACTTCTCCTTTAGCTTTAATAGTTTTTATGCTTTTTCCATCACTTACACTTATGCCACTTGCTTCTTGTCCGCGGTGTTGCATAGCAAATAAAGCATAATAAGCATAAGTACTTGCATTCTTAGAATTAATCACCCCTACAACTGCACACATTTAAATTCCTAAAAAATCATTCATTGAATATAATTTTGGCTCTTTTTGAACGAGCCATTTAGCAATTTTAATTGCACCTTTAGCAAAAGTAGCCCTTGAAGTAGCATTATGAGTTAATTCTAAGTATTCTCCTTCTTCATAAAAACCTATAGTATGGCGTCCTACTATATCACCTCCTCTTAAACTCATTACCGCAATCTCATCTTTACTTCTTTCTCCAACTATGCCATCTCTACCGCTTACTCTAACATTTTGAAGCTCTAAATTTCTAGTTTTAGCTACATTTTCAGCCAAAGTTAAAGCTGTACCACTTGGAGAATCTTTTTTATGTCTATGATGCATTTCGACAATTTCTATATCAAAATTTTTAAGCATAATGCTTGCTTTACTTGCAAGATAATTTAATACAGCAACTCCTAATGACATATTTGTAGCATAAAATATTGGCATTAATTTACCTAAATTGTGTATCAATTGTATAGTTTTCTCATCTAATCCTGTTGTACCAATCACCAAAGGTTTATGATTATTTTTTGAAAATTCTAAAAGTTTATTTGTTCCTTGTGGTGAAGAAAAATCAATAATCACTTCACTTTTTTTAAAAAGTTCTTCTAAATTTCCATCTTTATCATAAAGTATAGATGTTTTTGCTTCTTGATCAGATTTTAAACACTCTTGTATTTGTCTTCCCATTCTTCCATAAGCTCCATAAATTCCAATGTTTATCATTTTCATCCTTCTTAATTAATACTAAAATTATATAAAATTAAATTAATAAATTATTTATTTTAAAATATTTAAAATATATTTTAAATATTTTAACTTTTTGTTAAAATGTAATATAAATAATTTTAAGAAGGAGAAATAATGTGGAAGCTGTTTTTGCCTATTATAATAGCTGTAGTATTTTATTTTATACCTACTCCGGAAGGATTGAGTAACAATTCTTGGCTTTATTTAAGTATTTTTATTGGATTAATTATAGGTTTAATGCTAGAACCTATTCCACCGGCATTAATAGGAGTTATTGCTATAACCTTGGTTGTTATTTTCAAAATAGGTCCTGTAGGAAGTGATAAAAGTATTATAAGTGATAGTGCTGCCATAAAATGGGGATTAAGTGGTTTTTCTGACTCTGTTGTTTGGTTAATCTTTTCCGCTTTTACCATAGGTCTTGGTTTTTCAAAAACTGGATTAGGTGAAAGAATAGCTCTTTATCTTGTTTCAAAACTCGGTAAATCAACTTTAGGCTTAGGATATGCTATTTGTATAGTTGATTTTATTTTAGCTCCTTTTATTCCAAGTAATGCAGCAAGAAGCGGAGGGACAGTTTACCCTATAGTAACAAATATAGCTCCTATGTTCGAAAGTTATCCTGATAAAAATCCTAGAAAAATAGGTTCATATTTAGTTTGGATGGGTTTAGCAAGTTCGTGTGTAAATAGTTCAATTTTCCTAACCGGACAAGCGCCTAACCCTCTTGCTCTATCTTTAATTTCAAAAAATGGTATTGAAGTTGTAGATTGGCTTGGATGGTTTTTATCCTTTCTTCCTGTTGGAATTGTTATATTTCTTTTAACACCTTTACTTGGATACTTTGTATATCCACCAGAAATTAAAGGTTCAAAAGAAATAGCACAATGGTCAAATGAAAAATATAAAGCTTTAGGAAAAATGGATAAAAAACAAATTTATATGATTATAGTTGCTTTAATCGGTTTGATTTTATGGGTTGGAGCTAGTTTTTTTAAAATCAATGCTACAACAACAGCTTTAATAATGATTATTTTAATGATAGGTCTTAAAATAATTACTTGGCAAGACTTTTTAGCAAATAAAAGTGCTTGGAATACCTTAATCTGGTTTGCTACCCTTATTACTTTAGCTAGTGGGCTTAAAAATATGGGAATATTAGATTTTTTAACAAATAATTTAGGCAAATATTTACTTGGTTTTTCTCCTTTATTTGCAAGTATTTTATTGCTTTTGCTTTTTTCATGGCTTAGATATTTTTTTGCATCTGGGACAGCTTATGTAACTGCGATTATTGCTATTTTTGCAAGTTTAGCAGGACAAATTCAAGGAGCAAATGCTCAAGAAGTAATGTTAATTCTTGCTTTAAGCATGGGATTTATGGGTATTATTACTCCTTATGGAACAGGGTGTTCGCCTCTATGGTTTGGAAGCGGGTATGTAAAAGGAGCTAAATTTTTCCTACTAGGAGGAATATTTGCTTGTGTATATCTTGCAATTTATATTATTATTGGAATACCTTGGATTAAATTTATAAGTACTTATCTTAATTTTCATTAAAAATTCTACCTCTATACGAGGTAAAATTTAAAAATTAATGTAAGCTTTCTACATAGGCTATTGCACTAAGTGCTGCAATAGCTCCATCACTTGCAGCACAAATAACTTGTTTTGGAGCATCTTTTCTTAAATCTCCTGCAGCAAAAAGCCCTTTAATATTTGTTTGCATTTTAAGATCAACGCTAACTTGACCTCCTTCTTCCATATTGCATAAAAATTTTCCATCATCTTGTTTTAAAATTTCATTACGCACATCAAGCCCAACAAAAGTAAAAATTCCGGGAATTTTTAAATCTCTGATATTACCATCTCTTAATTTAACCTTTACACCGCTAACACCCATTTTATCACCATATACTTCATCAATACTTGCACTTGTAATAAGTTCTATTTTCTCACTTTTTTTCACTTTTTCTATAGTAGAAGGCGCTGCTCTAAATTCATCTCTTCTATGGATAAGATAAACTTTAGAACAAATATTGGCAAGATATAAAGCTTCTTCTAAGGCTGTATCACCCCCTCCTAAAACTGCAACTTCTTTATTTTTATAAAAAAAACCATCACAAGTTGCACAAGTGCTTACGCCTTTTCCAAAGAATTCATCCTCCCCTTTAAAACCTGCACGACGTGGAGTTGATCCCGTACAAACAATAACTGATTTAGCTTGTTCTATTTTTCCATTTTCTAATTTTATATTAAAGCTACCATCATTATTTTTTAAAATTTGACTAACTCCAACCATTTCGTGTTTTAAACCAAAACGCATACATTGTTCATTCCAAGGAGCCATAAAAGAAATACCATCCATTATAGTAGCAACCCCAGGATAATTTTCTATTTCAGAGCTTGAGGTTATTTGACCACCTGGCATACCTTTTTCAAACATAACAACATTTTTTAAACCTCCTCTAGTTGCATAAAGCCCTGCACTAAGTCCAGCAGGTCCTCCTCCTATAATTGCTAAATCTAACATTTACATTCCTTTTTAAAAAAATTATTTTCATTATGATATAGAATTTTTTCTTAATATGTAGTTAATAAAAATTATTATTTAATATAAAATATAATTAGATAAAGTCGCTAAAGCGACTTTTAGAAGATTAAAGTAAGGAATTAATTTTATCAGCAATAGCTTGCTTAGATTGTGCTCCAACTAGTTGATCAATTACCTCACCATTTTTAAAAAATATTAAAGTAGGAATTGATCTTACTCCGTATTCAGCAGCTAAATCACCTTGCTCATCTGTATTCACTTTACAAATTTTTGCCTTGCCTTCAAAATCATTTGCAAGCTCATCAATTACTGGTGCCAACATTCTACAAGGACCACACCAAGGAGCCCAAAAATCAACTAAAGCAACACCTTCTTTCACTTCTGAAAAATTTTCTGAAGTAAGTTCTATATATTTTCCCATAATTTCTCCTTTTTTTAAATTTATTGTATTTTAACTAAATAAAAAACTAACTTAAAAAGTTATATTTTCAATAAATTCTATTATATTATTTTTAACACAAATTAGATCTATTTGAAAATCATTATTTTTACGTGTTTTCAAAAAATAAAATTCTATTGTTTTAATGATTTTTTGACATTTTTTACGATTAATGCGCTCATAAACATTATAGTCATTTTGAGTAAATTTAACTTCAATAAAATGCAAAATATTATCTTTTAAGGCAATAATATCTATTTCACCAAATTTAGAATGAAAATTTCTTTCCAAAATTTGAAACTGCTGTTTTTTAAGAAAATCACAGGCTTTATCTTCTCCTTTGATACCAAGGATATAAGAAGATACGCCCATTAATCCTCTATACGCATCATAAAAGGTTCTTCTTTGACAAATTCTTGCTGTTTTAAAATTTTTAATAAATTTTGTATGCTCTTTTCATAAGTAAAATGCGTTGTAAAAAATATAGTAGTACAATTTTCATTATTTTTTTTAGGTTTTTGCAAAAAACTTTCAATAGAAATTAAATTTTGAGACATAAGTAAAGTAATTTTAGATAAGACTCCTAATTTATCTTCTACTTTAATTCTTAAATAATATTTTGTATATATTTCTTCTGGTTTTAATAGGTTAAATTCTAATTTTTCTTTAAAACCTAACATAGGAGTTTTAAAATTTCCTTTGGCTATATCCATTAAATCAGCAACAATAGCACTAGCAGTTGCCAAACCTCCAGCTCCAGCACCATAATACAAACTCTCTCCTAATACATCACCTACTATAGAAATAGCATTCATAACTCCATCAACTTTTGAAAGCATTTTATTTTTACTAATCATAGTAGGATGCACTCTTAATTCAATATTTGAATCTTTTAATTTAGCTATACCTAAAAGTTTTATAGTAAAATCAAATTCATTAGCAAAATACATATCTTCAGAACTTATATCTTTAATGCCCTGAGTTAAAATTTCTTCAGGTTTTATATCAAGATTATAAGCAAGACTAGCCAAAATTAAAAGCTTATGTGTAGCATCTTGTCCTTCTATATCAAAACTAGGATCAGCTTCAGCATAGCCTAATTCTTGTGCTTTTTCTAAAGCACTATTAAAATCCATTCCAACCTGCTGCATACAAGTTAAAATATAATTGCACGTTCCGTTTAAAATGCCTTTAATATTAATAATATTATTTGCACTTAAACCCTCTTTTAAAACTTTAATAATAGGAATACCACCTGCAACACTTGCTTCATAACCAAAAGCTAAATCTTTAGCCAATCTTTCAAGTTCATAACGATGATAAGCAAGCAAAGCTTTATTAGCAGTTACAACATTTTTCTTTCTCTTTAGTAATTCACTAATGATTTCAAAAGGTTGCTTAATTCCACCCATTAATTCTACATATACATCAATATCTTTAAAATTTAAAATTTCATCTACATCTAAAGTAATAGGAATAAGAGCATCTTTTTTAATATGTCTTGCTAAAGCTATTACCGGAGTAATGCTTTGACCGCATCTTGCTTTTATAATTTTTTTATTTTCTATTAAAACTTTTGCAACATTGCTTCCTACTGTTCCATAACCTAAAATAGCAACTCTCATATATTTTCTTTAAAATATTTTTTAATATTTCTTGCAGCTTGACGAATGCGATTTTCATTTTCTATCAAAGCAATGCGCACATAATCATCTCCTGCTTCACCAAACCCAACCCCTGGACTTACCGCAACATTAGCATATTGTAAAAGTTGTTTTGAAAATTCTAGACTTTTTAAATGAGCTTTACTAGGTGGTAGCTTAGCCCATATAAACATACTTGCATTTGGTTTTACTAAATTCCAACCTATATTACCAAAAGCTTCTACTAAAACTTGCATTCTTTTTTCATAATTTAATCTAATATTTTCAACACAACTTTGATCGCTGTCAAGAGCTATAGTAGCTGCAACTTGTATAGGTGTATACATACCATAATCAAACCAAGATTTGATTTTTTTAAGAGCATTAACAAGACGTTGATTACCCACAACAAAACCAACTCTCCAACCAGCCATATTATAAGATTTTGAAAGAGTATAAGTTTCCACAGCAACATCTTTAGCACCATCAACCTCTAAAATAGAAGGGGTCTTATAAGATCCATAAGTCAAATCAGCATAAGCAATATCACTAATAATGTAAAATCTTTCTTTTTTTGCAAACTGAACAAGTTTTTCATAAAAACTTTTTTGCACTATTGTTGTTGTCGGATTATGAGGAAAATTAACAACCAAATATTTAGCTCTTGGTATGCTTTCAGTTAAAGTTTGTTCTAAATTTTTAAAAAATTGATTTTCATTAAGCTCAAAATTTTCATTATAGCAAATAGGCATTTTAACAACATTTCCACCTGCTATAATAAAGGCTTGAGTATGAATAGGATAAGCAGGAGTTGGAACTATAGCTGTATCACCAGGATTGATAATGGCACGAGCAAGATTTACAAAGCCTTCTTTTGAACCCATAGTAGCTACAACTTCATTTTCTGGATCTAAAATAACATTATATTTTCTTTTATACCAATTACAAATAGCAAGTCTTAATTTATAAATTCCAATAGAAGCTGAATATCCAGATGTTTTATCTTTATTAGCGCTTTCACAAAGTTTATCTATAATATGTTGCGGGGTTTTGCCATCTGGATTCCCCATTGAAAAATCTATAATATCCGCTCCCTTGCGTCTAGCAAGCATTTTTATTGCATTTACCTCAGCAAAAACATAATTTGGTAATCTTTCTATAGTATGAAAACGGATTTCATCAAACATATTTTTCCTTATTTTTTAAGATATATTTTTAAACCTCTTTTAATATTATCAAGATTATATACATCACTAATTATTACATATACTGATCCATCTGGAACAAATTCTGAAAAATGATTATTTTTTGTTTGACTTTTAATACTTTTGATTAAATTTAAATTTTTATCTAAAAATAAAATTTTTGGAAACCATTCATCAGTATCATTAGCATCTATTTTAAGTGAAGTGGCACCTTTTAATAAAACAATATAATCTTGCAAAGGTTTTTCTAAAAAAGTAGCTGTGTTTAAATTAACATTTGCATTGGTTTTTAATTTTACTTGATCAAAATTCAAATCATACTCATAGTCATTTAAACCTATTCTTTTTATATTATTAATATAGACAGAATTTTCTTTTAAAAGCCTATAAAATATTCCAGGATCTAGAATATATTGAGATTCTACTTGTATAGTATAATCAATATTTCCCTCTCTTAAAACCAAATCTGTTGGAATAAAATATACATAACCTGCATTATTTAAGGCATCATTAATAATTTCAAAAAATAAAATAAAATCTGTTTGTGCCTTAAAATTTAATCTCAAAGTTTCTGGAGTTGGAAGTATAAGATTGAGTAAAGAATTTGCTTTTAACATATTAGATATTTTTTCTATATCTAAATTACCTTGTGAATCTTGATAGTTTTGATTAGCAAACAAAAGCTCAAGCTGGGTTTTTTTACTTGAGGAATTAACAATATTTTTAGCCAATTCTAAAGAGGATATACCATAAGCTAAGCTGGTAAAAACTATCAAAAATAAAATTTTTACCATTCTTTTCCTTTATTAAGCTTTATAAAATCACTTAAAGTAATATTTGAGATCTTTCCGTCTTTAATTAAAAAGCGCTTTGAACCTCCTGCTGGAAATCTTTTTTCTTTTCCATCTTCATCTATAAAACTTAAAGCAGAAGCTCCCATTAAAACAAGCTGATCTTCTTTTAAAGAAAGATTAAAATCCTTATCTTTAACAAAACTAGTTTTTTTATAATTTTTAAGATTAATTAAACCAACCCATATTTTACCATCTGTCTTAAAAGTAACTTCATCTAATGGTTTTTCTTCTATAATATTAAGTTCATCATTTTGAAAAGTCACATTATCTTCTTGGCTTAAATTTTGTTCTTGATTTATTGTAGTATTTTCATCAAGAAAATTATCTTGATTGGTTAAATTATTTTCCTCTTTTTCTTCAACTTTAGGACTTTTTTCTTCATCTACTTCTTGTGTATTATCGATAATTTTTACGTTATTTGTTACTTCTTTTAAATTTGTTTTAGCTTCTCCTATAATATTTACAATTGCAGCACTTGATTTATTTTCTTCAGTTTTTAAAGAAAAATTAAATCCGCTTAAATAATAAAACACAAAAATTAAAATTACAATAATTGCAACAATAATATAAATCCAAAAACCTGAAGACTTATTTGTATAAGTATCAATTTTTGGAGTGATAATTTTACCTTTTGATAGATTATAAGAATTATTAAGGTTATTTTCATTTAAATAATTTTCATACAATTCATTAAAATCTGTAAAATCAAGATCATATTCACGACTTAAAATTTTAATAAAACCACGCACATTAAAATGATTCAAAGTATCAAAATCTTGGTTAATTAAAGCCTTTAAAAAATCAATTTCAATTTGCGTTCTAGCAGCAACTTCTCTTAAATCTAAATCTTGTAATTTTTTCCAACTATTCATTTATCATCCTATCACAAAGTATTGCAAAAGCAGCACTTACATTTAAACTATCAAATTGATTTTTCATAGCTATACCTATACATTCATCACATTTTTTAATTATTTTTGCACTCAAGCCAAAACCTTCACTGCCTAAAATTAAAGCTTTCTTTTTAACATTTTTTAATTTTAAAGTATGAATTTCTTTTCCTTCTTTATCGGCAGCATAAATTTTAAAATTTACTTGCTTAAGCTCATTAATTAATCCTAAAATATCATTTTTTACTACAATAGGCAAACCAAGAGCTGCTCCACTGCTAGTTCTTATTATATTTTGCATTGCAAGCTGATTTCCACAAAAAATTAAACCTTGTGCACCTAAAGCATAAGCAGTCCTAATAATAGCACCTATATTTCCCATATCAGTTACACCACAAAGTATAATTAAAAAATCATTTTTTTTAATCGTATCAAAATCAGCAAATACAAATTCTTTTATATCCATTAAAAAACCTTGATGATTTCCACCTTTAGCATAAGATTGAGCTGTTTTAAAATCAAGCCTTTTAATCTTAAAACCAGACTTTGCAATTTTATTAAAAGTTTTAAAATCACATTCTTTAGCTAAATAAATTTCGTTAATCATATCTTGATAATGTTCTAAAATATAAAAAAATACTTGCTTACCATAAACTAACATTTTATTATTTTATCTCATCTTGACTTAAAAGCAGTTTTTTATAAAGTTCCTTTGAATTTTTACCATAAATTTTTGATAAAAGCTTACTCTTAACCTTTAAAGGTAAATCAAGTTCTAAAATATCTTTTTCATTTAAAAAATTTTTTTGCTCTTCTTGTTCTTTTTCTTTTAAAACTAAAACCCATTCACCTTTTAAATTAGTATTTTTTAAAATTTCAAATAAATTTTTGGCACTAGCTCTTAATTTAGTTTCAAATTTTTTACTAATTTCTTTGATGAGAAAAATCTCTCTTGTTTCTTCTAAATTAGCTATTGTTTCAATTAAAGATAAGATACGTTTTGGGGATTCATAAACTATACTTGGATAAGGATTATTTAAAAGTTTTTCTATATCTTTTTGACGCTCTTTGCCCTTATTTGATAAAAAACCCATAAAAATAAATTCTTTCTTACAAAAACCACTACTTACTAGAGCGATCAAAGCAGCATTAGCACCAGGTAAAACCTCATAAGATAAATTATTATCTAAAGCATATTTTATCAAAGAAACTCCAGGATCACTAATACCTGGCATACCAGCATCGCTCATATAAGCGATATTTTTATCAAAAAAATCTAAAGTAATATTTTTAAAAAATTGAATTTCATTATGAGTATGAAGTGAAATAAATTTATTAGGTTTAATTTGAATATTAAATTTAGAATTCAAAAGAGAAATTAAAGACTTGCAAACTCTAGTATCTTCGCAAACTATTACTTCGCAAGTCTTTAGAATTTCTAAAGAACGAAATGAAATATCATTTAAATTTCCTATGGGAGTAGGAATAAAATAAAGCATTTACTATTGCATTGCGTATTTTTTCTTGAATTTCTCTACACGACCTGCTGCATCAACAATTTTTTCACTTCCTGTAAAAAATGGATGACAACTTGAACAAATATCTACTCTTAATTCGCTTTTATTTGATCTTGTTGTAAAAGTATTGCCACATGCACAACTTACTTTACACTCTACATATTCTGGATGAATTTCTTTTCTCATTACAATTCCTTGAAATTTTTAAAGTTTTTATTATATAAAAATATAAATAAAACAAAGATAAATTAAAGTAAAACTTTAGAACTTATAGCAAGAGCCGCACTATGAGCTCTTAGGATATTTGGAGTATTTAAAGAAATTTTATTTTTAAAAATTTGAATTTCTTCTTCGCTAAAACCACCCTCAGGTCCTATAAAATATATATTATTTTTAAAAAATTCTTTTTTTTCTCCAGAAAAATCAACTAAAACAACATTTTGATATTTTTCTAAAAACTCTTCAATATTATTAAAAAGTTCAATTTGCATCATATATGATCTTCCGCATTGCTCACACGATTGTATGATAATTCTCTCACAACGTTTAAAATCAATTTTAAAATTTTTTTGAGAATATTGAGTATAAACTAAAATAAGTTTATCTACACCCAATTCATTTAAAAAAGGTAAAGTTTTTTCTAAAATTTTAGGATCAATTACCGCTAATGCTAAAGTAAAATGGGTTTTCGTTGTAATTTTTTCTTCTTTTCTTATTAATTTCAAAGCATAAAATTTTTTAGTTATTTCTAAAATTTCATAAGAATATAAAAAATTATCCTTTAAATTTCTCAAATAAATAATGTCCTTTTCTTTAACACGACGTACTTTAAGATGAGAGAATTCTTCATTTTTTAAATATAAAAACTCCACACCGCTTTCTTTGCAAAATAAGAACCGCATTTAGAAAAATTTTTTAAACAAAAAAGGTAAAAATAATAAAAAAATTTCTATAGGTAAGATTAAAAAACTAATCCATCTAAAAAAAATATATCTTCTATTTTCACGTGCTTTTTTAAATTGTCTAAAATGAAATATAGCTAAAACAAAAATTAAAATATTAGCTAAAATCATCAACCAATAATTTAAAGTCATTTCAAAATGATTAAGAGCTAAGAGTAACATTCCTGTAAAAAAGATTAAGATTAAAAAAAAATAATAAATAGGTAAAAATAAACGAATTCTTCTTGTAAAGATAAATTCTGTTTTAAAATTTCCCTGAGTTAAAACTAAATAAAAAAGCATTAAAAAACCGCTTGCATAAAGACTATAAAGATGTAAGGCTAAAATAAACTCATAACTTTGATCCATCATTTCCCTTTGTTGGTGATATATTTAGCCAAATTTTCAATTTGATCCAAATTTAAATTAATACAATGATCTTTATCATTTTGTTTTTGACAAAGATTAAATTTTCGCATAAAATTTTCTTTGCTTAAATTTTTAATTCTAATATTATTTTTTAATTTTAATTCTCCTTCTTTTCCATGACAATTTGCACATTTTTGTTTATATAAAGAACTAATAATACTTAAATTCATATTTAAAACTTGAGTATCATCTAAAGAATCGTCACCAACTGGTAATGGTAAATTATCATCATTTACTTGAGTTTTTTCATCATTTTGCTCTATTTGAACAATCTCTTGATCTGATGATTTGGATTTAAGAGATTTATCTTCATTATTAGAACATCCAACAAAAAATAAGAAAATGATTATTAAATATGGCATTAAACTTCCTTTGGGTTAATAAAAATATAAGAATTTTTTAATTTTTCATAGAAATTCTTATCTTTCCAATCTTCTTGAATTGCTTCTGAAAATTCTATATCTTCTAATTTTATAGAAGGCAAAAATTCACTATAAGCATCCTCCTTAAATCCTTGTGCATAACCACTTTTTGTTTCATGAACTATAATACTTTTTAAATAAACCCCTTGTTCGCCATTTATCATCTTAGTCTGTTTTAATAAAGTATCAATAAGAACAAAAAAAATACGGCAAAAATTTTCAGCACTAACATTTAATGGTAAAATAATCCAACGACTAGAAAATTTTTTCATTTGTTCTAAATATTCTTCATTATCATCTTTAAAAAGAGTAATAGCATGATCAAAACTATCAATAATTTGTTTTACTTCTTGCTTTAAAAGTCCAAAATCATATACCATTCCAGCGTTATCTAAATATTTACTTTCAAGCAATACTTCAACTTTATAAGAATGTCCATGAATACTACTTTTACAACGCTTAGAACTGCAAAAACGAACGATATGAGCATTCTCAAATTCAAATTCTTTTCTAATAATCATACTCCCTCTTTATCATTCCAAAGTCTTATATGCATTCTATCGGAGTAATTATATCCATTTTTTATACAAAAATGTGCCACCTCTAAAGCATTAATTTTTAAAATTTCTTCATTATAGCCCATAGGCATACAATAAACTTCATTATCCACTTTGGCTAAAATTTCATCAATTTCTATTTTAGCTTTATTACTTTTTATCATTTCTTTATCTAAAACAAATTTATAAAAACTATCTTTAGCATTTTGCACAATAGCTTTTATAGCATCAAAATTTAATCTTTTTTCTTTAGGTATTTTACTATTACTTAATTTTACACCCAAAGCAAAGATGCATTTTTTATATAAAGGAAATTTTTCAAAATCTATCTTTAAGCTTGCATTAGTTTCAAAATGAATTTCAAAATTATCTTTTAATAAAAGCTCAAGCCACTTTAAAAAATCATTATTATTATAATACAATAAAGGCTCACCACCTGTAATAACTACAATAGGGTTTAATTTTGCTTTTAAAAAGCATACTCTTTTATAAAGCTCTAAAGGGGTAAATCTTGTATATTGATCAGCAAAATCTTTTGTAAAAACTGCTCTAATAGTATCACAACCTAAAAATTTTTTATCATTTATATTTTTATGCACTCCAAAACCATAACAATTAAAATTACATCCAGCAAATCTTACAAAAATAGCTAATCTTCCACTAAATTTTCCCTCACCTTGTATGCTTATAAAACTTTCAACAATATCCAAAAAATTTAACCTCCCGTCTGATAAAAAGCCCTAGAGGATGTTTCATTATCTACAACACTCCATTTATTTTTTTCTGGTTTATTTTTTAAAACTTCTTTAAGAATTTTAGCTGCTGTTTTAATATCTTTCTTTTTTACTGCTTCTTTAATACTTAAAGATTCATCATAATACAAACAAGGTATTAAAAGACCCTCGGCACTAAGTCTTATACGATTACAAGTATCACAAAATTCGTGAGAATGAGGATCAATGATACCAAAGGTATAATTATTTATTTCATATAAAGTCACTGGAGAATTTTGTGCTTTTCTTGAAGAAATTATTTCATATTTTTGTTTTAAAATTTCAAGAATTTCATTAGATTTTAAACCTTGAAGTTTTCCATAAGCATGATTATTTTCCATAAATTCTATAAAACGAATTTGTATATTTAAACTTTTTGCATATTCTAATAAAGAAATCAGCTCATTATCATTAAAATTTTTAAGAGCTACTGTATTAATTTTGACTTTAAAATCTAAATTTACAGCTTCTTCAATTCCTGCTAAAACATTATTTAAAACCTCTTTTTGAGAAATTATTTTTGCTTTTTTAGAATCAAGAGTATCAAGAGAAATATTAATACGTTTTAAACCAGCTTTTTTAAGATCTTTTGCATAATCTTTGAGAAAATATCCATTTGTAGTAATAGCTAAATCAATATCTTTTTTATAATCATGAATCATTGAAATAAATATATCTAAATCTTTTCTCAATAAAGGCTCACCGCCTGTAATTCTAATCTTAGAAATTCCTTCATCAATAGCTACTTTAACAAATAAAAACATTTCTTCAAAAGTTAATAAATTTTCTTTTGGAACCCAATCAAATGGAATTTTTGGCATACAATAAAGACAACGAAAATTACATCTTTGTGTAACTGAAATTCTCATATAATTAATTTTTCTTCCATACTTATCAATTAGCATTTAATAAACCCTACTTAATCATTTTTTTAAATTTTAAAACAAGCTCGACATTACCTATACCTACTCTTAGATCTTTTGCAATTTGCTCTATACTTTTACCTTGCTGAAATAATTCTATAATTTTTTGCTCTTCTGTATCGTAATTAGGCGTAAGTTTGCTTATACTTTGTGTTTTTTGCTCTAAAGTTAAAATTCTATTTTGCTGTTCATTTTGAAATTCTTCTATAATACTTTCAACATTTTGCAAACTTTGCAAAATAGGATAAATTTTATGAGAAACTTCTTTTTCAAGCATTATTTTTACTTCATCTTTTAAAAGATCTATATTAAACTTTTCCTCACTATCATCTTTTAAATCTAAATCTTTTTTAAGATAATGTAACTCCTTAGTAAGATCTTCCATAGCATTTTGCAATTTTGTAATTTTACTTGTATTTTCTTTATCCTTAATATTCATATAGGCTAAAAAAGCAACTAATAAAACAATCATAAAGACTAGATAAAGCACATCTACACTCATTTATTTCCTTTAAAAGTTCTAATGATATCTCTTTGAATTTCTACTACAAAAGCATTATAAATATCTTGATCACCTGATTTAATCTTAATGATTTTAGCTAACTTTTTATTTAGTGCTTTAAAATAAAAAGCTATTTTTTGATCATTAATCTCGAATCTAGCATAATATTCTTGGCCTTCTATTAAAATTTCATTCTCAAAACCTATATGCTCAAAATTTAACAAACTTATAATATCTGACTGAGCTAAAGCAAGCAATTTATTTTCTTTAAATAAACGATTTTCAATTCTTGAAATATCCTCTTTTAAACTTAAAAGTAAATCAAAGATTATCTTTTCAGAATCTTCAAAATCAATCCTATAAGCTATTTTTTTCCATTTGGCTAATTGATGATTTGTGTTAATATTTAAATATTCTTGCAAAAATAAATTATTATTTATATCACAAGCTTCAAATTCTATCTTTAAATCTGTTTTAAAAAGATTTAATTCCATAATAAATCAACCCATATAAAAATAAAAAAAATAATACTCAAATATCCATTTAAAGTAAAGAAAGCTTTATTAATATGAGAAAAATTTTTACGGACAATTTTATGTTCAAAAAATAAAATTAAAGCGCTAAGAATTACACCTATTAAAGCAAAATTTCCTAAAGGAGAGACAAAAACAAAAATAAGCCAAAAACATACAGCTAAAATATGAAAAAAAGCTGAAAACAAAAGAGTAGTCTGACTTCCAAATTTAGCAGGTATAGAATAAAGTCCCATTTTTTTATCATACTCCATATCTTGAAGGCTATATAAAAGATCAAAACCTGCTGTCCAAAATGTAACTCCTAAACATAAGAATATACTAAAAATATGAATTTCTCCTAATACCACAATACTTCCCGCAATAGGAGCCAAACCCAAACAAAAACCAAGAACTAAATGCACAAAAGAACTAAAACGTTTAAAAGCTGAATAAAATGCCAAAATAAAGAGTACAGGAAAGGAAAGAATAAAAGCTAAATTATTAATAAAATAAGAGCAAAGAATAAAAACCAAAGCATTAAAAACGATAAAAATCCATATACTTTTTTTACCAATACGACCATTAATATTAGGTCTATCTTTACAACGAGGATTGTTTAAATCAATATCTTCATCCATCAAGCGATTTGAAGCCATAGCAAAATTTCTAGCACTAATGGCACAAATAATTCCTAAAATTAAGGCTTTAAATCCAAACCAAGCACTATCATTTGCTATTTTTGAAGCAACAAGCATAGAACTTAATAAAAAAGGTAAGGCAAAAATAGAATGTTTAAATACAATCAAATCTAAAATATCTTTAAATTTATTCCATATTAAACTCATTAAAACTCTTTTATAAATTTTTGTTATGATTTTACTAAAATTTTATAAATTTTTAGAAAGTTTAATAATGTTTTTTGAATTTGCACTCATTGGTCCTACAGCTAGCGGAAAAACTGCTATTGCAAATGCTTTAGCTTACGAATTTAAAGCTGCTATCTTAAGTCTTGATAGCCTTTGTATTTATAAACAAATTAATATAGCAAACGCTAAAAGTGAAGATAAAATTTTAAATGAGCTTGATTATTTTGGAGTAAATCTTTTAAATGTAAATGAACATTTTAATGTTTCTTTATTTATGCAAGAATATGAAAAAGCAAAAAAATGGGCCCAAGACAAACAGAAAATTCTTATTATAACTGGTGGAACGAGCTTTTATCTTAAAATTTTAATGCAAGGATTAAGCGAAAAAATAGAAGAAAAAGAAATTACAATTAGCAATAATGAAATATATGAACTCTTACAAAAAATAGATCCTACTTTTAAAATCGAAAAAAATGATACTTATCGTCTAAAAAAATGGTTTAATATTTATGAAAGCACTAAAGAAATACCAAGCGTTTTTTTAAAGAAAACTCAAAAAAAACCTTTAATTGAAAAAATGGAAATTTATAATCTATCTTGGGATAAAGAAGAACTTAGAAAAAACATACAAAAACGCACTAAATTAATGTTAGATCTAGGCTTAGTAGATGAAGCTAAAAACCTTTTTGAAAAATATGATGCAAATTTAAAACCTTTAAATTCTATAGGATTAAAAGAATGTAAAGCTTATTTAAATAATCAAATATCGTATAAAGAATTAGAAAATTTAATCAATATCCACACTGCACAACTTGCAAAAAGACAAAGAACTTTTAATAAACAATTTGAAAAAATAGATCTTAATTATGATGAAGCTTTTTTGTATTTGCAAAAAAAACTTCAATCATTGAATTAATTGATTTTTCTGACTACATAAGTTTTGCCAGCTAGAACTTGCATTGATATCTAAACATTGTTTTAAACTTTCTTTTTGTGCATTAACATCTTTTAAATTTTCATAAATTCCACTTTGTATATATAAAGCCCTAGCCCTATCATTTGGTGATAATTTTAGCTTTAAAAGATCGGTTAAAACACTCAAGGCCTTTTCATTTTGATTGGTATTTTGTAAAGTATCTAAATAAATAAATTCTAAATTTGGACTAAAAAGATTAATCCCTTTTAAATTTTGATAATCAATTGCCTTTGGCGCATAAGTTAAAATAGTTGTTTGCATATTATGATCATTTGCATAAGTAAGTAAAGCATCATAAAGCTCTACCATATTAAAATTCATAGGAAAACTCTCTAAAATTTGTAAAATATCCATTGCTTTATTATAATCATTTAAACGCAAATAAGATAAAAATTCTAAATAATAAGCTTTAAAATTTTCTTCATCGCTTTTTAATATTCTTGAATTTATGATTTCATCAGCAATTTTAATCACTTGAGTATATTGTTTATTATCAAATAAAATTTGCGCTTTTTGTAATCCATAAAAAATACTATCTTCGTGATAATTTTTATCAATGTATTGCAAAGCTTCATCTAATCTAGATGTTCTTTGAAAACAAGTAAGCATTTTCTTTTTATTGCTAATTTTTTGCCCTATATCATAAGCTTTAAATTCTTCAAAAATTTCACTTGCTCTAATACAATCATCTTTTTGTAATTCCTCGCTAAGTAAAAAAGTAGCAGAATCTTCTAAAATTTTAAGAGTTGAAGGAATTTTGATTTTCTCAATTTGATCTTTATAAGTAATTATTTTTGGATAATTTTTCTCTTTATAATAAAGTTTAATGTCTTCTTCTAAGGCTTTATTACTAATAGCTTGATCACTTTGTTCATATTGTTTTATTATTTCTTCATAACGTTGATGGAGTAAGGTTGCATTATTATCATCTAATTTTAAAAAAACTTCATCATTAGCTTTTCTAATTTCATCAATATAAAGCCCATCTACAAATTCATTCATATATAAATTTATATATTTTTTTGCCTTTAAAGCTTCTTTAGTATGAAGCAAAGAAAAAATTAAATTTTTTAAAACATTTTCATAACGAGGATCTGTTTTATCCATTTGTTCAAAAGTATCCTCATAAATTGAAGAACTTGTATCATACTTTTGATTTTTATAAAAAAGATTAGCAAGATCTAATGCTCTTGAGATATCTTTTCCAAAATATTTTGGATCTGCTTTTAAAACAATATCAATATAATCAATTGCTTGTTTTATTTTATTATTTGTTATCAAATCTTTTGATAAAGATAAAGCAGATCTTGCTGCAAGATCTAAATTTTTATTATTATAGAAAGTATTTTCATAAATTGAAATTGCTCTTTCTTTATCTCCTAAATCATAAATGTAATCAGCATAATCAAGTCTTGCAAGATCTGTAAAATAATTATTTGCTTGCTCATTATTTAAAATCGACATTACATAATCAACATCAGCCTTTTGAGAAAGTGCTATATATGTTCTTAGCATGATATATAAAACTTCTGGAAAATTTTTATCACTTGTAAAAGTCCTCATCCAATTTTTAGCATCATCAATCATACTTTCTAAAATCTGTTGATCTCTAGAATCTGAATTTTGAGTATAAATTTTATTTTGTGCCCTTAATTTATAAAGAGCAAATTCACTCATAAAAATACTACCTTTATAACGATTAATAGCATTTCTTGCATCTGTAATAACTTGTTCATAATTTTGTTTTTGATAGTCTTTTTCTATACGTAAAAAAGTATTAATGTCAGCACTTTGAGGGATAAATACCGGATCTGAGTTTAAATCAAGAGCTCCTATATAAGGAAGGCTTTGATGAGGAAAATCTATGGGAAATTCTAAACCATTGTACTCTTTAGTATTAGCAATATTTGGCACAAAAGCAAATGTAAGACTTTTTGATTTTAAAGAATTATCAGTGCGAATTTCAGTATCCATAAAAATATTTTGCGAAAAATTATATACTTTAGTATCAACTTTTGGAAAGATTAATAATTTTATTTTTTGATCTTCTTTAATAAATCTAAGATCAAATAAAGCAAAATTTTGATCTTTTAACTCATTATTTACTACACCTAAAATTTCACATTCGTAGTGAATTTTAGTATCTTCAATAACACTTTTGCATGTAAATTCTTGATCATTATTAATATGTAAAATTGCAAAAGGTTGATTATTCTCACGACCTGTATTTAACACTAAATCAAATGCAAAAAGTTTTATAATGCTTAATAATATTAAAATTAAAATTTTCATAAATTAATTACAAAAACTCCTACAACATGAAAAATAGTGCTAAAATATTTACGCCAATACATAAAATCAATACTAAATTTTGTCTAAAATTTAATTTGGTGATATAAATCTTATCTTTCTTTATAAAGAATGCATTAATAATAATTTTAATATAGGCATAAAGCATAATCATAGAACTTAAAGCAATAAATAAAGCTAAATATCCATAGCCATTTTCTATAATAGATTTTAAAATCATAACCTTACCCCAAAATACCCCAAAAGGAGGAATCCCAGCTAAAGAAAGAACACAAATTCCTAAACAAATAGCTATTAAAGGTCTTTTAGTTAAAATTCCTTGCAAATCTTCATAAGAACTTTTCTTTAAAAGACTTAAAATTAAAAAGATAGCATAGTTAGCAAAAGCAAACAATACCCAATATCCAAAAATAGGAATTAAGCTCAAACTAAAATCTTCTTGATTGTATCGCAACAAAGGAATTAAAGCACATAATACAAAAGAAGAATGAACCACAGAACTATAGGCTAACATTTTTTTAATATTTTGCTGGCTTAATGAACTTATAGCTGCTAATATCATAGAAAAAACTGCTATTATCATTATAATATATTCAAATCCTAAATTACTCATAAAATTAAAAATTCTTAATATAACAACAAGTATAGCAACTTTTGGAACAACTGAAATAAAAGCAACCAAATTTGTATGGGCCGCATAATAAACATCTTTTAACCAAAAATGAAAAGGTATTAAAGAAAGCTTGATGGCACATAAAATAAAAATAATAACCCCTATACTTAAAAATAAAGGATCTTTTTGAAATTCATTTTTTAACGCAAGGGTAGAATTTAGATCTAAACTGCCTGTTTTCATATAAAATAATGCACAAGCAAGAGTAAAAAATCCTGCTCCAACAGCAGCAACGCTAAAATATTTAATACTAGAAGAAATAGCATTTTGCGTTCCTCTCATAGCAATCAATGTATAAAGGGCTAAGGAAGATCCTTCAAGAGCAATAAAAATTAAAATCAAATTAGAACTTGAAACCATCAATAATAATGAAGAAACCATAAATAAAAATAAAGGATAAAATTCACTTTTATTTTTTTCTCTATCCATTAAAAGGTATAAAAAGGAAAAAAATAAAATAATACAAGATGCATAAAAAGATACTATATCACTTCTTAAAGTATCCAAAAATGCTTTAGCCTCTATACCTTGCATACTCATATTTGATAAAATTAAGAAAAAAGAAAAAATTAAAGATAAAATACTAATGCTTATATAAAAACTTCTATGAAGCTTATAAAAAGCTGAACAAAATAAAAGAATAATTGCAATAATAATTAAAAAAATAAAAGGATATGCCAAAGCTATATTAAGTGCTTCAAAATTAATAAATTCATTTAGCATAACTTTCTCCTTTTAAATTAGATAAAAATTCTATTGTACTTTTTTCAATAGCTTTAATATTCATAGTATTTATCAACTCTTTACTATTTTCTTGTAAAGGTTGTAAAAAAATCTTAGGGGCAACTCCAAGATAAAAAATTAAAATTGTAGCAATACTTAAAACAAAAATTTCCCTAGGATAAAGCTTAAAGCCTGCAATACCATTATCTTTTTGCATAAAAAATATTTTTCTAAATAAATTAAGCATATAGATAGCTCCAAGTATAATCACCAAACCAGCTAAAAATGCATATAAAAGATTGATCTTGGCAATACCTAATAATACTAAAAACTCACCGATAAAAGATAAAGTTAAAGGTAAAGAAATACTAGATAATAAAACAATAGCAAAGAAAATTGCAAATAAAGGCGCTTTACTTGCTAAAGAATGGTAAAAAGAAATTTCATAAGTATTATATCTTTGAAATAAGCTTTGCATCATTAAAAATAAAACTCCCGTTACAAGTCCATGTGCAAACATATAAAATACAGCTCCGCTTATACCTAAAACATTAAAAGAAAAAATACCAAGAACAATAACACCAATATGAGATAAAGAACTATAAGCAACCAATTCTTTTAAATCATCACTCCTATAAGCAATTAAAGCACAATAAATAATACTTACTATACACAAAGCCGCAATTAAAGGCATATAATACACGCTAGCATCTGGGAAAAGTACTAAGCAAAATTTTAAAAAACCAAAAGGAGCCATCTTAAAAGCTACAAGCATTACAGAAACAATTGTTGGAGATTTTGCATAAACTTTTGGCGCCCAAGTGTGAAAAGGAAATAAAGGCGATTTTATAGCAAAAGCTATAAAAAAAGCTGCAAAAAGAATAAGTTGTTCATTTAAATTTGCCCCAGAAACATTATTTTTCCAAATTTCTAAATCAAAAGTCCAAATATTTAAAAGTTGATAATTTAAATAAGCTAAATAAATCATAGCAACAAGCATTAAGATAGAACCTATAAAAGCATAGATAAAAAACTTGATTCCATATTTAAATTCTTTAGAATAAATTCCTATAATATAAATTAAAGGTAAAAGAGAAAATTCCCAAAAAATGTAAAAAAGTAAAGCATCTAAAGCACTAAAAAGTCCTAGCATTGCAAATTCTAATAAAAATATATTTAATACAATATCTTTTTGTTCTAGCTTTAAAAATACAAAAGAAAGAAATACCATTAAAGAACAAAGAAGCATCAAAATTAAAGCTATGCTATCTATTCCAATATGGTAATTAAAAAATTTTAAAATTTCAAAAGAAACTTTATACTCAAAATCAGTTCCTGATAAAAAATCTAAAAAAACTTTGATATTTAGCACCAAAACTATAAAACTTGCCAAGACGCTAAAAATTTTAATCCCACCACGTTTTAAAAGTAAAATGACAAAAGCGGCAACTAAAGGAGAAAAAATCAAATAATTTAACATATTAAACCATCCATACTAAAAAAAGTAAAATGACAAAAGCGGCAACTAAAAATTTAAGCATTAATGAAAGCGAATTGGACATAATAATTTTTTTAGACAATAAATTAAGATTTAAAACAATCTTATCTATACAAGCATCAAAAATATAAATATCACAATGCTTCATTACTGCACACAAACTTGCATATTTTTTAATTAAAAAATTATGATAAAACTTAGGAATATAATACTCATTGCTTAAAAGTTTATAAATATTTTTTTGCTCTAAATTTGGTTTAAACCAAGATTTTTTATAAGCAACAATAGCTAAAAGTATTCCAAAAATAGCAGCAATACTTGCAAGAATCATTACAAGAGAATTTTGCGCATTAATATAAACAAGTTTAATACTTATAAAATCAAAAAATTTATGCTCAAAAAATCCTAAAATAATAGCTAAAATCGCCAAAGGAGTCATTGATAAAAGAGCCAATTTACTTGCTTCGTGAGGATGAGTATTATGTCTTTTTGGGGTAAAAAATACAAGCATTAAAAGTCTAAAACTATAAAATGCTGTCATAAAAGCTGCTATTAAAAGCACCAAAAAAATCCCGTGATGAAAAGTTATAAAAGAGTAGCCTAAAATCAAATCTTTAGAAAAGAATCCAGCAAAAGGATAAATTCCTGCTAAAGCCAAAGATCCAATAAGCATAAAAATGGCTGTAATTTTCATAGGATTAAAAAGTCCACCCATTTTTCTAATATCCAAATTATTATTCATAGCATGCATTACATTTGCAGCACCTAAAAATAACAAAGATTTAAAAAAAGCGTGAGTTACTAAATGAAATAAAGCTATACTATAAGCCCCTAATCCTGCCGCAACAAACATATAACCTAATTGAGAAAGGGTTGAATAAGCAATAATACGCTTTAAATCAGTAGCTACTAAAGCCATAGAAGCGGCAAATAAAGCTACAAAAGCTCCTACAAAAGCTATTATATAGCTTACTTCAGGAACTAAATCATAAATTATATTAGCGCGAATTACCAAATAAACCCCTGCAGTAACCATAGTTGCTGCGTGAATTAAAGCTGAAACTGGAGTAGGTCCAGCCATAGCATCTGCAAGCCAAGTATGAAAAGGAAATTGTGCTGATTTTCCCATAGCACCTATAAATAAACAAATTGCTATAAGAACTAAAGCAGAATGATCAATACTTGAAATCAAAGAAAAAACTTCATCATATTTTAAAGTATTTGTTTGCAAATAAAGCCAAAAAATTCCAATTAGCATTCCAAGATCACTAATTCTATTCATAATAAAAGCTTCATTAGCTGCAAAAGAATATTTATTATTTTTATACCAAAAACCGATTAAAAGCCAAGAGCATAAACCAACTCCTTCCCAGCCTATAAATAATCCTAAGAAATTATCGCTCATAACTAAAAACATCATAGAAAAAACAAAAAGACCTAAATAAGAAAAATATTTATTAAATCCCTCATCATCTTGCATATAAAAAATACTATAAAAATGAACTAAAGTAGCAACTATGCTTACCACACTCATCATAGTTAAAGAAACAGCATCAATATCAAATCCAAAAGAAAGACCTATAGTAGGAATCCATTCAAAAAGTGCAATATTAAAACTTTGATTTTCAAAAAGAAGTATTAATGAGCTCAAAGCACTTAAAGCTATAAAAAATGAACACAAAAATCCTACAATAATTTTTTTCTTACTCAAAGAGAAACAAGAAGCTAAAATAAATGCCATAAAAGGCGCAAAAAGAGAAATTAAAGCTAAATTTTGCATATTACACCTCTACTTCTTTTAAACTTTTTAATTCTAAGCTTCCTTTTTTTCTATACCAAAGAACACACAAAGCTACTCCTACTGCTACTTCACAAGCTGCTATACCCATAATAAAAAGTGCAAAAACTTGTCCATTTAAGTCATTGTGCATTTTTGAAGCAGCAATTAAAATTAAATTTGCAGCATTAAGTAAAATTTCAGTAGAAATAAAAAGCATAATTAAATTTTGTCTTTTTAAAATACCTATAAGTCCAACTATAAACATTAAAATTGCAATAATAAAATATTTTTCTATCATTATTTTTCCTTGCCAAACTCTTTATGCGTAAGAACAATAGCACATACTAAAGCTATTAAAAGTAAAACAGCTATAAATTCGAAAGCCAAAAGATATTTTGAAAAAATAGCAAAAGCAAGTTGCTTACTATAATCAAAAATAAGAGGATCTTTAAGAGTTAAATCAGTACTAATATTTTGATATTTAAACCCACCAATCATTAACAAAAGAAGCAAAGCACTTAAAACAACTAAAAAGAAAAATATTTTTTTGTATTTTATTTTTTCTTTTAATTCTTTAGAAGAATCAAAAAACATTATAGCAAAACTATAAAGTCCTAAAACTGCTCCACTATAAACGATAATTTGTATTACTCCAATAAATTCAGCATCTAATAAAAAATAAAACCCTGATAAAAAAACCATTCCACCAGCTAAAGCCGAAAGTGAATATAAAACATTTTTACTTAAAACAGCCACCAAAAAAAGGCCTAAAACCACCACACTAAAAAATACAAAAGCTAAATTTTCTATCATTTGTTTTCTCCCTGTGAGGCTAAATTTGGCAATATACATTCTTCATCAGTGCATAAATTATTTTCTCTTTCTTGTAAAACTTCATAATAGTTTGGAGTTTTTTTAACAAACAAATCAGCATCTTTTCTCAAGCTTCCAGAACCTTCAAATTCTTTTTGAGCTTTAAGATGATCAATAGGAGTTAAAAAGTCATTTTTATAACCAAAATAAGCTCTTTGTTCTGATGCACTCTCATACTCACTTGTATGGACTATAGCAAGTTCTGGGCAAACCTCAGCACAAAATCCACAATAAATACAACGTCCTAAATTAATACTATAATTGCTTACTTTTTTACGACCTTCCTCATCTAAAGAAGTTTCCATTCTTATACAATTACTAATGCAAATTTTCTCACAAAGACCACATCCTATACATCTTTCATTTTCACTTTCAATAAAACGCATTAGTCTATGAACAGCTCTATACCTTGAATCAAGCTTAATTTTTTCAAAAGGATATTTTATTGTCGCACTATTATTTTTCTTTATTAATTCTCTTAAAAGAACAAAAAGTCCCACAAAAAGTTCTAACTTAATAGATCTTTTTATAGTTTGAGAAATTTTTTGCCAAGTTGTTTGAGGATTTTTTCTTTTCTCATCAACTAAATAATATTGTTTTTCCATTATAAGTCCTTAAAAAACAATTGTAAAAGCTGTTATTAAAAGATTAAAAACTGCTAAAGGAATTAAAATCAAATAACACATTCTCATTACCTGATCAGGACGCAATTGAGGAAATGCAGCCCTAGCCCAAAAATACCAGAAAAAAATAAAAACAGATTTTAAAATTATCATAATCCAACCAGGAATAATCCAAAAATCATTAAAACCGCCCAAAAATAAAAGTGAAACAAGAATAGCTCCTGCTATCATAGAAGCATACTCACCAATAAAAAACATACCCCAACGAAGTCCTGAATACTCTGTTCCATATCCAGCAACAATTTCAGCATCATTTTCAGTTAAACAAAGCGGGGTTCTATTTGTTTCTATAAATAAAGCGATGATAAAAAGAATAAAAGCTAAAGGTTGTTTAAAAATAAGCCAAGAAAGAATTCCATCGCTTTGATAATTATTAATATCTATAAGAGAAAAAGATCCAACAAGCATAACTATAGCAATTAAAGCTAAAGCCCCTACACTTTCATAAGAGATAATAGCCACCAAAGCTCTTGCTGCACCTAAGATAGACCATTTATTATTACTAGCAAGTCCTCCTAAAAATACCGCATAAAAACAAAGTCCAGAAGTTCCTATTACAAAAAGTAAAGCTACATTAATATCTGCAATAATTGGCTGAACTACTCTACCAAATAAAGTAAATTCGGGCAAAATAGGGATAGCTGATAAGGAAACAAAAGCACTAATAGCAGCAATTAAAGGAGCAATTGCAAAAATAATTTTTTGCGAATTTGAAGGGATAATATCTTCTTTTGTAAAAAGCTTAATCATATCAGCAACCAATTGAATCAATCCAAAAGGACCAACCATATCAGGACCTATACGTCTTTGAAAATATGCTAAAACTTTTCTTTCAGCATAAGTTGCAAAACCTGCCAAAGTAGCAAATACTGCAAGCACTACAACGCATTTAATCAAAGTTTCTATCGCAAAATAAGCAAATTCACTCATTATTTGCTCCTAATTTTTTAATTTTTGCTACAATAAATCTTTCTTTAAAAAAGCTTAAAGTATCAATCTTGCTATCAAAATAAGGTAAAAAAATACTATTTTTTAAATCTTTATCTATCCTTACACTAAGGATTATTTTTTTATCATCTATAAAAAATTCAACCAAATCTTTATCATTTAAATTAAGCTTTTGAGATAAATCTTCACTCATGCCTAAAAAGATACTTTCCTTTAAAGCACTAGCTAGATTAGAATATCTTCCAAATTGATAACTTGGATTGGCACTATAAACTATAAATTCATTTTCTTTTAAAGCAAGAGAAGATTTAAGATCAGGTAAAATCCATTCTAAATCTGCATTTTTATCAAAAACTTTTGTATCCAAAAGATAACCTCTTTTATTTTCTCCACCATTAGTATAATAATTTTCTAAATGATCAAATTCTATCGGTAAAAATCCTTTATTGATTGGCAATCTCTTTGTATAATCAATGGTAAAATTCTCATCAAAACCTAAAGCATTTGCTAAATCATTTAAAAAATAACCATCAAATTCTAAGGCTGCATTAGTTGGAACTACTCTTTTATCGTAATTTACAAAAGTTCCTTCTTGTTGATTCAAACTAGAACTTTTAAGATCATTGTATTCCTCATAAGAAAAGCTAAAATCACCTTTTTCATTATATCCTAAAGTTTTTCCTTCTTTAGCTTCTGATAAATCACAAATTAATGAAACTCCTAAAGTATTTGTATGTGTTGGATTTAAGAAAATTTTAAAAGGAGTTGTATTTTGAATAAGAGCAAGAAGTTTAGCAAGTTTTTTAGAATTTTTATGAAAGTAAAAATCACTTCCTATAATCAAAGTAAAATTATTTTTCTTTAGCAATAAATCTTCTAATTTGTCCTCATCAATGCCTAAATTTTTAGCAAAAACAGATTTTTTTACCTCTACAAGCTTTTTTATCTTCTTAGGCAAAATCTTTTTTACTTCTTTTTGAATTTCATTACCTTCTTCATCTTTTTCTATTATTGTTTCTATTAATTCTTCATTAATACTTTCTTCTATTTCTTTATTTTCTTGGATAAAAAATTCTTCTAAAGCTTTTTTTATATTTTCATCTTGTGAAAATTTTTGTAATAAAAAGTATAAAATTTGTTCTTCATCTCCCACCTTATGAGTGTGAGTAATGAAATTTTTAGAATATTTTTTCACCCCTTCATCTTCTAAAGGATGAAAATAAAATCCTGCTCCTTTATTCATTACTAAAGCATTATTAATCTTATAACTTAGTGTTGGTGCATCATATCTTAATAAAGTTCCAACAACAACTAAAAAGTCACTTTTAGTTATATCTTCACTTGTTGCATTATAAATACTTCCTGAACTTTGTATAAAATCATTTAAAAATTCTTTAAAAGCTTTTGCCTCATCATTAATCAAACAAAGATCAAATTTCTTTTTCAAATTCTGTAAAATCAAAGCTTCTTCATTTGTGATAAAACTATTAAATTTAATATTTTTAATTTCCCCTTTTTTAATTAAAGAAATTAAATAATCAAAAGCTTTTTTATCTTTTTTTCCTGCACTTTGGGTGTCAAATCCATATCTTGCAGCCTTATTTAAAGTTGCAAAAGAAAAATCATTACTTACTCTATAAATTTTTGTTTTTTGTTCATTGATACTTGTTTGTTTCACATCATAATACATAAGCTCACAATCACTAGAATGCGGATTTGAAGCTGGAATCCTTTTTAATTCCCAAATATTTGAAGTATATTGAAATGAAGAACTAATAAGAGCACCTGTAGGACAAACGCTAGTACATTCTCCACAAAATGAACAATCAAGTTTGTCTCCACTAGAAGGACCTATTAAACTTTTTTGGAATTTAGTCCAAATAGCATAAGCATCTTTTCCCATATTTTCTTTAAAAGTGATATCTGGCATATTACCACCTCTAGGGACAGTTTTTAAAGCACTTTCACCTATCCTATCCTTACATACAGTAATACAACGTTCGCATACTATACAAAGTGCTGGATCATAATTGATAAATCCCCATTTTTTATGTGGTTTGTGTGTATCTTTAATCCAGTATTTTTGTTCATTTACTCTAGCTTTATGAGTAAAATTTTGAAGCTCACATTCTCCTGATTTATCACATACTCCACATTGTAAAGGATGATTAATACAATAAGCTTGCATAATCTCATTTCTTTCATCCCATAAATTCTTTAAATCACTCTCAACAATCATTTTATCTTTAGCTTTAGTATTACAAGAATATACTTTTTTGCCATCTGCTTCTACCATACACATACGACAAGCTAAAGTTGGACTACAACCGCTAAGATAACAAATCGCTGGGATAAAAATATTATTTCTTCTTGCAATATTTAATATATATTCACCTTCTTCAAAGAAACACTCTTTGCCGTTGATTGTTATTGTCATCTTGCTTCCTTTATGCAAATTTTAACAAAATCTAAACCCTCATTTTCATCATTTAAAAATCCTATTGTTCCGCTTAAATTTTCATCTAGATAAAGCTTAGTATTTAAATTTAAATTTTTACCTTGAATATTTACTTCATCTAAATGCTTAAATTTAGCAAGTTGTAAAAATTGCTTAGAACAATGTAAAAAATTATCATTTAATTTACTTTTAAAAACTACAAGTCCATCATAATTATCAAGTTCTTTTAAAGTTCCTAACTTAGAATCAGAAAAATCATATTCTTTTTCAAAAGAATCCAAAATTTGTAAATTAAATTCTTTACTTAAAATATATATAAAATATTTAATATTTTCAAAATCTTTATAAAATTTTAAGTTTTTATCAAAAATTAAAACCTTAGCTTTTTTTAAAAAATCTAAAATTTCTAAAGCTTCTTCCTCTGATATACAAGATTCCGCACTTAAAAAACCCTCATCTAAATCTTTAAATTTTTGTTTATTGAGTATTTTGCAAAGTAATGCTAAAACATAAGAAATGCTTGCTATTTCACATTTATAAAATTTAGCATTTAGAGCTTTATCTTGCAAACAAGAAATATTAATATTAGAACTTTTTTGTAATTTTTCGCATAAAATTGTGTTATTAAGACTAAGCATATTTACAAAACAAAATGCATTATCGCCACTTTTATAGTGCATTTTTATCCTTTTTTATTACTATAGTCCAATCTTTTTGATTAAATTTCAAAGAATTTAAAAGGGTGCATTTTTTTTCTTTTATAAAAGAAAAACTTTTCTCTACTGCAGAAAAATCTCCAATTTCAAAAAGTATAACTAAAACTTCGTCAAATTTAGCATTTGTAATTACTTCATCCATTTCTAAAAATAAATCTTTGCTCTTTCTTAAATCAACTCTTCTCATCTATCAATCTCACCCAAAACTATATTTACACTTCCCATAATAGCTACAACATCAGCCAAATAAGATCCTACAAGCATTTCTTCAAAAAAAGAACAATGCCAATAACTAGGTGTTCTAGCTTTAAGTCTATAAGGTCTGCTACTTCCATCTGAATGAATGAAAAAACCAAGCTCACCTTTTGGACTTTCTGTTGGAACATAAACTTCACCTTTTGGAGGCCTAAGTCCTTGTGAGATTAAAACAAAATGTTGTTGCAAAGAATAATTTTGTGTTAAAATTTGCTCTTTTGAAGCACTAACATATTCTGGATTATCAGCTAAAATTTCTGGCGGAGTATCTTTATAAAGTTTTATACATTGTTTTAAAATTTTCAAACTTTCTCTAAATTCTTGCATATAAACTTTATATCTAGCATAAGAATCACCTTGAGTAGCATAAGGAACCCCAAAATCGACTTCATTATAAAGCAAATAAGGCTCTTCTTTGCGTATATCATAACAAACTCCACTCGCTCTTAACATAACTCCGCTACAACCCCAATTTAAGGCTTGCTCTTTGCTTACAACTCCAACATTTTCTGTTCTTAAACGCCAAATTCTATTATCATCAAGCAAAGCTTCATAATCTTTAATATCTTTTGGAAATTTATTACAAAAGCTTAAAAGTTCATCTAAAAAACCTTCAGGTAAATCAAGCATTACTCCGCCTATCCTCATAGAAGAATGCGTAAGTCTTGCTCCGCAGTATTTTTCTAATAAATCAAGAACATATTCTCTATCTCTAAAGCAATATAAAAATATACTCATTGCACCAATATCAAGTGCGTGTGTAGCAAGCCAAAGCAAATGAGAAGCCAAACGATTTAATTCTAAAATTATCATACGAATTACAGCAGCTCTACGAGGAATTTCTAAGCCACATAATCTTTCAACTGCAGCACAATAAGCATAATTATTAGCACTAGCAGCAACATAGTCCATTCTATCAGTAGTAGGAATAAATTCTTGATAAATCATATTTTCAGCCATTTTTTCCATACCACGATGCATATAACCTATACAAGGACGTGCTTTAACAACTTGCTCTCCATCAAGCTCTAAAATAAGACGTAAATTCCCGTGTGCTGAAGGATGCTGTGGTCCTAAATTTATAATCATTTTAGAGTCTTCACGCTCAAATGCTATATTTTCATAATAAGGTTTTAACTTGGTAGGAATTTGCATATTAACGCCTTTTATCTAAAAATTTAATTTTATCTCGCTTGATCTTTTTAACAAAAGCCACGCCCTCTTCCTCTTGATACTCTAAAGCTAAAGAACTTTCAACTGGTGTTTTTGCTTTTTCAACTTGATGATATAATCTTGAAAAATTTAAAGTATCTTTATCATCAATAAAAGCTGGATCTCTATTTTCAGGTCCCACTACTTCTCTATAATCTTTTCCAAAAATTCTATCAATCTCATACCATTTTGCAAATTCATCTCCTTCTAAAGGATAAGTTTTTAATAAAGGATGTCCATACCAATCATCTGGCATTAAAATACGCTTTAAATTAGGATGATTTATAATAAAAATTCCAAACATATCATAAATTTCTCTCTCACTCCAATTAGCACCTTTAAAAACACTTGTAACACTTTGGAGTCTTTCTTTTAAAGCTACAAAAGTTTTAATTCTAACACGCAATCTTTTTTTTACATTAAGAAGCTGATAAAAAATGCCAAAACCATTACGTTGCGCAACAAAATCAATTGCACTAGCTTCAATAAAACAATCATAGCCTAATTCTTTAAGTAAAGTTAAAGCTTTTATATTATCTTCTTTTTTAATATCAAGAACAAGAGTGTTAAATTCGATAAAAGCATCTTGAAGATTAATTTTTTCTTGTAAAATTAAAAAATCATCTTTAAAAATACTTTCCTTAGGATCAGTTTTAACACTTTGTGGAGCATGATAAAACCTGTCTTCATAATAATTTTTTAATTGAACATTTTTTTTATCTTGATACTTTCTCATTACACTAGCCTTTTTGGAGCAATTTTACGACTTGCTTTTTCTTTTCTTATTTTTTTTTGCAAAATCATTAAAGCAAATTGAAAGCTTTCTGGTCTTGGAGCACATCCTGGTACATAAATATCAACTGGGATAATTCTATCAACTCCTTGAACAGTCGAGTAAGTATTAAACATTCCTCCTGTATTAGCACAACTACCCATAGAGATAACCCATTTAGGATCTGGCATCTGATCATAAAGTCTTCTTGTAAATTCAGCGTGTTTTTTAGATAAAGTTCCCGCTATAATCATCACCTCAGAATGTCTAGGACTAGCCCTAAAAATTGTTCCAAAACGATCAAAATCATATCTTGATCCTCCTGCTGCCATCATTTCAATCGCACAACAAGCCAAACCATAAGATAAAGCCCATAAAGAATTACTTCTACCCCATTGAACAATTTTATCAACTGTAGTTAAAACTACAGGAAGTCCATTTGCATAATTTACTTGATGCTCTGCCATTCAAACGCCCCTTTTTTATAAGCATATAAAAAACCTATTGCTAAAAGTAAAATAAATATTAAAATTTCAAAAAGTCCAAACCAACCAAGATATTTAAAAATTAAAGCCCAAGGAAATAAAAATACTACTTCAATATCTAAAAGTATAAAAACTAAAGCAACTATAAAAAATTGAGAATTCATTTTATTAGCTTGTTTTACAGGAATAGGACCACACTCATACATTCCAAGTCCTAATTTTTTACGATTTTTAGAAGCAAAAGAATTACCTATCTTAGAGGCAATAAAAACCAACCCAAAAAAAATAGCACTAGCTAATATTAGCATTAAAAATATACCAAAATACGGATGAGAAATCTCTATATGAGACATATATTCTCCTTAATAAGCATTAAACGTATTATAACACTTTTAATTCTTTAAAATTTATTAAACATATATATAAATTTTACTTAATTTTTTCTATATAGAAACTTATAAAATTATTTTATAAGTTTATTTTTTTATACAAAAAATCATTAAAAAACTCCTGTTGATGGGTTATAAAAATATAAGAAACTTTTTGTTTTTGCTGATAATTTTTTAAAAAATTTAAAATTTTTTGTGTATTTAAAATATCAAGTGAAGAAGTTACTTCATCTAAAATTAAAATTTCAGGTTTTAAAATCAATGCTCTTATAAGACCTATTTTTTGTGCCTCTCCACCACTTAAATTAAAAGGTTTTAAATTAAAAATTTCTTTTTTTAATCCAAAAATATCAAAAAAATATAAAATTTCATTTTCGTCTTTTTTTAAAGAAAAATTTTCATATACATCAAATAATAATCTTTTTATATTTTTATAAGGGTTTAAAGCAAGTTTTTGATCTTGAAAAATATATTGAATTTTATTTCTTAATTCTTTTTTCTGTTTAACATTTTGCAAACATAAATTTATTCCTTTATATAATACTTCTCCATATTTTGGAATTTCAAGCATACATAAAATCCTTGCTAAAGTGCTTTTTCCACTTCCACTTTCTCCTGTAATAATTAAATTTTCGCCACTTTTGAGGTTAAAATTTAATTCTTTAAATATAAATATTTCTTCTTTTTTTAAATACCAATGCTTTTTTAATAAATAGCTTTGAGTTAAATTTTTAACTTCTAGTAGCATAAAAACTCCAAAAAGCCTTTGTATATTCATTTTCTTCTTTAAAAAAATTATTTTTACTTATTTTTTGAGAAATTAAACCTTGATGCATTATCAAAAGTTCATCGGCTAAATCATAAACTATTTTTAAATTATGAGTAATAATAATAAGATTTATTTTATCTTTAAGTTCATATAAAAGCTTGATAATTTTTTCTTCATTCTTTTTATCAAGAGAAGAATTAATTTCATCACAAATTAAATATTTTGGTTCGCTTACTAAAGCTAAGGCAAAACTAATGCGTCTTGCCATACCAACACTTAATTGATGAGGATAAGAATGCCAGATTAAATCTAAATTTTTTAACCCTAATAAATCAAGATAATAAAAAGCTTTTTGCTTTCTTGATATTTTATTTAAATTTGTATGCGTTTTCAAAACAATATGAAATAATTCTCCAATATCCAAATAAGGATAAAGACTTAAATGCGCATCTTGTAAAACAAGGGCTACTAAAGATCTTAATTTTCTTAATTCTTTTTCTTTTAAATTTAAAATATCAAAATTATCAATCTTAAATTTCTTAGCTTCAATCTTATAATCTTGATTTAAAAGTCTTAATAAAGACTTAACCAAAAGACTTTTTCCACTTCCGCTTTTTCCTATAATAGCCAAAGTTTTTTTGTCTTTTAAACTAAAAGTAATATTTTGTAATAAGGGTTTATTTTTAAAACTTAGGTTTAAACTATCAATTTCTATCATAATCTTACACCAAAAGTATTTTGCCAAAAACGTGCCAAAAAAAGTAAAGGTAAAATAAGTCCTAAAATAAACAAAAGTGGAAAAACAATCATCCACCAAGCTCCAAGAAATATAGCCTTACTTGCATCATTTAAAATATTACCCAAACTTGGAATTTCAAAAGCAAGTCCTAAACCAAAAAAACTTAGAGTAGATTCAGTATTGATAGAATGAATCACATTTAAAACAAATAATACCATTAAAAGTGAAAAACAAGGTGGAAGCAATTCTTTAAAAAAAGCTCTTATCTTAGAACAGCCCAAAACAAGGGCACACTCATAAAATTCAAGTTTTTCAAGACGTTTTAACTCATCTTCTAAAACTTTAGCTATAAAAGGAAAATGAGCTAAAGCTATAATAAAAATCATACTCCAAAATCCACCTTGTAAAAAACTTTGAAAAAACATAAGCAAAAGTAAAATTGGTAAAGATAAAAAAATATTTAACAAACGTATAAAAAAACTATAAAAAACTAAACGCATTAAAAAAACATAAAAACACGCAAAACAAATGGTAAGCAAAGAAGCAAAAATTCCTATTAAAAAAGAAGTTTTTAAAGCAAATAAAAGCCTAATAAATAAATCTCTACCCAAGGAATCTGTTCCAAAAATATATTCTTTGGAAGGACTTTGATAAACAGAATCAAGGTGTATTAAATTAGGATCATATCCACTTAATAAAAAATTAAAATATAAACATAAAATTATAAAAATAAATAAAAAAATACCAATTTTACGCATAATTTAATCTTGGATTTATGAGTCTAGCAAGCAAAGTGCTAATTAAAATAAAAAAATTAACCATTAAAACACTAAGCATAATTAAAAACATTGCTACAGGATAATCTTTAAAAATAATACTTTGTATCATTAAAAAACCTATTCCATTATAAGAAAATATACTCTCAACTACATAAGCACCCATTATAAAACTTAAAGCACAAGCACCAAAATAAGAAATAATCACCCCCAAAGAATACTTTAAAATAAAGTGCCCATATATTCTTATTTTACTTAAACCTCTTGCAAAAGCATTAAGAATAAATATTTGATTAAAACTCTCAACAAAACTTGTTTTAGCTATGCGCACAAAAATAGCCAAATGTGATAAAACTAAAGTACTAAGAGGCAAGATTAAATGCAAAATTCGATTAGATAAATCATTTTCAAAACCTATATCACTTATACCTGAAATAGGCAAAATTTTTAAAAAAAATCCAAAAATTAAAATATGTATTAAAGCTAAGGCAAAAGGTGGCAAAGCAAAAAAACTAAGGGTAAAGAAATTAATCATCTTATCTATAAAGCCATCTTTATAAATTACACAAATTAAAGCTAAAATAATACTTAAAAAAAATAAAACAAATAAAGATGCTATGGTTAAAATAAAAGTATTTTTTAAAGGTTCTAAAATCAAAAAAAATACTTTTTCTCCGCTAATTAAAGAAGTTCCAAAATCTCCTTTGCAAACTTTTAATAACCACATTTTATATTGTTCTAATAAAGGTTTATCTAAATTCAAATTTGCTTCAATGCGATTTTTTGTTTCTAAACTTACTACATCATTTCCACTAGCAAATACAACACTTGTTTTACTATAATAAAGCATAACAAAACATAAAAATGAACTAAGAAACATTAAAACACAAGTAGCAAAAATTTTATAAATACTAATTTTTACTCCACTCATAAACATTCCAAGTAAATCCTACTCCATGATGACCTAAAATTCTAGGTTTTATACCTAAAATATTTGCTTTATAAACCAAAGCAAAATCTAAATAAGTTAAAAAAATAAAAGGAGGATCTTCGTATAGAGCTTCGATAAAATTAGAATAATATTTCTTTCTTTCTTTTACATCAAGAGAATTTCTTGCTAAAAATAAAGCTTCATCAACCTTAGCATTATGATAATGACCAAAATTCCATCCTGCTGGATTAATATCGCTATCTTGTGAGCTTTCAAATACTCTAAAAGTGTGCAAATCAGGATCAAAAGGACTACCCCAACCCACTAAAAAACTATCTACTTTGGTATAGTCAAAACTTCCAGCTATTTTTGCAATTACTCTTGTTTTTACTCCAAGTTTTTTAAAATCATTTTGCAAAATTCCTGCCAAAACAACTCTTAAAGGATCATTACTCATTGCATAAATATCAAATTCAAGAACTTTTCCATCTTTTTCATAATAACCTTGTTTATTTTTTTTAAAACCCTCTTGCTCTAAAAGTTTTTGTGCTTTTGTCAAATCAAATTTATAACTTGGAAATTCCTTAGGATTAGCCCAAGATTTTTCTAAAGGATGAGAAGCTATAAAACCATAATTATGCAATATATTTTTTACTATACTTTCTTTATCAACTGCATAATTTAAAGCTAAGCGTATATTTTTATTTTTAAGAAATTCATTATTTAAATTAAACATCAAAGCTCTATAATCAGCTGAACTTTGTTTTAAAATCTTAAAGTTTTTATCATTTACAAAAGCTTTAAGTAAAGAAGAATCAATCAAAGCAACATCAATTTGCCCATTTTTAAGTTCAACCACACTAATATTTGGATCTGCTATATGTTTTAAAATAATTTTTTTACTTTTTACTTTTGCAAGATAATAATGCTCATTAGCATTAAATATCATATAAGAACCTTTTTTCCATTTTTCAAATTTATAAGGCCCTGTTCCGATAGGATTTTGATTAAATGAACTAGTATTTAAATTCTCATCTTTTAACAAATGATAAGGAAGTATTCCTATACTTAAAGCATCTAAAAAAGCAGGATATGGTTTTTTTAAACTAATTTTAATCTTATAAGGGCTTAAAATTTCTATTTTATCTACATCTTCAAAATTAACATATATAGAAGAGTTATTCTTTTTATCCATAAAAGCTTTAAGGCTAAACTCAACATCTTTTGCACTAAATTTAACTCCATCGTGCCAAAGCACATCTTCTCTTAAATCAAACTCATAATTTAAGCCATCACTACTTATTTTCCAAGATTTAGCTAAATCAGGTTTTAAATTCATATTTTCATCAAAACGCGTAAGTCCTGAAAAAACTAAAGATATAGCTACATCGTGATCTTCACTATAAGCAGGATTTATCCTTGAAATTTCATTTTCTACTGCAATAACTAAAGTATCTTTAGGGGTTTTTGCATTTAAACTAATAATAAAAAATAAAGCTATAATTATCGTTCTTAACATTATTGTCCTTAATATTGTAGATAATTTGCATTATAACAAAATTTAAATATTTTTCAAATGATTTATCATATTGTTTAATTGAAATAAAATTATAAATATATAAAATTAAAAACATTACAAATTTGCTCATTTTATAAAAAATAAAAAACTTTTATAACTATCATAAAATCATTATAAATATTATTTAAATATCTATAAAATAATACTTTATTAAATTTGACTTAAAATATTTCTTGCAATAAAATAAATTTACATTATATTTAAAATAAGGAGCTAGCTATGTTTAAAAAATATTTAGTGTTGTAGCTTTAAGTGCTTTAATTTCAAGTTCTGCTTTTGCAGAGGATATTCTTGCTAAAATAAGCAATGGAGCAATTAGTGATAATAGTGCGGGTGTTAAAGTTTTAACTCTTGATGAGATGAAAGAGGTTAAGGGTGGGTATTATTTTAAAAGAGATAGTGCCTTTGATTATAATGCAGGCTCTTTAAGTTCTTATGGATATGTTGTAATGAACGACAGTTTTCATCAGGATTCAAATGCGGTTACACAATCATTAGGTTACTCTAGTGGTTATATTGTAGCTAAATACCGCTATGTAAATAATCAAAAAGATTATTATTTGCAATATTTTTCAAGCAAATATGGTTCAGGCACAAATATCTGGGCCTATGCAGGAAGTCCTGCTTATAATATATTAAATGAATTTAAAAACAAATACTAATTCTTTCTAAATTTATTCCATTTTATACCAAAATGGAATAAATATTGCTTGAATTATTTTATATTTAGATTGAAGGCAGAAAAATCTAAATAAAGGATTTAATATGAGCATCTTTAGTATAAATGATAATTCAAGTTATGGCTCTATACTTTCACAAAGTAAAGCAAATAAAGAAAGTAAAGAAAATTCAAAAATAAATTTTGCAAATACTTTTTTAAAACAAAATGCAAGTAAATTAAATGAAATTCAAAGTAAGAATACTCAAAATATAGCATTTAATGAAGTATTATCCAATAAAAATAATGTTTATACCAATACTCCTAATTATAATATATCAAGTGAATTTAAAAACTCTATTTATACTTTAAAATACAAACAAGCTGATCCTTTAGCTAATGTAAGTAATCCTATATCTTTAGCTTATGGTTATAGTGTAGATAAAGATGGTTATATGGGAGAAGACTTTAATAAAGCTGCAGGATTGCCAGATGATTTTAAAATACATAAATCTACTTTGGATGAGATAGAGAGAGTAGCTGAAAATAACTCTTATACTTCAGATATAAAAAAATATTTAGGTATAGATAAATACTATACAAACATAGATATGGCTGAAACCATAAAACAATATTATAATCAATTTAATCAAATTGTTAATCATAGTTTTAACGATGCCAATAAAACAAGTTTCACTGAAGCAGATATTAATTCTATGCCTAAAGGAATAAGCGAGTTATCATCTGATAAAACTATAGGCATTATGCCAAAAAATTATAATAAGCTAACAATAACAAACTATTATAATACACAAAATCAGTATGATGAAGCAGAACAATTAGGAATATTCGGGCATATCAATATAGGCTTACAACCATTAAATTTCACTCCACAAAGTATGCAAACACAAAATTTAGATAAAGATACTGCAATAGATACTTTTAACCCTAATATGTCATTTTATCCACAAAATGAAGATGGAAGCTATTCTAAAGAAGCTTTGTTTATGAGTTTTTTAAAATCAACAGGTGTATCACCAAGAGAAGATAGTGCTACATTAAATCCTATAGCTAAGTCTTATGCCGAGGCTATGGCTAAAGAGAGTTTTGATGGCTCATTGGCTTCCTTAGACGACATTATGACAGGCAAAGTTGATTTTGCAAGTTTATTAAAAGGTTATGCACAAGATGGTTGGCTTGATGCAGATATATATGCAATGGATAAAGGAGTTAAATGGCAAAATACAAGCATAGGTTATGGTGGAGCTTGGTTTGATAGAGAATTTAATCAAGCAAAAGCTAATGGTTGGAAAGCAAGTAATGAAAGTATAAATTCTTATGTAAATAATATAATGGATAGATTAGATAAGCTAATGAGTGAAACTAGAGTTTAAGGATTTAATATGAGCATCTTTAGTATAAATGATAATTCAAGTTATGGCTCTATACTTTCACAAAGTAAAGTAAATAAAGAAAGTAAAGAAAATTCAAAAATAAATTTTGCAAATGTTTTTTTAAAACAAAATGTTACTAAATTAAATGAAATTCAAAGCAAGAATACTCAAAATATAGCATTTAATGAAGTATTATCCAATAAAAATAATGTTTATACCGATACTCCTAATTATAATATATCAAGTGAATTTAAAAACTCTATTTATACTCTAAAATACAAACAAGCTGATTTAAGCACTAATACAGCTTATGGTTATAGTGTAGATAAAGATGGCTATATGGGAAGTGATTTTAATAAAGCTGCAGGATTGCCTGAAGATTTTAAGATACATAAATCTACTTTGGATGAGATTAAAAAAGCTGCTGAAAATGATCCTTATGTTGCAGATATGAAGCAATATTTTGGTATAAGCGAATACTATACAAACATAGATATGGCAGAAACTATAAAACAATACTTTAATCTTTTCTCTAATGCTCTAAGTCAAAGCTTTCCAAGTGATAAAAATAGTTTCACTGAAGCAGATATAAATTCTATGCCTAAGGGGTATAGTGTGAGTGGAATAAAAGCTGCAGATTATAATGATCCAAACAATAGAATGAATATTACAGGTTTAAAAGATTTTTCCAAAGTTTCTATTTTAAATGTTTATAAAACTTCCGAGCAAGTAAAAGAAGCTGAAAGCTTGTTTGTGCAATCAGGGGTTTATATAGAAGGTATAAGCAGTCATAGCTTTGGTTTATCTTTAGAAGAAATTAAAAATGTTTCTAAAGGTGAAGATTGGCAGTTTAACCCTGATATGTCAGTTTATCCACAAAATGATGATGGAAGTTATTCTAAAGAAGCTTTATTTATGAGTTTTTTAAAATCTCAAGGTGGACAACCTGTTGAAAGTTTAAAAACTACTCTTAATCCAAAAGTAGAAAGCTATAATAAAGCTATGGCTAAAGAGAGTTTTAATGGTAATGATGTTTCTCTAGACGACATTATGACAGGTAAAGTTGATTTTGCAAGTTTATTAAAAGGTTATGCACAAGATGGTTGGCTTGATGCAAGTATATATGCAATGGAAAAAGGAGTTAAATGGCAAAATACAAGCATAGGTTATGGTGGAGCTTGGTTTGATAGAGAATTTAATCAAGCAAAAGCTAATGGTTGGAAAGCAAGTAATGAAAGTATAAATTCTTATGTAAATAATATAATGGATAGATTAGATAAGCTAATGAGTGAAACTAGAGTTTGATAGATAAATAATAAATAATTTTAATATAGCAATATAAAAAGATATCAAAAATTTGGCTTAAAATACTCCTTGCAATAAAATAAACTTACATTATATTTATAACTATATTTAAAAATATTTAGTGTTTTAATTTGAAGTATTTTAATTTCAAGTTATGCTTTTGCAGATGATTTTTTAAATTTAAAAAACAATTTTTAAATATTTGAATTAAAAATCTACTCTAAAATAATATTGATATTTTATTTTAAACTTTAAAATTTTACATTCAAAAAATATAAAAGCCTCAATAATAACTTAAAAGTATAAATTTAACTTGTATCAATTTTTTTCTTTTAAATAAGAGTTAAAATATCTTTTTTATTTTTAACTATAAAATAAGGAGAAAAAATGACTAAAGATCAAATTGAAATCATAAAAAATTGTATTCCCATTTTGCAAAAAAATGGAGAGGATTTAACTAAAGAATTTTATAAAATTATGTTTAATGACTATCCTGAAGTAAAACCTATGTTTAATATGGAAAAACAAGCCTCTGGAGAGCAACCAAAAGCTTTAGCTATGGCTATTTTGAAAGCTGCACAAAATATAGAAAACCTAGAAAATATAAAAGCTTATGTTGAACATATTGGAAAAACTCACGTAAAATTAAATGTAAAAAAAGAACACTATCCTATAGTAGGAACTTGTCTTTTAAAAGCAATTAAAAATCTTTTAAATGCTGATGAAAAGACATTAAAAGCTTGGGAAATAGCTTATGGTAAAATAGCTGACTTTTATATCAAAATAGAAGAAGAACTTTATAAAAAACAAGCTTGATGATATATCAAGCTAAATTAAAATTTTCTACTATATTTTTAGCTAATTCTTTGATATTTTTTCCTTTTAATTCAGAAATTTCACCCTCTTTAGCTAAAAAAATCCTATCAGCTACATCAAAATATTTATCATCGTGAGTAATTGCAAAAATAGTTTTACCTTGTTCTTTTAAAAAAGGCAAAAGCTTATGGTAAAAGAATTTTCTAAATATAGGATCTTGATCAGCTGCCCATTCATCTAAAATTAAAATATCTCTTTCTTCAAGCAAAGCTATAAGCATTGCTAAGCGCTTTCTTTGTCCAGTAGAAAGTTTTGTAAAGCTTAAATGATTATTTTCAACTTTTGTTTTATCTTTAAGCTCTAAAAATTGAAGCCAAAAATTTATTTTTTCTTCATCTGCAAATTTATCTTTACTTAAAGTTTGAGTAAAAAGATGAAAATCGCTAAAAATTACACTAAGAAGCGATCTGTATTCATAAATATTAGTAGAATCTATTTTTTTATCATCTAAATAAATTACTCCACTAAGAGGTTTAACAAGCCCGCTTAAAAGCATACTAAAAGTTGATTTTCCACTTCCATTTTTACCAATTAAAAAAATCATTTCACCTTTATAAAGGGTTAAATTTATAGGTTTAAGTATAAATTGATTATTATAAGAAAAACTAACATTTTCAAAATGAATTTGACTCCATCTTTCTTTTTTTACGCTCAAATTAAAAGTTTCTTTATAATCTTCTAATTTTAATTTTGCAATTTTATCAAGAGCAATTTTTGCCAAAATTAAAGTAGGAAAAGATCCTATCATTGAAATTAAAGGAGTTCTTAAAAAAAGTATAGACAAAGCTATTGTTACTGCATCTTCAAGATTACTCCATTTAAAATTGATAGCCAAATAAAATTCTACCCCTACTAAAGCAAGCAAAGAAATATTTGTCCAATTGTTAGAAAAATTATTTAAAATATTTCCTATAATGCTATTTCTACGCTTTGCTTTTGCATTTTTTTCAAACTCATTTTCGTAGTAATACTTAGCTCTAAAAATATTAATACTTAATTCTTTGTGCCCATCTAAAATATTTTGATAATTATTTTGCAATGAATCATCATTTTCTCTTGCCTTTCTAAAATATTTATATACATTCATCATTAAAAAATGATTACTTACAAAAACAAAAATAATCCATATAAGACAAAGTAAAAAAATTTTAGGAGAAAGATAAAAAAGATAAAAACAAGTACAAAGTATCAAAATACTAGCTTGTAAAAATTCAGGCAAGCGTAAAATTCCAAAAGAAATACTTCTAACATCAGAACTTAAAGATGCTAAAAGTTTTGCTTTTCCAACTTCCATAATAGAAATTAAAGAGCTATCTAAAATCTGTTTAATTAAACGTCTTTGCATTTTAAAAATAAAATTTTGACCAAAAATACTAAGAGATAATTCGACAAAAAAAGAACTGATAAAAAATATAAATAAAATTGCTAAAAAATAAAAAATAGGAACATTCTCTTTACTTTTTAAGAGGTATTCATTAATAAATACTAAAGTTAAAACACCAATTATGCTAGTTATAAAAGAAAATATTAAAAAAGAAATAAATTTTAATTTATTTTGTTTCAATAGTTCCATAATAAAAGTCATCAAATAACTCCAAAATATAATTATAACATTTAGAATGGCTACTTGTTTAAATATTAAGAAAAATTAATTTAATAATTTAAACCATCATAGAAAAATAATGGACTTAAAAAATGATTATGAAATTTTAAAGCTATTAGTATTGCAATTTTAATCTTATTAGTTGCTTTACTTATAGAGGAAAATAAAAAAATAAAACCTTATAAACTTTTAAATTATAAAGGAATTTGGTATTTAATAGCTGAAGAAAAAGGAAAATTAAAACATTTTAGCATAAGCAAGATTAAAGATTTTTCTAGTACTTCAAAAAACTTTACCCCAAAAGAAGAATTTTTAAATCAAATCTTAAATGATAAAAATATCTGGTTAGATGGAAGTAAAAAAGCAATTTTAAAACTTAATAAAGAAGCAAAAGAGTATTTTTTTAGAAAAAATATCTTCCATAACTTTGAACTCATTGAAAAAAATGAACAAGCTTATATTTTAAAAGTATGTTTTTCTTATGATGATGAACTTTTAAATATTGTAAAACAATGGATTCCTTATATCAAAATAGAAAAACCTTTAGAACTTAAAGAAAAATTAAATCAAATTTTAAAAGTTTATTTAGAGTATTAATTTCTTATAAATTCAAACATTTTTTGCTACAATCATAATTTTGATTTTCGAAAGGAGAGTATTTTGGCAAAAGATGATGTTATTGAAATTGATGGGAATGTAATTGAAGCTTTACCTAATGCAAATTTTAAAGTTGAACTTGATAATAAACACGTAATACTTTGTCATATCGCTGGAAAAATGCGTATGCATTATATAAGAATTATGCCAGGTGATAGAGTTAAAGTGGAACTTACTCCTTATAGTCTAGATAAAGGACGCATCACTTTTAGATATAAATAACCTAAGCTATTTAAAAGTTATTTTTGGTTAGAATTATAACTTTGCGAAGCTTTCAGCTATAGAAAGAAGTGTTTTCAAAGTCCCACTTATTTTGAAAACAGTTGGTTTTAAACCTAATATGCTTTCGCAAAGTTAAGTGGAATTTACTTAAGGAGATGATATGAAGGTTAGACCCTCAGTCAAAAAAATATGTGACAAATGTAAAGTAGTTCGCCGTAAAGGTGTTGTCCGCATTATTTGCGAAAATCCAAAACATAAACAAAGACAAGGATAAATATGGCTCGTATTGCAGGTGTAGATTTACCAAAAAAAAAGAGAATTGAGTATGGATTAACTTATATCTATGGCATAGGGCTTTTTAGCTCAAGAAAAATTTTAGATAAAACAGGCATCTCGTACGATAAAAGAGTACATGAGTTAAGTGAAGATGAAGCAGCAGCTATCCGTAAAGAGATCCAAGAAAATTATGTAGTTGAAGGGGATCTTAGAAAACAAGTTGCTATGGATATTAAAGCACTAATGGATTTAGGAAGTTTTAGAGGTCTTAGACACAGAAAAGGTTTGCCAGTTCGCGGACAAAAAACAAAAACAAATGCTAGAACGCGTAAAGGTAAAAGAAAAACTGTTGGTGCAAAATCATAAGGATTAAAAATGGCAAAAAGAAAAGTTGTTAAGAAAAAAGTTGTTAAGAAAAATATAGCTAAAGGTATTGTATATATTAGTGCAACCTTTAATAATACTATGGTTACGGTAACAGATGAAATGGGAAATGCTATTGCTTGGAGTAGTGCTGGAGGACTTGGATTTAAAGGTTCTAAAAAATCAACTCCATATGCTGCACAACAAGCAGTTGAAGATGCATTAAATAAAGCAAAAGAACACGGAATTAAAGAAGTAGGCATTAAGGTGCAAGGGCCAGGAAGCGGTAGAGAAACTGCTGTTAAAAGCGTCGGTGCTATGGAAGGAATTAAAGTAACATTCTTTAAAGATATAACCCCATTAGCACATAATGGTTGTAGACCACCTAAACGTCGTCGTGTCTAAAAATAAAAGAATTTAGGAGAAATTATTATGGCAAGATATAGAGGACCAGTAGAAAAGCTAGAAAGACGTTTTGGTGTCAGCTTAGCATTAAAAGGGGAAAGAAGATTAGCAGGAAAAAGTGCTCTTGATAAACGTCCTTATGGGCCAGGACAACACGGAGCTAAAAAAGGTAAAATCAGTGAATATGGACTCCAACTAAGAGAAAAGCAAAAAGCTAAATTTATGTATGGAGTAAGTGAAAAACAATTTAGAAGATTGTTTAGCGAAGCAGCTAGACGTGATGGTAATACAGGGGTTTTACTTATCCAACTTCTAGAACAAAGACTTGATAATGTTGTTTATAGAATGGGTTTTGCAACTACACGTCGCTTTGCAAGACAACTTGTAACACACGGACATATTTTAGTTAATGGTAGAAGAGTAGATATACCAAGTTACCGCGTTGAAGCAGGAACTAAAATTGAAATTATTGAAAAAAGTAAAAATAATCCTCAAATTTCAAGATCATTAGAACTTACTTCTCAAACAGGTATAGTAGCTTGGGTTGATGTTGAAAAAGATAAGAGATTTGGAATTTTTACAAGAAATCCAGAGAGAGAAGAAGTCGTCATTCCTGTAGAGGAAAGATATATTGTCGAGCTTTACTCAAAATAATAAAGGCTGAATATGAGAAATATCACTACATCTGCTTATACGCCAACAGAATTTGCCATAGAAAACATTAGTGATAATATGGCTAAAATAAGTGCTTGGCCTTTTGAAATTGGCTATGGTATTACTCTGGCTCATCCTTTACGTCGCCTACTTTATACAAGTACTATAGGCTATGCTCCAACAGCTATCCATATTGATGGAGTATCTCACGAATTTGATAGTATGCGTGGAATGCTTGAAGATGTTGCACTTTTTATTATCAATCTTAAAAAACTTCGTTTCAAGATTAAAGGTGAGTCTAACAAAGAAATAGTGGAATTTAGTTTTAATGGACCTAAAGAGATCTATGGAAAAGATTTAAACAATGATAAAGTAGAAGTTGTTAATAATGATGCTTATTTAGCAACTATTAACGAAGATGCAGAGCTTAAATTTACTCTTATTATAGAAAAGGGAATAGGCTATGTTCCAAGCGAAGAAATTAAAGAACTCTTAGATGATCCTAAATTTATCGCTTTAGATGCCTTTTTTACACCAGTAAGAGAAGCTACTTATGATATAGAAAAAGTTTTATTTGAAGATAATCCAGATTATGAAAAAATCGTTCTTACAATAAAAACAGATGGACAAATCACTCCTAATGAAGCTTTTCAAAATGCTTTAGAGGCTATGTATAAACAATTATCAGTATTTGATAAAATCACTAATGTAAGAAATGTAATTAAAAGTCAAAATTCAAATAATGAGATAGAAAACACAAAATTATTACAAAATATTACAGAACTTAATTTAAGTGCTAGAAGTTATAATTGCCTTGAAAAAGCTGGGATAATATACATAGGAGAGCTTGCTTTAATGAGTGTTAATGAACTAGCTGGCTTGAAAAATCTTGGTAAAAAATCTTTAGATGAAATTAAAAGCATTATGGAAAATATAGGTTTTCCTGTAGGAACTTCAAATTTAAATGAAAACAAAGAAGCTCTTAAGAAAAAAATTAACGAATTAAAAGCACAAAATGAAGGATAAAAAATGAGACACAAACATGGATATAGAAAACTTGGTAGAACATCATCTCATCGTGCTGCTTTACTTAAGAATTTAACTATAGCTCTTGTAAATAATAATAAAATAGAAACAACTCTACCAAAAGCAAAAGAGCTTAGAGTTTATATAGAAAAATTAATTACACGTGCAAGAGTTGGAGATTTTAATGCTCATAGAGTTGTTTTTGCAAGCTTACAAGATAAATTTGCAACCAATAAATTAGTAACAGAAATTGCACCTAAATTTAAAGATCGCAATGGTGGATATACTAGAATTATTAAAACTAGAATCCGTCGTGGCGATGCAGCTGAGATGGCTTTTATCGAATTCGTTGCTTAAGCTTTAAGCTTAAGCTTTTTTAAACAAATCTTTCTTTTTTAAAATCTCAAATTTAACTTCTTCTAAAAAATAATTTATATTATAAAATTATCAATTCTAAAACAGTTAATTTAAAAATATATAATTTATTTAAGTAAGAAAAAAGACCTTATAAAAATAAGGTCTTAAGCAATATTTTGAAAAGATTCAATTACTATATCGTTATATTTTCAAAATACTTTATAGTTTTTTATCTTTTTCTAAATGATTAATATTTAGCAAAATAAATTTATAAGATAAAAATATCACCAAAGGCCAAATCAATAAAAATAACGCATGAAACATAAATTTTCTCCTTAATAAATATGTTCGTTATTTGACATTTCTTCTTTTGTAATCTTAATCTTATCCATTGCATTCCAAGAATATATAATATAAGCCAAAACAAAAGGTATAAGCAAAGATACATAAGACATTACACTTAAAGTATAATAACTTGAACTTGCATTTTCTAAAGTTAAAGAACTTTGCAAATGGCTTATAGATGGATAAAAAGGACTATTTCCAAGCCCTAAGCTCAAAAATAAATTAAAAACAACCAAAACAACACCAATACCTAAAGTAAAAATGGCTTTAGTGCATTTTTTAATAGCTTGAAAAATTCCTGCAAGGACTAATAAAATTCCTAAAATAAAAAATATCAATATTAAAGGATGATTTAAAAAATTCAAAAGATAGATATAAGATTTTATAGAAACAACTTTTTGTTCATCTATAAAAAATCCATCTTTTAAAAAAATCCATATAATAAAAGCTATAAAAAATGGTAAAAATAAAAAAGTATTAATATAGATTTTACGCACACAACGCATTTTTATCTCATCATCTTTAATATTGTTCATAAAATAAGCTGCACCAAGTATTCTACTTAAAAAAACCAAAGCAAAACCAAGTAAATAATTTAAAGGGTTAAATAAAAGTTCCAAACCACGTAAAGGATGATCCCAAAAAACAAAATTATATTCACTAAGTCTAAAATAAGAACCGCTAAAAAAACTACTTAATGCTATACCAATTAAAAATACTCCCAAAAATCCATTAATCTTTAAAAACAATTCATAAGTTTTAGCACCATAAAGATTATTATCTTTTTTACGATACTCATAAGAAATAGCTTGGATAATAAAACAAAACAATATACTAAGCCAAGCCCAATAAGCACCCCCAAAGCTGGTGCTATAAAAAAGAGGAAAAGCAGCAAAAGCAGCTCCTCCAAACATAACCAAAGTTGTAAATCCTAACTCCCACTTTCTACCTAAAGAATTTATAAACATAGTTTTTTCAAGCTCATTTTTTGAAAGCTCATCAATTAAAGTTTGACCCCCTTGTATAAAAAACATAAATACTAAAAAACCACCAAGCAAACTAATAATAACCCACCAATAAATTTGCAAATGAGAAAGTTCTAAGCCAAAAAACATTATTTAGCCTCCTTTGTATGATCTTGATGTGTATTAAATCCTTTTTTAATTTGAGTAAGCATTATTTTAATTTCAGCAATCAAAAGTGCTGTAAAAAGAAAAGCAAATAACCAAAATGAAATTTGGACATTTAATTTTCCAAGATGAGTTGCGCCAATACTTACTGGCATAAGATCTTGTATAGCCCAAGGCTGTCTTCCTACTTCTGCTACTATCCACCCTGCTTCTGCTGCTATATATCCAAAAGGTATAGAAAAAACACAAATCCAAAGTATTTTTTTAAACTTTTCAATATCATTAGCCATACTCAAGTAAAGAGTGATGATAAAAAGCAAGAAAAAGAAAGTTCCAAGTCCTACCATAATGTGAAAACTATAAAAAGTTAAAGCAACAGGAGGAATAGCATCTTCAGGTTTTTCTAAATATCCATAACCAAAATCTTTAAAATTTTGTTCAAATAAAATCTGACTTGAATGTTTTAAGTCGCTCATATTATTTTCTTTTGCAAATTTATAATCTTTTAAAGCTTTAAGTGCGATCTTTCCTCTATCGATACGATTTTGCATAGGTTCTATATTTTTAGCTTCATTGCCATATATTAAATCCTCAATGCCAGGAACAAAACTATTAGGATCACGATTGCCTAAAATAGATAAAGCATAAGGAATGCTAATATTAAACAAAAATACACTTTCATTATTATCAATATTTTTTCTAGGATTTAAAATTCCAAAAGCCACAATGCCGGCTCTATGTTCTCCTTGATAAACTCCTTCCATAGCAGCAAGTTTCATCGGTTGAGTTTGCGTTACACGATAAGCACTTTCATCTCCACTAAAAAATAAAAAAATAGAACATATTAAACCAAAACTAGCTCCTACTACAAGACTTTTTTTAGCTTCTAATATATGTCTTTTTTTAAGTAAAAACCACGCTGAAATTCCCATAACAAAAAGTGCAGAAATTACATAACCACTTCCTATGGTATGTAAAAATTTTGAAATAGCAACCGGAGAAAAAGCCACTTCAAAAAAATTCTCCATTTCATTTCTTGCACTATCAAGATTAAACCTCATGCCTACTGGGTATTGCATCCAAGCATTAGCAACTAAAATCCAAAAAGCACTTAAATTACTTCCAATAGCTACACACCAAGTAGAAAAAAGATGAAATTTTTTTGAAACTTTATCCCATCCAAAAAACATAACAGCAAAAAAAGTAGCCTCTAGAAAAAATGCCATTAAACCTTCTATTGCTAAAGGAGCACCAAAAATATCACCTACAAACCAAGAGTAATTAGCCCAGTTTGTTCCAAATTCAAATTCCATAATAATACCAGTTGCTACACCAATGGCAAAATTTATAGCAAACAAGGAAAGCCAGAATTTTGTAATTTTTTTCCAAACTTCATTTCCTGTTTTAACATAAATACTTTCCATTATTGCAATAATAAAAGAAAGTCCTAAAGTTAAAGGCACAAATAAAAAATGATAAAGTGCCGTTAAAGCAAATTGTGCTCTAGACCAATCAACACTACTTAGCTCACTCATCAATTTTCCTTTAATAAATTTTTAAATACAAAATCACTTTTTTCTTCAAAACTTTTAAAAATAGAATTAAAATTAACATCAAAAAGAAAAATTTTAAAAATAATGAAGATAATAAAAAGTTTAACGAAGATAATTTTCCACAAAGTTTTTCCAAGAGTCAAACTTTTAAATCCATCTTTATAAAAGCAAAAAATCTTGATTAAAATAGAATAGAAATATTTAAAAAACATTTATACCTAATCATTAGTATTAAAAGGACTATTTTAGTATGTTTTGTTTTAAAAAATGATAAAATATTTTAAATTAAAAATAAACTTTATTAAAAGTATTAAACAAAGAATTAAAGCAAATTGAAAATATCTAAGAATAAAGATAATTATAAAATTATAATTATCTTTATTTTCTAATCTAATTTGTAAATTCAAAATTTGAAATTTTTATAAAAAATTATTCTTTTCTTGTTTTAGAATCAACTATAAATAAAGGCTTATTTAACAATTTAAAATCACTAATAAATTTAAGAGTTTTATCACTACTTATCCATTCAATAAATTTTTTCGCTTCTATATAATTGACATTTTTACAATGCTTTGGATTTACAGCTATAATAGAATAAAAATTCTTTAAACTATTATCTCCTTCATTAACTATAACTAAACTTGGATTATTTTTTTCATTTGCTTCATATTTAATATAAGTGCCACGATCTGTTAAAATAACACCTTTTTTTTCTGCAGTTATCATAATAGAAGCTAACATTCCTTGACCACTTTGTTGATACCAAGCTTGTTTCTCAGGAACTTCGCCTGTTAAATTTTTCCAAAGACTTTTTTCTTTATTATCTGTACCTGATTTATCTCCCCTTGAAATAAAAGTTAATTTTTTATCTTTAATAAGCTCTAAACTTTCTTTTAAACTTTTATCTTTAAACAAAGGCGCTAAAGATTTATCAGCAATTAAAATAAAGTCATTATACATTAAAGGCGTTCTATCTACACCAAAACCTTTGGCAATAAATTCTTTTTCTACCTTTGGAGAATGAACAAAAACAACATCTGCATTACAATCTTCACCAAGTTTTAAAGCAGCACCTGTTCCAACAGCAACCCATTTAAGAGTATTTCCACTTTCTTTCTCATAAAGAGGCTTTAAAGCATCAAGTAAACCTGTATTATCTGTGCTTGTTGTTGTTGCCATTTTAAGCTCTATGGCATTAATGCTAAGTATAAATACACATAAAAAAAATAATTTTTTCATTAGAAATTTCCTTTATAAGTAAATAAATATTTTTATCTTAGCATAATTATGCTAAGATTTCTCAATATTAAAAAGGTTTTATGTGGATTATATTTTAGAAGGTTTAAAACAAAGCATATTTTTACTTTTTAGTGGAGATAAAAGTATTTATTCTGCTATTTATACCACACTTTTAAGTTCTAGTGTTTCTATTATTTTAGCTCTTTTAATTGGATTTCCTTTAGGATTTGCTTTGGGATTTTTTAATTTTAAATTTAAACGTTTTATTAAACTTTTAATCAATACTAGCCTTTCTTTTCCAACCGTTGCTATAGGATTGATAATTTATGCTTTTATTTCTTATAAAGGTCCTTTAGGAAATCTAAATTTACTTTTTACAACAAAAGCTTTAATCTTAGGGCAATTTATTCTAGCTTTACCTATAATCATAGCACTTTTTTCAAATTTAATTGAAAATATGAATCCAAAACATTTTTTACTTATCAAATCTTTTCATTTAAGCTCTACAAAACTTATTTTAACCATTATTTATGAGTTAAGATTTGCTTTAATTAGTGTTATTGCTCTAGCCTATGGACGCATTGTTGCTGAAGTTGGAGTTGCTATGATGGTTGGGGGAAATATAAAATACGACACAAGAACAATTACAACTGCAATTTCTCTTGAAACAAGTAAAGGAGAATTTGCAAGAGGTATTGCACTAGCTTTAGTTCTTATTACTCTTTCATTTTTCTTAAATTTCATTATCCATAAACTAAAAAGAGACTAAAATGATAAATATAAAAGATCTTCAATTTTTTTATAAAGAAAAAATGATTTTAAATATTAACAATCTTAGTCTTGATACAGAAAAAATAAGTATTTTAACTGGTATAAATGGAAGTGGAAAAAGCACACTTTTAAGAATACTTGCTTTTTTAGAAGGAGATTTCTCTAAAAATATTACTTATTTTGGTAAAAACAAACTTTCACTCAAAGAAAAAAGACAAATTTATTTATTGCTTCCTGATCCCATTCTTCTTAATCGTAATGTAAAAGAAAATTTTTATTTTGCATTAAAAACTTATGATATAAAAGAAAATTGGGATGAAAGTATTCAAAAAGCTTTAAAATTATTAGATCTTGATAAAAATTTATTAAAAAAAAATACTCACGAACTCTCTTCTGGACAAATTAGAAAAATATCTTTAGCTATAGCCTTAAGTATAAAAGCTAGATATTATCTTTTAGATGAACCTAGTGCATTTTTAGATAAAAATACTTTATTTTTATTTAAAAAAGCTTTATTGCAATTTCAAGAAGAAAGAAAAAATGGTTTTCTTATAGTAAGTCACGATAAAAATTTTTTAGATGATTTGGCACAAACTAAATTTTATTTACACGATGGGAAAATTTTGGAATTTGAAAATATAAATATTTTTGATTTAGAACAAAATATTATAGAATTTTCAAATCCTCTTTATTTTGAAACAAAAGCACAAAAAATAGCTATTAATCCTTATAAAATAAAACTAGGCAATCATTTAAAATTTCATATTAAAAAAGCAAAAATCATTGCTTTAAGAATAAAAAAAGAATTTATATTTATTAGAGTGAATTCTGGAAATAAAATTTTAGAATTTGCCTTAAAAAATGAAGAGTTTCAAAAACTCTCGCTAAAGCTCTATCAAGATATAGAACTAAGCTTTGATAAAGAAGCTATTTATTATATATAAATAAAAAGACTTTTTTACTCTTTTTAAATAATTTATGTTACAATTTTAATAAAAATAACAAAGGAGAAATTATGTTTGAATTAAGAAAATTACCTTATGATATCAATGATTTTGGAGATTTTTTAAGTAGCGAAACTTTTAATTTTCATCATGGAAAGCATCATCAAACTTATATAAATAATCTTAACAATCTTATTAAGGGAACAGAATTTGAAAATAGCGATTTAATCCATATTATTAAAAATTCAAATGGAGGAATATTTAATAATGCTGCACAAGTTTATAATCACGATTTTTACTTTGATTGCATAAAACCAAAACTTGGTTGTGGATGCGGGGGAAATTGTGAAAGCTTGGATGAAAAATTAAAAGAAGCCTTAGAAAAAGAATTTGATTCATTAGAAAATTTTAAAGCAGAATTTATTAAAGGCGCTACAGGAGTTTTTGGTTCAGGTTGGTTTTGGCTTGTTTATAATACTAAAAATCAAAAATTAGAATTTGCAAGCACTTCAAATGCAGCTACACCAATAACTGAAGATAAAGTTCCTTTACTTGTTGTAGATGTTTGGGAACACGCTTATTATATAGATCATCGCAATGCTCGTCCTGCTTATTTAGAAAAATTCTATGCTCATATTAATTGGAGTTTTGTTTCAAAAGCTTATGAATGGGCTTTAAAAGAAGGTATGAATTCGGTTAGCTTTTATGCAAATGAACTTCATAGCGTAAAATAACTTTTATTTCTTTTCTTGTGTTATAATGAATTTTGACTTAATTGTCAAAATTCTACATAGAAAGGATAAATATGGATAATTCTTTATTAGCATATACCCAAAAATACGAAAAAGAAGGATATGGATTACAATATCCTGATGGACACGTTATAAGATTTTATGAGAGAATCTTAAAATATAAATTAAATAAAACAAGTGGAAAATTACTTGATTTTGGTTGTGGAAATGGAGTGCATTCTAAATATTTCCAAAACATAACTGGGGGGGGGTATTGAGCCTTATGGCATTGATATAGTTCCTAGCTTAAAAAGTATCTGGGAAAAAGATCCTTACTTAGATTCTAAAAATTTTCACATTATAATTCCTAACTCTAGTTTTAAAAATCTATTTAATGTAAAAATGGACTTTATATTTGCAAATCAAAGTTTATATTATCTTACTAAACAAGCTTTTAAAGAAACTATACAAGAATTTTATGAATTGTGTAATAAAGGGGCTATTATATTTGCCACAATGATGAGTGATAAAGGCTATAGTATGTATAAAAGAGGAGAGCTTATGGATAATGGATTATGTGAAGTAAAAGAATGTCCAAGTGGTAGATTAAGTGGTTCTTCATATATACGTTTTACTAAAAATATAGAAGAATTAAAAGAAGATTTTAAGCCTTTTAAACCTTTATTTTGGGGAGATTATGAATTGATTAACTTATATAATTTTGAAGGTAGTGTAGAACATTTTATTTATATAGGACAAAAGTAAGTGCTAAAGCACTTACTCTCCTAAACTTGGAGTCATTTCGATAATCTTCCAAGGAAGCCCTTGAGAATTAAGCTCATCCATAAAAGGCTTAGCATCAAATTCTTCCATATTAAATACACCCTTACCTTTCCAAATTCCCTTAGCAACAAGTTTTGTTCCTATCATAGCAGGAACACCTGTAGTATAACTTACAGCTTGAGCACCTGTTTCTTTATAACACTCTTCGTGATTGCAAACATTGTAAATATAAACTTGTTTATCTTTGCCATCTTTTATACCGCGAATCACACAACCTATATTAGTATAGCCTTTAGTGCGTGATCCTAAACTTGCAGGATCAGGAAGTAAGGTTTTTAAAAATTCAATTGGCACAATTTCTCTTCCTTGATGCATTACAGGCTTAATACCTAGCATTCCTACATTTTCAAGACATTTCATATGAGTTAAATAGCTTTGCCCAAAAGTCATAAAAAAGCGTATTCTTTTTAAACCTTTAATATTTTTTACTAAACTTTCAAGTTCTTCGTGATAAAGCAAATAACTATCTTTCACACCTACTTCTGGATAGTCCCATTCCATTTTTATTTCCATAGGTTTTGTTTCTATCCACTGACCATTTTCCCAATAACGCCCCTTAGCAGAAACTTCACGTAAATTAATCTCAGGATTAAAATTAGTTGCAAAAGCATAGCCGTGATCACCTGCATTACAATCTAAAATATCTATATAAGAAATTTCATCAAATAAATTTTGTTGCGCATAAGCACAAAAAACATTAGTTACCCCTGGATCAAAACCGCTTCCTAAAAGTCCTAAAATTCCTGCTTGTTTAAATTTATCATTTCTTGCCCATTGTTCTTTGTATTCAAATTTCGCTAAATCAGGATGTTCATAATTTGCTGTATCTACATAATCAACTCCTGCTTTTATACAAGCATCCATTAAACTCAAATCTTGATAAGGTAAAGCTACATTAAGTAAAATTTGTGCTCCTGTTTTCTTGATAAGTTCTACAACTGCATTGCTATCATCAGCATCAATTTGCGCTGTTTCAATTTGAACCCCTAAACGCTCTTTGATAAAAGCAGCGATTTCATCACATTTACTTTTTGTTCTACTAGCTAAAGTGATTTTGCTAAAAGTATCAGAATTCATTGCGCATTTTACAGTAGCCACACGGCTTACCCCGCCTGCACCTATGATTAAAAGATTTGCCATTATATTTATCCTTAAAAATTAAAATTTATCTAAAATTTCATATAAAATCTTAAAAATTTATATATGATTTAAAATAAAAAAATATAATTAATATTATACTAAAATTAATTTTATAAAGTTTTAAGATGTTTAAATCATTTTTTCTTTCTAAAAGATGGGCGCTTTGGGCGTATTCTGGTTTATTTTTATTGCTATTATTTTTATATTTGCAAATAACTTTAAATGTTGCTATTAATGAATGGTATCAAAATTTTTATAATGCATTACAAAAACCAAAAATTCAAAGCTCTAATGAATTATTAATTTTTTCAGATAAAGAAATTCAAAAAGCAAATGAGTTAGCCGAACAAAATTTAGAAAATGCAAACCTAATTAATAAAGCTTCAATTTATTATTATCAATTTCTTTTAAAAAATTTCTTTGGGGTAAAAAATATAGAAATAAAAACAAATTATGATATTAAAGATTTTTATTCTTTAATCATTATATTCTTATGTATCGCCTTGCCTTATGTAATCATAGCAACAATTAATATTTATTTTGCGAGTGTTTATGCTTTTAAATGGCGCGAAGCTATGACTTTTGATTACTTAAAATTTTGGAAACAAAAAGATGATAATATAGAAGGAAGCTCTCAAAGAATTCAAGAAGATATTTACAATTTTTCTAAAATAGTAGAGCAACTTGGTTTAGCTTTTATAAAAGCTTTGATGACACTTATTGCTTTTATACCTATTCTATGGGCTTTAAGTGATCAAATTTCTAAAAGTCTATCTCAAAGTTTATCAAAAGATTCTTTATTTTATTTTTTAGTTAATTTAGATGGATTTTTGGTTTATATAGCACTTTTAATATCTTTGGGCGGACTTATTATCTCTTGGTTTATAGGGATTAAACTTCCAGGACTTGAATATAACAATCAAAAAGCAGAAGCTGCATTTAGAAAAGAATTAGTTTTTGCAGAAGATGATAGAAAACAATATGCCAAAAATGAAACGATGATTGAACTTTTTATAGGATTAAAATTTAATTATCATAGGCTTTTTTTACACTATGGATATTTTAATATATGGCTTATATTATTTAAACAAATATTGGTCATTGTTCCTTTTTTGATTATAGCTCCTAGTCTTTTTAGCGGTGCTATTGGCCTAGGTGTTGTTATGCAAATAAACAATGCTTTTGATCAGGTAAGGACTTCTTTTAGTGTTTTTATAGAAAATTGGACAACAATCACCCAGCTTAGAAGTATTTATAAACGTTTAAATGAATTTGAAAAAAATATTTCTTATAATTGACTCAATTATTTTAAGCTAAAATTTTACTTTTGATAATGTATAATTTCTAAATATTAATTTTAAATTATAAGGAGTTTCATTGGACCCCAGTCAAATTTTAGACTTAAATAAAACCCTATCTCAAACATCTTTTGATACAAGTTATTCTATATTTATGATTTTAATCACGATTATTTTAGTGTTTTTAAATGGTTTCTTCGTTTTATCCGAATTCAGCATTGTTAAAGTAAGAAAATCAAAACTTGAAGAATATGTAAAAGATAAAAAAGCTAATGCTAAACAAGCTTTAGAAATTACTTCAAAACTTGATACTTATTTAAGTGCCTGTCAGCTTGGTATTACTCTAAGTTCATTAGCTCTTGGTTGGATAGGTGAGCCAGCTATAGCTAAAATTTTAGAAATACCACTTTTAAAACTCGGCTTTAACTCAGTATTTATTCATACTATCTCTTTTATTATAGCTTTTAGCATTATTACTCTTTTGCATGTTGTTTTAGGAGAATTAGTTCCAAAAAGTATAGCAATAGTAACAGCAGACAAAGCAGTACTTTGGATAGCTAAACCTTTACATTTATTTTGGTCTTTATTTTTACCTTTTATTAAAATTTTTGATTTTCTGGCAGCTTTAACTTTGAAAATGTTTGGAATTAAACCCGCTAAAGAATATGATTTAACCCATTCTGAGGAAGAAATTAAAATTATAGCAAGTGAAAGCCAAAAAGGTGGAATTTTAGATGAATTTGAAACAGAGATAATACGCAATGCAGTTGATTTTTCAGATACGGTTGCCAAAGAAATTATGACTCCACGTAAAGATATGATTTGTTTAAATAAACAAAAAAGCTATGCTGAAAATATTCAAACTATTTGCGAACATAAACACACAAGATTTCCTTATATTGATGGTTCAAAAGATACAATTTTAGGAATAATACACATTAGAGATATCATACAAAATGAACTTATAAATAAAAATGAAAATTCTAAAAATAATAAAAATTTAGAGAATTTTGTAAAACCAATTGTAGTTGTACCTGAAAATATCAGTATTTCAAAAGTTCTTGTTATGATGAATAAAGAAAGATCTCATACTGCTTTAGTAATTGATGAATATGGTGGAACAGCTGGAATTTTAACCATTGAAGATATTATGGAAGAGATTATAGGGGAAATTAAAAGTGAAAATGAAGAAATAGACAATTATAAACAGCTTTCAGAGAATGTTTTTGAATTTCAAGGTCGATGTGATATAGAAAAAGTAGAAGAGCTTTTAGAAATAAAATATGATGAAAATTTAGAACAAGTAACTATTGGGGGATATGTTTTTAATCTTTTAGGACATTTGCCTTTAGTTGGAGAAAAAATTGAAGATGAGCTTTGTTATTATGAAGTTCAAAAAATGAATGGTAATTCCATAGAACAAGTAAAACTCACTAAAAAACACAAAGATGATTAATTCATCTTTGTAGATATTTTTATTTATATACTCTTATTTATAACCTTCCTTAAGCATAAAACATAAGCTAAATTTATTGAATTTTATTCTTGCTAGAAAGTAGTTTAATAATTAAATTTATTTATTACTCATATTAATTCACTAAAGAGCTTTTGCTCTTTAGTTATTAAAATCTCTTTTTCTT
>NZ_JAENKV010000009.1 GCF_016599045.1 Campylobacter sp. TTU_617
TTTGTATTGCTTTTATGCTATTTGTATTTATTTTATATTGCTTTATAACCTATATGTTATTTGTATTATTTTATATTTTAACTTTCTATCATTTAATTTTATTCTATATTTAAACTTATGATTTAATTTATTAAGTATTTTTAAAAGAATAAACCCCAAACAACTTAAAGTCATTTAGGGTTTAGGAGATTAAACTAGTTTATTTATATTTATTCTAAATAACTATTTAGAATTATTTATATTCTTTTACCACACATAATTAAATTGAGCATATCCTGTATGAGTTTTACCATCTTTATCAAACATTCCATTATAGTTTAGACTAAAATAGAAAGCTTCATTAACAGGAATGATTAAAGAAGTAGTTACAAATTTTTGAACTCTTGGTAGATCAAATGTATCACTTACTTTAACACTACCATATCTAGCCTTAGCTTTTACACTAGGATTGATATTAAACTTAGCTCCAAGTTCTAATGAAGTTTTTAAATTAGGCAACCAATCTCTAAACCATGTAAAGCTTGTTTTAGTAGAGAAGAGATTTAAATAGTTTGCATAGGTTCTCTCTCCTCCATTAACTGTAGCTTGACCTATAGTATTTTGCATAGAGAAAGCCTCTGTATAACCTCCTTCATAGGCTAAACCAACTTCAGGTGAGAATATATCTTTATCTTTAATAAAATTCATACCTAAATTAGCATTAAGTCCATAAGCATAAGAATTAGGTTCAGCTTTAGCTTCATTATTTCCTATTTTTTTAGTTAAATCATTTTTAATTAAAGCTGTTTTACCTTGAGCTTTAATATAAACTTCTTGTCCTTTTTCTGTAGTAAATAAGGTATTAAAGTATTTTAAACCTGCATAATAAGTTCTATTATTGATATTAAAATAAGTTGAACTCATTTTTGTATCTTCATAACCTGCATATACACCATATATTCCACTATCTTTTAAAGTAGAATAACCTATAATAGTTCCTTTAGTATGTCCTTTACTTTCTTCATTTAAAGAAAGTTCAACATTCTGTGAAGAAGTATAAGGAAGTATAAATAAAGAGTGTTCTTTATTCATTCCATAAGAAGCATTTTTAAAATCACTCTTTATATAATCACTTGCATCAGAGTATAAATTACCTTTTTCTTGCATAGCCATTCTTTGAGATTTACTTGAAGAGCTTAAAGTAAAGCTTTGCATAGAATTACCCATAACATTATCAATAAAGGTTGATCTTCTTGTTGTAGTAGATACTAAAGATCTAAAGGTTGCTCCTGATATTGAGGCATTAAGGTTAAAATCTGTAGTAAGCTTTCCTGTTAATGGATCATAATTTAAAGATATTTCTCCTCCACCATTAGTTCCAATATTGCCAATATTGCCTTGATTTACTCCTGTGATAATATTATTTATATTGCCTAATTCATCAAGATTAACATTGCTTTGATCAACGGTTATGTTATCTACTTTTACATTAGAAGCTCCACTTCCACCTACAACTACAGTTTCTAATTTACCTGTGTTTTTATCAGTACTTACTACCCAATCTTTAATTCCAACGCTACCACTTCCATTATTAGTAACTGTGTTGCCGTTTTCATCTTTACCTACTGAGCCTTGGTTGGAGATAGTTAAATCTGCATTGCCATTATTAACAATACCTCCACCTATGGTTGCACCTTCACCATTTGAAATTTCAAGATTGTTATCACTATTATTAGTAATAGATCCACTTATACCTGTATCAGAAGTAGAAGTATTTGTAATAGAATCAAGCTTACCACCTTCCTCTACTACTATACTTCCTGTAATAGAACCATTACCTGTATTAGTAATACCACCTTCAATAGAACCTCCACTTTCTACTTTGATTTCACCACTAATAGAACCATTACCTTGATTTACTATACCAGAACCTCCACTTGAAGAGCTAACACTACCACCTGAAATGATAATACCTCCTGTGCTACCATCTTCACTAGAGCTACTACTACCTATAACACCTTCATTAACTATACCAGCAGTTCCACCTGTAACTGATCCTGAAATAGTGATTTGAGTATCAATCTCTTTTCCACCTCCTATATAAATACCAGAATTACCACCACTTATACTAGCGCCTTCTTTAACTTCAATACCATCAGCTTCTATAGCTTTAGAAGTTTCATTGTCTATATTAATACCATTATTTCCAGCTTTAATGCTACTACCTTTTTCTAGGATAATTCTTCCTAGTTTCATAGTACCACCGCTTCCACCAGCACTACCATGATCATAAAAGCTTATACCATTTAAATCAGCTTCTATAGTGCCTTTATTAATTATAGTATTAATATAATTTCCAGCTTCTGCTTGGATACCATGAGATTTTGATTTAATAAGACCTTCATTGGTTAAATTATCAATAGTGGAAGGGCTTCCATTAAGGGTTGCAAGAGAAATTCCTGCTGCAATAGTATTGCTACTAGTTGATTCTATAGTACCTTTATTAATAAAAGTTCCCATAGAACTTTTAACTAATTTAATTCCCATAATACCAGAAATTAAACCCTCATTAGTAAAAGTTTTTACTAAACCTTGTAAATATATACCAGTTGAAACATTTACATTTATAGAAGCATCTAAAGTTCCTGTGCTTTTTATAGTTCCAGTGTTTGTGAAATTATCTATTGTTGTTCCACTAGCTATATTTACTCCAAAAGTACTATTAGTGTTTATAATTCCACTATTGTTAAAAGTTTTAATTTCTGTATTACCAAGATAAATACTTTCGCCATTGTTCGAATGAATAGTTCCACTATTGCTAAAATTATTGATTGTAGATTTATTATCAGATTTTCCCCAAGTTGTGATTGCATATTTAGAAGAACCATTTCCTATAATGCCTTCATTAATAAAAGTTTCTATAGTAGAACCACCGCCACTACTACCTCCTATACTAACACTAGCTTTACTGCTTCCACCTATAAGTGTTCCTTGGTTTTTAAAAGTAGAAATGGAATTTCCTTGTGTAAAATTTATAGCATTAGCATTAGCACTAGAAGCAATAATACTTCCACCACTTTCATTAGTAAAAGTATTTATGTTAGCATTAGCTGCGATATTAATACCATTAGTATTACTACTTTGAATAGTTCCACTATTGGTAAAATTCTCTATACTTGTTCCACTAGCTAAACCTATTCCATAATTTCCACCACCTTGAATAGTTCCACTATTGGTAAAATTATTGATTGTTGTTCCACTAGTTAAATTAATTCCATAACCGCTGTTACTTTTAATAGTTCCACTATTGGTAAAAGTTTGAATATCAGTATTGCTAAAATAAATAGCTTCATTTATCGAATGAATAGTTCCACTATTGGTAAAATTATTGATTGTAGATTTATTATCGCTGTTTCCCCAAACTGTGATACCAAATTTAGAAACACCATTTCCTATAATGCCTTCATTAGTGAAGGTATCTATGGTAACACCATTTTGATTGTTAGTTCCTAAATTAACACTAGCTTTACTGCTTCCACCTATAAGTGTTCCTTGGTTTAAAAAGGTAGAAATAGAATTTCCTTGTGCAAAATTTATAGCACTAGAACTAGAACTAGAAGCAATAATACTTCCGCTACTTTCATTGGTAAAAGTATTTATATTGACACTATTTTCAATATCAATTGCATTATTGCTACTTTGAATAGTCCCGCTATTATTAAAATTATTAATAGTAGAATCTTTCCAAATTTTAATACCAAATTTAGAATTATTATTTCCTATAGTGCCACTATTTTCAAAGCTTTCTATGGTAGCACCACTTTGATTATTTGATTCTCCTATTTTTATGGCTGCTGCATCGCTTTTGCTTGATAAGAATCCTTCATTTTTAAAAGTAGAAGTTGAAGAGTTTCCTTGGAAATTTAAAGCTGGACCAGAGTTTACTTGTATAGTTCCACTGCTTCCTATAGTAAGAGTATTGCCAGAGTTACTTACAGTATGAGTTGAATTTTGCGATGTATTTATATTAGTGCTTGTTCCATTTTGCGAACTATAAAAACTAGGCGAATTATCGCTATCATCACTATAAGTTTCTACATTAGCTGTAGCATAAGAATAAGAACTTAAAAAAGAGATTGTAACTAAAGAAAGAACTAGTTTTTTAGATGAATGAGAATGGTTTTTTTCAATCCCCCCCCCCCGTTAATATTTCTTTTTTAAATAAACTATGGCTCATTATCAACCTCCTTATAGTTTAAATTTAATTTATTTGTTATAAAAAGAAATAAAAAAAGAATAATAAATCCAAATCATAGATTATGCGTAATGATAAAAAAAATTTTCTTAAAGTTATATTAAGCAAACTTTTAGATATTTTTAATATTAATTTTATATTTATAAAATAAAAACTAATCAATTTAATATAATAATCTTTGAAAGAATAAAAATAAAACTATTAAATAATATTAGTTTTATTTTTAAATTTAAAATATATTGGAGCTTTATTTATATAAAAAATATTTTTTTTGGTTTTTAGATTGTTTTTTAAATAATTTAAATTATATAAGGTTTATATTGGATAATAAAATAATAAATAACAAAAAGATAAAAATATATATAAAATTTTAAAATATCATAAAATTAAAGTTACAAATATTTAATCAATTTGAAAATCTATCTTAATAATTGTAAAAATTAACATAGGTTTATAATTTACATTTGGTTTTTTGTTACAATCAAATCAAAAAGGAAGTTTTTATGAAAGTTACAAAATGGAGCAGGGCGGATTTTAGCCCAAAGGAAGTTAAAATCAATATTTTAATCGACAATGAAAGTGGTAAGGAAATTCAAATTTTAATGGCTAAAGATAGCATCATGAAAGAACATAAGGCTCCATTTGCTATACATGTTCAGGTTTTAAGCGGTAAAATTTGGTTTGAAGTAGAAAATAAGAAATTAGAACTAAATGCTTTAGATATGATAAGCTTAGCAGCAAATGTGTCTCATTCTTTAGGTGGAATACAAGATTCTATTATAAGGCTTAGTTTAAGTAAATTTGATAGCATTCAAAGGGTTAGTGCTGTGCTTAAGAAGCCTTAATGCAATTTATGACTTGTTTAAATGATTGATCACAGGATCTGTTTTGTGAATGGCTAAAATATTGATCCCAGATTGGAAAATTTCATATTCTAAATTTTTTAATATATCAATGATATCTTGAGAATTTGATTTAATAATTTCAATCTGTAATATAGGTTTAAAAGTTTTAAGATGGTTTAGACAACCAAGTAAAACTTCTTGTTCCATACCTTCTACGTCTATCTTAATAAAATCAAGTCTTTTAAAAGCAAAGCTATCAAGTTTTAGATAAGGAACTTTTTCTTTTTTTTGAGGCATTTGTCCTATGAATTCGTTATTTGATTTTAGCTCCAAACTACCAAAAGAGGCTTTTTGGGTATAATCTGGAACTAAAATTTCAAGCTCTTTTTGGTTTTTATGGGGATTGCCAATAGCCGCGTGTATTGCTTTTGCGTTATAGCAATTATTAATTGCTATATTTCCTGCTAAAGCATAAAAAAGTCTTTCTTGTACTTTAAAAGCTAATACCCCCCCCCAATCTTGCATTTCTATAGCCCATTTGATAGTATGAGCACCGATATTTGCACCGCAGTCTATCGCAAAAACATTATCTTTATAATATTTTCTACGCAATTTTAAAAGAGTAAGGCAAAGATCAATTTCTTCTGGATCAAAACTGCCATAATTTAAAAATTGAAAACCAACTCCATAACTTCCCTTTGGTGTATCGTGTCTATCTAGATGATTGATGATCATTGTTCCATTGTTTGTGGCAGCTAATATAAAGGGTAAAGGTCTTTTCATAATATTACTTATAATTTGTGATAAAATGACTTATTTTTTCTAAGCCTTTTGTAATGAGTTCATTGCTAGTGGCATATGAAAGTCTAAAATATCCATTCATGCCAAATCCTATGCCTGGAACAACAGCAACTTTTTCTTGCTCTAATAGTTTTTGACAAAATTTCATAGAATCTTTTTCGATTTTTTGTATATTTACAAAAAGATAAAAAGCACCCTCTGGTTTATATACACTAATTTTTGGAGTATTGTTTAGTATACTTAGAGCTAGATTGCGACGTTTTTCAAAAATTTGACGCATTGATTCTATATCTTTATCGCAATCTCCATTTAAGGCCGGGATAGCTGCATATTGAGAGATGGAACAAATGTTTGAGGTGCTTTGTCCTTGAAGTCTTTTAACAGCTGAAATTAAGTCTTTATTTTTACTGGCCATATAACCAAAACGCCATCCTGGCATAGCTCCGCATTTGCTAAGTCCATTTATAGTTACAGTGCGTTTTAACGCATCTTCGCTTATACTTGCAAAAGCTGTAAAATCAAAATTATCATAACGAAGTTTTTCATAAATTTCATCGCTTAATACTACGATATTTGTGCCTTCTAAAACTTTGGCAATTTGGGTTAGTTCTTCTTTGGAGTAAATTGAGCCTACGGGATTTGATGGAGAGTTTAACATCAATACTTTAGTTTTATCACTAATGCTATTTTTAAGTTGTTGCGCTGTGATTTTAAAGCCATTTGATTCTAAAGCTTTTATAAATACAGGCTTGCCTCCGGCAAATTTTACCATTTCAGGATAGCTTACCCAATAAGGAGTAGGGATAATAACTTCATCACCTTCTTCAACAAGACATTCTATACATTCAAATAAAGAATGTTTTGCACCAACGTTTGTGATAATTTCATTTATTTCATAATCAAGATTGTTATCTCTTTTGAGTTTGGTTTGTATAGCTTTTAAAACTTCATTTAAACCTACAACAGCAGTATATTTTCCGCAACCTTTTTCAATAGCGGCTATAGCAGCATCTTTTATGGCTTTTGGTGTGTCAAAATCAGGTTCTCCGGTTGAAAGACTTATGATATCTTCGCCTTTGGCTTTAAGCTCATTTGCAAGTGTGGCAATAGCTAAAGTGATAGATTCTTCTAAAACTTTAGATCTTTTTGTAAGCATTTTTATCCTTTAATTTTTTTATTTTATTCTATCAAAAAAATATATTTGAGCATTGAAAAAATATAAAAAACTCTAATTAAAATCAAAAATGTGGTAAATTGGTAATATTTGTTAAATAAGTAAGATATAACTTAAGATTTTTACTGAGAATTTAATATAAGTAGTATTTTACTGCTTATATTAACTTTCTTTTCCATCTATGCTTTTTAAATAACCATTGTCATTTAAGAAAAGGTATAATTCTCCTAAGATATGTTTTTTTTGTTTTTCATCTACTAGTTTTGAATTAGTGATTCTTTCATTTAATATATCCATAATAGCGTGTATATCATAGTCTAGATCTTCTAAAGTATCAAGAATAGATTGTGCTTCTATAATGCTTTCTATTTCATAGGATTTTTGATTTATGCTAATTGTTGCTTCGGTTGGATGGGTAAAAAGATTGTGCTTCATTCCTAAAACTTCTTGATAAGCACCTACTAAGAAAAATCCTAAGAAATAATTTTCTTTTTCCAAATCTACATCGTGTAAGAATAAAGGTTTGTCTTTAGAATATGCGATTTCTCCATCACTATCACAAGTTATATCCCAAATGCTTGCACTTCTTGTAGGTTTTTTGTCTAATCTATCAAGAGGCATTATAGGGAAATTTTGATTTAGGCCCCAAAAATCAGGCATACTTTGAAAAAGTGAAAAATTGATTAGATATCTTTCTTGCACTTCATCTTGTATAGCGAGTAAATCTGTGGTATTTTGTTTATCTCCTACTAATAGTATGGCTTTTTTTGTGATTAGATGAGTTAGAATTTCGGCATTGGATCTATCTTGTAAATCTACATAACCTAAATCAAAAAGGGTTAAAATGCTTTCTAGATGATCTATACTATCATGTAAATATTCTAAGGCATTGGAAGGTTTTATGCTTTTGTAAAGATCATAAAGCTCGTCGATAAGCTTGGGATTTGTTTTTTTAAGCAAAAGTTTGCTTTCTGTGTATTCTTGTGAGAAAAGCTCTAATACAGGGGCAATTAATACAGCGTGATTTGCAGCTACAAAACGACCGCTTTCTATAAAAATATCAGGTTCAAGATCTTTTTTTTGTTCGGCAATATTTTTTAAGATAAAAACAACGTCGTTGGCGTATTCTCTTAGAGTATAATTTCTGCTTTTATCATTTTTAAATTGAGAGTATTCTACGGCTAAGCCTCCGCCAAGATTAATGGCTTTTAAATTTTTTGCTCCCATTTTTCTAAGTTCGGTATAAATATTTCCCACTTCATTAAGAGCCTTTTTTAAAGGGTGAATTTCTGTAATTTGCGATCCTAGATGAAAATGAATCATAGTAAATTGATCTAAAAGTTTGTTTTCTTTTAATAAATTGATAGCTTCTATAAGTTCAGTTGAAGTAAGACCAAATTTTGAATTAATTCCTCCGCTTTTTGCCCAAATTCCAACCCCTGCTGAATGAAGACGCACTCTTAAGCCTATATTTGGTTTTGGTTTAAAACGCTCTTTTGCTATATCAATGATGGCTTTTAGTTCATTTAGTCCTTCTATGGTTAAAGTGATATTATGTCCCATTTCAGCAGCTATGAAACCTATATTGATAAGTTCTCTATCTTTAAAGCCATTTACTGTAATAGGTGCTTTTTCATTATTGTAAGCCATAGCAAGTAAAAGTTCAGCCTTGCTACCTGCTTCTAATCCATAATTATAATTTTTTCCAAGTCTGACAAGATTTTTAACAAAACCTGGGTATTGATTTACTTTTAGGGGATAAACAGCGTTAAAATTTCCTTTATAAGAGAATTCTTTTCTAGCTTTATCAAAACTTCCATAAATATTTTCAATTTGTTTTTGTATAAGGTGTGGAAAACGTAAAAGCAAAGGACCTTTATAGCCATCATCACGTAGAGATTTAACTATATCGATAATGGCTGGATTTTCTCCATGATTGATACATACTTTACCATTTTTAATGATAAAATTATTATCCCCCCAAATATCAATGCCGTAATTTGTCATAATACATTCTCCAAATTTTTAATTAAAATTTGCTCTTCTTTTTTTGTATTTAAATTTTTATAGAATAAACTTTCATTTTTTGCTTCATTTTCCCCCATGCAAAGAAAGATTAAATTTTGATTTTTATCAGCTAATTCTAAATGTTTAGCAAGTTTTTTGGCTTCATAACTTAGAATGACTTTATATTTTTTTCTAAGTTGTGTTGCGAGTTTTAAAAGTTTTGTTATGTATTTTTCATCCATAGAGCAAAGATAAATTCCTTCTCTTTGTAATTTTTCTTCTTTTTGTTCTAAGATAGCGATAATTCTTTCTATACCCATAGCAAAGCCAACGCCAAAACCGCTTTTTCCATCAAGGTATTCAATAAGTTTATCATAACGACCCCCACCTGCAATAGCAGCTTTTGCGCCAATTTCATCGCTAATAAATTCAAAAGCTGTTTTAGAGTAATAATCAAGCCCTCTTACTAATTTAGGATCTATTTCAAAATTTACATTATTTTCTTTTAAAATTTTTTGCAAAATTTCAAAATCTTTTTGACAAGAAGAGCATAAATTTTCACTTAAAAGTGGGGCATTTGTGAGTAAATTTTGGCAGTGTTCATTTTTGCAATCTAAAACACGGATAGGGTTTAAACTTTTTCTACGCAAACAATCTTCGCAAAAACCTTCTTTAGAATCTAAAAATCGCACTAAATTTGTGCGGTATTTTGGCATACACTCTAAACAACCTAAGGAATTAATAAGTAATTTAAATTTGATATTTAAACGTGAAAAAATTTCTACTAACATTAAAATGATACTTGCATCTTCATAAACACTTGCATTTCCAAAGCTTTCAACTCCAAATTGATGAAATTCTCTTAAGCGTCCTTTTTGTGGTCTTTCGTAGCGAAACATAGAACCATGATAAAACCAACGTTTTATGGCATTATTTTTATCCATTTTTTTTTCTATATAAGCACGCACCACTCCAGCAGTTCCTTCAGGACGCATACAAACGTGATTTTGGCCTTTATCGATAAATTCATACATTTCTTTACCTACTATATCAGAGCTTTCTCCTACGCTTCTTTTAAAAAGAGTGCAAAGTTCTAAATGTGGAATGTTGATAAAGCTAAAACCATAGTTTTTTGCAACTTCTTCGCAAGTTTTAATCACTTTTTCATAGTAATAAGCATCTTTATCTAATAAATCTTTCATTCCTTTTAAAGCATTTATCATTTTAAAAATTCCTTTATTTGTTGATGTAGATTTTCTTTTGAATTATCAGCATTTAATTTTAAGAGTTTAAAATCGATTTTTTCTTTTAAAAAATTTAGAGTTTCTTCAAGCTCGTTTTGGACATTTAGAAAATAATCAATACCGCGTTTTTCTATGCTATCTAACTTTTTTTTGCTTAAGCGTTCTTTTATAAGTTCTTTGTGAGCTTTTAAAAAAATTATTTTTTGCGGGAAGTGGTAATTTAAGGCAAAAGCGTTAAATTCAAAAAGTAAATTTTTGTCAAAAGCTTTATTAGTATAAGCTATACCTGAGATAAAACTACGATCAGAAATGATTAATTTGTCTTGATTTTTTTTTAAGACTTCATCGTAATGCTGGGCACGATCTGCTAAAAAAAGCAAAAGCTCAGCTTTTTTATCGATTTTATGAGATTTGTTTAGTAAAAGTTCTCTTAAATGTTTGCCAAGTTCTGTTCCACCTGGTTCAGCTGTAAAAATAGCGTTTTTAAAACATTTTTTTAAAAGTTCAATTTGAGTGCTCTTTCCTACGCAATCAATGCCTTCAAATACTACATACAAGTTTCATCCTTTAAAAAAGGTAAAATTTCTTTAGGTACTAAAGTGCTTACATCGCCATTATGTGTAATAATCGATCTTACTATAGAGCTTGAAATAAAAGCATTTTTTAAATTTGGCATTAAATAGACGGTTTCTAAATCTTTGCATAAAGAATTATTTGCATAACCCATTTGAAGTTCATATTCAAAATCGCTTACAGCCCTTAAGCCTCTAATTATGATATTTACATCAAGTTTTTTTGCTAAATCTACAAGTAGGGTATCAAAACTAACAATTTCTATATTTTTTAAATTTTTTGTAGCAATATAGGCTAAATTTTGTCTTTGTTCTAATGTAAAATGAGGCTTTTTATGTTCGCTTTTTGCAATGGCAACTATAACTTTATCAAAAATTTTAAGTGCTCTTTTAATCACATCTAAATGCCCATTGGTAATAGGATCAAAAGTTCCTGGATATAAACAAGTCATTTTATTTTTATCCTTTTATTTTAAATTTTTTCCCATCTTTTGTATAAATTATGCTCAATATCTAAAAGATCAAGCCATTTTCCTATGATAAAATTATCAAGATCTTCTAGACTTTTTATTTTGGAATATGTGGCATAAATTGGTGGAGCTATTATAACTCCAAGCATACTTAGTTTTGCCATATGTTCTAAATTTAAAGTTGAAAAAGGCATTTCTCTTACAGCTAAAATTAATTTTTTTCTTTCTTTTAGGGCAACTGCACAAGCTCTTGTAAGCAAAGTATCTGCAAACCCTGAATGAATTTTAGCTAAGGTTGAGATAGAGCAGGGCGCAATGATGGTTTGATTTATTTTAAAAGATCCACTTGAAACAGCCGCGCTTAAATCATCATTTTCAAAAAAAATTGTTTTTTTAAATTCTTCTTTACATAAAAGCTTTAAGTCTTTATGATTTTCATTATAAAAGCTTAATTTTGCTCCATTGCTTATAATGCAAAAAGTTTCAATTTTTTCTTTTTCTAGGTGCTTGAGTAATTTTAATCCTAAATTAACACTACTAGAACCTGAAATTCCTAGTAAAATTTTCATTGTAAAAGTATCCTATTTTTTCCACTTACTATACCTTGCATTACCTTACCCTCTTTGTTTTTAGCTTTTATTCTTTCGCCTAAATTAGCATTTTCTAAAGCGGTTAGTTCTATTTGTACATCTATGTTAGAATCTCTTAATATACCTATAATAGGATCATTTCTTTTGATTAAAGCATTAATTTTAAACATATTTCTTTTTAAAATTGTATTTTTGTTTATATTAACTTTGGCTACTAAATTTTTTGCTTCTTCTGCACTTAAAGCATTTAATGGGATTTTATCAAAATCCATTAAAGCTTTATCAAAATCTAAAGGACTTAATTTTTCTCCTTTAAGTATAGATTTTTTTGATTTTAAAATTTCAATATCCGCATCAATAAAATAACGAAAAAAAATATTTTTTTGAATATTTTGTGGTGTTTTAAATTCTGCTCTTAAAAAGCCTTGAGCTTTATTAAATTTTGCATTGGCTAATCTTAAAAATTCGTATTGATCAAAATCTTTAGGCAATGAAGTGTTCATAATATCAATTTTAGTAATAATAATATTACTAAAATTATTTTGCAATTCTTTACTTAAGGCTAATTTAACTTTTTCTATATTATTTGCAAAACATAAGTTAAAAATACAAATAAAAAAAAGTATTTTTTTCATTTTAAAACTTGTATCATTTTTTAAAATGCTGGAATAATGGAACCATTATATTTTTCTAAAATAAAATTTCTCACTTTTTCAGTTTGAAGCGCTTTAATTAAAGCTTTAATTTTAGGATTATTTTCATTCCCTTCTTTAACAACTATAATATTTACATAAGGATTATCTTTATCTTCAATTAAAACAGAATCTTTTAAAGGATTAAGTCCAGCTGATAGCGCATAGTTTGAATTAATGATAGCAAAATCAACATCATTTAAAGCTCTTGGGAGTTGTGCTGCTTTTAATTCTATAAATTTTATTTTTTTAGGATTATCTATAATATCAAGTGGAGTTTTTAGGGCAGAATTTTTAAAAGAGATCAATCCGCTTTTACCTATAAGATCTAAAGCTCTACTTTCATTAGTAGGATCATTTGGGATAGCAATTTTTGCTCCTTCTTTGATATCATTTAAATTTTTATATGTTTTAGAATATATCGCCATAGGTTCTATATGAATAGCGGCTACTTTAACTAGTCTTGTTTTTTTGATATTGTTAAATTCTTTTAAATAAGGTTCGTGTTGAAAAAAATTTGCATCTACTTCATTAGCATTAACGGCTAAATTAGGCAAAACATAATCAGTAAATTCTTTGATTTCAAGTTTATAGCCTTGTTTTTCTAAATCTGGTTTAACTTGTTCTAAAATTTGTGCATGTGGAACAGGCGAAGCTGCAATACTTATGGTCTCAGTTGCGTTAAGATTAAGATAGGTTAAAAAAAATAATAATACCAAAGCTTTTAGTTTCATTTTTTTCCTTAGTTTTAAATTTTAAAATTATAAAAAAGTTAAGTAAATAGGTATTATTTTTTGCTTAGTTTGTATAATAAATTTCCTATTATTTGAACTACTTGAACCAAAATAAGCAAAATAATAATTGTTTGAAGCATTATCTCTGTATTAAAGCGTTCATAGCCGTAGCGAATAGCAATATCTCCTAATCCACCTCCGCCAATAGTTCCAGCAAGTGCTGAGAATCCTATGGTAAAAATTAAAGTTAAAACTATACTATTAATAACATTTGGTAAGCTTTCTACAAAAATAATTTTAAAAATTATTTGTAAATTATTGGCCCCATAAGACTTAGCTGCTTCTATGGTCGATTTATCAACTTCTTTAAAAGCACTTTCAAGCATTTTGGCTAAATAGGGTGCTATACCTATAGATAAAGGTATAATTGTTGCGCTTGTTCCTATACTTGTTCCTATTATAATTTTTGATAAAGGTAAAAGTATGATAATAAGTATAAGAAAAGGAAAGGCGCGCAAAGTGTTAATAAAAAAATCTAAAATTCTATAAAAAATAATATTTTCTTTTAAGCCATTTTTATCATATATAGTGAGTAAAATAGCAGGAATTATAGCTAAACAAAACCCTAAAAAAGTCGCTACAAAACTCATATAAAGAGTTTCATTTAAAGCTGTTTTTAAAATGTTTTCAAAATTTGTTGGAAAAGTTTGGAAAGTATTAATTAAAGTTGTATTAATACTTTGAAGGGAAAAGTCATCATAAAACTGTTTTATTCTGTCTAAAAAATTTTCATTCAAGATACTATCTCCCATAAAACTTTATTTTTTTCAATATAATTTAATACCTTTTCTTTATCCTGTTGATCAATGTTAATGACTAAATTACCTAAAGCATTTCCATTTAGTTTTTCTATTTTGCCCCAAACTATATTAAAGTCAATATTAAGCGTTCTAGCCATATGTGTGATTATGCTTTTTTGAGCAATTTCTTTTGGAAAATAGAGTTTGATATTTAAGCCTTTATCCGGTAAAAAATCATTTTCACCTAAAAATTCTTTCATTTTGTGATTAGGCTTTAAAAAAAGTTCATCAATCAAACCTTCTCCTATAACTTTACCTTTTTCAAGCAAAATAGCTTTTTGTGCCACTTCTTTTACAACGTCCATTTCGTGAGTTACTAAAACTATGCTTATGTGAAGCTCTTTATTGATTTTTTGTAAAAGTTCTAAAATATTTTTAGTGGTATTTGGATCTAGTGCTGAAGTTGCTTCATCACTTAAAAGAATTTTAGGATCAAGTGTTAAGGCTCTAGCTATAGCTACTCTTTGTTTTTGTCCCCCGCTTAATTCTTTTGGATAGGCTTTACTTTTTTCTAAAAGTCCTACTATATCTAAAAGCTCATTGACTTTAGATTTAAGTTCATTTTCGCTCATAAAATCTTTTTTAAAAAGTTTTGAATAAAGCTTATTTTGACTATAATGCATTCTTAAGGGTATTGCAACATTTTCAAAAACATTTTTTCTATTGATTAGAGCAAAATTTTGAAAAATCATTCCTATATTTTTTCTTAAAAATCTAAGTTTTTTTGGATAATTTTGTTTTAAATTTGAAATTTCTTCTCCTAAAACTTCTAATTTTCCTTCTTGATAATCTTCTAATCCATTTATACATCTTAAAAGAGTTGATTTTCCAGCACCGCTATGACCTACAATGGCATAAATTTCTCCTTTTTTTATCTCTAGGGAAATATCATTAAGAACTAAATTTTGCTGATAATATTTTTTTAAATTTGTAATTTTTATCAAAAATCACCCTTTTAAATTTTTTAATTCTAAGTCAATCTTTTTAAGTTGTTCTTTTAGACTGATTGAAGTATTAGTATTTTGCTCGATAATATTTTTTGGAGCGTTTTTGAGAAAATTTTCATTTGAAAGCATAGTATCTAGCTTTAAAAGTTCTTTTTGTAATTTTGCTTTTTGATTTTCTAATCTTTGGATAATAGCGCTTAAATCAATATTATCTAAAGCAATGAAAATTTCTAAATTTTCACTTACATCGCAAACAGAATTTGGTATTTTTGTATCTGTAAATTCGATCGATTCACATTTGGCTAAATTGGTAATAAAATGAGAATAAAGCTCTAATTTATTTTTTTGTTTTGTGTTATTTAGCTTTATAAAGGCTTTTTCAATTTTAGAATTTCCAAGCTCTATTAAGCTTTTTGCACGGCGGATACTGACTATACTTTCTATAAGTAAATTAAAAATTTCTTTAATTTCTAAATTTTCTTTATCAAAAGTTGGATAAGTGCTTATCATAATAGAAGAAGTGTTTTCAAGATCACTTTTGCTAAGTTTGTGATATAAATATTCGCTGATAAAAGGCATAAAAGGATTTAAAGCTTTTAAGGCTTCTTTAAAGATGCTGCCTAGCTCTTTAATACTTGATTTATCTGCTTTACTAAGTTCTATACCCCAATCGCAAAAATCATTCCAGAAAAATTTATAAAGTATATTAGCACTATCATTAAAACGGTATTGTTCTAAATTTTCTCTTACATTCTTAATACATTCTTGAAATCTTGCATAAATGTAAATTCCAAGATCGCTTTTTAATTCTATATTTTGCAGATCTTCAAATTTGTCTTGATTTAAAAGCAAATAATTACTTGCGTTATAGAGTTTATTGGTAAAGTTCCTAACTTGCAAAAGTTTGTCATTGCTTAATTTTATATCCCTTCCTTGTATAGCAAGAAGTGCTAGGGTAAAACGTAAAATATCAGCACTATATTCTTTGATACATTCATTTGGATCGATCACATTACCTAAGCTTTTACTCATTTTTCTGCCTTGCTCATCTTTAACAAGAGCATGTAGATAAATATCTTTAAAAGGTAGTTTGTCAAAAACATTACTACTTTGAAACATCATTCTTGCTACCCAGAAAAATAAAATATCAAAACCTGTAATTAGCAAAGAGTTAGGATAAAATTCATCTAAATCTTCTTTATTCCATAATTTTCCTTCGCCCCAATGCTCATTACCCCAGCCTAAAGTACTAATAGCCCAAAGTCCTGATGAAAACCAAGTATCTAAGACGTCTGGATCTTGAGTTAAATTTTTACTCCCGCATTTTGGACATTGGCTTGGTTGTTCTTGGCTTGCCCATTCATAAGAACATTCACAATAATAAACAGGAATTTGGTGTCCCCACCATAATTGTCTTGAAATACACCAGTCTTTTAAATCTCTCATCCATGCGTTAAAACTATTAATCCAGTGTGAAGGATAAAATTCACTTTCTTTTAGATTGATTTTTTCTATGCTTTTTTGAGCAATTTCTTTTTTAACAAACCATTGTTTTGAAATATAAGGTTCTACTATATTATTGCATCTATAACAATATCCTACTTGATGAGTATAATCTTCTATTTTATCAATAAAACCTAATTTTTCTAATTGAGCTATGATTTTTTCTCTAGCCTTTAATCTTTCTAAGCCTTGAAATTCTAAACAATGTTCATTTAAGATACCTTTTTCATCAAAAATGGTGATAAATTCTAAATTATGTCTTTTGCCGATTTCATAATCGTTTGTATCGTGAGCCGGAGTAACTTTAACTATACCTGTTCCAAAATTTGTATCAACATAATCATCAGCAATTATTTTAAGAGTTCTTTTGCAAAGAGGTAAAATAACTTCTTTTCCAATGAAATTTTTATAACGCTCATCATTTGGATTTACCATTAAAGCACTATCGCCAAATAAGGTTTCAGGTCTTGTAGTTGCAATTGTAACAAAATCATTGCTATCTTTTAAAAAATATTTAATATAATAAAGCTTGCCTTTTGTTTCTTTATAATCAACTTCAATATCACTTAAAGCCCCATCATGAGTACACCAATTAATCATATAATTTCCGCGTACAATGAGCTTTTTATTGTAAAGATCTACAAAGGATTTTTTTACCGCATTAACAAGTCCTTCATCCATTGTAAAACGTAAGCGAGACCAAGCTGGAGTAATGCCTAAAGTTCTCATTTGATTAAGAATTTTATCTCCGCTTTGTTTTTTCCATTCCCAAACTTTTTCTATAAATTTTTCTCTACCCAACTCTTCTTTTGTTATACCTTTGGCGAGAAGTTGTTTTTCTACAACATTTTGAGTAGCAATACCAGCGTGATCAAGTCCAGGTTGATAAAGAACCTTATAGCCGTCCATTCTTTTATAGCGTGTGATGATATCTTGTAAAGTAAAAGTTAAAGCGTGCCCTATGTGCAAAACTCCTGTAACATTAGGAGGAGGCATCATAATACAAAATACTTTTCCATCTTTTTGAATGGCTTTATTTGAATCAATTTCAAAATAGCCTCTTTCTTCGCAAATTTGATAATATTTTTTTTCTAAATTTTTATCATACATCAATTGCCTTTATCATTTTGCTTAAATTTATTTATATAGAAGTAATTTCTATAATTTCGCAAAATGGAAAAAAGTATTGTGCCGTATTAAGTCCGGTTTTTAAACTTTTAATATGTTTTGAAAATTCACTTCCTTTGCCTTCTTTTTTTATTTGAAGTTTGAGTCTTTCTATGATTTCTTCACGCGCTACGTGTTGGTTTAATGTGCTAAGATTGTTTAAATAAGGACTTAATTGATTAAGATTGATATATTTATAAGCTTTTTTCATATCTGAAAAAATAATTTCTTTATTATAAATAGTTAATTTCATTTCTCCTTTTGATAGCATTTTTACAAAAACGCTTAAATAATAATCTTTTGAATTATCTTCTATAGAATTTAACATATCTTTTAAAAGATTAATTCTATACTGACTTAGGAATTTGCCATCTAAAACATAAACTTTCATATTTTCTGTGCTAAGCTCTGGTTCTAAGCGACTATTTTTTCCTATACTTAGATATTCTCTAGCTGTATTTAAGTATTTATTTTTATTTGATTTGTTTGATTGAAGTTCTTTTTTAATAGCCTTTTCTCTTTCTAAGATTTTTTGTTGTTTGCTAATTTCTTTTTTAAGAGCTTCTATTTTAGCTTGTTTATCTTCTTTTTGTAGTTGCTGTGAATTATTATTTGTAGTATTTATATATTGATTATTTTCATCTGTTGTGGTTGTATTACTTATATTGTTATCTGTATTTAAACTTTTATTATTTTCATTTATATTAATATTAGCATTAGTTGCGTTGCTATCATTATTTATATTTTCATTAATTTCACTTGTTGTAACTGTATTGTTTATATCGTTGTTTAAATTTTGATTTTCATTTAATGAGGTGGTTTCTTGTTTTTTTATGATGTTATTGTCGATATTGGTATTATGTGTTGAATAATCTTTATTTGTAGATGAATAAGAATTATTATAGTTGTTGGTATATGATTTTTGTTCAGAGTAAGAATTATTATTTAAATTATAATTTTTTGGTTTTGAGTATTCAAAAAGATAATAATAAGTTCCGCCAAGTATTGCAATAATAGCTATTAGTATACTAGCAATAATAGAAAAAATTTTAAAATTCATTTGTTATTCCTTAAATAGAATGTAAAGCAGTTGGTATTGTACTATAATCAAATATAAAGTAATTTTAAATTTTTATATTTTTAAGTAATTTTTTTTTATAATTTAACTTTTATAAGGAAAATAATGCCTCTTTCGAAGTTAAATAACGAACAATATCTTGCCGCTACTACTAATTTTGGACATAATCTTATCATAGCAAGCGCAGGGACAGGAAAAACTTCAACTATTGTTGCAAGAATAGCTTATCTTTTAAAACAAGGTATTGAACCTGAAAAAATTATGCTTTTAACTTTTACTAATAAAGCAAGTAAAGAAATGCTTACAAGATTATCAAAATTTTTCAATAAAGATATCACAAAGAAAATTTTAGCAGGAACATTTCATAGTGTAGCGTATTCTTTGCTTAAGCAAGAGAATAAAAATATTCTTTTAAAACAAAGTTCAGAATTAAAAGTTTTACTTAAAAGTATATATGAAAAGCGAACTTTTTCTCATTTAAGCGATATTAAACCTTATCAATCAAGTTATCTTTATGATGTTTATTCTTTATTTCAAAATAAAGCTTTTATGCAAGAATTTTATTATTGGTTTTGTCAAAATTATGAAGAACAAAGTATTTACGCTGAAATTTATGAAGATATTCTTAAGGAATACGAAGAAGAAAAAAAGCGTTTTAATTATGTTGATTTTAATGATTTATTAATATATCTTAAGGAGCTTATTAAAAATAAAAAATTTGAATTTGATGAAATTTTGGTAGATGAATATCAAGATACTAATGCTTTACAGAGTTCTTTAATTGAAACTTTTTGTTCAAAAAGTTTATTTTGTGTTGGAGATTATGATCAAAGTATTTATGCTTTTAATGGAGCCGATATTAATATTATAGGTGGTTTTAAGGAGCGTTTTAAAGATGCAAAAATTTTTTCTTTAAATAAAAATTATAGATCATCTAGAAGTATTTTGGCTTTAGCTAATAAAGTTATTTTAAACAATGAAAGACTTTATCCTAAGGAGTTAATTGTAACTAGAAATGATGAATTTAAAGCTCCAACCTTATTAAAATTTGAAGATTTAATAGAACAATATCAAAATATTGCAAAGATGATTTTAACCAGCGGTATTTCTTTAGAAGAAATTGCTGTTATTTTCCGCAATAATTCTAGTGCAGATGGTATAGAAATAGCTTTAAAGGAACAAGGAATTGCTTGTGTTAGAAAAGGAAGTGCAAGTTTTTTTGAAAGTTTAGAGGTAAAAGCTTTTTGTTCTTTTCTTTCTTTAATTGTAAATCCTAAAGATATTATGGCTTTTATCCATCTTATAGGTTATTCTAAAGGAGTAGGTGGAGTTTTAGCAAAGGAGATTTTTGATTCTTTATTAAAACTTGGACACGGAAATTTGATTAAGGGTTTTTTAAAACCTGATAAAAATGTAGATTTAACTACTTTTACAAAAAAAAATTATGAACTAGGTCTTTTTTCAGATTTAAATGAGCTTGCTAATGAAAAACGCTTTAATCTAGAAAGTGAATTTAATTCTCATCCTGTATTAAAACTATCTAAAATCACAAAAGAATGTGCTTTAAATTTGGAAAAAATTTATCTTTTTTTAAGCAATGCACAAGAGCAAAGACATTCTATAGAAATAATTCATTTAATTTGTAAAAATTCTTTTTTTCTTGAAATTTGTGAAAAACTTGCAAATAAAAGAGCAACTAATAAAGCAGGGCAAGTTGATCTTTTAAGAAAAAAAGAAATTTTAGAAAAAATTGATACAAAGATTTTTATTTTAAAAGATTTAGCAAAAAAATATTCAGATATTTATAAATATTATAATTTTTTGGCCTTGGGCTCTAATGAAATGAATAATGGTAAAGGAGTAAATTTATTAAGCATACATGCAAGTAAAGGGCTTGAATTTGATTTAGTTTTTGTAATAGATTTAGCACAAGGACGCTTTCCTAATCAAAAACTTATTTCAATGGGTGGAAGCTTAGAAGAAGAAAGAAGATTATTTTATGTTGCTGTTACTAGGGCTAAAAATATACTTTATTTAAGTTATGCAAAATATGATAAAAATAAAAAAACTTCTTTTGAACCTTCTTGTTTTTTATTTGAAGCAGGACTTTGCAAGAATTAATTAATCATAACTCGTTAAAATTTTTTGTTTTAAAAATATTAATGAAAGGTTTAAATGAAAAAAATAATTATTTCAAGCTTAATAGCGGCAAGTTTTTTAAATGCTGAGATTTTAGTTTATGGTCCAGGTGGTCCGGCTCCTGTTATAAAAGAACTTGCAAAAAAATTTGAAGAAAAAACAAAAGAAAAAGTTACTATAGTTGCAGGCCCAACTTCATCTTGGATTGACAAGGCAAAAGAAGATGCTGATTTAATTTATTCTGGTAATACTTCTATGATGGATGATTTTATTAAAAAAATTCCAAATTTAAGTTTGGAAAATTTAAATGTTTTAAATGTGCGTCCTTCTGGAATTATAGTGCGCCCAAATAATCCCAAAAATATTAAAAATTTTGAAGATATTTTAAAAAATGATGTTAATATAATGGTTGTAGATGGAGCGGGTCAAGTGGGGCTTTATGAAGATATGGCTTTAAAAAGCGGTAAAAAAGAAAATCTTGTTAAGTTGCGTAAAAATATTAAGGTTTATGCTAAAAATTCAAAAGCCGCAATAGATGAATGGAACAATAATCAAAATATAGATGTTTTAATCATTTGGTCTCATTGGGCCAAGGCTTTAGGCGAAAAAGCTTTGTTTATAAAAGATAATAAGGCTGTAATTTATCGTGCAGCTGAAATAGCTCCAACTCAAAAAGGACTTCAAAATAAACAAGCTTTAGAATTTGTTAATTTTATACAAAGCAAAGAAGCACAAAAAGTATGGAAAGAATATACATGGAAAGCTATAAAAAAATAATTTTAATTCAAATATTAAAAATAATTAAATTTATTTAAGATATAATTACTCTTAAAAACATTAAATTGATATGTTTTATTTTATAAAAAAGGATAAATAATGAATTCAGTAAATTTCAAAGGTAGTTTAGTAAAACTAAAAGGCAATTCTTTAGAAGTAGGTGCATCGGCACCAAAAGTAAAACTAAAAGCAAAAGATTTAAGTGATGTTAATATAGCAGAAGAAGGAAAAACTCAAATTATTTTGAGCCTTCCAAGTCTTGATACTCCAGTTTGCGCTACAGAAGCAAGAGAATTTAATCAAAAAATAGCTTCTTATAAAAATGCACAAGTTATAGTTGTAAGCATGGATCTACCTTTTGCAATGGGAAGATTTTGCTCTACAGAAGGGATTGATAATATTATAGTAGCAAGTGATTTTGTTGCAAAAGAATTTGGGGAAAAATATGGTGTTTTAATTGCAGATGGCGCTTTAGAGGGTTTATTAGCGCGAGCTGTATTTGTAATCAAGGAAGGTAAGATTGTTTATAAAGAATTAGTAAATGAAATCACAGAAATGCCAAATATTAAAGAATTAGATGCTTTTTTCCAAAATAATTAAATAATGATTTGATTTCAATAAATGTTTTATTAATATTATATTAATAAAACATTTTTAAGTTATTTTAGATAGAATTACCCCTTTAAATCCTTTAAATAAATGATTGTGATATGTATTCTATTTACAAAAAGATTTTTTGGCTCAATTTTTTTATAGTTATTACCATAGCCTTTAATTTAAGAGTTCCTATAACATCCATAGGTCCTGTTATTGATACAATCAAAGAGTATTATTTGCTTAATTCCACTTTAGCAGGTATGCTTACTACTTTGCCTTTAATTTCTTTTGGAGTTATTTCCTTTTTTGTGGGTTATTTTTCACCTTTAAAGACTATGGTAATGGGGATAGTTCTCATTTTTATTGGAGAATTTTTAAGATCCTATGCTGGATATTTGGGATTATTTTTAGGTATGTTATTCTTAGGTTGTGGTATCGCAATTGCAAATGTATTACTACCAAGTTTTATAAAAGAAAAATTCCCTAATAAAATTTCTTCTATGATGGGTGTTTATAGCTTAATGCTTAGTATTTCTTCTATAGCTGGTATTTTTCTAGCTATTCCTTTGCTTAATTTTTTAGGTATAAAAGGTTCAATGGCATTTTGGATGATTTTTGCTTTATTGGCTTTAATTATTTATTATCCTCAAGCAAAAAATGGACGTTTTTTAAGAACTAAAAAGAAAATTAAAAAAAATATTAATCTTTTTAAAAATTCTACAGCTTGGAAAGTTACGCTTTTTATGGGTTTGCAAAGTTTTTTAGCGTATAGTATTTTTTCTTGGTATATTCAATTTATTATCGAAAAAGGATATTCTAAAGAATTTGCTACGCATATGATTTTGTTTGCGCAAATTGTTGCTGTGCCTGTGTCTTTATTTGGCCCCTTGCTTCTAGGAAAAATTAAACATTCTTTTCATAGTATTTATATAGCTACTTTGTGTAGTTTATACGTTATATCTTTTGCTTTATTGTTCTTTTTTGATAGCAAGGAAATGATTATTTTATGCTCCTTTTTTATAGGTTTTCCTTGGGGTGGAGTTTTTGGGATAGCTTTGCTTTTTATTGCGCAAAAAAGTTCTAATGCTCAAATTGCAACAAAACTTTCTTCTTTTGCTCAAGGTTTTGGATATCTTATAGCAGCACAAGCTCCTTGGCTTATAGGTTTTATGCATGATAAATTTGAAAATTTTCAAAGCTCTATTTTAATGCTTTTGTTTGCAAGCATATTGGTTAATATTTTTGGTTATTTAAGCTTAAAAAGCTCTAAAATTTAAATAGGAGCTGTTTTTTTCTTTAACCATTTAAGTTCTTTTGTTTGAAGTTTTTTATGAAGTTTTTTATAAACTTCTTTGTGATAGTTGTTTAACCATTTTTTTTCTTTAGAATTTAATAATTTTATATCGATACATTTTCTTTCAAAAGGACAAAGAGTTAAAGTTTCAAAATATAAATAATTTCCAAATTCTTGTTCTTTAGCTTTTTTAATATCTAAAATAACAGCTAAATTCTCAAGTCTTATTCCCCATTTATCTTTTCTATAAATACCAGGTTCTAATGAGCTTATCATACCTTTTTTGGTTTGATTTTTTAAAGAAGGTATAGTTGTATATGAAAGATTTTGCGGACCTTCGTGAACGCTTAAAAAATATCCAACCCCGTGACCACTTCCGTGATTATAGTTTATTTGATGTTCCCATAAAGGTTTTCTAGTGATACTATCAAGTAAAGGCATAGAAATATTTTTTGGAAAAATGGTGGTAGAAATTGAAATTAATGCTTTTAAAACTAAGGTATAATCTTTTTTTTGTTTAGCACTAATTTTTCCAATAGGAAAAACACGTGTGATATCTGTTGTTCCATTTAAATATTGACCCCCAGAGTCAATTAATAATAAACCATTTCCTTTGATTACAGATGAGTTTTTTTCATCTGCTTTATAATGAATTATTGCTCCATTGGCATTAAAACCTACAATATTGGCAAAACTATCACTAATATAATAAGGACTCATGGAGCGTAATTTGCTTAATTTTTCTCCAATTTCAAATTCATTAAAACCTAAATGAATATTTTCTTCAAGCCAAGAATAAAAACGACAAAGTGCCACACCATCTTCTATCATAGCTTTTTTGATGCAAGAGATTTCTTTTTTATCTTTGCAAGATTTTAAATATGTGCTTGGATTTAAATCTTGTATTATTGTAATGTTTTTTAATCCTTGAATAAAAAAAGATATTGTTTTGCTAGGATCTATTAAAAGTGTTGTATTATTTAGTTTTTTAAGCTCTTCGTGTATGTTTTCATAATTTTTTAAAATAATACCTTCATTTTGTAATTTATTTTTCAAAGAATGATTAAGTTTTTTTGGATTGATAAAAAATAAAATCTGATTTTCCATAATAAGTAAAAAGCTAAAAAAAAGTGGATTAAACTCTATATCTTTTCCTCTTAAATTTAAAATCCAAGCTATATCATCAAGGCTAGAAATAAAATGCGCATTAGCATTTAATCGTTTCATTTCTTTGCGTACTAAGGCAATCTTATCTATTCTAGATAAAGAATAAAATTTTTTAGAATGTTCATAAATGTTATATGTTGGAAGTTCTGGTCGATTAATCCAAATTTTAGAAATTAAATCATAATGTTTTAAATTGCAATATTTTTTTAAATCTTTTTCAAGTGTTAAGGGAAGAGTTTTAAAATCAATTCCTATAGTTGTTTTAGAATTACAATATTCTTTTATCCAGTCTTTAAAAGTATGATTTATATCTTGTTTTTTTAAGATAACTCCACTTTCTTTAAGCTCTTTTTGTGCTTGAAGCCAATATCTTCCATCTGTCCATAAAAATGCATTATTATGCGTAAAAACAAGTACTCCATAAGAACCTTTAAAGCCACTCATAAAAGATATACATTGATGATGTTGTGTTAAATATTCTGATAAATGTGGATCAGAATTTAAAACTATATAAATATCAATTTTATTTTTTAGCATATTTTTTTGCAATAAAGATATTTTTTGTTTATATGTCATTGTTATCCTTTATTTTAAACTTGCAAAATCAAGCATTAATTTAAGTTCTAAATTAATGCTTTTTAGATTTTCTATATTGATATTTTTTATATTAAAATAAAATTTTGAATTTTCTAAGGCTAGGAGAAATTCTAATAAATTTTTAAAATCTCCTCTTGCTATTAAAAAAACATTATATTTTTGTATATAGTTAAATTCTATGCGTGAATTTTGGATATCTTCAAAAATAATATTATATTTTTTTGCTAAAATTTCTATTTCTTTAATGTATTCTTCATAGTTGTATTTAAATTTATTGATTTGTTTATTATAGGAATTGATTGTTTGTGTTTGTTTTAATAGAGTGTCTTGTAATTCTTTTTGTTTTGCTTTTAGATTAGAAAGTTCTATTTTTTGATTATATATATTTTGTTCATCAATATTTAGTTCATTTGCAGCAAAATCAAAGAGAAATTCATAACTTTTAAAAGCTAGAAAAAATGCAAATACAGCTAAAAAAATAAAAATAAGAATTTTTTCTCTTAAACTTAAATTATTAAGATCAATCATTTTTATAATCTAAAAAAATTTTTAATGCAATTTCATTTTTATCAATAATTTTAAATAAAGAATTGTTATCAAATAATTCTAATGTTTTTTTGAAATTGTCTTTATTGTGGAATGAAACTATAATGGTATAATTTGATAGATTAAGGGTTGAAATTTGTATATTTTTTTGATTTAATAAAGAAATAAATTCAAAAAGAATATGTGTTTGATCTTGATTGGGTATAAAATTTTTATTTAATTCTAGTAAAATATTTTCATTTTGTTTTAATAATAATTTTTGATTATTAATCATAGAGACTAATTCTTGATTTTCTTGACTTGTATTATTATTTTTTTTAATAATGCTTTGAAATTCATAATTTAAATTTTGATTATATTCTTTGGTTATTTTATTTTCTTTATAGGATGAATAATTTTTTAAAAATAAAATTGCTAAAGAAAAACAATAACATAATAAGAAAAAAATAATAATTTTAAGATAAGGAGTAAAATTCGTTTTTGTTATTTTAATAAAATTTGCATCATTATTAAGATGTTTTTGTGCTAAAACGCTTAATTTTTCTAAGCTATTTTCTTTTAAGATGTTTTCTAAATTCAAAAAAGAAATGTCTATATGTTTTACTAAAAATTGACTAAATTTAAATTTATCATTGTAAAAAATAAAAATTTGAGTTTTGTAATATTTTAAAAGCTCTAAAACACGACCTTGCTCAAAGAGAATTTCATAAAAAAGTTTTTCTTTTTCATTTTGATTTTTTAAGCTTATGTCTTCAAGACTAAATTGGGGTAAATTTTTAATCGCACATAGATTTCCATTTTGGTAAAAAGTTAAAAAAGTAAAATTTTCATTAAAATTTATAAGTGCAAAATTTGATTCTTTAATTAATTTTTCATCAAATAATACTTTAAAAAGTAAAGGTTCTGGATAGCAAAATTTAAAAGATTTTAAATTTTCTACCAAAGTAAAAAAAATATGATAAGTATTATTTTGCTTGATAAAGCTCATTTGATATTTAAAAGCAGGGGTGAGATTTAATTCTTTTGTAGTGTTAATAAATAATAAATCGTTATCAAATTCTCCTTGTTTTTGGGTATAAATTAATTGATTAAAAGGGATAAAAGTAATTTGATTTTTAATCTTCTTCATTTAAGAGCTTTTTTATAAAATTTTCATCTTTTTGCCAATTTTTTTTAATTTGAATAAAAAGTTTTAGTAAAACTTTTTTTTGGGAAAAATTTGAAATTTTAATTCTTGCGTCTTTGCCTATCCTTTTTATTGTTTTGGCTTCTTTTCCTATAATCATAGCTTTATGAGAGTTTGTATCTGTAATAATATCTGCTTCAATAATTAAAATTTCATTCTTATCTTTGAATTTTTTTATAAGAACTTCACTACAATAAGGAAGTTCTTCGCTCAAATTTTCATATATAGCTTCTAAAATAAAATCTCTATAAATATCTTTTTCATTACTTGTGGTTAAAAATTGAGGATCATAAAAATATTCGTGTTCTGGTAAATATTTAACGATTTCATCTAGAAGAATTTTTTTGTAAGATTTTTTCTTTGAAGAATAGGGAATAACAGCTTTAAAAGTGTTAAATTGATTATATTCGTTTAATTTTTGCAATAATTGTATATTGTTTGCTAAATCAACTTTATTAATGACCACAATATGTGGTGCTTTAGGATTTAAATTTAAAAAATCTTCATAATCATTTATTGGATCAAAAATACTTGCTACAAATAAAATAACATCACAATCACTAATGGATTTAATAGCACTTTGAATTAACATTTGATTAATTTTTTGAGAGCTTTTGTGAAGACCTGGAGTATCCACAATAATGATTTGATCATTATTGTGCATTAAAATAGCTTTTATTTTGCGTCTTGTTGCATTTTGTTTGTGAGAGACTATGGTAATTTTTTCTTCAAGTAAAGAATTGATTAAAGTGCTTTTTCCAGCATTAGTTCTACCAACAACACTCACAAAGCCTGATTTCACAAAATATACCTTGCCAAATCTTTATTTTCTATTACATTTTCCAATTTTTCTTTAACCATATTTTTATCTACTATAAATTTTTTACCAGCATACAAATCAGCCTCAAAACTTAAGTCTTCTAAAAGTTTTTCTATAACTGTATGCAAGCGTCTTGCTCCTATGTCTTGCATTTCTTCGTTAGCTTTTGAAGCAATTTTTGCTATTTCTTTTATCGCTTCATCTTCAAATTCAAGTTCTAATTTTTCAGTTTTTAAAAGTTCTATGTATTGTTTTAATAATGAGTTTTTAGGTCGTGTTAAGATTTCATAAAGAGCCTTATCATCTAAACTATCAAGCTCTACTCTTAAAGGAAAGCGTCCTTGAAGCTCAGGAATTAAGTCGCTTGGTTTGCTTAAATGAAAAGCTCCTGCAGCAATAAAAAGAATATGATCTGTTTTTAAGGTTCCAAGCTTTGTTTGAACACTACTTCCTTCAACTATAGGAAGTAAATCTCTTTGAACTCCTTCTTTGCTAGGATCTTGCCTACTTGAATTTCCACTTGAAATTGCTATTTTATCAATCTCATCAATAAATATAATCCCTTCATTTTCTGCTCTTTTTAAAGCTTCATTTTTGATACTTTCTTGATCAAGTATTTTATCACTTGCTTCATTTTTTAAAGCATTTTTAGCATCTTTAATTTTCATTTCTTTTTTTACTTTTTTACTTCCAACTCCAATGACTTTGACTATGTCTTGCATTGCACCCATTTCAGGTGGGAGATTTGGGTTAGTATCAAACATATTTTGAGAAATTTCTATTTCAATCATACTTTCATCAAGATCTCCATTTTTAAGTTTAGTTCTCATTTTTTCAAAGCTATTTTTATATTCTTCTTGTTTTTCATCACTAACCCCTTTTGGCAAAGGAGGTAAAAGTTTTTCTAGGATTTTATCTTCTATAAATTGATTAATTTTTTCTTGATTTTTTTCTCTATATTCATTCTTGACTAAATTTAAAGCTGCATTAGCTAAATCTCTTACCATACTTTCAACATCGCGTCCAACAAAGCCAACTTCTGTATATTTACTTGCTTCAATTTTAATAAATGGAAAGCCCATCATTTTAGCCAATCTTCTTGCAATTTCAGTTTTTCCAACCCCAGTTGATCCGATCATAAGAATATTTTTAGGCATAATATCATCTTGAAGATCTGGACTCAATTGCATTCTGCGGTAACGATTTCTTAGAGCAATAGCTATAATTTTTTTTGCATTTTTTTGACCGATAATATAATCATCTAAAAAATGGACAATTTCTTTAGGGGTTAAATTCATTCTTTATCCTTTATGCAATAAGTTTTAATATTTGTATTGGTATAAATACAAATTTCTCCAGCGATTTGAAGGCTTGATTTTACAAGTTCTTCTTCATCTAAATCACTATACTTTGCTAAGGCTCTAGCAGCTGATAAAGCATAGTTTCCACCACTTCCAATAGCTGCAATTGCCCCATCTTCTGGTTCAACTACATCTCCAGTTCCTGAAAGCAAAAATATATGCTCTCTATCAAGCACTAGCATCATTGCTTCTAATTTTCTTAAAAATTTATCTTTACGCCATTCTTTTGAAAAATCAATTGCAGCCTTTAAAAGATCTCCTTTGGAACTTTGAAGTAAATTTTCAAACATATCAAAGAGATTAAAAGCATCAGCTGTGCTTCCTGCAAAGCCAGCTAAAACTTTTCCATTGTTAAGTTTTCGAATTTTTACAGCATTTGCCTTTAAAACTGTATTACCAAAACTTACTTGTCCATCACCACCAATAACAGATTTATTTTTTCCTTTGTAAGCTAAAATTGTAGTTGCGTGAAACATTATTCAGCCTTTACATTGATATTAAATTGAGCGTGAATGCTGTGTCCTAATTTTAAGCTAACGCTATGCAGTCCTAAATTTTTTATTGTATCGCATTCTAAAGTTTTTTTATCAATTTCAATATTTTTTTGTTCTTTTAAAGCATGTGCTATTTCATCTTTGGTAACTCCACCAAATAAATTTCCATTTGCTCCGACAGGTTTTGCGATTTCAATAGTAATTTTGCTTAATTCTTCTTTTAATTTTTCTAAATTTGCTAATTCAAATCTTAAATTTTCAGCTTCTTTCTTTTTTTGAGCTTCATACTTTCTTAAAACTTCCGTTGTAGCTAATTTAGCATAACCTTTTCCTATAAGAAAGTTTTGTCCATATCCATCTTTTACTTCTTTTACTTCTCCTGCTTTACCTAAACTTTTTACATCTTTTATCAGTAAAACTTTCATAAAATATTCCTTAATATTTAATTTTTAACAATAATAGAGTAAATTTTATTATTTTTCCCTTTAAAATCTACTTTTTAATCTTTAATCTGTATTTTATGGATAAATTTTTAAATATAAGCATTTTTTGTTCCAAAATATATTTTTTTTGATATAATTTAAATTATGAGAATAGATAAATTTTTAAATGTGGTAAATATTACAAAAAGACGTGCTATTTCTGAAGATATGTGCAAAAATGGTGTGGTTTTTATCAATGGGAATGTAGTTAAAGCAAGTAAAGAAGTAAAAGTCAATGATATAATTTCTTTGCATTTTAATAGTGGAATTCAAAATTATAAGGTTTTAGCTATTCCTGCAACTAAAAATATTCCCAAAACATCACAAAATGAGTATGTAAATAAAATATGCTAGAAATAATTTTAAAACAAAATGAACTTAATAAGCTTTTTGAGTATCTACCTAAAGAAGGTGTGATTTTACTCAAAGGTGATTTAGCAAGCGGAAAAACAACTTTAGTTAAAGAATATGTAAAATATTTAGGCGTTAAAGATTTAGTAGATTCTCCTACTTTTTCAATAATGCAAAAGTATTTTAATAATCAATACACAATTTATCATTATGATATTTATCAAAAAGGTTTTAAATCTTTATTAGATAATGTCCTGATAGAAAATTTTTTTGAAAATGCTTTGCATTTAGTGGAATGGGGTGATGAAAATTTAAAAAAATGCCTTGATCGCTTTGGAAAGAAAAGTCTTTTTGTAGAAATTGAACCATTTGAAGATAAGAGAAAGTATAAAATTTATGAGTAAGCTAGAAATTCTTAATTTGGAAAAAATAATCAAAAAAACCAAAATTATTCATAGTGTTTCTTTGGAGTTAAATAGTGGAGAGGTTGTTGGCCTTTTAGGCCCTAATGGAGCTGGAAAGACAACAACTTTTTATATGATTTGTGGATTAATTGCACCAAGTAGCGGTCAGGTTTTACTTGATTCAAAGGATATTACAAAAGAACCATTAAATAAAAGAGCTAGAGAAGGTATTGGTTATTTGCCACAAGAAAGCAGTATTTTTAAAGATTTAAGTGTAGAGGATAATCTACTTTTGGCAGCACAGATTTTTTACAAAGATAAAAAAATTTTAAAAGAAAGAGTAGAGCAAATGCTAGAGCTTTTAAGTATAGAGCCTATTCGCTTAAGAAAAGGATTAAGCCTTAGTGGAGGAGAGAGAAGAAGGTGTGAGATCGCAAGATCTTTAATATGCAATCCTAAATTCTTATTACTTGATGAACCTTTTGCTGGTGTTGATCCTATTGCTGTTGCTGAAATTCAAAATCTAATCAATGAGCTTAAAAATTTAAATATTGGTGTTTTAATTACCGATCATAATGTAAGAGAAACTTTAGCAATTTGTGATAGGGCTTATGTAATTAAATCAGGTGCATTATTGGCTAGTGGTAGTGCTAAAGAAATAGCACATAATAAAGATGTAATCAAGCATTATTTAGGGACAGAGTTTAAGCTCTTAGATTAATGTTAAAACAAAAATTAGCTCCAAAAAATAAACTTTCTCAAACTTTAAGAAGTTGGTTGCCTATTTTACAAGCAAATATTGAAGATTTAAAAGAAAGCTTAGATGATTTTAGCAAAGAAAATCCTTTTATTAGTGTTAAGGAAAATATCAATTCTCAAACTAATAGCAATAAAAATTATATGGATTATTTTTATAAAAATTCTATTCAAGCACAAAATATTCAATATATGGCTATAGCACAAAAAAGTGTTTATGAACTTTTAAATGAACAAATTACTCCTCCTTTATTTCCTACAGAAAAATCTCAAAAAATAGCATATAAAATTATAGAATGTTTAAATCATGAAGGATATTTTGAATTTGATGAAGAGCTTTTAAAAGAATGGAGTCAAGATGAAATTGAAAATATAAGATTAAGATTTAAATTTTTAGATCCTATAGGGGTTGGAGCAAAAGATTATAAAGAGGCATTTTTATTTGCTTTAGATAATTTAGATATTGATGATGAACTTTATGAATTTTGCAAAATTTTAATTAAAGATTTTGAAAATATAGGTTCTTATACAAAAGAAAAATTTTATAAAGAAGCAATAGTTTTGATCAAAAAATTTAGCATACCTCCTTTTATTGAATATTTTGAAGATAGCAAACAAATAGTTCCTGATATTTTTATTTTTAGAGAAAATGATGAAATAAAAGTTAAAATAAATGATGAATATTATCCAGAAATATCTTTAGAAACCGATGGAATGAACCACGATTTTTTGAGTGCTTATATCAAGGAGGCTAAAAATTTAATTGATGCTTTGGCTATGAGAAAAGCTACTCTTTATAAGATTGGTCTTATGATAGTAGAGTATCAATATGATTTTTTCTTAGGCAAAGAAATTAAACCTATGACTTTAAAAAATATCGCAGATGACTTAGAACGTAATACTTCTACTATATCAAGAGCAATTGCAAATAAATATTTAAGTTGTGAAAGAGGTCTTATACCTTTAAAAGATTTTTTTACTGTTGCCTTAGATGAAAATGGGGAAACTTCAAATACGAGTGTGAAAGAATTTATTGTAAATTTAATTAAAAACGAAAACAAAAAAAAGCCTTTGAGTGATCTTAAAATTTTAGAATTAATACAAGAAGAATTTAAAATTGATATAGGAAGAAGGACAATTACAAAATACAGAAAACAACTTAATATTGGAAGTTCTAGCGAAAGAAAGAAGATTTATGAGCTTGAAGGTGCTAAATAATCTTTAGATTATTTAAGCACAGAAATGATTTTAGCTGCGTCATTTAAACCACAAACTATACTAGCACCATTTTTTGTTGTTATATCTCCTGCAAGAAATATTCCTTTAATATTACTTTCTTTATTTTCATTAATCAAAGGAATTCCTTTATCATCAACACTAACACCACATTTTTGTAAAAAATCAACAGGGGTTGAACCGCCAATAGCGTAAATTATACGATCATAAATTTCAAAGGTCCCATCATTAAATTTTACTTTTGCTTTTGAATTTTCATCTTCTATTTCTATGATATCAATACCTAATTTTAATAATAATTTATTTTGCTTTGCTGCATTTTCTACATCATTTAAATTAGTATCATTTAATCTTGTAAATTTATCTTTTCTATAACAAAGGCAAACTTGATTTTTATTTGCTAAATCAACAGCATATTCTGCTGCAGAATTTCCTCCTCCAACAATAAGAATTTTTTCATTATTTTGAACGCTATTAGCATTAAAATTAATTATTTTAGTAAGCGTAGGAGGTAATTTATAATCAGGTTTGTTAGGTTTGCCCATTCTTCCTATGGCTATAATAATATTTTGACATTCATAAGTGTTTTTGGAAGTTGTTACTATAAAACTTTCTTTATCTTGTTTAACGCTTTCTACCTCACTTGAAAATTCTATATTAATATTATGCTCTTTTATTAAAGATTCAAAAGCTTCTATAGTGCTTTCTTTTGTGCCATCTTCAAAAGGAATATGACTATAATTTTCTCCTTCTAAACCTTTATAAGCTTTATCAACTCTTTTTCCATCTTTATAAAATTGTCTTAGAGTTTGGCAAATTTCTTTGGTTTTTTCAAGAATTAAAACTTTTTTATTTTTTAATTTAGCTTCTATGGCACATCCTATTCCAGCTGGACCGGCACCAATAATAATTAAATCTAATTTTTCCACTCTTTTCCTTTTTCATTGAATATTTTTGTATAATTTAACAAGTTTTTTGTAAATAAAGGGTTAAAGAATGAGAAATTTTATTCAAAATATCAAAAAAAACTCCCAAAAGCTTTATGATTTAAATCCTCAATTGAAAGAAAATATTATCTTAGAGTTTGCACAAATTTTAAAAGAAAATTCTGATTTTATTTTAGAAGAAAATTTAAAAGATTTACATGATTTTAAAAAAGATGATGCCTTAAAAGATAGGCTTTTATTAAATAAAAATCGTTTGAAGGATCTTTGTTTGAGTTTAGAGCAAATTGCTTATTTACAGGATCCTATCGGAAGTATTATAGAAGGCTGGGTTAATGAAGATGGATTATTGATTCAAAAAATAAGAATTCCTATAGGTCTAATTTGTGTTATTTACGAAGCAAGACCCGCTTTAAGTGCTGAGATTATAGCTTTAATGCTTAAGAGTTCTAATGCTTGTATTTTAAAAGGGGGAGGCGAGGCAAAAAATACCAATACAGCTATTTTTACGCTTATAAATAAAGTATTAAGCAAATATCATTTAAATGATTGTTTTTCTATGTTTTTTAATAAAGATGATGTATATTCTATTTTAAAAATGGATGACTTAATTGATGTTATTATTCCAAGGGGAAGCTCTAAAATGATACAAGAACTTTCTAAAAATACTAAGATTCCTCTAATAAAGCAAGATAAAGGTTTATGTCATATTTTTGTTGATTATAATGCTAATTTAGAAGAAGCTTTAAAAATTGTTATAAATGCAAAATGCCAAAGAGTAAGTGTTTGCAATGCTTTGGAAACTTTATTAGTGCATAAAAGTATTGCTAAAGATTTTTTTAATTTGCTCATTCCTAAACTAAAAGAATTTAAAGTTAAAATTCATACACATAAAAATGCATTATCATTTTTTGAGAATTCAAATTTAGAATTTGCCTTAGCTAGTGATGAAACTTTTTATACAGAATGGCTTTCTTATGAATTAAGTATTAAGATAGTAAATGATTGCCAAGAAGCAATAGAACATATCAATAAATATAGTTCTTCTCATTCAGAAGCTATACTTTCTAATGATTTTAATAATATAGAAAAATTTAAAAAAACTATTCAATCAGCTTGTGTATATATAAATGCTTCAACGCGTTTTAGTGATGGGTCTAAGTTTGGCTTTGGAGGAGAAGTTGGAATTTCTACCAATAAACTTCATGCTAGAGGCCCTATGGGTATTAATGAAATCTGTACTTATAAATATATTATTAATGGGCAAGGACAAATTAGAAACTAAGCGTAGTAAAATTATAAAAATTTTACTACTTCATTAAAGCTAAAACGACTTTTAGTTGGAATTTTTTCTTCATTACTAATTCCTAAGGCTACAATTAAAGTAGCACTTTCTTTTTTAGGATTTAGATTTAAATAAGAATTTAATTTGTCTTGATTAAAACCTCCTATGGTACAAGAGTTTATTTTTAAAGCATTTGCTGCATAAAGTATGCTTGTTAATGCTATATAAGCTTGTTCTCTTGAGTAAGCAATTTTTTGTTTTTCATCTAAAGAGTCTAAAAAAGGCTTATAAGTATTTATTCTTTTTTCAATTTCTTCTTTTGGCATATTTCTTGATTTTAGTTTATTTTCAAAATATTCATCAAAATCAAATCTTGAAGTGATTATAATAAGTGCTGCAGCTGTTTTTACGTGATTTTGATGATTGGCAATTAAAGATATTTCCTCTAATTTCTTTTTATCTTGAATAACATAAAATTTCCAAGGTTCCAACCCTAAAGAACTCGGGCTTAATCTTGCTATTTCTAAAATTTCTTTTAAATCTTCTTCTTTAATTGTTTTATTGCTAAAATTTCTACAAGAATATCTTGTTATAAAAGGTTCTAGTTCTTTTTTCATTCTCTCTCCTTTATAAATTTAATCGTATAAAATTTATATTAAAATTCACATAAAATTTATTTTTGTTAAATAGAATTAATTTTATTTATTGAAGGTTTTAAATGAAATACAAAATTCTTTTTATCGTTTTATTTATAGGCATTATTTTTGGAATTTATTATGGTTTTTTTTATTCTAAAGATAAAATGCAAGTTGTAACTCAAAAAATTCAAAGGAGTAATATTGAACAAAGCATAGAAGCTGTTGGAAAAGTTTATGCTAAAGATCAAGTTGATGTTGGCGCACAGGTGAGCGGTCAGATTATAAAGCTTTATGTTAATGTTGGAGATAAAGTTAAACAAGGTGATTTGATTGCACAAATAGATAAAGATAAACAACAAAATGATTTGGATATTACAAAGGCTAAATTAGAAAGCACAAAAGCAAGTTTGGAAAGTAAAAAAGTTGCTTTTGATATAGCGGCTAAGCAGTATCAAAGAGAGCAAAAACTTTATGCTCAAAAAGCAACTTCTTTAGAAAGTCTTGAAACTCTTAAAAATAATTATTATACGCTTAAAGCAGATGTTGCGGATTTAAATGCACAAGTTATTCAGCTTGAAATCAGTCTTAAAAATGCTCAAAAAGATTTAGGATATACAACAATTAGAGCTCCAATAGATGGTTATATTATTAATGTTGCTGTTGATGAGGGGCAGACTGTTAATGCTAATCAAAGTACTCCAACTATAGTTAGAATTGCAAATTTAGACGAAATGGAAGTAAGAATGGAGATAGCAGAAGCTGATGTTAATAAAATAAAAGTAGGAACAGAAGTTAATTTTGCAGTATTAAGCAATCCGGATAAAAAATATCAAGCTTTAATCTCAAGCATAGATCCAGCAGATACTGAAGTAAGTGATTCATCTAGCTCTTCTTCTAGTAGTTCATCTAGCTCTTCTTCTAGTAGTGCAATTTATTATTATGCCAAATTTTTTGTGCCTAATAAAAATAACTTTTTGCGTATTGGAATGAGTATTCAAAATGAAATAATTATTCAAAGTGCTAAAAATGTTATTGTGGTGCCTACTTATACAATTTATAGCGATGCTAATGGCTATTATGTTGAAATTTTAGAAAATAATGAAAAAGTAAAAAAATATATTAAACTTGGAATTCACGATGCTATAAATACCGAAGTTTTAGAAGGGCTTAATGAGAATGAAGAATTAATTATTTCTTTGGATTCTTTGGATAATGTAAAAAATATTAAAAAGATGAGAATGTAATGATATATCTTAAAAATATTTATAAATTTATAAATCAAACTTGTATTTTAGATAATGTCAGTTTAAGTATAGAAAAAGGCGAATTTGTAGCTATTATAGGTCAAAGTGGTAGCGGTAAAACAACTTTGCTAAATATTATTGGAACTCTTGATGAGCCAAGTAAAGGGAGTTATATTTTTGAAAACTATGAAGTAACTTTATTAGATAAAGAACAAAAAGCTAGATTAAGACGTGAAAAAATAGGTTTTATTTTTCAAAGATATAATCTTTTAAGTTTATTAAGCGCGGGTGAAAATATTGCTTTACCTGCTATTTATACTGGAAAAAAAGCATATCAAAGAAACCAAAGAGCAAAAGAACTTTTATCTAGCTTGGAACTAGATCACAAATTTGATTTTAAGCCAAATCAACTAAGTGGAGGACAGCAACAAAGAGTTAGTATAGCAAGAGCTTTGATGAATGGTGGAGATTTGATTTTAGCAGATGAGCCAACTGGAGCTTTAGATAGTAAAAGTGGAATTAAGGTTCTTGAGATTTTGCAAGAGCTCAATAAATTAGGTCATACTATTATTTTGGTAACACACGATAGAGGTATTGCTGCTAAAGCTGGAAGAGTTATAGAAATAAAAGATGGAAAAATTTTAAGTGACACCAATAAAAATACCAAAGAGTTTAACGAAAAGCTAGAGCCTTTTTCACCAGAGATAAAAACATTTGATCTTTTAAAAAATCAGATTGCAGAGAGTTTTAAAATCGCTTTTACCTCTATTATTGCTCATAAGTTAAGATCAATACTTACAATGCTGGGAATTATTATAGGCATTGCGTCAGTTGTGTGTGTAATTGCTTTAGGACTTGGTTCTCAAGAAAAAATTCTTTCTTCTATTTCTAGACTTGGAACCAACACAATTGAAATTATTCCAGGTAAAGGATTTGGAGATTTAAGATCTGGCAAAACAAGATTTAATTTTAGTGATTTAAATACTTTAAGATCTTTAGAATATTTAGATGCAGTAGAAGCAAGATCTACGACTTCTGGAGTGGTAACTTATAAGAATATTTCTTTAAATGCAAGAGGCGAGGGAGTTGGTGTAAATCAGTTTAAAATTAAAGGTTTAGAATTGGAAGTAGGAACTTTACTTAGTGATGATGATATTAAAAATAGTTCTAATGTTGTTGTACTTGATTACAACGCTAAAAAGAATATATTTAAAAATGAAAATAGTAAAGATATTTTAGGTCGTATTATTATTTTTAAAGATCAACCTTTTAAAATTATAGGAGTCTTAAAACAAGATACAAATAAATTCTTTGAAGATAATACAGTACGTCTTTATGTGCCTTATACAACTTTAATGAATAAGCTAACCGGAGATAGAAATTTAAGAGAAATCATAGTAAAAGTTAAAGATAGTGTAAGTTCTTCCTTAGCTGAAAGTGCTGTTGTTAGAATTTTAGAGATTAAGCGTGGAAAGAAAGACTTTTTTACTATAAATTCAGATAGCATTAAAAAGGCTATAGAAGAAAATCAACGCACTACAACCATTTTAACCGCATCTATTGCTATTATTGCTTTAATTGTTGGTGGTATAGGAGTTATGAATATTATGCTTGTTTCAGTGAGTGAAAGAACAAAAGAAATAGGAATCCGTATGGCAATAGGAGCTAGAAAAGAGGATATTTTAATGCAGTTTTTAATCGAGGCAATAATGATATGTTTGGTTGGTGCTGTTTTAGGGGTAATTTTATCCATAGCAATAGTTTTTTCTTTCAATGCCTTTAGCGTTGATTTTCCTATGATACTTTCGAGCGGATCTATTATTTTAGGTTTATTAAGCTCCATTTTTATTGGAATCATTTTTGGTTTTTTCCCAGCAAAAAATGCTGCTAATTTAAATCCTATCAATGCTTTATCTAAGGAATGAGATGAAAAATATAATATTTTTTTTCGTGTTTATTTTTTTAAGTGCTTGTGCAACAAGTAATATTTCTATAGTGAAAGAAAAAACTCTTTCTCAAAACGAGTTAAAAGATTTAAATACCACAAAAGAATGGTGGAAATTATATGATGATAAAAAACTTGATGAGTTTATTTTTTTTGTATTAGAAAATAACACCGATATTAAGGTGGCTAAAACAAATTTTTTAATGGCATTATCAAGAGCTGATTTAATCAATTATGATTTATATCCAACCTTAAGTGCAAGTTTAGGTTTTTCGAGTTCAAGAAATTTAAATCAAGGAATTCACTCAAATAATTTTTCAAATTCTTTAAATTTAAACTATGAACTCGATATTTATTCTAAGATTTCTGATGAGGTTAATGCAAGAGAATTTGATGCAAGAGCTAGTGCATATGATTTAGAGAGTTTAAAATTAAGCATTATTAATTCCACGATTAATAATATTTTTGAATTAGCTTATTTTAATGATGTTAGTATTCTTTTAAAAGAATATATCCTAAATTTAGAACAAATGAAAAATCTTTATAATTTTAAATACGAACTTGGAAAAATCGAAAATCTTGATTTATTAAATATTGATCAAAGTTTATTAAAAGCAAAACAAAATTTACTTTCCAATGAACAAAATAAAGAATTATTGCTTAAAAATCTAAAAGATCTTATAGGAAAACAAGAAGGTTTTGCTTACCTTGAATATTTTAAGAATTTATCTCTTAAAGATTTTAAAAATTTAAATGTAAATTTTAATATTCCTTTAGATGCTTTATTTTATAGACCTGATGTTTTAGCTAAATTAAATAATTTAAAAGCGGCATTTAAAGATTATTCTAGTGTAAAAAAATCTATGTTTCCTGCTATTTCATTAGGTGCAGGTTTTAGTGGAAGTGATGCAAAATTTGATGATAGTTTTAAATTTTCTTTTTTAGATGGTAATATTAAAATTTCTCTCCCTTTTTTAGATTATGCAAGGTTGAAGAAAAATATCAAAATTTCTGAGTATTCTTATGAAATTTTAGTTTTTGAATATGAGCAAGTCTTACAAAGTGCTATTAATGAATTTGTGTATTATTCTAAAAATTATGAAAATACTATTAAAATATTAAATAATCTTGAAAAAATAAATTTAAAACAAGAACAAATTACTAAGGCTTATTTGCAAAAATATGAACTAGGAAAAAGCGAACTTAAAGATTATTTAGATGCCAAAAATAGCTTAAATTCTTCATTGCAAGAATATTTAAGAGCTAAATTTAATCTTTTATCTGTTATTAATACTTATTATCAAATCATAACGATATATTATGATGATATCAATGAACAGCATTGAGGGTTTTTATAAGATCTTGATACATTTTTTTAGCCATAACTTCATAACCTTTGATGCTCAAATGAACATCTTTTAATGAAAGTTTTTGGCTTATCCAATAGTCTTTTCCTTTATTGTCTTTCATAAAACTATGCATATCAAAAATTAAAGCTTTTTCTTCTTTTGCTATCTCATAAAGACTTTTTCTTATGGCAAAAAAATGAGAATTAGGTTCTTTTATAGTTGGCGGAGAGATTATAATAAAAACTGCATTTTTATTAATTTGTTTTAAAATATGAATAAATTTTTTAAAATCATATTTAAATGTTTTTTTATCAAAATTATTATATAAAGCATCATTGGTTCCATAAGCAAGTATGATTAAATCTTGTTTTAAAATTTTAAGCTCTTCTTTGCTTACTTTTAAATTCCATTCTTTCCATAAATTACTTTTTGCTCCATTTATAGCAAGAGTATCTAAAAAGAGATTATTTTTATTTTTATTATAAATTATATATCCGCCAAGTTTTGCATCTTTAGCTAAAGCCGTAATTTTAAATGGAAAATCAAGCTCTATTTCTTTATAAGACCATTTATTTTTTTTACTTTTTAATTTATAGGTCTTATTATTTTCATCTTTAATCATAAAAGCATAATCATTAGATGGACTTTTAAAGATGAAACCTACATTAAATTTTTTAGAACTTAACTTTGTATCTATAACAATGTAAGCATTTTTTTTTAAGGCATTTGCTATAACCCCGCCTAATGGATAATTAATATTTTTAGAGGTTTGAGAGTTGAGAATTTCAAAATTTTTAAATTCATAAGTTAAATTTGAGTTTTGTTGATATTTTGGCTGGATAGCATAGACAAAACCTAATGCATTTGTTTTAAAAAATAAAGTTCTTAAAGTATTAGGAAAAAAGTCTGCAGCTATATGAGAATCTCCATAAATTCTGATTCCTAAATTTTTCTTTTCTTCGATTTTTTGTTTAAGCAATCTTAAAGATTTATTATCTGCATAATTGCTAATGCAATTTTTAGTATCTAATGAAATAGCATTTAAAAAAATACAAGAAAAAGCTATAAAAATAGAAATATTTTTAATCATTCTTATCCTTAATTTTTATATATTGCATAAGAAGTTCTGACATTTTTTTAGCACCTGTTGGAGTAAAATGAATTCCATCATCTGTTCTCATTTTAACACTTTTATTGTTTTCATTTATAATATAAGTTGAAAATTTATTTTCATAACTAAAAAATGTTTTAGTCGGAATAAAAATCTCATTATTGTTTGTTACAATATTTTCATAAATATTATTTAATATAATAATTTTTTTATTTAAATCTTCTTTTTTTACTGGAGGAATCTCGTACCAAAATATTTTTACATTATATTTTTTAGCAATATTTATAAGCTCTTGTACTCTATGAGTATAAATTTGAAGCCATGATAAAGAATTAAAATGATGATAAATTCCATTTTTTTTGATATCCCAAGGATCATTTACGCCTAGCAAAATAACTAAATACTTGATATTAGGATTTTTTTGCAAAGTTGTTTGTGTAGTATTTGCCCAGTTAAAATATGATTTATAAGAAAGCCCTGTATTTTGTTTGCTAAGATTCATGGTTTTTATGCCTAAATTTTTTAAGTCTTTATTTAAAGCTACAGCAACCCCTTGCATTAAAGAATCTCCAATAAATAAAAAGCTATCTTTAGGATTTATATAAGTTATGGATTTTAAATTGTTTGTAGTATTAGTTTCTTGTATTATATTTGTTTTTATTTGTTCTAAATAATTTGAAGTGTTGAGCTCTTTTGAGTTATTATCTTCTAAAATATTATTATCAGTATCTAGATCTTCTTTAGATGTATTTTGTTGATCTATAATAATATTTTTAATCTCTTCTAATTTTACTTTTAAAGAATTTGCTTCTTTTAATATAGTATTTTGTGGATAAAAAATAAAATGATATTTTTGTTCCAAATAAGAACTTATGCTTTCATTCATCACTAAAACAACTAAGAAGAAACTGCAAAATAATACAAATAAAAATTTTAAAATATTCATTAAAAACTCGAGTAAATAAAATTTGGGATTTCGTTAGGAATAAAAGTAAAAATCAAAAGCAATAAAAAGGCTACTATAATTGGTTTTAATATTAGCGGGGTTGCTTGTAAAATTTGAGTGCAATTCTTTTTATAATTGATAAAAGAAGGATAAACTATAAAAAGAATGAAAAAAATAATTAAAATATAAAAAGTTTTATAATCAGGAATTAAGTAGAAATTTTCATAACAAGCTTTTAAATATTCAAAGCTATCATCTAATTTAGAATAATAAAAAAATATCCAAGTAAAACATATAAAGTGAAAAGTTATAAATCTTGCTATAAAAGGAAATTTTTTAAGTTTAAAAGGCATTGCGTGATTGAATATCACTCCAAAACTATGTAATAAACCCCAGATAAAAAAATTAATTGTATTTCCATGCCAAATTCCAGAAAGACAAAAAGCAATTATGATATTTAAATAAGTTCTTAAATGACCTTTTTGATTCCCTCCTAAAGGAATATAAATATATTCTTTTATAAAATTAGAAAGACTTATATGCCATCTTGCCCAAAAATCTTTTAAATTAGTAGCCAAATAGGGCATATTAAAATTAATAGGTAAATTAAATCCAAGCATTAAAGCAAAAGCACTAACTAAATCTATATATCCACTAAAATCGCAATAAATTTGTAAAGCATAGGCATAAATAGCACTTAAAAGTTCTAAAAAACTATAATTTTGAGGATAATCTAAAATTTCTTTAGAGTAAATTTCTAAATAATTTGCTAAAAACACTTTTTTAAAAATACCAAAAAGTAATAAAACAAAAATAAGATCTATATTGTTAAAATCTCTTTTTTTAAAGATTTGATTAAAAAAGAATTCACTCTTCATTATAGGACCTAAAAGAAGAGTCGGAAAAAAGCTAAGATAAATAGCAAGATTGATAAAACTTTCAACTTTATGTTTTTTATAAACACTAACAAGATAAGTAATGGAATTGAAAGTATAAAAACTAATTCCCATTGGAAAAACAATATCAATACTTAAAAAATCTAAGCCTAAATAATTAAAAACAATATTTAAATTATCTTTAATATCTGAAAAATATTTAAAAAAACAAAGATTTAAAATAACAGATATAATTGAAATAAAAAGAATATATTTTTTTTCTCTTGTAAAAATAAGCAAGGCAAAATAATGAATAAAAAAAGTATAAACTAATAAAATTAAAGCAAAATAAGGATTTATAAGGGTATAAACCAAATAGCTAAATAATAAAACTAAAATATTTTGTATTTTGTAATATTTTTTAAAAATCCAATAAATTATAAAAAAGGCCGATATTAAAATGCTAAATTCTAAAGAAAAAAAAGTCATTTTTATCGGCAAAATCGGAATTATTTTTTAGCTTGTGCTAAATTTTTTATATATTGATCTGCTAGATAAAGACCATTTCCATGATCTCCAATAAGCTTGATTTTATCAACTATGCCTCTAAATAAAGCCTCTTCTTCGTGTTGTTCGCTTACATACCATTGTAAAAAATTAAAAGTAGAATAGTCTTTATGTGCTAACATATGTTCAACTAAGGTATTAATTGATTTTGTGATAAATTGTTCATGCTCAAAAGTTTTTTCAAATACATCAAGTAAAGAAGAAAAATTTTGTTCAGGTTGTTTAATTTCTTTAAGATCAACGTGAGAATCTGTTTCGTTTAGATAAGTAATTAAACGTTTTGCATGATCACTTTCTTCGCTAGCATGATTGAATAAAAAAAGTCCAGCCCCATCAAGACTATTTTCATAACACCAAGAGCTCATGCTAAGATATAAATTTGCTGCGTACATTTCTTTATTTATTTGTTCATTAAGTAATTTTACAACTTCCTTAGAAAGCATTTTTATCTCCTTTTAAATTTTAAAAAGTATTTCTATAATGATATATTATTTTTTTAAAAATAAAATAAAACTTAAAAGGTTAAAAATAAAATTTTAAATATTTTTAAAATAAGATAATATTTTTTATCATAAATTTAAAACTTATAAAATAGGTTGATATGGTATGATAAATTACAATAGAGTTTTAGTTTAAAATAGCAAAACTTGCTTATAATATATTTTTGGTTAAGATTTATATAAAAAAAAGTATATTTTTATTAAAATCATATCTTTAAATATTTTTTAAGGATATGATTTGTTTAGGGAATTTTTAAAACTTAGCGAAGAGCCTTTAAAAAGCAAGATTAAGGATTTGTATTTTTCTAAGTTTAATTATGTAGGCACTAAGATTGATTTTTGTATCACTCAAAATTTAGGACTTTTGGGTGAAATTAATTTGCTTTGGGCTGAAGCTAAACAAGGAAAAAGCGAGCTTAAAAAGTCTTTTGTAAAACCTGTTTTTATCATAGAAAAATATAAATTTCATATAAGACAAATTCTAATTTTACTTTACAATGCAAGGGATAAGTATTATAAAATTTTATTTAATGATTTAAACACAGCCTTAAATGCTTTAGCTAAAAAGTTAGAGCCAAAAATTTATGAATACGGCTTTTTAAAAGAATAATCATGGCAAAAAAACAACTTTCTTTAACAAGACTTAGTATTCCTATATTTTGGGACTTGCTTTCTAAATATTTAACTGTGATTATAAATACCGCTATGGTATCGCATTATTCTAATTTTCTTGTGGGTGCCATGGGAGCTGGAAATCAAATTTTAGATCTTTTTATAACTATTTTTTCATTTTTAAGCGTAGGTTGTAGCGTAGTAATAGCTCAAGCTATTGGAGCAAGAGATCATATTTTAGCAAGAAAAGTGATCCATCAAAGCTTGTTTTTAAATGCGCTTTTAGGTTTTGTATGTGGAGCACTTATTTTATGGCATGGAGAATATTTACTTTATCTTTTAAAAATTCCACAAGAATTGCTTAAAGATAGTGAAATTTATTTACACATGCTTGCAATTTGTTTGTTTTTTGATGCTATAGGCATTGTTTTAGCAGCCATTGTAAGGGTTTATAATATGGCTTATTGGGTGATGCTTATAGGATTTTTAATGGATATAGTGGTAATTGGGGGAAATTATTATGTTTTACACTATACAAAATTAGAGCTTTTTGGAGTAGGGCTTAGTAATATTTTTGCACGTATTGTTGCTATAGTTGCTTTGCTTATCATACTTTTTTATAAACTTCAAATTCATCTTAAAATCAAAGAAATGATTAAACTTGAAAAAGAAGTTTTAAAAAAGGTTTTAAATATAGGTGGATTTTCAGCAGGAGAAAATCTTTTGTGGATAGTGCAATATACTATAGCTTTTGCTTTTGTAGCAAGCTTAGGTGAAGCAAGTTTAGCTGTACAAACGATTTATTTTCAAATTTCAATGCTTATTATGCTTATAGGACAAGCTACGAGTATAGCCAATGAAATCATAGTGGGAAAATTAGTCGGTGCTAGATATGAAAATATTGCTTATAAACACGCTTGGCGTGCTTTATATTTTAGTGTTATAGCGAGTGCTTTAGTAGCACTTTTAAATTATCTTTGTCAAGATTTTACTATGCAAGCTTTAGGTTTAAAAGAAGAATTAAAAAATTTAATGATACCCTTATTTGCTCTTTCAATCTTTCTTGAAATTTCACGCACTTTTAATATAGTCATGGTAAATTCTTTGCGTGCAAGCGGTGATGCGAAATTTCCATTTTTTAGTGGTCTTGTTTTTATGATGGGTGTATCTTTACCAGTAGGCTATGTGCTTTGTTTTTATTTTAATCTTGGAATTTTAGGTATTTGGATAGGTTTTTGTGCAGATGAGTTTTTGCGTGGAATGGTAAATTCATATAGATGGAAAAGTAAAAAATGGCAAGGCAAAGCTCTAGTTTAAAATCTTTTATTTATAAAAATGAGTGTTATTTTTATACTAAAAAACGTATAAAAAGTTTAAGATTGAGATTAAATGAAAAAGGCGAATTTATTCTTAGTATTCCTTATTTTTGCACTTTTAAAAATGTTTATGAATTTTTAGATAAATCAAGTTTTTGGATAAACGAAGCTAAAGAAAGATTTTACAAAAAAGCTTTAAAAAATGATGAATTAATTTTTTTAAGCAAAAAATATAAAATTATTTTTGATGAAAACACTAAAAAAACTTATTTTGATAAAGATAATATCATTACCCCAAATAAAATGAAACTAGATTTGTTTTTAAAACAAAATGCTAAAAAAATTTTTAGTTTTTATCTTAAAAAATGGTCTTTAAAAATAGGGGTTAATTTTACACATTTAAGCATTAAAAATATGAAAACACGTTGGGGATCTTGTAACCACAATAAAGCCTATATTAATTTAAATTTAAAACTTTTACAAAAGAGTTTAAAAGCTATTGAATATGTCATTTTGCACGAGTTAAGTCATATTAAATATCCAAATCATAGTAAAGAATTTTATGATTTTTTATACAAATTTATGCCAGACTTTAAAAAAAGAGAAGCGGAATTTAAAACAAATTAAGAAGGATAAAAATTGATTTTAGAATTTAAGTTTAATTATATAGGCGATAATGATGTTTTTGAGTATTTGCTTAATTTTTATGCAAAAGACTATATTTATGATATTTTAATAAATGATGAAGAATATATTCTTAAGATCAAAGCAGATCCTGATAAATTAAATGATTTTTGCAATTCTTTAAACAATATGTCCCATAGTATATTTTTAACAGGATTTGAGGTAAAAGAAGGAGATGATTTTAAGCCTTTATACAAACAAAAAGAAATTTTTGAAAAATATACTTTATTGAGTTTTTTAAATTCTAATGCCTATGCTAAAGAAAATATTTTATTAGAAAATGAATGGGGTCAATTTTGTGATATTTCACTTTCTTTTGATGGTAAAAATTTTGAAAAAATCGATAAAAATAATTTTCACTCTTTGCTTTCTAAAACATTAGATATTATTAAAAAAGATGAAAAAATATGGATTAAAAATCATAAAGGAATTTATACTATACATCTTTTTGATAAGGAATTTAAAGAAGATTTTTTAATGCCTTGTGATATCAAAGCAATCTCTTTCGTCTTTGTATGTTCTAATGAGCAATTAAAATTTTTAGCAAGTTTTGAAAAGCCTTTAATGGCTCTTAAATTAAATGCATTATTTAGACAAAAATATGATTTAAAAATTGATAAATTTTTATTAAAACTAGCTGAAGATATTTTTTTATTTGCCCTAGGTTATGAACTTTTTAAAGAAAATTTTCATTTTTTATCATTTAAAAAAGTTGAAAATTTTATAGATGATTTTAAAATATTAAATGTCAAAGATAAATTTGTTGTATTAGAGGGCTTTGAATTTATACATTCTAAAATTAGAGCTTTAATTTTTTCCAAAAATGATAAAAATATGGCTAGAATTTCTTATCTTGCTTCACGTTTTAAACAAAAAAGTTTTATTTTAGAGCTTAGCAAAGAATATGATGATATTTTATTACTAGATAAAGAAATTAATTTATTAAAAATCACTTTACCTAATCACTCAAAAAAGATATATAGCGAACTTGAAAATGACCTTACAGGAAAAAGACTTTTAGATAATTTCCAAAAAGAATTTAAACTTTTAGATGAAGAATTTGAAAGTAAAAACAATTTCTTTTCTTTATTGTGTATCATAGGAAGAATGCTAAATTTAAATCAAGATTTCAAAAAAGCAGGGCTTGTTTTACTTCAATTAAGCGATCAGTCAAGATTAGCCAAGGGTGTTAAGATTGATTTTAAATTAAATGACAATAAAGAATTTGATTATATAAAAACTTTACGCTCTATTATGAGTTTTATGTTAGCAGGAGTTAGTGCTCAAGATATTTCTTATGGAGTGATTGAAAGTTTGTCATATTTTTTACGCGATTTTTATGATGAATTAAAACAAAAAGATAAAACCCAAGTTGTTTTAATCAGCGGAAGCTTATTTGAACATAAAAGTTTACTTGAAAATGTTTTCAAACATATTAAAGATTGTAGATTAAGCAATGTGCCACTTAGGGTATAAGATCAAAATTTCAGGTTTGGTTCAAGGTGTGGGTTTTAGACCCTTAGTTTATGAGTTAGCTTTAAAATTTAAACTTTTTGGAGAGGTAAGAAATGATGGCTTTGGCGTAGAAATCATTCTTGCTTGCACGCAAAAAGAATGCACAAATTTTATAAAAAATTTAAAAACTCATCTTCCACCTTTAGCAAGGATAGATCATCTTACAATTACTCAAATTCCTATTTCAAATTATACTCAATTTAGTATAACTCCTTCTTTAGAAAATGCAAAAAGCACTCCTATGCTTAGCGATTTTGCACTTTGTAAAGAATGTAAAAAAGAATTTTTTGATGAAAAAAATCCACGCTTTTTATATCCTTTTATCACTTGCACACATTGCGGGCCCCGCTTTAGCATTATTAAAAGCCTTCCTTATGATAGGGCTAATACCTCTATGCAAGAATTTATTATGTGTGAATTTTGTAAAAGTGAATATGAAGATCCAAAAAATAGGCGTTTTCACGCTCAGCCTATAAGTTGTCCTAAATGTAAAATTAGTGTTTTTCTTAAAGACCAAAAGGGCACAATTTTAGCTAAAGATAAAGAAGCTTTTATGCAAAGTGCAAATTTTTTAAAAGAAGGTAAAATTCTAGCTATTAAAGGTATGGGTGGTTTTCATTTAATGTGTGATGCTTTTAATGAACAAGCATTAAAAGCGCTAAGACTCAGAAAAAAGCGTCCTAAAAAACCCTTTGCTTTGATGTGTAAAGATTTAAAAAGTGCTAAAGAACTTGCCTTTATAGATGAAAAAGAAGAAGCTTTATTAAATGGAGTTTTAGCTCCTATTGTGATTTTAAAAGCTAAAAAAGACTTTTCTTTAATTGCTCCTGAAGTTAATAAACTAGGCATTATGTTAGCTTATACTCCTTTACACCTTTTGCTTTTTGAGTATTTTAAAGGAATTCTTGTGGCAACAAGTGCAAATTTAAGCGGAGAAAGCATTATTAAAGATGAGTTAAATTTATGTCAAAAACTTAGTGGAGTTTTTGATTTTTATTTAGATTATGATAGAGAAATTATAAATGCAAGTGATGATAGCATTGCTCAAGTGGTAAATGGTGCAACTATGTTCTTACGCACTTCAAGAGGATTAAACCCTTTTTATTTAGAAAGTAATTTTGATAAAAAAGGCACTTTTTTAGCCCTAGGTGCCGAACTTAAAAACGAATTTGTAATTTTTTATGAAAATAAACTTTTAATTTCTCCTTATATAGGCGATTTAAAAAGTGTTGATGTATATGAAAGATTTTTTAAACTTTTAGATTTTTTCAAACAAAATTATGATTTAGAATTTGAAGTAGTTTTATGTGATAAACATCCACATTTTGCCTATACTAAAGAGTTTGAAAATAAGATTAAAATTTCTCATCACTATGCGCATTTTTGTGCGGTTTATTTTGAATATGAAAAAGAATTTTTAAAAGATGAAAAGGCTCTAGCTTATATTTGCGATGGAACAGGCTACGGAGAAGATGGTAAAATTTGGGGTGGGGAAGTTTTTATAGGAAATTTAAAAGAGTATAAAAGAATAGCTCATTTTGAAAATTTTACTCTTATAAATAGTGATATTAAAAATATACAAAACTTAGCCTTAAGTTTGATTTGGCATTATGATTTAGAAGATAAAGCTAAGGAATTTTTAGCCAAAATTCCAAAAATAAAACTTAAAAATCTTAGAAAAATTTATTCTCATTCTAATTTGCAAACAAGCTCTTTAGGGCGTATTATTGATGCTTTTGGAAGTATAGTTTTTAATATAGAAAAAAGTTCTTATGAAGCACAAATTGGCTTAATGTGTGAAGCCTTTTATGATGAAAATCTTGATTTTTCTTATAAACTTTTTATAGAAAAAGGACAAATTAATTTTAAAAGTTTGATTTTAGGGGCTTTGCAAGATGAAAAAAGCAAAGCTATTACAGGTATGTTTAATGCTTTGGCAAATTTTATCATAGAATTTAGCAAAGATTATGATTTAAAAGTGCTTTTAAGTGGAGGAGTTTTTCAAAATAAAACCTTACTTGAAATTTTAAAAGCTAAAGAATTTAATTTTTTTGTGCCTTTAAAATATCCTTGCAATGATAGTTCTGTTGCTTTAGGGCAAATGGTGCATTATTTAAATTCAAAAAAATAAAAAAATATTTTAAAACTCATAATTTTTTAATGCTTTTAAGGCTAAAATGAAGTAAAAACTAAAAGGAAAAAACAATGTGTAAAGATTGTGGCTGTTCTATAAATTCAACTCATACTCACGATCACCATCACGATCATCACCATCACGATCATCACCATCACGAAAATCCAAGTTTAAAAGAAAGTAAAACCATAGAAGTAATTTCTAAAATATTAGATAAAAATGATGAAGAAGCAAAACACAACAGAGCTCATTTCAATGAAACAAACACGCTTTGTATTAATTTAATGAGTTCTCCAGGTAGTGGTAAAACAACGCTTTTAGAAAGTACGATCAAAGCTTTAAAAGATGAGTTTAAAATTGCTGTGATTGAAGGAGATTTAGAAACCAATAACGATGCCCTAAGGGTAAAAGATGCTGGAGCTTTAGCATATCAAATCACCACAGGACAAAGTTGTCATTTAGATGCTTTTATGGTGCATAAGGCTTTGCATCATTTAGATATTAAAGATATAGATTTACTTTTTATAGAAAATGTAGGCAATTTAGTTTGCCCTGCAAGTTATGATTTAGGAGAGCATTTAAATGTGGTCTTGCTTTCTGTAACTGAAGGTAGTGATAAACCACAAAAATATCCTGTAATGTTTAAAAAAGCAGATATTGTATTAATTACAAAGGCTGATTTGGCACATCATTTTGATTTTGATATTAAAGAAGCTACTAGGCTTATCAAAGAATTAAGCCCTAGAGCTGATATCATTACTCTTGATGCAAAAAATGGCACAAATATGGAGCTTTGGTATAAAGTGCTTAAACTCAAAAAGGAGCTTTTTTAATGTGTTTATCTATACCTTCTGAAATTTTAGAAATAGATGAGTTAAATAATGCTTTAGTGCAAACTTTAGGCGTAAAAAGAAAAGTAAATTTAGATCTTATTGATGAGCCTCTAAAACAAGGTGATTATGTTTTAATCCACGTTGGAGTTGCTATGGAAAAAATCGACAAAGAAGCTGCACTAGAGAGCATTAAAACCTATCAAGAAATAGTAGAAAAAATGAATAACGGGGAGATAAAAAGTAATGAGGGGGATTTAGGTTTAAATGAATTTTATCGATGAATTTAGAGATAAAGAAAGTATTTTAGCCCTAAAAAAACTTATAGAACAAGAGCTTAAAAATCCTGTCAATATTATGGAGATTTGTGGCGGACATACTCATAGTATTATGAAGTATGCCCTACCTTCCATTTTACCAAAAGAGATAAATTTTATTCATGGACCAGGTTGTCCAGTTTGTGTAATGCCAAGAGAACGTATTGATATAGCTATTAAATTAGCTTCGATGAAAGATACTATTTTTTGCACCTTAGGAGATCTTTTAAGAGTGCCTGGTAGTGAGTTTTCTTTGCTTGATTTAAGAGCTAAAGGAGCTGACATTAGAGCGCTTTACTCTCCACTTGAAGTTTTAGATCTTGCTAAAAAAAATCCAGATAAAATCATTATCTTTTTTGCCATAGGCTTTGAAACTACTACACCTATGAGTGCCTTACTTCTTGAAAAAGTGATAAAAGAAAATTTAAACAACGTCTTTTTTTATATAAATCATATCACCGTTCCAGCTCCTATTGAAGCGATTATGAGTGATGAAAACGTAAAAATCAATGCCTTTTTAGGTCCTTCTCATGTAAGTGTGATCACAGGTTATGGTATTTATGAACCTTTAGCTATCAAATTTAAAACTCCTATTGCCGTAAGTGGTTTTGAGCCTGTAGATATTTTAGAAAGCATTTTAAATATCATAAAACAAAGCAATGAAGGTAAATTTGAAGTATTTAATCAATACAAAAGAGCTGTAAGTAAAGAAGGCAATATCAAAGCCCAAAATTTGGTTAAAAAATATTTCCAAGTATGTGATTTTGAATTTCGTGGTTTAGGACTTATTAAAGATGGAGGTTTAGAGCTAAAAGAAGAATTTAGCACCTATGATGCAGGTAAAAAGTTTGATTGCACTGTGCAAAGCAAAAATGAAAATAAAGCTTGTATTTGTGGGCAAATTTTAAGAGGTTTAGCCAAGCCTTATGATTGTAAAGTTTTTGCTAAAGCTTGCACTCCAAAAAATCCCATAGGAAGTTGCATGGTTTCAGGTGAAGGAGCTTGTGCAGCATATTATAAATATTCAAAGGTGAATACATGAAAAATATTTCCTTAGCTCATGGGGGTGGCGGAGAAGAGATGAATGAGCTTTTAACTAAGCTTTTCAAGATCTTTAATAATGAAATTTTAAATGCAAACAATGATGCAGCGATTTTGGGCAATTTAGCCTTAAGCACGGACTCTTTTGTATTAAGTCCGATTTTTTTAGATGATGAGATCAATATCGGCAAACTTTGTGTTTGTGGTTCTATTAATGATATTTTAATGGTAGGAGCAAAGCCAAAATATCTAAGTTTAGGACTTATTTTAGAAGAGGGTTTTGAGCTAGAAAAACTAGAACGCATTTTAAAAAGTATCAAAAAAGAGTGTGAAAAATGTGGTGTAATGCTAGTTTGTGGCGATACTAAAGTTGTTCCTAAAGGTAAAGGTGATGAGATTTATATCAACACCACCGTCTTAGGAGAGATCATTGCTAAAAAAGAAAGTAAAAATATCAAAGCAGGGCTTAGCATACTTGTTTCAGGCGATATAGGAAGACACGGAGCTAGTGTTTTAATCAAAAGAAATAATCTAGAAGCTAATATTAAAAGTGATTGTAAAGCTTTAGATAAAGAGGTTTTGGAACTTTTAGAAAAAGATATCAAAGTCATTGCTATGCGTGATGCAACACGAGGCGGACTTAGTGCGGTTTTAAATGAGTGGGCAAAACAAAGCGGAAATGATCTTTTAATTTTTGAAGAACAAATTACCATACAAGATGAGGTTTTAGGACTTTGTGAGCTTTTTGGCTATGAAGCATATGAACTTGCCAATGAAGGTACTTTTATACTTTGCGTAGAAAAAGAAGATGAGTTAAAAGCCTTAGAAATTCTAAAAAAATACAATGCGAATGCGAGTATTATAGGTGAAGTTTTAGAAGAGAAAAAAGCACGCGTGATTTTACAAAATGCTTATGGAGCTAAACGCTTTTTAGAAAGCCCTAAAGGCGAACTTCTACCAAGAATTTGCTAATGCACGAATTAAGTATAGTAGAATCTTTAATCGAACTTTGCGAAGAAAACGCCCTAAGCAATAATGCCAAAAATGTGCAAGAAATTTATGTAAAAATCGGGCGTTTAAGTGGTATAGAAGTTGATCTTTTTAAACGTTGCTTTGAAACTTTTAAAGAAAACTCAAATTTTTGCAAAAATGCTAAACTTTTTATAGAGCTTGCCCCGCTTGAAATTTTGTGTTTAAATTGTAATCAAACAAGTATTTTAGAAGAAAATGTTTTTAAATGTCCTAAGTGTGAAAGTATAGAATACAAAGTCACACAAGGCGAAGACTTGTACTTAATGCGACTTGTGATGGGATAAAATTTAAAATGGATAATTTTAGATTTATCAGCAAAATTAGTGAAAATATTTTTAAATTTAGAAACAAACCAATAAATTAAAAAATATTTTTTATATAAATAAAGCTCCAATATATTTTAAATTTAAAAATAAAACTAATATTATTTAATAGTTTTATTTTTATTCTTTCAAAGATTATTATATTAAACTGATTAGTTTTTATTTTATAAATATAAAATTAATATTAAAAATATCTAAAAGTTTTCTTAATATAACTTTAAGAAAATTTTTTTTATCATTACGCATAATCTATGATTTGGATTTATTATTCTTTGGTTTATTCCCTTTTTAAAAAATTAAATAACTAATTAACTATAGGAGGTTATAATGGGTCAGCGTTTGTATAGTTTAGACAAAAAAGAAACGGGGGGGGGGGATTGAAAAAAACCATTCTCATTCATCTAAAAAACTAGTTCTTTCTTTAGTTACAATCTCTTTTTTAAGTTCTTATTCTTATGCTACAGCTAATGTAGAAACTTATGATGATAATAGCGATAATTCACCTAGTTTTTATAGTTCACAATCTAGTAGCAATACTACTATAAATGAATCTTTAAGTTCAACTCATACTATAAGTGGAAGTAATAATACTCTTACTATAACAAGCAGTGGTTCGGTTACAATTTCTAGTCCTACTAGCAATGGAAATAAAAACAAGCAAGCTATTCTTTTCCAAACAAGTTCTTCTACTTCTACCTTTTTAAACCAAGGAACCCTTCAAGGTGGAGGTAATACTGCTAGTGTTCAAGTAGGAAATAGCAGTAATGGTGGTGCTACCATAGAAACGTTTAATAATAGTGGCATTATAGGAAATGGTGTTTCTAAATTTGGTATCACAGTTTGGGGAAAAGATGGATCTAAATCTACAATCAATAATTTTAATAATAGTGGAACTATTCATTCAAAAAATGAAGCTATATATTTTAATAATACTGATATTCAAACTTTTACCAATAGTGGAACTATTAAAAGTAACAGCGGTTATGGAATTAATTTAACTAGTGGAACAACAATCAATAATTTTACCAATAGTGGAACTATTC